>NZ_CALEMI010000157.1 GCF_937910895.1 uncultured Dokdonia sp. | reverse complement strand
GGTACACAAGCCTTCCTGCGAAGTTTGTCTTACAATCTAATGTTGAATTTGGATGGCTAGGTGCTTATAATAATGATAGAGGGATTCCACCTTTTGAACGTTTTTTCTTAGGAGGAGATGGATTAGGAGGGTTCGCACTAGATGGGCGTGAGATTATCCGTTTAAGAGGATATCCTAATCAATCTGTAACTCCTTTAGATAGAGGAGCAGCTACAACTGCAAACAATAATGATGGAGCTACCATTTATAATAAATTTAGTCTAGAACTTCGTTATCCTGTAACGTTTAGTCAAGCGGCAACCATTTATACACTTGCTTTTATTGAAGGAGGTGCTACTTATGACAATTTTAGGGATTATAATCCGTTTCAATTGAGTAGATCTGCTGGTGCAGGAATTCGTATATTTATGCCTGCCTTTGGATTATTAGGGCTAGATTTTGGATATGGCTTCGATCCTATACCTGGGCTAATACAGCCTAACGGATGGGAAACGCACTTTATCATAGGACAGCAGTTTTAATTTTGGCACGATTATTTCTAACGCTATTATAACCAATATGAAAACAAAAGTTTTTTTCCTTTTTGCATCACTTTTTTTTGTGAGCCTTGTTGCGCAAGCACAACGTGGTATCCGTGTAGGCTATATTAATATGGACTATATACTTGAAAACGTTCCTGAATATCAGGAAGCATCTTCTCAACTAGATTCGAAAGTTAAAAAGTGGAAAAGTGAAATAGAAAAAAAACTCGGTGAAATAGACGAAATGAAAAAGCAATTACAAAATGAACGCGTATTGCTTACCAAAGAACTTATTGAAGAGCGTGAAGAAGAAATCACGTATGAAGAAGAAGAAATTTTTGAATATCAACAAAAACGTTTTGGACCAGGTGGTGATTTGGCGATACAAAAACGTCAATTAATAGAGCCTGTACAAGACCAAGTTTTTAATGCTGTACAAGAAATTTCTAAAAATAAAAAGTTTGATGTTGTATTAAGAAAATCTGAATCAGGTGTATTATATGTGGCAGATCGATTAGATATAAGTGATCAAGTTTTAAGAAGTATCACTAGATCTTCAAAACGTAAACAAATCAACAATAAAAAAGAAGAAGATTCTTTTGATAGAGATGAAGCCAAAACGGTAGAGCAAGACAAAGAAACACAGGAACGTCAAAAAGCTATAGATCAAAAGAAAGCAGAACGTGACGCGTTAATTGAAGAAAAGGCAACACAACGCCAAGAAGAAAAAGACGCACGTAATAAAGCTTTTGAAGAAAGAAGACAGCGTATTCTTGAAGAACGTCAACAAAGAAAAGATTCTATAAATGCTGCCAAAGCAGCAAGAGCCGAAGCGTCAGGCAGAAGTTCTGGAACAGAAACAGCTGAGGAGAAAAAAGCAAAACAGCAACAACTTATAGAAGCTCGCCAAAAAAGAAAAGATTCTATACTAGCTGAACGTCAAAAGAAAAAAGACGCTCTATTAGCAGAACGCGAAAGAAAAAGAGATTCTGTTATAGAATCACGTAAGAAAAAAACAGATAGTATTCCCAATCCTCCAAAAAGAAGATGATCATAGTGGTGGAGGTATTTGATAACCCTATATTTTATAACTATAACACACTTAACTTTAATTAGATTACAATGAAACACATGAAAAAAGTATTCGTAGCCATAGCTCTAGTAATAGGAATGACTAGCGTAATGCAAGCTCAAGAATCAAAAATTGCGCACATTAACACACAAGAGTTAGTAGAAGCAATGCCTAGCTATGTTACTGCAAATGCCGAGCTTGAAAAAGCACAAAAATCATATCAAGCGCAGTTAACAGAAATGAAGACTGAACTTCAAAAAACATCTGAAAGATATGGGCGTGAAGTAGCTACACAAACTGATGAGACCAATATTGCTCGTCAAAAAGAAGTACAAGAAACACTTCAACAAATTAACGCATACGAGCAAAACGCATATACCAAACTGCGTCAACAAGAGCAAGAGTTATTAAAACCTATACTTGAGAAAGCACGCGTAACCATACAAAAAGTGGCTAGAGCAAAAGGATATCAATATGTTCTTGACTCAACACCTGGAGCTGCAGGAGTGATCATGGCAGATGGTTATGATCTTATGCCAGACGTAAAAGCAGATTTAGGTATCTAATACATTATTATTATTTCGCTTAAAGCGAAAGTTTATAAAAACTGCCTTCATTCTGGAGGCAGTTTTTTATTTTAGACCTATGCAAAAAGATACATACATCGGAGTGTTTGATAGTGGAATAGGAGGCATTTCTATATGGAAAGAAATTGTTGAGCTACTACCATTAGAATCAACTATCTATTTAGCTGATAGTAAATATGCTCCGTATGGCGAAAAATCTCAAGATGAGATTACACAATTATGTATTAAAAATACAGAAACACTAATAGCACTAGGTGCAAAAATTATTGTCGTCGCTTGTAATACAGCAACCACAAATGCCATTGATTACTTAAGAGCAAATTACAATGTTCCTTTTATTGGAATAGAACCTGCTATTAAACCCGCCGCACTTCAATCTAAGAGTAAAAGCATTGGTATTTTAGCCACCAAAGGAACGCTGAATAGTCGTTTGTTTTCTAGCACCTCAAAAAGATACACGCAAGAAATTAATACCATAGAAGTGATAGGCACTGGGCTTGTTCCATTAATTGAGCAAGGAAAAATAAATAGTCCTGAAACTAGAGAACTTCTTACTTCCTATATAGCTCCTATGATAAAGGCAAATATTGATTATCTAGTTTTAGGATGTAGTCACTATCCTTTTTTGCTTCCTATACTCAAAGAATTATTACCTAATCAAGTGACCATTATTGATTCTGGAGAAGCGGTGGCTAGGCAGACAAAAGCTATATTAGAACAAGAAAAAATAATCCATACAGAAATAGCAAAGCCTGCCAAGCATTACATCTATTCCAATGATGCTATTGATATCCTTGAAGACATCATCGTGCGCTTTCGCGAAAGCGGACAAATTCCTCAAAAAATAGACATTCAAGTAGCGTATAAAGACTTTTAAAAATTATTTAAAATACGCTAGCAAGTTGGCTTTCTGGGAAGCTGAAACCATCACTTCTTTACCTGTACTTAACACTACTGTACCGCCCTTCCCTTTTCTATACCCAGTGACCTCATTGATATTGACCAAATACGATTTATGCACTCTTGCAAATCCAAAATCTGTTAAGGCATCTTGAAAATACTTAAGAGTTTTACTGACTAATTTTTTACCTCCACTGGTAAGAAATATTTGAGTATAATTATCATCTGCCTGACAGTATAAAATGGAAGCTGCTTCTAGGACTTCAAAACCGTCTTGCACAGGAATTGTTATTTTACCTTGATTCTCAGAACTAAAAGCGGTAAGTACTTTATTTTCTAATTCGTTTTCTTTTTCTTTAATCTGAGCCACATAATCTACGGCCTTTATAAGCTCATCTATAGAGATTGGTTTAAGTAGATAATAAGATGCATGTGTATTAAGCGCTTCTATGGCATATTGGTTATATGCGGTCACAAACACAGTTTCAAAACTACGATCCCCTACTTGTTCCAAGAGATCAAATGCGTTACCGTGTGGCATCTCTACGTCCAAAAAAACGAGGTCTAGTGTTTCATTACGGATAAGACTGAGCGCTTCTTCTATATTTGATGCTTCGCCTACAAGCTCAACTTTTGGACAATACTTTTGGAGATAGTTGCGTAATATATCTCGACTCACTTCTTCATCTTCTACTATAATCGTTTTGAGCTTTAGCATGGTTAGTCTTTTTTTAGTGTTAGTGTTACTTTTGTTCCTTCTCCGTTTTCAAATACGTCTGTAATGACAACATCTACGCGATCTCCGTACATTTCATTAAGTATGGCGATACGCTTTTTGATATTGCCCATTCCTTTAGATTTTTGTTTTTTCTGATTATCTGTTTTCATAGCTTTACTACGCTCTCTACCTACTCCATCGTCTGTCACTGTAATTACAGCAGTATCAGCATCTTTTTGACTAAAATTAATATGCAATAGCCCTTTTTCTTCTTTGTATCGCATACCATGCCATACGGCATTCTCAACATACGGTTGTAATAACATAGGTGGTATTTGAAACTCATCTATCGCCAAGTTCTCATCTACTGTAAGCGTATAGTCAAATTTATCTCTAAACCTGAAATGCTCTAGCATCGTATACTTTTTAATGAGTTCTATCTCACTAGAAAGCGGTATAAAGTCTTCTTCACTATTTTCTAGTACGGAGCGCATGAGGCTTGAGAAGTCGGAAAGGTATTTATTTGCTGTACGCTCATCATTGGTAGCAATAAAACTATTTACAGAATTAAGTGCATTGAAAATAAAATGAGGGTTCATTTGTGATCTTAAACTCTTTAGAGCCAATAAGTTATTTGCATATTTTTGCCTTTTTGAACTACGATACATTGCTAATGCTGCAATAAGAAGTGACAAAGCAACTACAATTAAAGACCCAATGATTAATCGTTGTGTATTATTACGCTCATCAATTATTTTTTGTTTTTGGAAAGCTAAGTCATACCGCTCTTCATTAAGCTCTCTATCTTTTTCAAGACTTAAGATTCTATTTTGTTTTTCGGCATTGATTTTTCCAAGTCGTATCCTTGATTCTAACTCTTGTTCTTTAATTAGATACCCTTGATCTACAAGAGACTTATAACGTTCATAACTCTCTGCAGCTTTGTCAAAATCTTCTTTATCTCTGTATAATTCTGAGAGTCGTCTCGTGGCATCTTTTTCGACAACGAGGTCATTTTTATTGGCTGCTTCATTAATACTTTTTTCAAAAAAAGGAATGGCCTCCTCAAACTTTCTTTGATCTACGTAAGCACTGGCAATTTTATAGTTTTGTTTCTGAGGTGTAAGTACATCATCATTTGTGATGGAATCTGTGTTTACATCGCGTAATTCTTGTAATGCCTCTTTACGAAGTTTTATTTCTTCATCAAATTGTCGTGTTGCATTATAATAATCGGCAACTTTTACCTTAGATCTCGCCGCACTCTCTGAGTTTTCCTGATTAGATAAATTAAGTGCTTTATTATAGGAGGTGATGGCTTTTTGACTATTTCCGATCTGATCATAAGACTCTGCAATTTTTGTGTTTAGTCTCGTAGCGGTTGACACAATAGAAGAATCTGTAGCTATGCGTTCTGCTTTTTTGTATTGTTCTATCGCTTTCGCGAAAGCGGCCGTAGCCTTATACGTATCGCCTAAGCCTTCTAGAGCTTCTAAATTTTGCTCAAAAGACAGCTCTTTTTTTAATAGTGCTTGATAAAGATCAATACTTTCCTGATAGTTTTTATTATTAAAATAAGCTTTTGCTAATTTTATTTCAGCACCTTTTTTGTATTCACTTTTTAAACTTGATTTGTAATTTGCGATAGCTAAATCATATTGTTTCCAATAGGAATTAATATCTGCTAATAGTTCATAAGCAATCGCTCTTTCTGATTCGGTAATTGTTTTTATCTCCAATGCTAAAGCAATATTATCAATCCCTTTAGAAACATCTTGTTTATATACCGCTCTTGCTTTTTGGACATAATCGGTAAAGATTTGCTTAGGTTTTTCTGAATCTTCAGCTTCATCTAATATAATAGGATTAGATAATGAATGTACCTCAACTCGAATACGCTGATTATCTTTTATGGTGTAATATTGTGTTTCAAAATCTGTACTCCGTATTACGAGTTCATCTCCTACGCTAGCACGGATTCTAAATTCTCCATCGGGACCTGTTGTCGTATAACTCCCACCTGTAATCTCAACATTTACCTTAGGAACAGGCTCCAGTGTCTCTATATCTATAACGCTTCCTCGTACCATAATGGGTGGTCCTTTTTCTGCAGGAAATGAATTTCTTTCTTGTGCGTGAATACTCACCCAAGAGAGAATTAATACTAACGTAAAGATTTTATTAAACATCTTTTTCATAGAACCCAAACTTAGTGCAAAAATGCTACACCAAAAAATGATGATTTTAGATATAGCCCATTAAAACCTCTTTTTAAAGCCTAAAAAAGCATCCTTACTCATTCTATGAGCTTGTTTACTCATTAAAAAGGGCTGTTCACTCATTTTAAATTTTAATCGAGTTTTAATGTCTTTAGATTTACATCATATTCATCAAAATACTCAAACAATTATGAAAACTGTATCCATTTTAATAACGTCACTAATGATAGCGAGCTCCTCTTTTTATCCAACTCCTATTAATAATACAGAAGATCAAAAAAAGTTATATGAATCAAAAAGTAATAGCATTGCAGTTCTAGATTCAAAAACAAATATCATTAAAGTAGCGCTTCTATTAGACACTTCTAATAGTATGGATGGTCTTATAGATCAAGCAAAATCACAACTATGGGAACTTGTTAATGAACTATCCTATGCAAAATGTGGATCTGATGACAAACCTACTTTACAAATAGCTTTATATGAGTATGGCAATGACAGACTTAATGCAAAAGAAGGTTATATAAGACAAGTAAATGCTTTTAGTAATGATCTTGACGAGATTTCAAAAAACTTATTTGCGCTCACAACAAATGGAGGAAATGAGTATTGTGGTAAAGTTATTCAGGTATCATTGGATCAATTAAATTGGGGAACACAAAAGAATGATTTAAATCTCATTTTCATAGCAGGCAATGAACCTTTTGACCAAGGACCCGTTCGCTATCAAGATGCTTCTGTAAATGCTTGTGAAAAAGACGTAACAGTCAACACTATATTTTGCGGAGATTACAACACAGGTGTTCATACCTATTGGAAAGATGGAGCAGAGTCTGCCAAAGGGAATTATATTGCTATTAATCACGATAAGCGTACCGTACATGTACCTTCTCCTTATGACCAAGCTATTTTAGAAAAAAACAAGGCTCTTAATAGCACCTATATTGGTTATGGTAGGCTCGCCGAAGACAAAATGGCTTTACAACTACAACAAGATTCTAACGCCAGTGAATATGGAGAAGCAAATGCCGTAAAAAGAGCGGTAAGCAAGAGTTCTCATTTTTATAAAAATAGTAGTTGGGACTTAGTAGATGCAGAGAAGGAAGAAAATTTTAGTTATGAAGCATTAGATGATAAAGACCTTCCCAAAGAACTCAAAGGCAAATCTACTTCTGAAATAAAAATGTATATCGCTACAAAAAGAAAAGAAAGAGAAGCAATACAAAAAGAGATTGCCCAACTTAATAGTCAGCGTATTGCTTACGTGGCATCACAAACTAAGAAAGATGATAATCAATTGCGCAACGCTATGATAGAAGCTATTAAAACTCAAGCTAAGAGAAAGAATTACACTTGGGAATAAAATTTTATAATTAAGTATTCTAAAAATTTAAAAGCGTATACCAATAAGTGTGCGCTTTTTACATACAAAATATTTTACAAAAAAACCAAATCCACAACTTGAGACGTATATACCATATATTTAAACAAACTGCTACTTTTTGTACGTAGTAAAATAATTAAAAACCAAATTAAAATGAAAAAATCGTTTGTAATTATTACAATGACATCTCTACTCCTTGTTTCTTGCGTCTCTAAAAAGAAGTATGTAGAGCTACAATCAGAGTATGATACTACCAAAGTCACACTCACTAAAACACAAGTAGAAAAAGAAGAATTAGAAAATAAGTACGGAGCCATTCAAGCACGAGTTACTGAGTATAACTCTAAAATTAATTCCTTAAAAGATATAAATGACCAACTCATCGTTTCTAACGATCAAAAATTAGATAGAACGAGTAATGGTGCTGTCATATCGAATGATGTTAAAAAGCAGATGGCAGCGACATTAAAAAATGTAAATCAAGCTGAACTTGCAAAAGCTAGAACACTTGAAGACTCTATGAACTTAGCGGTCTCTTACAATTTAAAGCGTAATCTTGATCGTGATGTGATAGAAAACTCAGATAATGATGATATCTCTATAGATATAAATGAAACCGTTGTGATGATTTCTATTTCTGATAAATTGTTATTCAAGTCAGGAAGTTATAAAGTGAATAAAGAAGCTAGTGCATTACTAAAAAGAATTGCAGACGTTGTAAATTCTGAACCTGCTATAGAGGTAATGGTAGAAGGACATACAGATGATCAAACAATAAAACCAGGCGCTTATGTTAAAGACAACTGGGAACTTAGTGTAGAACGTGCTACAGCTATTATTAGAGAGTTACAAGATAGCTATCAAGTAGATCCTTCAAAATTGATTGCTGCAGGAAGAAGTAGTTACATGCCTCTAGTGGCTAATGATAGTAAAGAGAATAGATCTATAAACCGAAGAACACGTATTATCATTTTACCAAATCTTGATAAGTTCTTAGCGCTTATGGCTTCAAAAGAATAAACTAGCTACATCAGTAAATAAATAAGCCCGTTTGTTGTACAACAAACGGGCTTATTTATTGTTTATTTTTATTAGTTCACTGCTGGGCAATTACAATCATACGGATCTTTATTTTCTCCTAGATTATATCCTAGCGTTAACTGATGAAATCCTCCGTTTGTTAATGTTACAGAATTTGTTTGATTAGAATAGGTATATCCAAATAAGAATCTATCATAAGATCCTCCTACGAATGGGCTGATAAATTGTGTCTTTTGAATATCTACAGTTTCACCATTAGGTGTAAATTCTGCACCATCAAGGCTTCTTCTATATGAAAGACCTCCCCATAATCTTCCCCAATCCATTTTATAGTATGCTTTTGCATTAAGATCAATATTTGCTTCTCCAGTACGTTCGGTCGCTTGAAATAATATAGAAGGTTCAAAACTCCATTCAGAAAAATTAGGAGAAATCACATATCCCGTAGATACTATATACCTACGTTGATTGTTTGGTTCAAATGCTTCTGTAAAAATATCTCTATTTGCAGGGAGTACATTTTTTACTGTAAAATGAGCAAAGAAGTCTAAAAAATTATAAGACATTCCAAAATCTACATTTAAATATGAATCTGATTGCTCTATACCTGCAATAACTGGATCAAAATCTGTAAGGTCAAAATTAGTTTCATCTAATTTTCCTTGTATAACTCCTACGCTCAATCCAAACGAGAGTTGATTAAGATCTACATAATTTCGCGAAAGCAATAAATGGTATGAAAACGTTGCATATACTCCTTGTTGAGAGAAAAATCCATTTCTATCATTGAATAAAATACCGCCTACTCCTACTTTTTCACCTATTTTTCCGTTCAAACTTACTGTTTGTAATGCTGGCGAATCTTCAACACCTGCCCATTGACCACGAACTGTCCCTCTAAGCTTTGCTGTTTTTGAAGCACCCGCCATAGATGGGTGAAGTAGATAAAGATTATCTTGAAGATAATCTAAAAATACAGGCAAACCTTCCTGAGCAACAACAAATTGCGAGCAAAATAATGCCAATATAATATAGTATTTTTTTAAATTCATGGGACTACTTTTTTTGTAACACAGGCCTAAGTATCGACTTATTATGTGTAAATGGTAAGGTATTTACAGCAATAAGAGACGTACGTGAAGTACTGTAACATTCAAATATATAAATTTTTGTATTAAAGCGTTGGGATTTAACAAGCATTATGCAATTGAAAATTACGTATAAAAATTCATGCATCCTAGAATCACTCACAAAAGAACGCGCATCATCAATAGATGTGAGATATGGATTCTTTCTTAATGATAAGAAAAGTAGGATTCTTTTCATGAAAATGTAGTTTTCAAAGGGGCGTAAATATAAGTATTTACTACATATATTAACCCTTTATGCCTTGCATAACGGCAATTTTATTTATTTATTGAATCATCAAGTGCTTTTTTAACATTAATATTCTCTATTATAAAATATCTCTATACTGCATTTATGATTTGATTGGATGGTGTAATAAATAGGCATAATACCTACCTTTGTATAAAAATTATTGTATGTCTACATATAGTATTACTGTTGAAGGAACTTCAAACCCTGCAATAAAAAAATTTCAAGCAAACCAATTTTTGGTTAACCATAATAGTTATGAGTTTCATAATATAGATGATGCTACGAATTCGCCATTGGCTCAACAACTATTTTACCTTCCTTTTGTAAAAACGGTCTACATCGCTCAAAATTTTGTAGCGATAGAAAAGTATAATATTGTAGAGTGGATTGATATCCAAAATGAGGTTTCGAAGCAAATAGAAGACTTTCTCAATGACAACGGAGTTATTATCATTGAAGATATTGCCGCAAAAAAAATCCCTGTCACTGTATATGCAGAGAGCACTCCAAATCCTTCTACTTTAAAATTTGTAGCCAACAAGAAGCTAGTTACATCACCTTTTGAATTTAAAACAATAGATGATACAGCACATGCTCCTCTTGCTAAAGAACTTTTTCACTTTCCATTTGTAAAAGAAGTTTTTATAGATGAAAACTATGTAAGTGTCCAAAAATACGACATGGCAAATTGGGATGAAATAGTGACTGAAACTCGAGAGTTTATAAGAAACTTTATCCAAGATGGGAAAGAAGTCGTTACTGCCGAACAACTCAAAACACCTCAACAATTAGAAAGCATTGCAGAAGCTACTTTTGAAAATCTTGACGATATTTCAAAAGAGATCGTCAACATCATAGAAGAATATGTAAAACCTGCTGTTGCTAGTGATGGTGGGAATATCGTATTTAAAAACTACGATGAAAAAACAAAAAATGTATCTGTGATCCTACAAGGTGCTTGTAGTGGATGCCCTTCTTCTACATTTACGCTTAAAAACGGAATTGAAAATATGCTTAAACAAATGTTACCTGGTCACATAAATGCCGTTGAAGCAATCAATGGATAAGATAAAAACATCTATCTATAAAAAACAAGTGATTCTATATATAGCTTATTGATTATTTGTAACTTACTGTTTCAACAAAATTTTTAATTTAAAAAGAATTATTATGGCAGTAATGAAAGTAATAGAAGTACTATCTAGTTCTAAAACTAGCTGGGAAGACGCAACACAAAATGCAGTATCACAAGCATCAAAAACCGTAAAGAATATTAAATCGGTTTATGTCGCTGAGCAAAGTGCTGTAGTAGAAGGAGAAAAGGTGACAGAATACCGCGTCAACCTTAAAATTACGTTTGAAATAAAGTAAAATATCTCATTATCATATTAAAATCCTATCCTGTGATAGGATTTTTTTTGTTCGTATTTTTACCCCTATGATTACATACAGACAATTTTTATTATTTCTCACCCTAGTACTACTGTGGAGCTGTAAAAACCAGAAGGAATCTGAAATGCATACATACACTAACGATCTCATACACGAGACGAGTCCGTATTTACTTCAGCACGCACATAATCCTGTAGATTGGAAACCATGGAACAAAGAGACCTTAGCGCTTGCCAAAAAGGAAAATAAACTCATTCTAGTAAGTATAGGATATTCTTCTTGTCACTGGTGTCACGTGATGGAGCATGAGAGTTTTGAAGACACCCTTGTTGCTAATTTTATGAATGATCATTTTATCAATATAAAAGTAGATCGTGAAGAACGCCCAGATGTTGACAATGTATATATGACCGCTGTTGAACTTATGACAGGCGGAGCGGGCGGATGGCCTCTCAATGTTATTGCACTTCCTGATGGAAGACCTATATGGGGAGGTACTTATTTTCCAAAAGAAGATTGGATCAATGCCCTACAACAAGTATCTACTACATTTAAGGAAACTCCTAATGCTTTAGTAGAATTTGCAGACAAGCTAGCCTCTGGGATAAAAACAAAAGACATTGTTACCCCAAATCCAAATAAGCCTCAGTTTGAAGAAGAGCTCATCGTATCATCATTAGCCACTTGGTCAACATATTGGGATACGCAAAATGGAGGTATTGATAGGGCTCCAAAATTTATGATGCCTAACAACTATCAATTTTTATTGCGTTACGGCTATCAAACGCAAGATTCAATCCTCTTGAATTATGTGAATACGACATTAGAAAAAATGGCGTATGGTGGTATAAATGATCATATAGGGGGTGGGTTTTCAAGATATAGTACAGATAAAAAATGGCATATTCCCCATTTTGAAAAAATGCTCTATGATAATGCACAACTCGTAAGTCTTTACAGCGATGCCTATCTTCTTACTAAAAAAGAACTCTATAAAGAGACTGTATATGAGACGTTAGATTACATGGCTCGTGAAATGACGACGGAGGAAGGTGGCTTTTATAGTGCGTTAGATGCAGACAGCCTTACACCTGAAGGAGAACTTGAAGAAGGTGCATACTATGTATGGACCGAAGCTACGTTAAAAAGTGTTCTAAAAGAAGACTTTGATCTATTTGCAGCTTATTACAATATTAATGACTTTGGTAAATGGGAAGAAGACAATTATGTGCTTATTCGGCGTGATTCAGATGTAGATTTTATAGAAGAACAAGGAATCGAATTGGCTGATTTTAAAGAGAAAAAAACACAGTGGAAAGAAGTTTTGTTACGCTTTCGCGAAAGCAATAAAGAAAAACCACGCCTTGATGATAAAATTCTTACCAGTTGGAATGGCCTTATGACCAAAGGCTACGTAGATGCCTATCGTGTGTTTAACGAACAGAAATTTCTAGATGCGGCCCTTAAAAATGCCACTTTCATTGTTGATCGTATGGTCCGTAAAGATGGAGGTCTTAACAGAAATTATAAAAATGGAAAAAGCACTATAAACGGATATCTTGAAGACTACGCAAGTACGATAGATGCCTTTATTGCATTATTTGAAGTAACAGCAGACCCAACTTGGTTAGAGCGAGCAAAACAATTGACAGACTACACCTTTGCACATTTTCAGGACAAAACAAATAGTATGTTCTTTTTTACCTCTGATGAAGATACTGATTTAATAAGTCGTAATATAGCATACATAGATAAAGTAATTCCTGCATCTAACTCTATGATGGCAAAAAACATCTTTACACTCTCACACTATTATCTGGACAAATCTTATACGCAAACGGCAGCAACGATGCTTAATAATATGCAACCAGAAATAGACAGGTCACCAACAGCCTTTAGTAATTGGTTAGACCTATACCTCAACTATACCCAACCTTATTATGAGATTGTGATTGTAGGACAAAATGCCAAAGAAGTTCTTACAGAATTAAACACACAGTATATTCCTAATAAGTTAATTGCTGCAAGCACATCAAAAAGCACACAAGAGATCTTTGAAGGACGTTATCTCAAAAACGAGACACTTATATATGTTTGCGTGAATAACGCGTGTAAACTCCCTGTTAGAACTATAGAAGAAGCGCTTCAACTCATCGAGTTTTAATAGAAGTTTCGATATAAAAATAGGTAGTCACATAAGTTCTTAATAGTTTTGCAAAAAAAATGAAAATGAAAGACACAGATCAATACCAACAATATATTACAGAAGCTATCAAATGGGTATGGGATTTTGCTCCTAAGCTCATAAGTGCTCTTATTATTGCAATTATTGGACTTTGGGTTATAAAAATAATAAAACGCGTGTTGCATAAATTTTTTCTAAAAAAAGAATACGATCCAACGTTGGAAAAGTTTTCTTCAGATCTAATTAATTGGTCGCTTAAGATTATTCTTTTTGTTCTAATTATTACACAATTAGGAGTTCAGACGACTTCACTAGTCGCTATTATTGGAGCCGCTGGTCTTGCTATAGGTCTTGCGCTTCAAGGATCACTTGCTAATTTTGCTGGAGGTGTTCTTATTCTTCTTTTAAAACCTTTTAGAGTGGGTGATTTTATTAAAGCCCAAGGACAAGAAGGAACTGTAAAAGAAATTTCAATTTTTACGACAAAGCTTACTACTTTTGGAAATCAACTTGCGGTAATTCCTAATGGAAAATTATCAAATGAAACTATCGTAAACTTTACTATAGAAGGGATACGACGTGAGAACATCACTTGGGGAATCTCTTATGGTGATGACATTCAACTTGCCAAACAAATCCTGCTTGACCTCGTAAATGAACAGGAGACTGTTATCAAAGAAGAAGATAAAATTCCTATGATCGTTCTTGCAGAACTAGGTGATAGTAGTGTAAATCTATCTCTTAGATATTGGACGGCTAATGAAAACTTTTGGGCATTACGCTGGCTTATTCTAGAAGAGGGTAAACGCAGAGTTGAAGCTGCTGGGATTTCAATACCATTTCCACAGCGTGATGTACATATTTACAATACAGATCCTAAATAATTTTTATAAACGTCATATAAGGGGTTGTATACGCTTTCGCGAAAGCGATAAAAAAAGCATACCTCTTAGAAATTGTATTTGAGGAAATAGAAGCAGTAAAATTTCAAAGGTTTCAATTAAAAGCTCCTATGTTATCTAATAACATAGGAGCTTTTTCCAAGTGAGCAATACCGTGACAAAACCTTTTTTAATCATTATTTAGATGTAGGCTTTCCTGCAATAAAATCTTTAAGATAATAGGGTTCAAAATAGGCAACATCTTCATGATCTCCTATTTTATGTTTAGCCTCTGCAAGTTGACACATTTCTGTCGCTGATGGCAAAGCGTCTTTTACAAATATCGCATTAGGATGTTTACAGACTGTCTCAAACTTTGAGACTCCGTTTCCTATAAAATATACGTTTCCTTTTTCAAGATATTCTTCAAAAGAATTTTCTTCAAGAATTTGAGCCTCTGTAGCTCTGATTTGATTGTAATCTGCATCAAAAATAGCGCTATACACTTCCATTCTACGGGCATCTAACATAGGTATAATATACGAACCTTTATCACATTTAACTTGATGGGATAATGCCTTTAATGTAGCGATAGAGATAAGTGGGATTCCTAATGCATAGCATAGTCCTTTTGCAGCAGAGACACCTATTCGTAAACCTGTATAACTTCCAGGCCCCTTACTTACTGCAATAGCCGTGAGCTCTTTTTTATTCATTTTGGCAAGCGTAAGCACTGCTTCTATGTAAGGGTGTAAACGTTCTGCATGAGAATACTGTGCGCTATTATCTTCTTTTAATATAACTTGCTTTCCATAAATAGATAAAGCCACCGAACAATTTGTGGTGGCTGTTTCTATACATAATATATTAGACATGCTTTAATTATCTATTTCGTTTTCAGAATCATCTTCGTCTTTCTTAATTTCTACTACATCTCCTGTCTTGAGTGTTTTTGTAACAAGATTATAAGGTCCTGTAATAATCTCATCGTTTTCACTTAGCCCAGTTAAGATTTGAATTTTAGAATCATCTTGAATTCCTGTTGTCACTACTTTAAGCTTTGCTTTATCTCCATCCTTTACAAAAACACATTCAAACTTTATATCATCCCCTTTACTATCTTTCTCGGGTTTTCCTCTTTTTGTCGCGCTTGTATCTGTTTTTATGACGATAGCACTTATAGGAATAGCAATACTATTTTCTACTCTCTTTGTAATGATATCTACTGTAGCTGTCATTCCTGGTCTAAATGGCGAGTATGTCTTTGATTTGCCTTCAAGAAGATCTTTATATGATGTTTCAAGAATACGAACTTTTACTTTAAAGTTTGTCACCTGATCTGCTGTTAGCGTTGCTTCTGCTGAGTTAGCTATTTCTGTAACGATTCCTTTAAATTCTTTCTTTAAATAGGCGTCTACTTCAACAATTGTAGAATCTCCTACCGCTATTTTTACAATATCGTTTTCATTTACATCTACCTCCACTTCCATATTGGTAAGATTTGCAACTCTTACAATCTCGGTGCCTGCCATTTGTGCAGTTCCTACAACACGCTCTCCTAGTTCTACACTAAGTTTTGATATGGTACCATCCATGGGAGCAAATATAGATGTACGTCCTAAATTGTCTCTTGCTTGCTTTACTTGTGCAGCTACACTTTGCACATTATAATAAGCACTTTGCTTACTAGCTTGTGCTACTTCATAATCAGACTGAGCTCTTTCAAAATCTGATCTTGAAATCACTCCTTTGTCAAATAACGGTTTATTACGGTCATAGTTGAGCTTAGCTACTTTTAGATTTGCCTCAGCTTGTGCAAGACCTGAGCGCGAATTTTGTAAAGCTGCTTGTACTTGATTAAGTGCTCCTTGTACTAAATCTGGATTGATACGTACTAGAAGGTCACCTTTCTTAACGTCTTGACCTTCTGTAATAGGAAGTGCTATAATCTCTCCAGATACTTCTGAAGATATACTCACTTCTATTTCTGGTTGTATTTTTCCTGTAGCGGCTACAGTCTCTACTATCGTAGCACGTTCTACTAATTCTACGTCAACTAACTTTCCTTTATTACCTCCTTTTATGACACCTGATCGTTTAAGGCCTATCAATCCTAAAATAACAACGAGGGCTACTCCTAGAAGGATAAATAATGTTTTTCTACTCATTTTGGTTAGAATTTAAGTTCTGTCGCTGGGACTCCAAAATAGAGTTCCAGTACTTTAATACGGAATATATAATCGTATTTTGATCGTGTTAATTCAATTTGCGCATTATCGTAACGCAATTTAGATTGACTAAAATCAAAGGCATTGGTGCGCCCTACATCATATCTAAGTTTTGCATACTCATAAGCAAGCTCTTGAGATTCTAAAGCTACTTTAGCAGCCTCATAGCTTTCCTTAGCTGCCTTTACCGCTGTATATGATTGATATACTGTAGATTCTAGATCTAGTTTTGCTTGTTTTACTGCGATCTCATTATTCTCAATATTCAATTTACTACGTCTTATAGCATTACGTGTTCCGAAACCATTGATGATAGGAACATTAAGACTTAATCCATAATTAATACCATCATTGGTATAAATCTGCGTTTTAAAAGGAATATCAATAAAATCATTTGTAGTAAATCTTGTATCATAACCAAAGAAAGCTGAAAGTGTAGGATATCTAGCCCCTTTGCTTATCTGTAAATCTTTTTTTGCTATTTCGAGATTTTGCTCTGCTATTTTGATTTCATAACGATTCTCTTTAGCACTTTCAATTACTGAATCTACAGGAGCGTCTGTAATCTGTTCTCCAAAAATTGAATAATCGCCTTCTATAACATCAAAATCTTGATAGTTCTCTACAGCAAGCAATTGTGCTAAATTAATTTTAGAAAGAATTACTGCATTTTCAGCTGCCACAATACGTTGTCTTTCAGAAGCAGCTGTTGCTCTAATTTCTAATAAATCCCCCTCTGGCAGAACTCCTCCATCAACAAGCTCCTGTGTACGATTTATCTGCTCTATAGTAATTTGATTTTGAGCTTGAATGGTCTTTAAATTCTCTTTATTTAAGATAATGTCGAGAAAAGCATTTGCAACAAATAAGGCGATGTCATCTTTGGCTTTAGAAAGATTAAACTCAGCAGCTACTTTTATTAAATCGGCTCTTTGTAATTGACGTATATTTCTAAGTCCATCAAACAACGTATATCCTAAATTTAAACCACCTGTTGCATTTAAAGTCGTTACTGTTTGCGGTAAATTTGTTACTGGGTTAAAACTTAAACCAGTATTTTCAGAGACACTAGCTCTTCCATTAATACTTGGCATAAAAGCACCTTGTGCATCAGATTTATCAATTGCTGAATTTAATAATGAGATTTCAGCTTGCTGAATAGTAATGTTATTATCTAAAGCGTATTGTACACACTCTTGCAATGTCCATTTTTTATTTTGTGCAAATCCTGCTACAGAAAACAGAAGACTAAAACTTATGATGATTAATTTTCTCATAATATCGATTGATGTCCAATATGACTATTGAAACTTGTTTATGTTACAAAAAATGTTAATTTATTTTTATACGCTTTCGCGAAAGCGTACTCACACTGAATTTATGGTAGGATTTAACCCCTTCCTCCAAAACCAACTGGAGCTTTGATCTGATTCCAGACCTTGATCTTATCCTCTGCGGTGACTCCGCTTTTAATCTCGACATAAATTCCATCGCTTACCCCTACTTCAATATCTCTACGTTCAAACTCTTGATCACCTATGGCTACCTCTACAAAAGGTTTTTTTGTAGTTGGATCGTACTGCACAAGCGCCTCTTTTATAGCAAGCACATCTTCTGCTTTTTCTAGAATAATACTGGCGTTTGCACTCAATCCAGCACGTATAAAGATAGTGTCTTCTTTCTTTGCAAGTGTCCCTTTAATCTCAAACTGAATAGCCCCATTTTCAGCAACTCCCTTAGGAGCGATATAATCTAGGGTGGCGTCAAAAACTTTATTTTCAATAGCTCCTACAGTAATTTCTAAAGGTAAATTTTCTTTTATTTTTCCTACTTCGCTTTCATCTACTTTTCCTTCAAAAATCATTTTTTCTACGTCTGCTAGCGTAGCAACGGTGGTTCCATCGTTAAAGTTATTTGCCTCTATTACCTGATTTCCAGTTTTTACAGGAACATCCAGAATCATTCCCGTCACAGTAGAGCGCACTTGAGTGGTGGCTGCATTACCCAAACCACTTGTAGTTCCTGTTCTGATAATGTCATAATTTTGAGAAGCACTTGTTAAGTTTACTTGTTCTTGCTTTACGCGTTGCTCAGCTTGATCATAAGAATTTTTAATTCCATCAAAGTCATTTGCTGAAATGACACCTTTTTCAAAAAGTGCCTTCTGACGATCATAAATACTTTTCTGATTTTGAAATGCCAACTTTGCGGTTTCTACTGCTGTGCGAGCACCGGCAATATTATTTTTTGCATTGGTCAGAGAAGACACATTAGGAATTACTTCTATTTGTGCAATAAGATCTCCTGCTTTGATATTATCTCCAGCTTCGACATAAATTTCTTTAATAATTCCAGAAATGTTAGGCTTGATGAGTACCTCCTCTTTAGGAACAATACTTCCTGTGGCTACTGTTTTCTTTACAATAGTACGTTTTGTAGCTTGTTCTGTCTGATAGACTACTGGATCTTGTTTGTCTTTTGTATAAATGTACCATATACCTACTATAAATGCGATGGCAATAATAAGAAGTGTAATAATAGTTCCTGTACGTTTCATTCTATTTTTATGAGTTGATTGATTGTTTTTTATGTTTAATCTATTCTAAGTGCATCCACAGGTTTCATTTGTGTGGCACGACTGGCAGGGATGAGTCCTGCGAGTAATCCAGATACAATAAGAATGGCAAGGGCTATAAAAATGACATTAATATTTACCGATGGATTTGCAAAATTATCCACCTTCCCTACTTGATCTAAAATGGTATTCATGATCCAAATAACACCAGCAGCCACAGCAATACCTGCCATCCCAGATACGATCGTAAGAACGAGAGATTCTTGTAGAATTTGTGATTTTATTTCCCAAGGTGTTGCACCAAGTGCACGGCGAACTCCTATTTCTTTCGTACGCTCTTTTACAACAATGAGCATAATATTACTGATGCCTATGGCTCCAGACATTAAGACTAATGCACCTACAAAATAGCCTACAAATGACAAAATAGAAAAAAGCCCCATAACCCGACCAAACTCTTCTGCCAGATCAAAATGACCTATAGCACGTTTATCATCTGGATGTACAGAGCGTTGCTCTCGCATTGTGGCAAACACTTCTTGCTTGATGTCTGTTATTTTGGTTCCGTTTTCTGCAGTAATTGCCATCCACCCCACATTATCTCCTCGGTTAAATGCTTGAGAAAATGTTGTAAACGGAACAAAAATAGTATTTGCTCCTTCCTCTGCGTCACCGCTACTTTTTGGATTTTTAAAAGTTCCTACGACTAAAAAGTTGACTCCGTTTACTTTGATATAGGTATTGAGAGCTTCTTCGCCTTTATCATATAAGCCCTTTACTACATCTTCTCCTATTACACATATTTTACGCTTTTCTTCAATATCTGAATAGGATATATAACGTCCTGAAGTAATATCTTGAGGTTGTTGCTTTATAAATTCTGGATAATCACCATAGATGCTAAAAGCTCCTGTTTTTTCGTTTCGCGTAACATTATTTGCTCCATTGTAACCACCCAATTGATTTCTAGGAGAGATATATTTAAGCTGTGGGTATTTTTCTCTCAGCACATCTACATCTTCTAGTTTGAAGTTAAAGTACCGTCCTTTTGGCAACCCTTTATACGACATAGAAGTTCCTTGGGACCACATAAACATAGAGTTTGTGGCAAAGTCTCCAAAATCTGCAGAAACCCCATTTTTCAGTCCATTGGTGAGTGCTAATAGAAGCACCAGAATTAAGATCCCCCAAAACACACCAAAAGCCGTCAAAAACGTACGAAAGCGATTTGCATTGAGCGCCTCTAGTATTTCATTCCATCGTTCTTTATTAAACATTTGACTTGGTTATTAATTAATTTTTTATTGCTATTTTTTTAGGAGAGATCCTTTAGGATTTGCATTTATTTTTATACGCTTTCGCGAAAGCGTACCATTCAGAAAACATCACATTATCCTTCAAACTTCTTATGCTATTCCTTCTAAACCTACTCATCTCTCAATGCTTCAATAGGTCTAATATTTGCTGCTCGTCTTGCTGGTATATACCCTGCAAATGCACCTGCAATAATCAAAATAATGACCGTCGAAATAGCCGTTACAAAATCTACCTGCGGAAACTTTATAAAATCGCTATCTATTTCTGGACCCACAACTTCTAGTAAACCCACACCTAAAAACAAACCTAAAAAGCCTGCAATGGCTGTGATAAATATAGATTCTTGTAAAATCATTCCTATAATGGAACCAGGTAACGCACCCAGAGCTTTTCTAATACCAATTTCTTTGGTACGCTCTTTTACAATAATGAGCATAATATTACTTACACCCACCACACCTGCGATAATAGTTCCGATACCTATAAACCAAAACACCATTCTGATGGTATCGATAAGGCTATAAATTTTCTTCGCTTCTTCAAGATTGTATCGTACACGCACAGCGCTTCGATCATCTGGCGCGATTTGATATCGAGATTTAATCTCATCCTCTATCCCTTGACTCACTGCTGCAGATAGAGCGACTGCCTCATCAAAATTTTCAGACATTTTTATAGTGAATGCCATAGAGCGTATTTTGTCACCTGCGTTAAAAACGCGTTGCGCTGTACTAAGTGGTATGAATATGCGTGATTCTTCACGCTCACCACCTGGGTCTGTAAAAACACCTGCTACAAGAAAGTTGATTCCCATAATTTTTATGGTTTCTCCTACAGCTTCGGACTGTTTAAAAAGATCATTTTTTACTTTTTGACCTATGACCGCAATTTTAATACCCTCGTCTTCATCTTTCTGAGTTAAGAATCTTCCAGCAGAGAGACCTGCATTTTCAATAAACTGCTGTCCGTAGTTGGCACCCTCTATTCTGTAAGTACCCGATTCGTTACCATAGTTTACCTGACCTCCCCAGATGTTATAGAGTCCCGTTTGATCTTGTATAGCTTCGCCAAACTTTTGATTTACATTTTCTAAATCACTATTATGCATTTGGATACGGCGACCAGGATTAAGACCTGCGTACCCTTTTGTAGTAACACCTGTCCAGACATTAACTTTACTTTCGGCGTCTTGAGAAAATTGTGTTTTAACTCCTTTTTGAATACCGGTACTGAATCCTAATAAAATCACTAGTATAAAAATACCAGAGGCAACAGAAAGTCCCGTCAAGAAAGTACGGAGCTTATTTTTTCCGATAGTTTCGAATATTTCTTGCCAACGTTCTATATCAAACATGAGATTTAGCTAGTATTTGGTTAACAAGGCGATCATCTATAATTCGTCCATCTTTAAGATTTACAATCCGTTTGGTCATCTCGGCGATATCTGGCTCGTGAGTCACAACAAGAATTGTTTTTCCTTCATCATTAATCCCTTGTATAAGCTCCATAACTTCATAAGAAGTCGTAGTGTCTAAAGCGCCTGTTGGCTCATCTGCAAGCAGGACTTTTGGATCACTTGCTAGTGCACGAGCTATCGCAACACGCTGTTTTTGCCCTCCAGACATCTCACTAGGTAAATGCGTAGCCCATTGTGCTAATCCTACTTTCTCAAGATAATGCATAGCTTTATCTGTGCGCTCAGCCCGTTTCATCCCTTGATAGTACAATGGCATAGATACATTGTCTAAAGCGTTTTTATAATTTATAAGGTTGAAAGATTGAAAAATAAAACCAAGAAATTTGTTTCGGTATTGTGCCGCAATTTTTTCATTAAGATTTTTGATGGGCACATTATCTAATGTATAAGATCCTTGATCTGCTTCGTCTAACATTCCTAGAATATTGAGCAATGTAGATTTACCTGATCCTGACGATCCCATAATAGAGACCAATTCTCCCTCTTTTACGTTAAAGTCGATTCCTTTCAAGACGTGAAGCGAGTTGCTCCCCATTTGATATGATTTATGCAAATCTTTAATTTGGATCATAGTCTACACATTAAGTATACAATATTAGTAATGAAAAGCTAAAATTGTGTGAAATTGGTGTTAATACCTTGCTTTATAAAGGATATACCTAGATACATATTTAGTAAAAAGCATCAATAATGACTAGCTATATCATATCTCACAGGAAAGACTCCAGATTTAAAAGCTTGTTACAGTTAGCGTTCTGTCAAAGAATCTTCAGATGCGTTTTCCTTGTCTTTTTTTCTTGATTTGTAAACAAAGTAAAAGACACCTCCTACGAGAATGTATGGAATCACCATGAGGTATTTAATACCGTTATTGATTCCTTTTGCGGTGCTATTATCTTCTTCAGATTCTAACACAGCACGACACATAGCACATTGCGTAGTCATCATAGGAGTAGGTATGACTTTTTCCGCTTTCGCGAAAGCGGAAAAAACAATCATAAAAACGACGACTAAGATTTTTTTAATGTCCATCTCACTCAATGTATATAATAGGGTGAAATCATAAGATACACCACAACTCCCGTAATAGCGACATAGAGCCATATTGGAAAAGTGATTTTTGCTAATTTTTTATGCTTATCAAAGCGCTCTGCGAGTGCTCTTACATACGTAAAAAGAACCAATGGAATAATCACAATAGAAAGTACAATATGTGTAATCAAAATAAAGAAATACAAATAACGTGTGGCGCCTTCTCCTCCATAAGACGTCGAGTCTGAGGTCATGTGATAAGCTACGTACATCACTAAAAATAATACCGAAAGCAGGATAGCAAATTTCATTAAGCGCTCATGAGTCTTACGATTTCCTTTTTTTATTTGAAGAACAGCAAGTACTAATACAATAGCGGTTAATCCATTAATCGTGGCATATACCGGTGGTAAAAAAGTAAGAGGCTCTACATCAAACCCATAATCTTTAAGTTTTACACCAAACAAAGCTGCTACCGCTAGTGGGATCACAACAGACAATACAACGATCCATTTTTGGTATTTCTTTTCTGTATTTGAAAGATCTGCACTCATTATTATTTAAGTAATTTTTTAATATCTTCTATTAGTATATCTATCTCTGGAGCTTCTTCTCCCTCTTGTACAGTAGCATCCATAGGAACAGATCCTCTGTAATAAGGTTTAGGGTTATTACCCGTGTTATCAGGACGAGAACGTATAAAGCCATTTTGATCTATCAATGCAAAGAGTCCAGAATGATATAATCCATTATCAAGATCGTCTTCTGTATTTGTAGCAAGATAAAATCCTTCATTAGACAGTTTTAATATATCTGATCTATCACCAGTCATAAAATGCCAATTAGGGTTTATTACGCCATAGTCTGTAGCATACTTTTTTAATACATCTGGGGTGTCGTGTTCAGGGTCTATAGAAAAAGAGGCAATTCCAAAATTAGGCTCGTCTTCAAACATTTTTGCAATGGCTTGCAAGTTATGATTCATAGGAATACAGATATCTGTACATCGCGTAAAGAAAAACTCCACTAGAAACACCTTTCCTCTATAAGTTTTATCAGTAATAGTGTCTTTATTTTGATCTACAAACTCAAAAGAAGGGACTCTTTTTTCTTCTTTATTAATTGTAATATATAATAATTCGTCTTTAGATTTTTCTTCTGTTTCTCCTACGGCATGCATACGCCCACCCCTTACAACATCATCATTTGTATATCTTTCAAAGATTCTAGGAATAAAGATGATTCCGAAAATGAGTACAATAAAAGCAATTCCTATATACGTGTTCTTGCGCATTATTTCTTTTCTCTACGTTGTTCAATTTTATCACTAGCGTTATTGTTTTTCTTAAGCGCTAGTCTGTATTCTGCTAGTAATATTTTAATATCATCCTTAATATAGCCCATTTCTACGGCTTGCGTCATATCATATCCAAATCCATTTGGCTTTTTATCGTCATGACCTGATCGCAAGGCTAATGCTCTGTCAATAACAAATACATTAGGATGACTCCCGTTAGGTCCTAAACTGAGTGTAGTACCTAAACTTTCAAAATGTTTTGTTGCTTGTTCTTTTGTTGCTTGCACAAAACGAATCTTAGAAACATCAAAAATTCTTCCTAATTCTATTTTTAAATCGGCAATAACTTGCTCACTGCCTGGCGATACAAAAAGGATCATTTGAAAATCTTCGTATTTAACAAAATACTTATAGATCATCAAATTAAGATTTGCAGTATATCCTCTATTAGAAGTAAGATTATCTCCCAAGTATCCTACTATGGATACGTGATCTTTTAGTGTTAAAGGTGTATTTGAAGAATACCCATCCGTTTTAATCTCTCGTGTGGTAACTGTTGTAACATCGGCTACTTTTTCTGTTACTATAGGAAGCTTTGCAAAGTTATATATTCCTGAAGAAAAGAATAAATAGGCCACGATGGGCAAAACAAAAAGTGCAATAAGCACTAGTTTCTTTTTCATAGTACTTTCTTTTGTCACACCTACATTCTTACATATATTAAGAAATGAATATAAGGTGTATTGCTAAAAAAAGCGGTTATAAAAACCGCTTTTTAATGCTATTAAAAATCCCAACTTTGGAACCCTGTATCATATACATCAAAGATATAGTCACCTTCTGTTAATAAGATGAATACTAAATATAAAATCAAGAATACTCCTGTCCAAACGACCATACGTCTTAAAGCTTTTACTTCATCACGCATGTGCATAAAATCCCAGGTAATGTAGTATGCTTTAAATATAGTAAGGATAATGAAAATCCAGTTAAGGAGTTTCATTTTTATAAATGTGTTTTCTGTAAGAGATTCTGGTTTAATTATACCCAAAGCTACCTCAACTATAGTAACAATAGATAGCACAATAAGTACTCCCCAGATTTTTGATACGTTGGACTTAAACTTTAAAAGTCCTCTAAATATTTCTAATTTATGTTCGTGTGCCATAACTTATATAAATAGTTCTTATGCTATTGAAATTATTTTCTTAAGATTCCCAGCCTTCGCGGGAATAAAATTATACGAGGTAGAAAAAGGTAAATACAAATACCCAAACTAAATCTACAAAGTGCCAATACAATCCTACTTTTTCTACCATTTCATAATGACCTCTACGTTCATACGTACCGATCACTACATTAAAGAAAATAATAATATTAATCAAAACTCCCGAGAATACGTGGAAACCGTGAAATCCTGTAATGAAGAAGAAGAAATCTGCAAAGAGAGGTGCTCCGTATTCATTATGTCTTAGGTTTGCCCCTTCTACAATTCCAACTGCATCTCTATTTAAACGTAATAGAGACTCTTCCCTATTAAGTACGGTTTTCTCTCCTTTTTCAGTAAGTAATTGTGTGCGAATCAAAAGATTAGGGTTTGCAGCAAATCCTGCTTTTACTTCTTCTATTGAATATGTAGGAAGCGGTCCTTCTGCATAATACCAGACACCATTATTACGGTCGTGTTCTACTCTTACATCTGGTATTGCTATTGCAAAGTCAGAAAGTGCAACTCTATTACCCTCAGTATCTAAGAATTGTAAGATCTTACCTCCTTTCGTTTCTACAGCTCCATAGTCTCCTTTTATAAACGTAGCCCATTCCCAAGCTTGAGAACCAACAAATACAGCTCCTCCAATAATAGTAAGGAACATATATACGATTACTTTATTCTTTTTCATGTGATGTCCAGCATCTACAGCAAGTACCATAGTCACTGATGACATAATCAGAACAAATGTCATAAATGCCACATAATACATAGGTGCATTAACACCATGTAGGAAAGGAAAGTGAGTAAATACTTCATCTGCAATAGGCCAAGAATCTATAAATTTAAATCTAGAAAAACCATAAGCAGCAAGAAAGCCTGAAAAAGATAATCCATCAGATACAATGAAAAACCACATCATTAACTTCCCATAGCTTGCTTTTAGAGGTTTGTTTCCACCTCCCCAAGTTTTACCTTCGCTTGTTGCATTTGTTACAGTAGCGTCCATAGTGACATTTTGGTTAATTTATCGTTTGCAAAAATAGGTATTTTATATCCGTATTTCAAGATAAAATTAGGTTTTATAATGACCTTATTTACCTTTATTTCTAAAAACACTATTCTCTTTTTAATAAGTTGATTAGTAACATTCAAAAACTTACAAATTACTTTGTAAAGTATAAGAGTAAAAATAAGAATATCCACAACAGATCTAAAAAGTGCCAGAAAGTAACTCCTAAGGTTAATCCTAGATGATCTTCTTTAGAATACTTCCCTCGTATATGATTTATAACAATAGTGATAAGCGCTATCATCCCTGCAATTACGTGTGCAATATGAACCGCAATAATCAAAAATAAAAATGTTGTCGTAATACTACTTGACGGTCCAGTCATAAAATACCCTTGACTCGTTAACTCCGTAAACAATCCCTGATATTGAAATCCTACAAACGCAAATCCGAGCACTAGAGTAACCAGTAGCATCAGTGTTCCCATTTGTCTTTTGTCCTGAACAATTGCGTTTTTTGCCAATTGTATGGTAAGACTACTTATAAGGATAATTACTGTAGATATGATAAGAGACTGTGGAAATTCATAATCGTCCAGCCAGTCTTTACGCTCCATACTTACGATGTATGCACTTGTAAGTCCTGCAAATGTCATACATAGACTAATAAGACCAAACCAAAGCATTTGTTTTTTTGCGCGATCTTGTTTAAGTTTTTCCGTTCCTGCTGTGTAATCCATCATCTTAAAAATTTATCTACCACAAATACAATTTGTAGCAGCGTTATGTATGTCACACTAGACAACATTAATTTTTTTGCAGTAGCTGCATCTCTTTTTTGATACAACTTTATTGCCCAATACAACATAAACAATCCTAAACCTCCCACAATAATTGCTGCGATAGGCGATAAGAATAATCCTCCAGTGACTCCAAATGCAGGTACTAGGGAAATAAGGATCGTCCATATCGTGTATAAAATTATTTGCACAGCGGTTCCTTTATCCCTTTTCCCTGTAGGAAGCATAAAGAATCCTCCTTTTTTATAATCATCAAACAGAAACCAGCCGATGGCCCAAAAATGAGGAAACTGCCAGAAAAACTGAATCATAAACAACGTGCCTGGCTCTATACCAAAATCATTGGTAGCAGCAACCCATCCTAACATAAAAGGAATAGCCCCTGGAAATGCACCTACAAAAACCGATAGTGGTGTTTTGGTTTTAAGAGGTGTATACAGCAACACATACATAAATATAGAAATCCCTCCAAACATCGCTGTTTGAGGGTTGATATAAAACAAAGTAACTAGCCCTAATATTGTAAATAAAATAGCGATCCCCAACGCTGTTTTCACAGACATACGACCTGAAGCTACCGGTCTATTTTTGGTACGATCCATCAGTGCATCTAGATCACGCTCTAATACTTGATTATACGCATTGGAAGCACCTACCATAAAATAACCGCCTACAGCTAGCATGACTACAATCGCCCAATCTATTTCTGAAGTTCCAAGAAAGTATCCAGCGACACTTGAAAAGACAACGCTAATTGACAATCGCATTTTTGTGATTTCCTTAAAATCTTGCCAAGGGGATACAGCAATTATATGTGATGCAACGTCGCTCAAATCAATAGAAGATTAGCTATTTTAAAAGTTGTGCAAAGATACTCCCTGATTGTCGTTTACACAACAATATACCCATCATAAATGCTTGTTAAAATTATGCTTTCGCGAAAGCTTTCTCTGTAATTTACAGTCAAAAGTAGTTAACACATACCATCTATATGAAAAAAATTACCCTTATAGCCTTATTAGCAATATCTTATATAAGTTGTGCACAAGGACGTTTTGATAGCGTAGAAATCAAAGTAGAACCTGTTTCTGACCAAATTTATATGCTTCAAGGAGTAGGAGGAAATATCGGAATCTCCGTTGGTGACGATGGTGTTTTTATGATTGATGATCAATTTGCTCCGCTAACCGAAAAAATTATCGCCGCCATAAAACCCATCTCTGACAAACCTGTCAAGTTTTTGGTCAACACGCATTTTCACGGAGATCACTCTGGAGGAAATACAAATTTTGAAGCTGCTGGCGCTATGATTGTTGCGCATGATAATGTACGCAAGCGTCTTGCTTCTAATGAAAACACAGCCGATTCAGGACTTCCAGTCATTACATTTAGTGATGATGCTACGTTCTACATGAATGGAAACGATATTTTTATCACACACGTACATAACGCACATACCGATGGAGATGCGCTTGTCTACTTCATTCAAAGCAATGTTTTACATACCGGAGATACGTTTTTTCACGGAAGCCATAAATTTCCCTACATAGATATTGATAGTGGAGGCAGCCTAAAAGGAGATATAGAAGCAGCAAAAAAAGGGTTACTATTAATTAACGATAGTACAAAGATAATTCCTGGACACGGTCCCGTTGCCACAAAAGCAGATTATCAAAAATATCATGATATGCTAGTGGGTATTTATAAAAACGTGTCTCAAGCCATTAAAAAAGGAAAGACAGAAGAAGAAATTGTCGCCATGGAATCACTCACAGCCGACTATCACTCTGACAAAGAAGCAGAAAGCAGCTTTATTACCGGACCAAAAATACGCCGCGCTGCCTATAAAAGTATTCTGACCGAAAAAGAAATGGAGCATTAAAAAACTTCTTACCTTGGTTTCTATCTGTAAAAAGTCCCATTATGAAAAGTAAACACTTGTTTCTTCTCCTCTTTTTAGCTTGTACACTATCCAGTTATAATGATGCTTCTTATGAGAAAAAAGGAATTACTTTTTTTAAAGGAAGCTGGGAAGAAGCCCTTATAAAAGCCAAAAAAGAAAATAAGTATATTTTTATCGATTTTTATGCGACTTGGTGCGGTCCTTGTAAAAAATTGAAACGCACCAGCTTTAAAGATCCCAAGGTAGGAGCCTATTATAACAAAAACTTTATCAATATATCTATTGACGCCGAATCAAAAGAAGGTATCAAAATAGCTCGCAGATATGGAGTTTCTTCATACCCAACTCTTATTATCACAGATTATAACGGGAAAAAGAAAACGAAAACAACAGGCTTCAAAAAACCACACATTCTCATCAACTTTGGAAGAAGAATTGTTCCCTAACATTTTTAATCCACGATATACTCTATAGAATCATACACCAAAGCCGACCCATAGTCGGTTTTGTGTTTATTATAACGCAATCCTATTAATTGTGCTCCCTGATACTCTGCCGAATCCTTCAATATACTACTCGTCGCATCTTCTTCGGGAATCATCAGACATAACTTCCCGCAAAAAGCATCTCCGAAGGCATTAATCACCAGATAACTTTGCCCAAAAATCTCTTCTCGCATTTCAAAATAATAATCTACATCAGGGTTTTCTACAATGAGTCTATATAGCTCTTCCTGATACACCTTACTATTGTATTCGTTTTTTCCTAAGATTTGATTCCGTTGGGACTTGTAGCATCCCGACTCTTGGCATGATGAAGATAGCAACAACAGAACGACCATCCCCACAAAGGTGATTCTTGATGACATTTTTCGATAATTTAGTTGAAGTAGTTGTATGCTTAGTATGATAACGCTTCACGTCTTGGAAATAGTATCTTTCAGAAAGGTAATTTTACATAGTACGCTTTCGCGAAAGCGCACCCTCAAAAAACAAAGATTAAAATGAAGATCTAGTTATCAAAATACCAATTAAACAGATCGGTGCGGAACCCTATATTTAACCAAAGTGTACTTGTATCAAAAACAGCATCGGTTTGCATCTCTGCGCTAAAGTCTCTATAAATAGGATTTATAAATGCTTTCAGATTTGTCACGGGATTGATCAAATATCCTACTTCTAAATCTGCATACAAGGAGTTAACTCGGTTTCCTTGCAACAACTCAATACCATTATCACTTGGTCTGTTGTCTTCACTTCCAAAAAGGTTATTTCCTCCAAAGAATACATCATTGATATCACCTTCAAAACCTCGCTGTCCATAAATAATGCGTGCGGTACCATACCATCTATCTGTACGGTAGCGAGCAATGGCTATAAACTCTCTGAAGTTGGCACCATAAGGATGTGCCAGCGGTTGATTGGTATTGGTATAACTAAGCAAAGGGTCGTTATTTGAGAATGTATACGGTCGCACTTGATTAAACTCAGCTTGTAGTGTAAGATTAGGCACTTTAAAAGCATCGTAATATTTTATCCCTAACTGAACTCCGTGTTTATTTCTAAAGTTCTGATTACCGCTTGTTAATTCTGAGAGGCGTAATTCATCAAGTATAAGTTGTCCATATACATTAATCGTATTGGTAAACTTATATTTTCCTGTCAATCCTATAAGGGCATTTCCGCCTCGTGATCCTCTTTGAAATTCGACATTTCTAAGAAAGATAATTGGGTTTAATAAACTCGCATCAAATCCGTTGTTATCTTTACTTGCAGAAATAACAGATTCAAACAAACCTATATTTAACTTGTTATTTACATTATAACTCAGGTAATGATTTACCGCAAATTTGGATGTAAAAGCACCATCGGCGGTAACTTCTGGTCTTACATCTTTTAATGAGAACCACGTATTGGTGTATTTAAGTCTCCACAGCGTCGTATTAATTTTAAAAAACGGATAATTTGCCGACACATCACTTACTAACAAAGAGCGATATCCATCTCCTATAAACTGTTGCCCAGTTCCCGCTTGAAAATTAAAATATTTATTTGGGGTATAAGACACATAGCCTTCGGCGACTGGATAGTCAAAATCACCTCCACTACCTTCAGAAGCGATACCTCTTCCTGGAATCACTGCTGGGTTTCCACCATCTGGACGAAGGGATCTTGCATAGTCATTAAAATATTGAGCAAAACGACCTTGACTTTCAAACAGGGCTGTGTAAAAACTAAATTTCTTTCCAATCCCACCTTGAATAAATACACTCCTGGTATTATTATAGGTAAGATTCTCTACTTTACGATCGTCTGTTTCTGCACCTAGTACGAGATCTGCTCCAGGATTTATGGTAAACCAATAATTATCTCCTTGAAAACGAATCATGTGTTCGTTAAAGAATTTACGCCCAAACCAGCTTTTCTTATCCAGTTGTAAGGTATTTACTATAGAGTCAAAATTATGATATCCATTTACTACATCGTATAAGAAAGGACGACTGGCTGTATGGGTGTTTACACCGACTTGGTTTAATGCTTTATCAAAACGTGCATATACCTCGTGAGAGAAAGGGATATTAAGTTGGCTTTCATATTGTACTTTTCTATCAAAGTCTTTGCTTTTTATTTCATCTAATTCTTTTGAGGCAGCATACTCTTTGAGAGGGTTGTTTTTAGTAGTAGTATTTTCTTGAGAAGCTATAAAGTTGTCTATTTTATTTCGCGAAAGCGGAATTTTTACAGGCATAGAAAACTGAATAAAGACAGGTTCTCCGCCGTAGGTGGCTGGCTGTATTTTAGGTAATTGATCAAATACTTTTTGTGCTTCCTCTTTAAGCGCTGTATATACAGCTTCTGTATTTAGAAGTTTAAATTGACCCTCTGAGCTCACTTCAAAAAATATTACCATTTGCCCTTTATATTGCTCTTCATCTACTCTTGAAGGCATTTCAAATTTTTCTATAAAAAACTCAATAAGCTTTGTATTGAAACAATTGGGAATTTCTGCGATGATTGTTGTTTCACATCCTGGAAATATCGGATATTTTTCAAAATCACTAGGAGTTGGATTGATTTGCGCCTGCAATGACGTTATCACTAGTATACTGATAAGAAGGGTAACATATTTGTGCATATAGTAGGTATTATGCATTAATACCAATTTAATCATAAAATATCGCAATGTCAGCTTGTTCTTTTTCATTCTAAATTCCTTACTCATATATTTCGTAGCTAAGGCTATGCAATAAAATCGTAGCGTCTTTAGAATAAAAAACAACTACGCCTTGGACACGACATTTTAAAATTAAATTGGTATAATAGGCGAAAGATAGGAATTTTAAATACAAAAACCCGTTGCGATATCGCAACGGGTTTTATTTTAAATATCAAAAGTGTTTAGTCTTGTAGCTGAAAAGTAATAGGTAGGCTATAAATTACGCCTACAGGAACGCCTCTTTGTTTTCCAGGAGTCATTTTAGGGAGCAAGTTAACAACCCTACTCGCTTCTATCTCCAATTCTTTTCTAGGACCTCGCGCTCTAACATCTGAAACAACTCCATTTCTATCAATGGTAAATTGAACAAAGATGCGATTGAGCCCTTCTAAACCGAGATTTTCTCCTACTTCTGTTTTAAACTTACGGTTGACGAGTTTTGCGATTTTACTACTCATACAGTCTTTACGCTCTTGATTTGTGGTCAATCCTTCACAGCCTGGGAATAGAGGCACTTGTTCTATAGCAATAAATGGCACATTTTCAGGATCTTCTATAATGTCTACAAAATCTGTCGTTTCAAGAACATTATTATCTATAATGTCATTTTGATCTGTTTCTGTATCATTTACAAAATCTTCCAATAAATCTTTCTCATCATCTTTTTTCACATCAAATTCATCTGGTTGTTGCACCTTAGGTGTTGGTGGTTGCTTTTGAGTTACTTTTTTTACTTGTTTTATTTCTACATCAAATTCTTCCATCCAGAGAGGCTCTTCTTGGGCTAAACCATCATAAGGTCCTTTTTCTGCTTTGGTAGGCATTTTCATTTCGATAAATAAAATAGCGACTAATAATGATAGGATAAGTCCTATCTGAAAGTGGAGTGTGGGATTTCTTCGTAAATTTGCTTCATGCTTGCGTGATTTTGTGTAAGTGTCGTTTTGGCGAACGTCCTTACTTTCTTGTGAATTTTTCATAAGATTTGATTTTAAAATGTTAAACAATTTTTAAAATAAATCAACAAGCATACCAAAAAGAAATCCCGAGAGCTCACGCCATCGGGATTTCTAATTTATATAAGAAAAGAAAATTAATCTTCTACTTTGAATGTAATTGGGAGTGAATATAATACTCCTACTGGCTTACCTCTTTGTTTACCAGGAGTCATTTTAGGAAGCAATTTAATTACACGCTCTGCTTCTTGTTCTAACCTTGGATGAGGAGCTCTTGAACGGATATTTACAATGTTTCCATTTTTATCAATCTTGAAACTCACAAAAATTCTGTTTACACCGCTTAGCCCTAAATCTGCTCCTAGCTCTGTGTTAAATTTTTTGTTGACAAGCTGACTTACTTTTTCACTCATACAGGCTTTACGCTCTGCATTATTCTTTTTACTCTCACAGCCAGGAAAAATTGGAACATTTTCAATTACTGCAAATGGTACATCTGCAATTTCTTCTTCTTCATCTGCTACTTCTACTTCTTCTACTTCTACGATTTCTTCGTCTTGTGAAGTTTCTGTAGATTCTATGATTGTTTCTTCAATTTCTTCTTCGTCCTCTACCACTTCAATAATTTCTGGTGCTGGTGGCGGTGGAGGTGGTGGTGGAGGTGGTGGTGTATTAAGCTCTACGATTGGAATATCTTCATCATCATCGTCTGCACTTAAAAGTGCTAAGTTCATATCGCTCTTTTCGTAAGTTTTCTTTTCGATCACCAAATAAGTAGTCAAAAGAACAGCTACGAGACCTAACTGAAAAAATAGTAAACTACGTTTGCTAAGGTCAGCTTTTGGATTTTTCTTGTTTTCCATAAATTGTGAGTATTAAAGAAGCTAAAATAACGAAATAAATTCCTAAAATAAAACTAAAAACCTGATTTTAGCATCTTAGATTTGTTAATATACAGTAGACAAGCTACTAATGCAAGAACACTACCTGTGGTATTTGCCAAAATATCCCATACATCAGGGGTTCTGTAAGATGTGAGCGTTCCTTGCAACACCTCCATCAATACACCATACATTACAACTATTATGCCGATACCTAGAAAAATTTGCCACAACTTTTTAGAACTAGTAGTATTTGTTTTGCTTGAGCGTTTAAAGAGTACCCAAAGAACCCATAATGCTGTTAAACCAAAATAAGCTCCTGCATGCAAGAGCTTATCTATATTTGACATAGGATCATCAACAATATGTATTGGACGCATTAAAGATCCTGCTGTAAGAGCTATGGTATAAAAAACAGCGATTGTAAATATAACCCTATGCTCCGATTTCAGATGCATATTGTTCTGAGTCTAGTAAATCTGCAATTTCATCTGTGTTAGCTATCTTTAATTTAATCATCCAACCTTCTCCATAAGGGTCTTTATTTACCAATTCTGGATCGTCTTCTAGTGCTTCATTAAATGCTATAATCTCTCCCGTTAATGGAAGAAAAAGATCAGACACTGTTTTTACTGCTTCTACAGTTCCAAAAACTTCATCTTTATCAAGAGTTTCATCTACTGTTTCTACTTCAACATATACAATATCTCCCAATTCTCCTTGGGCAAAATGTGTAATACCTACGGTAGCAATATCTCCTTCGATACGTACCCACTCGTGATCGCTTGTGTACTTTAATTCTGCTGGTATGCTCATTAGTTTATTTTTATGTGTTTGTGCTATTTTTTTATGCTTTCGCGAAAGCGGTTAAAATACATATATCATCGTATTCTAGTTTCCAAAATTATATCGTAATGTAAATCCTGATCTAATTGTTGTTTGTGGAAATGCTGTCGATATTGCAAATGTAGAAAATGTATGGTCATAAAAGAATAGTGCGGTCAAGTTTTTACTTAAGGCGTAATCTACTGTAAATTGCAATCCATATATATCTTGACCAGCTGTAGTCTGACTATTATCTATATCAAGATATCTGATAATGGTCTCATTACGTCGTAATGAAAGGTCTGCTTTAAAGTTAAGGTCACTTTTTAATACTTTTCTTCTACCTCCAAAATTAGTCACAAACGTTAAGTCTTTGATCCGATATCCTAATCCTAAAACATACTCGTCTCCTTTTATTTCTGTAAGGATATTATTGTCAAAACTTAATCCTAAAGCTCTATCTCGTTTTACTTCTGCGAGGATCTTAACAGAGTTTTTCATTTCAAAATCCAAGCGAAGTAATGGTGTAAATTGCTCTGTAAGAGTTACACTTCCAAACAATGTTGGATTTAAAAAGTTTCCTGCCTGATCTATTTGTGCTGTTTCAGGATCAAAATCGGTATCTCTGTTAAAAGCAAGATTGGTATTGAACTGATTAACGGTATAACCAGCAGTATAGCCATGTTGCATAGAGAATCTCTTAAATCGATCTTTAAACCACTTAAGACGCATTAATCCCGTGTATTTAAGATTCCAATTAGGAAGTGGGATATCTCTAAAGGGACCTGTTTTTGTTTTTGAAACGTCCTTGCCTGTATATGCAGCTAAAAACGCTGGTAATAATACCGATTGGTTGGTTCGTCCGAAGCCTTCTGGGAATCCATTTTCATCTCTTTCAAATTCTGTTGTTCCATAAAAATTTGTTGCCAGACGATCTGCAACTTGAAGACGATTTGATCTAAATGTATTGAATGTTTCTGAAATATCTGATGTACTCTTATTAAAAGCAGTACCTATAAGTATGGTTGAGATATTAAAGTTTCCAAAATTATTTCCCGTTAGCGATTCATATTGAAGTGTTTCAGGACTTACTCGGTAATTTTCAGCATAGTTTTCTTGGAAAATACGATTGAAGTTAAGGTCTATATCTAAATCCTTTAACAGCCCTATACGCGCCTGTATCCCTAAGTTTCTACTTTCGATCTCTCTGTATTGCTGGTTGAAATCTTGAAATAAAGTTAACCATCCATTACGAGCAGCCAATTCTCTCACTTCTGCCTGACTTCCAAAAATAAATCCTGCTGTAGGTCTTAAACTCCCTGTAAAACCTATAGAAGGTAAGTATCCTGGCAAAAAGAGACCATTATCTTCTTGATAGTTGATCTGTACTCTTTTTAATGCTGTTAAAAGCCCAACACCTGTATTGAGTGCTTTATCACTACCACTTAATGTACTTGAATTTGAATTTGGACCTCTACCAGTAAGGGATGTCCCTTTTGAGTTTTCTTCATCTTCAGGAGATGGTAAGTTTCCTAGCCTATCTTTTACACTCTTCCCTCCTTTTGTTTTCTTGGTAAGCCCTATGTATTTATAAAGCTTATCCATCTCTAAGGTACTATTAATAGCATGGGTATTTCTGTTCTCTACAGAGTTTCCTAAATCTGGAATACCCTCTAGGGTTTGGAATTGTTGTGATCCTCTTTGCCAAGTATAACTAGCCGTATAAGAATATGTGGTATTTGAAATCCACTCTAAGAACGGGAACTTATCAAAAGGAAGATCATAGTTTAATTGTAAGGTTCCAAAATGTGTATTGGGTTGTCCTATATCAAAGAATCCATTATAAACTCCAAAGCCTTCTATTTCGTCTCCATTTTCATCCAGAAAATCTGGATTCCCATCCCTATCCAGATAATTACGAACAATACGATTATGGCTTACATCATAATTAACCCTAAGACTATTTGTAATCGGCAAATTCACACTGTATTGCCAATCAAATAGATAATTACGTTGAAAAAGTCTAGGAAGACTTATGTCACTGTCATTTCCTACGAGATCTCTAAATTTCTGCTCATTGTACTGTCGCACAATATTAGAACTCACAGATACATTGGATGGTAAATAATTAAAATTAAAATCTTTAAGAAACTTCCAATACTTCCCTGTAAAAAGGGAATCATTCTCCTTAAAAGGCTCTACAGGTTTACTTGGAAAATCAAAATTATAAACACCGCCTAAGCGTACATTCTGATCTCTGGATTGCTCAATCTCAAAATCTTTATGATCTATCTGGCTATATGAATATGAGAATGTTAGATTCTCTACATCATAAGGCATTGGTTTTTTATCTCCCGTACGTTCTTTACGTACTCCAATAAAGTTAATACTTTTTCTTCTGGTGTAATCAATAGCAGCACCTTCTATATCATCTCTCTCTTCTTGAGTCAATGCATTATCAAGTCTATTCTCTAGTTCTAGATCTAAAAATTGAGGATCAAATTTTGGTGTGATCACTTCTTCTCCTACTGCATAATTAAATGGCAATTGAATCCCCCATTTTTTAGGCAATAACTGTCCAACATTTACATTAGTCACCACATCATATTGAAAAACATCTTCTAGACTTCGCTCTGCTGGGCCTTGCTCTATGCTCCCGAATCCTACAGTACTTTGTCTAGTTGTCGCAGATACTGTTGCAAAATCGGCTATATTCCCATCTGCATTTATAACAGCTGCCCAACCTCCTTCATTACTTAATTCTGAAAGACGTAATTCATTAAACCATACTTCTCCACCTATCTCTCCAGGAGAACATCCTACATCTATACTTGTAGTTGGATTTCCGTTTTTTACACCTAACAATAAGGTTCTAATATCACCAAAACTAGGAAGTCCTTTTATTCCTATACGTAGTTCGCCTGGCACATAACAGACCTCAGCTGCATTTAGTATACGCTCGCCATTTTGATCAAAATAAGTAATAGCATCTGGATCATTATCTACATCACCAGAAACTACTTTTGCTTTAATCGTCTGCAACAACTGTAAATCTAGATTCATTTCATTTACAGAAGGCCATATCGCTTCTCTGTCTACTTGAGATACTCCAAAAGGAGTTGGCTCTAACCCTAATTCTATCTGATAGAAGTTGCTATTAAGGTCTGTACCCATACGTACAAAACCAACAATATTATCATTATTTAAGCCGTCACTACCATCTTCAACCAAGGCTTCTGCGTGCATAAACATACGCAGATTTCTATACTGCCTCATATCCAAATTATAGAACTTATACACTCCGCGGGCATCCTGTTCTTCAAGGTTATTGACACGAATAGAAAGTGACTGCTCGTTTTGACGAATATTATTATTGTTGTTATTTAATCGTTCTCTCTGTACTCCTGGTGGCAAGTTATAAGGTACTGGAGAACGCGTTTCATTTGCTTCTATATTCACAGCAGCAACTTCAAACAGTGTGTTATCTCCCTGATCTTGCTCTGTTGTTTCGTCTGGATCTAATGTCAATAAATATCTTCTAAAATCTCCACGAACTAAATCTAAGGTTCCAAAACGTAGTACAATATCATTTTGCCAATCACTCATATACATACGCATAAAACGTATGGCTCTGAAGTCAGAAATCCCTCCAACAACATTTGTTGCCTGATTAATAGGAACTCTAAATTGTACCCAACGTGTAGGCAATGAAGATCCATCTTGAGTCGTTACGGTAAGTTCACGTACGTCTGTAACAAATTCGTTTGTTTCGACATTAAGACTTCCTGGATTAATGTCTAATTCATATTCATAATAGGCATCTATCGTATTCATAGTATTGTCACGATTGACATCTTCTATATCTGGAAACGTAGTAGATCCTCTATTGGTTTGCGTTACCTCTACAGGTGAATTACCTTGTAAGTTATTAAAGCTTTTATAACGCTCAATAACATTTCCTTGCGCGTTTAAGAAATAATCATAGTTATCTCCCGCGGGATCTGGAAGGCCTGCAAATCCAGGATACATATTTGCTTCTTCTAAATCATTTAAACCATCATATCCAATGTCTTGATTGGCACGCGCAGCACCATCTGTATCAAAAGCATATACCAGTGATTGATTGGTAGGCACTTTACCCCAATTGGTAGAAGTTGTTGCATCATCAAATCCAGGTTGTGGAAACCCAACTTCTGGAAGCCCGTTCTCATATTGCTTACGACCATCTTTAAGAATATCTTCTGATATACTACCTAGATTTATTGTTAATTTACCTCCTGGATTGGTCGTGTCATTATTAGCAAAAAACGGATCTAACACCCAAAATTCGACAAATTCGACATTGGCCTGTTCAAAATCTGTAGAGGTCAATTGTCTCATAATCCCCCCAAAATTTTCTTGTGGATTACTTAATTGCTGGTCTTGTGCATCTGTACTATAGTTATAAGGTCCTCTTTCATCAGGAAAATAAGCTAAATCAAGTGTAAATAACGCTTGTGTTTGACCTGCAACAATATCTTGTTGTGGAAAAATTTCATCTCTAAAAACACGACGCGTTTCTGGTAATGAAAGATCTGTATCAGAAATTCCATCTGGACGTTGTGAGTTATAAAATACAGGGTCAATCGTATACCAAGCTAATCTTGCTCTTTTAAAACCTACTGAAAGATCATTATTGGGGAACTCTCCTCCAAAACCGATGGGTGCAGAAGCTAAGAACCACTGTAAAGGACTACTGACGTCGATAGCTGTTTGTGATGCTTCAAAATCTTCTATATATGAAGTAGCTTCTCCATTAAAATCAGTTCCTTTAGGTTGTCCCGGAGATAAAAATGCGGCTTCTCCTCTAATAGAAAAGTTGGAAGGAGCATCCGTATCAATATTTGGAAGTTTATTCACCAATCTCGTTAAGAAAGGGACTTCTGTAGCGTAACTTGCATTAATACCAAATATGGTATTATTTATAGGCTCAAAACTATAAGTTGCTTTTTGTGTTAGAGGTCGTTCATTTAAGTTCAAAAATGTACCTCCAATAATAAAGTCTTCACTAAAACGATGCTCTACATTAAGACCCGTAAAACGCTTATTCTGCTGTCCAAAAACGGCATTGTTTTCTACCGAAGCAGAGATTGGAATTCCAGAAGCTTCTAGTGACTTATCTAAAATAATCACACGTCCTAACTGATAATTTACCGTATAATCTAACCCTTCTACAAGGACTCTACCTCCAGCAGTTACCGTTACTGACCCTTGAGGAACATTAAAGGCTCCTAAAGGGATTCCTTGTTCTTGTGTGGATTTATAACGTCCTTTTAGAAGGAATTTATTTTTCTCAGCATTATCACGAGCTATTGTTTTGGTTGAGTTATATAAGGTTTCATATACATACTCTGCTTGATGAGGATTAAATGTGTTGACATCCTCATAATTTTCCATATCATCATCTACACTCAGCAAGTCAAACAGATGTTCTCCAAAAGGCTCTACTGTAGTAAAAACAATACTTCCGTTTTGAACATGCACGGTAGTACCTGGCACAAAATCAAAGAAACCATCTCCTCCTACCTGCGGGTCTCCAAAAGAAGTTAATCGATCTAAATTAAATAATCGTAATAGTGTATTAGATTCCAAAGGCCCTAAATCTGTGTTGTCGCCTTCTACAAAATCAACCTGTCCATTAAATAAGGTAGGTAACGTAGCGCCAGGAACTGGGGTTATAAAGTTTAAAGGAGAAGGATCTGAATACACAATATTCATACGAAACCCTTCTTGCTCTAATTGAAAAGCACCTAAGGGATAGATGTTTTTCATCATCAAATCCCAGACAGGTTCTTCTACATTTGTTAAATTACTTTTCAGCATTTTAACTACAAGGTTTTGCGGACTACCTGCTTGCCCTGCGGGAATCACTGAATCTAAAATTCCGTTCCCATCGGCATCTTGTCCGTTAAGAACACCATCACCATTTACGTCGGCATCAGCATTATCGGCGATACCATCATTATCTTGATCGGGCCTCACTACTGGACTATCTGCATCAGCAATATCAGGAATTCCATCAGCATCATCATCTGGACGACTTCCATTAGTTGCTTCTATTCCATCATTTGCAAATTCTCCAACTTGAAATACTTGACCTCCTACTGTATATTGGAAAGCAACACCAAGCACCTCATCATTATTTAATCGTTGACTTAAAGAAATATATCCTAATTGTGGGTATAATGTGTATTGATTAGGTTGAAGTTTACGTGCATTTTCTAATAACACATAATCAACACCATCACTTACTTGAACGCCTCCAAATCCTTGTTCTACAGTCGCTACATCTCTAATAGCAGTATTGAGTACCGATTGTACACTAGGATCTGTAATTCCTCTAGGATTAAAATCATTATTTCTGTTATCTGGAAAAGAGCTTGCTGGATTATTTAAAAATCCTGGAGGAGGAAAATCTAATCCTATATTGGTAGGATCTGCTTCTCCAATATCTTGAATAGCAACAATATTACGAGCATCTTGCGTTTGGTTTTGCCTATTGGTAATCCAAATTTCCAAACGTGTAATTTGAATATTATTATTTATAAATGGATAATTTCTTAAAGATTCGTCATAGTTATCTCTAAAATAGTGCGCTAAGAAAAAGTGTCTATTCTCATCATAATCTAGCGCTGCTACTTCAAAATCCTGAACGGTTGCCCCACCTTCTGATGTTACTGTTTGAGGTTGTGATCTGTTTTCTGCAAATACAGCTGTTATGCTTGTTTTTCCAAATTGTAATTCTGTTTTTACCCCAAATAAACTTTGAGATCCTTGTATCAGAGAACTATTAAGAGGCATTGTGACATTACCAACTTCTATTTTTTGAATAATATCATCTTCGGTAGGGGTATACTCTAATTTAATTTGATTTTGAAAATCAAAAGTAGATTCTGTGTCATAATTTGCCGTTACCTGTAAACGTTCTCCTACTTTTCCTAATAAACTCAAACTAATACGTTGATCAAAATCAAAGGTTAAGTTACTTCTATTACGGGGTGAAAAGGCAGGGTTATCTTGTTTTGTAAATAGAATCCCTAAATCCATCTCTACAGATCCTTGTGGGGTAAATTCTATTTCATTACCTCCAAAAATGGTTTCAAAGAGATCAGACTTTACATACAATGTAGGAATCAAACTTTTTTGAGCATCTTTTCCATCTTCTGTTCGACCATCGAGTGCAGCTACTTTCTCATCAAAATATTGTTTCATCTGCTCATTTCTAAGGCGACGAAAATATTCTTCAGGAGTTAAAATGAGTGGATAATTGATATTGAAAGATCCTAATTGCTCTGTATACACATACCTATCTGTTTCTGGATCATAGGTGTATTTTAAGACAATACTATCAGGATTGGGCAAAGATAAATTTCCAAAAGAAAATGTAGTGATAGAATCTTGTGCTGTTGGCTGGTTATCCTCTTGTGCTAGTAATGAAGATGTTCCTAAGAAGAGCAAACTCACGACAACGACGAAAGGTATATGTAATTTTAAGTAAAATTTTGTCCCCAAAATGGCTTTATAGTTTTTTTAATGCTTCCTTTATAATGGTCTCTACACTCGCGTCTGGCTTTTCCTTAAGGATTTGCATACAAACTCTTTCTGATTGTTTCCTTGCAAAACCTAATGTTTCTAATGCTGATAACGCTTCTTCTTTCTGTGTATTGCTTTGCACAGCAGAATTGACATCTAAATCAAACACTTTTAAGATTTTATCTTTTAAATCTAAAATAACACGTTGTGCTGTTTTCACTCCTATTCCTTTGATTCCTTGAATAGTAACTACATCGCCAGATGCGATCGCTTGTTTTATCTGATCAGGATGTAGTGAAGATAACATCGTTCTAGCGGTACTAGATCCAATTCCAGATACAGAAATCAACAATCTAAAAATCTCACGTTCCATCACGTCCATAAATCCGAATAGCGTGTGACTATCTTCTTTTACTTGGAGGTGTGTGTATATGGATATTGCTTCTTCTTTAGGGAGTGCAGAAAAGGTATGAAGAGATATATTTATAAAATACCCCACTCCATTGCAGTCTACGACAACATAGGTTGGGTTTTTTTCGATAAGCCTACCCCTTATATGAGTAATCATCTTTTTTCTGGTGTTAAGCCCGTAAATGTAAGAAAATATCTTTACCAAGGGGTATTTATTGATAGATTCTCTGTGGGTACGCTTTCGCGAAAGCGTATTTAAAAATAATCTATTTACATTCCTTGTTTTTCTTTCTTTTGAGCATCAATTACAGCGATTGCTGCCATGCTCACAATTTCATCTACACTAGCACCTAATTGTAGCACATGTACAGGTTTACGCATTCCGAGCATAATAGGACCAATATTGTCTGCTTTTTCTAACTCTTTAACCATCTTATACATGATATTTGCGCTATCTATGTTTGAAAACACCAGCGTATTTACTTTTTTACCTGCAAGTTTTGAGAACGGAAATTTACTTTCTAGCATATCCTTATTGAGTGCAAAATCTGCTTGCACCTCTCCATCTACAATAAGATCTGGATAATGCCTGTGTAGATAGGCTACCGCCTCACCTACTTTTCTCGCTTTCTCATTGCTAGAAGAGCCAAAATTTGCATAACTAACCATCGCAACAACAGGCTCTAGTCCAAACATTTTTACCGTGGTTGCTGTCATCTGAGCGATCTTAGCAAGCTCTATTGACGTAGGTTCTATATTTATAGAAGTATCTGCCAAAAACAAAGGACCACGTGATGTGATCATTAGGTTACAAGCGGCTACTTTTTGCACGCCTTTTGCGGGGCCTATAACTTCTAATAGAGGTTTTATTACCGAAGGATAACTTCTACTATGGCCAGAAAGCATCCCGTGAGCATCTCCTTGACTCACCATCATAGCTGCAAAATAATCGCGTTGTCTTAATAGCTTTTTAGCATCAAAAAGTGTGATTCCTTTACGCTTACGAGACTGCCAATATAAATTTGCATACTTATTTACCTGTTCTAGTTGCTCGTCAGATTTTGGATCGATAATCTCAACATCTGCATCAAAATCAAGTTCTTCTTTTAATTCCAGAATCACTTCTCTATTTCCTAATAACACAGGGATTGCAATACCATCATCATGCACGATCTGAGCCGCTTTTAAAACATCCAACTGATCTGACTCTGCAAAAACAATACGTTTAGGATCCAGACGTGCTCTTTCTAATAGTAATCGTACAATTTTATTATCAGATCCGAGCCTATCTAATAATTCTCCTTCGTAACGTTGCCAATCGGTAATTGGGCGTAAAGCGACACCACTATCCATCGCGGCTTGTGCAACGGCTGGTGGGATGGTCGTAATTAATCTAGGATCAAATGGTTTAGGAATGATATAATCTTTTCCAAATGTAAATCGTGTTTCTCCATAAGCGATATTTACCTGTTCAGGAACAGGCTCTTTAGCCAATTGTGCCAAAGCCTTTACTGCCGCCATTTTCATCTCTTCGTTGATTGTAGTGGCACGCACGTCTAACGCTCCCCTAAAAATGAAAGGAAATCCTAACACATTGTTCACTTGATTAGGATGGTCTGAGCGTCCTGTTGCCATAATAATATCATCGCGAGACGCAATTGCCGTGTCATAATCTATCTCTGGCGTTGGATTTGCCATGGCAAAAACAATGGGGTTTTTAGCCATAGATTGTACCATTTTTCCAGTAACAATATCACCTACAGATAAGCCTAAAAACACATCGGCATCTTTCATGGCTTCTGCTAGGTTTTCATAAAATGTAGCTGTCACAAACTTTACTTGTTCAGGACTTATATCTGTACGGTCTTTATGTAATACGCCTCCACTATCAAACATGACGACATTGGATAATTGCACCCCTAATTGTTGATACAGATTCATACAAGAGATCGCGGCACTACCAGCGCCTGAGACAACAATACGAACGTCTTCTATTTTCTTTTTTGCAACCTCAAGTGCATTGAGTAAAGCCGCGGCAGATATAATCGCTGTTCCATGCTGATCGTCATGCATCACAGGAATATTAAGCTCTTCTTTTAGTCTTCGTTCTATTTCAAAGGCTTCTGGTGCAGCAATATCTTCTAAATTAATGCCTCCAAATGTAGGGGCTATATTTTTTACGGTTTCTACAAACGCATCTACATCTTTTGTACCTACTTCAATATCAAACACATCTATTCCCGCAAAGATTTTAAAAAGAAGCCCCTTACCTTCCATCACAGGTTTTGAGGCTTCTGCTCCTATATCTCCTAATCCTAATACCGCCGTTCCATTTGAGATAACTGCTACAAGATTTCCTTTTGCGGTATACTTATATACATTTTCTACATCTTTGGCAATTTCTAAACAGGGTTCTGCAACTCCTGGAGAATAGGCTAATGCAAGATCTCTTTGGGTGGCATATTTTTTTGTAGGGACCACTGCTATTTTACCTGGCATTGGTTTAGCGTGGTAAATAAGTGCTTCTCGACGTTTGTTGTTATACTTCTTCATAGGTTGGTCATTGACGTGTAAAAATAAGGTATTCTGATGGCTCGTAAATGCTTAATTACAGACAAGAGGCTAAGTAATTCTCAAGAGTTCTGAAAGGACGTCCATATTTTGTGGTAATCTCCCTACATTCTGTAGCTTAATAGCAGCTAGCGTTAATGCGATTTTTAAGCACCTTTCTACAGGAAACTCTTTCAAATGCGCAAATAGGAAACCGCTCCAGAAGGCATCTCCTGCGCCTGTAGCATCCATAATATATTCTACTTTTTCAGCTGGAAGGGTAATGGGTTTTTTATGCTTTCGCGAAAGCGTAACTCCTTTACTGCCCAATGTTAAACACACGGTGCTTACATTAAGATGATCATGAAAAAATGTAAAGATTTCTTCATGGGAAAGACGTTGTTCAAAAAGACGCTCTATATCATCCTCACTAATTTTTATTAGAGGGTCATACTGGCAATATGTTTTGATGGTCTCCATAGCCTTTAATCGATTTGGCCATATACGTGGAGAATAATTAATATCAATACTCAGTGTGACACCTAATTCGTATGCTTCTTTTGCTTTGGCTAAAATCGTATTACGTGACGGACTTTTACTTAATGCAAAAGCTGTTGTATGAAAGATACTTGTTTTCTCTAGTGCTTCTGTAGGAATCTGGTTTTCGGTAATCATGGTATCTGCCTTCCGAAACGGTATAAAGTCTGGTGTTCCTGTTGTTTTTGAGACAAATATGACAGAGGTAGGTTGTATAGCATCTTGACGCACGTAGGTTGTCGTGACTCTATTTTCTTTTAGTTTATCTAAAATATACATTCCAAAACCATCCTTTCCTATGGTACTTGCCAAGCATACGTTTACGCCTAAGCGCGCCATATTCATAGCTACATTTGTAGGAGAACCTCCTAGATACCGATGATAATCTTTTGTCTCATCTATAGAAGCCTCTTCTTGATGCCCTATAAAATCGATGAGTGTTTCTCCTACGCAAAAGACACCAATGTTTTTTATATTTTCCACGTATTTATACGATCGTTTATTATTGCTTACCCTTATTAGTCAAAACTACTAAAACAATGTGTCTGGATCAATTAATGTATCTAGTTTCTTTCTCAAATCAGGTGTTAAAAGTGATAATCCATATTGATAAGAAGCATTCATCCACCCAAAACCACTGGTGGTGATGTAATCAAACTCAGTTCCTACATTGCCATACTCGGCGTATACTTTGTGTGTACATGCGACCACATCATACTTTTCAGGAATGGTTCCATTATAATCGACAGCATTTCTGGTAATCATCCATAACCATCTGTAGATAAGTTCTTGCATTTCTGCTTCAAAATCATAGTTTTTAAGTCCGCGCCAAATCATCATTTGGTGGGGTGCCCATCCATTGGGATAATCCCATTGTCTTTGCACAGCGTCTTTAGGAACTTGTGCATTCATCTTTCTAGAACTTCCTGCAATCCCTCCTTTTTCCTTTAGCTCTTGCATTAGGGAATGTACGATTTTTTGGACGTCCTTTGCTACTACAAGCCCTGCCCAAAGCGGGAAGTAATTGGAAGCGCTTTCAAAATAAGTTTGCTCTTTTGTTTGAATATTGTAATCAAAATATTGCCCTCGCTCTTCATTCCACATCAAGGTATGCATACGTTCTGACCTTTTAGAAGCTAGTGTATTCCAGTACGCAACTGTGTACCCTTCAAACTCTCCATCAAAATAGGTATTGATTATGTAAGCAAAGTCAGTTTCATACTTATACAAGAGGCTGTTGACATCTACGGTATTTAGGTCTGCGCATACGTCGTCTAATCGCCAAGAGGTATCGTGACCACTTTCGCGCAAGCTTCGATCATGGGTGAAATAGGTGTCTAGTTTTGGTTCTTTGATTTTGCCAGATTGGTATTTTCGTATAAACTCTTCTGTTGTTTCTGAGTGCGCTTTCGCGAAAGCGGATAATACATCTTCAAAATGCCCATTTTCGGTTTCTGGAGGAATGCCGATACCTTGTGCATAATACCTATTTAAACCATTTTCCGTAAGACGCGGTGCTTGCATCCAGACCGTTTCATATTCTTGGATTGCTACTTTGAGAACACTTGCTAACCACTCTTTTCCAATAGAAGGATCTGCTTCGTATACTTCTCGGATAAATGAACTTAAAAAAGGAGGTTGTGTGCGTGTGAGGTAATAGGATCTATTTGCATTCAGGATTTTACCATAATGTTTGATCTGGTAACAGAAATTATCGACCATGGCTTTCGCCAAATCAATTCGATTGTCAAGAAGTAGTCCTACACCTTCAAAATAGCTATCCCATCCGTACATCTCATTGAAACGACCGCCAGGCACGACAAAGGGAATGCCTTTTTCATCCTGTAATGCAAGTGCTAATACGCCAGGTTTTGAATTAATTGATTTTACATACTCTGGTGTAATCTCCTTAGGAAGAACCAAGACTTCAAGTTGAGGAAACTGTTGTTGTAGATTTTGATAATAGACGATTCCTTGTTGATCTGTTGCGGGAACATATAGGCGTTGTGTGGTATCTGTTGCCTTATCATCGCCTAGACTTTTACGAAGTCCTTTAGCATCTAATGTGCGCGTCAGATCATCCCAGAAGTAGTCTTTAATCATCCTAGAAATACGCGTTGTAGGCGCTTCTTCTATATTGGATAATAGAATATTTGCTTCTGTTTTTCCTAATGCTTTTTCTAGTGCGAGTTCTTGAAGGAAGTTGGAGAGGTGGTAGGTTCCTTTTATGGTATACGCTTTCGCACTTCGACTTTGCTCAGTATAAACGCCAGCGTTCTCAGAAAAAAGATTTATTATAAATGCTTTAGGACCTTTATCTTCTATCGTGATTTTTTTATCGCCATCGGTATCTTCTTGTCCTAATAACCGTTGAAGCGTATCCTCTATATTACCCTTGAACTGCATTCTTTTCTGTTAAGCGTTTTAAAATAAAATAAAATACTAATAGCATAGTCATTGGGATGAGCGTAAAATAAAATGCGTTTTCTGGTCCTTGTGTTTCAAATAAATGTCCTATAATTCTACTTCCAAAGGTACCTCCTAATGCTGAAAAAATAACAATAAGACCTGTCATCTGACTATGTAAGCGTTTAGGTAATGCACTTAATACCACCGAATTTAAAAGTGGATAAATAGGGGCTATAAAAAGTCCTACTAATGGAAATGCAAAAGCTATCAAAGGGATATCACTAAACTTAGTTACTTCTTCTACATTGATTCCTACCGTTTTTGGTAAAATAAAGACTACAGATAGCATTGCTATTATTGTGCACCCTAAGAGAACATATATCCAAGATATTCTTTGTGTAAGTACTCCTGCTAACAATCTCCCAGCTGCTAATGATAACGCTAGAATACTCGCCATCATAATCCCTATATTTTCTGACAATCCTAATACTTTATTATTGAATGTAGGAAGCCAAGACATAATCCCTTGTTCTATCATCACAAAAAGGAACGCACTGATTACAAAAACAATAGTTAACATTTTTAATAGTAACTTAAACATTGCTGCAAAATCTTCTCCTGCATCTGTTCCTATTATCTGTTCTGTGTTTTCAAATTTTGTAAATAATAAAATCACAAAAGATATAGCAGATAATATGGCAAGTAACCAATAGACATTTAACCAAGCGTCTGGCTCTCCTTCTGTATTAAATGCTGGAAATAAGAAATAAGCCAGTGCAATCCCTATCATAAAAACACCTTCTATTGAACTCATTAAACTATTATGACCTTTAGTGTCATCTGTTACTAAACCAATGACAGAATATACAGATACTTTAATAAGAGCAAAAGCAGCTCCAACAATAGCAAACAATAACTTTGCAGTATCGAAAGAATTACCAAAATACATAAGTACACAGCCAACAGTTACCATAGCTAAACCTGCTAACATTGCTTTTTTGTATCCTATTCTAGGCAAAAAAGAGGCGACAGCAAAAGAAACGATAGCAATGGGTAAATCTTTAAAAGCTTCTAAAACACTAGCTGCACTTTCGGCAACATTATAATTATTTATTGATTTTAAAATAACGATCCCCACACTATTTAAGAGAATAGCAAAGACAAAGTAATTAAGAAACAGTGATAACTTAATTCCAAGATGTTTCATATTCTTATATGTATAAAGAAGTTTGTTATTACAATTCTGTTACCGCTTGTGACACGGATCGCTTAAGGCGTAATGCTAACACTGCTGCTATCATAAAAAATACACCTCCAAACAGAATGGCATTAACCGCATTATCTCCTAAAAGGTTTTCAATAATGGGACCAAATGTAACTGTTTGTATCAGCATCGGGATTACAATCATCATATTGACAATTCCCATATAAACGCCACGACGATCTTCTGGAATTACCTTGGATACCATGGCATACGGAATTCCCATCATAGCTGCCCATCCTATTCCAAATAATATCATAGGAACTAATAAAGCATACTCATCTTTTATAAATGGCATACTCAGCATTGCAATTCCTGCAAACACAAGGCTTACAACATACACATTGCGAGAGCCATATTTTTTAGCAAAAGGCACTAAGGCTAATGCTACAAGCATAGTCACCAAATTATAAGAACCGTTCATAAGTCCTGTCTGAGCAAGTGCCTGTTCTGATATTTGCTGAAAATTTTGAGCAAAAGATGTATCAATAGTGCTTATTGTATTACCTGCTTCACAGGCTTCTATAATACCTTTATAGCGTGTTGTATCCTCAGGAGTTTGTCCGTATAGACTTGTGCGTATCATAGGTGTAATAAACTGCCAATACACAAACAAAGCATACCACTGAAAGAAGTATACTGCGGCTAATTTCCACATCATTTTAGGCATATCTCCTATAGCTTCTGCAGATTCTAAAAATGGATTTAATAAATCGCCAAGCTTTTGTATTGAACTATTTTTTGGATTCTTTTTTATTAGTTTGTACAAATAATACAACCAAATAAATGCAATCACTAACATGATAATAACCAGTAAATTGATATTACTAAACAAGTATGGGAACAAATATCCTAGTGCTAATCCTAAAGCTATAGGTAGTATTAAAATCACAATAAGAACACTAAAAATTTGAATTAAAGGTGAGGGTTTATCTTTATTAAATTCATTAATCTTTTCTAACTCCTCATCACTTGGAGGTATTTCTGGTGTTTTCCAAACAGACCAAGCAATGGTTGCTACCGAAGCAAAGGCGCCTAAGAAAAAGGAATAATACACCCATTTTGGGATGGCAGATATAGTTTCTGTGGTAGTAGTACATAAGCTTGCTGTTTCTAATGCAGGAACACTAAACCAATCCTGAAATAAGAAAAGTGAGAAGTTAGCGATCGTAATTCCTGCTCCTACAAATAAACTTTGCATTTGGTATCCAAACGTCAGCTGATTGTCATTTAATTTATCTCCTACAAAAGCTCTGTAAGGCTCCATAGCCGTATTATTGGCGGCATCTAGCACCCATAGCAAACCAACAGCAAACCATAATCCAGGACTAAAAGGAAATGCTAATAAGCATAAACTTCCTAATATGGCACCAATCAAAAAGAATGGTTTTCTTCTTCCTCCCCATTTAGGCAACCAAGTTTTATCACTTATCGCACCAATAATAGGTTGAATTAAAAGTCCTGTTACAGGCCCTGCTAAATTAAGCAAAGGCAATTCTGCATGGTCGGCACCTAGAAATGAAAATATAGGATTTACAGCAGTTTGTTGCAATCCAAAACTAAATTGAATTCCGAAGAAACCAACGTTCATATTCCATATTTGCCAGAAAGAAAGTTGTGGCTTTTTAATATTTTTAAACATACTGCTAATTTTAAGAAAGGAAGAATGTTATTTATTACAAAATGTGCATTTTTATCGTAGTAATATCCGCATTTTTTCTGAAATTTTATACTAATATTGAGAAATACCCAACGAAAACGATTGCGTAAAAACGATACCTAAACTCATCAAAAAAAGATATTATTTTTTCAGAAACTGGATATTACGTTGCAACCCCGAATACTTTGTGCGCTTTACCGCCGACTTTTTGAAGATTTCAGAAAATACTTCTTGAGTAATCTCTTCCCAATCTTTCTTAGTATAGGAAAGCAGTTTGGGATTGGGATCGAATAAAGGTTCTTTATGTGAAGTGCTAAAGCGATTCCATGGGCATACATCTTGACAGACATCACAACCAAACATCCAATCATCAAAGGATCCTTTTACAGACGTAGGGATCGCTTCTTTTAATTCTATAGTAAAATAACTAATACACTTACTGCCGTCTACCTTATAAGGCTCCACAATAGCTTGTGTTGGACAGGCATCAATACAGGCAGTGCAACTCCCACAGTGATCAGTCACAGGAGTATCATATTCTAAATCAAGATCTATGATCAGCTCTGCGATAAAATAAAAAGAGCCTGCTTTTTTAGAAAGCACATTACTGTGTTTTCCCATCCATCCTAATCCGCTTTTTACTGCCCATGCCTTATCAAGCACAGGCGCACTATCTACAAAGGCACGACCATGCACCTCTCCTATTTCTGTCTGGATACTATAAAGTAATTCTTTAAGCTTATCCTTTATGACAAAATGATAATCGGTACCATACGCATATTTAGAAATCTTATAGGAGTCTTTATTCTGAGTCTCACTCGGATAGTAATTTAATAATAGAGAGATCACGCTTTTAGAACCTTCTACAAGTTTAGTTGGATCTAATCGTTTGTCAAAATGATTTTCCATGTACTGCATCTCGCCATGCATATTTGCTTTGAGCCATTGTTCTAGGCGTGGTGCTTCTTCTTCCAAAAAACCAGCTTTTGAAATACCGCAAGACATAAATCCCAAACGTTTTGCTTCGGCTTTAATAAAAGCGGTATGTTTTACTCGGTTTTCTATCACGTGACTAGCGAGGTATACATTCTAAAATCGCATTTTGGGGTTTTAAGGTAATCAAAGGTTTGATTTCTATAGGCGTCTCTTTCTTCTTTATTTTATACTGCTGTATAATCTCTGTGACAGCTAGTACCATCTCATACATCGCAAAATTATTCCCTATACACATTCTGGGTCCTGCGCCAAAGGGAAAATAGGCCTTATGCTTCATCCCTGCATTATCTGCAAAACGATCAGGATTAAATGTTTCAGGATCTTCCCAAAAATCGATGTGTTTATGGATTTCGATGACAGAAAAAAGTAAATTAGATGCTTTAGGAATGGTCATACCATCAAATTCATCTTCTTCTATATTCACTCGGTCTATAAAATAGGCGGGCGGATAAAGTCGCATAGCTTCTTCTAGGACTTGCTTTGTGTATTCACAATGTTTAATAAAGGATAGTAATGAGTCTGTGTTCGCTTTCGCGAAAGCGCACTCTTCATACACCTTTTCTTGAATGTCTGGATGCTTCGCTAAAAGTTGTAAGGTAAATGTGAGCGCATTTGAAGTCGTCTCGTGCCCAGCTACAAAGAGAATTAATATCTCGTCCAGCAATTGCGATTCTTCCATGGCAGTACCATCTTCATAACGGGCATCCAAAAGCATATCTAACAAATCATGCTGCCTATCGCCACTCGCTCTACGTTGTTGAACTAATCCTTTAAGTATCTCTCTCGCCTCTATCGTAAGATCAATATGCTTTCTAATAGGTCCTCCATATTTAAAATATAAGGCTTTAAAGGGCTGCCGAAGTTCTTTAACTAGCATTTGCTGTGCAGCCTCGGTAATGTATTGAAGGCGTTTGATCACCTTTATATCTATTTCCGTACGAAATAATGCTTTTACAACCGTCTGGAAAGCAAGATCATTTAAAATAGGAAAGATATCAATAGGGGTATTGGGTGTAATATGACGAATTTCTATCTGAATAGCCTCCAAAACAGTATCTAACAATTGTTCTAATTGCTTTTTATGAAATGCTGGCTGGATTAAACGTCGCTGTTTTTTCCAAAGTTCTCCTTCTGAAGTAAGTAATCCTTTTCCAACGTATTTAGAAAGGTCTTTGGTTTGAATTTGAGACTTTGTATAATTACGTTGATTTTTTTGCAATGCATACAACGCAAATTCAGGATTCCTAGAAAATACAACGGAATTTCTTGCCCCTAATCTTAATCGGAAGGTATCTCCTTTTGCTTCAAAATTTTTGTTATGAAACGGCAAGGGATTCTTTACAATTTTATTGGCATGTTTAAGAAAGCTAAAAAAAGAAACTGTGGGGATTGTTTTTTCTTTCACAATGTGGTTGTTATTATCTTTTTAGTTATCGTGCGTACTGAAGAATTTTTATAAAATACTGTTGTGGTTTTGTAACCACATCCTGTTTAAAACAAGCCTCCTTGAACAGGCCCTTTTGTTCTTCCTAAATGACGATAGGCTTCTTCTGTCACTTCTCTCCCTCTAGGAGTACGCATAATAAATCCTTGCTGTATTAGGAAAGGTTCATATACTTCTTCTATAGTTTCTGCACTTTCTGAAACCGCAGTTGCTAATGTAGTAATACCTACAGGACCTCCTTTAAATTTATCAATGATCGTGGCTAGGATTTTATTGTCCATTTCATCCAGTCCGTGTGCATCTACGTTTAGTGCTTCCAGACTATACTTTGCAATGGCTATATCAATACTTCCGTTCCCTTTTATTTGAGCAAAATCACGTACACGACGTAACAGTGCATTTGCTATACGAGGGGTTCCTCTACTTCTACCTGCAATCTCTATGGCAGCTTCCATAGATATAGGAACGCCTAGAATTTGAGAACTACGCTGTACAATAGTGGTAAGTAATTCTGTGGTGTAATATTGTAATCGTGAAGAGATTCCAAAACGAGCTCGCATAGGAGCTGTTAGTAAACCTGAACGCGTAGTTGCCCCCACTAATGTAAACGGGCTTAAATCAATTTGTACAGAACGTGCATTGGGTCCTGTTTCAATCATAATATCGATGCGATAGTCTTCCATCGCGGAGTATAAATACTCTTCGACAATAGGACTTAAACGATGAATCTCATCGATAAACAAGACATCTCTTTCATCGAGATTGGTCAACAATCCTGCTAAATCACCTGGTTTGTCTAGTACAGGACCTGATGTGATTTTAATATTAACATCTAACTCATTTGCAAGAATATTTGCTAATGTCGTCTTCCCTAAACCTGGAGGACCGTGAAAAAGGGTATGATCCAAGGCTTCTCCTCTTAAATTTGCAGCTTGTACAAAAATTTTAAGGTTTTCTAACACCTGATCCTGACCTGCAAAATCATCAAAGGATAGCGGACGCAATGCACGTTCTACATCCATGTCTTCATGGGAGAATTTATCGCTAGTTGGATCTAAGTTTTCATTCATAGCACGATTCAATAATACGTAGTACACAAATATAAGGATTGTGAGAGTACGCTTTCGCGAAAGCATAAAAAGTATCCCACAACTTTGCTTTGATAACAGTTAAAAACAAAAAACCCATCCTGTTGAGAATGGTTTTTTTTGTTAGTTTTTGTTTTTTAAGTGTTTGGCTCACCTCCAGACGAAGTCGTTCTAGTACAATCTCCTTTTAATGGCGAATTTGGATTTGGAATACATTTAGTACAATACTGTCCGTTAGGAAGACATCCTCCCGAAGAAGAACACTGAGAAGACGTACAGATGGTTTCACCTGTTCTATAGTGTCCATTTTCATCTTTGATAAGCGCAATGGTTGACACTTTCTCATCTTTACTATAAATACGTAAATATTTTTGTGAGTCAACATCTATTACCTCCATAGATTGAGGCTGTAAGTCTAATTTATTTTTTATTGAAAAAATAGCGAAAGTGCTTAAAATGTCACTATTAGAATAATCAAGAGTTACATTATTATCAATGTCATTTCCAATTTTAACTGATGTTATGGTTTCTAATTTAAGATTTGAAGAATCTACTTTTAGTTGACTGTCATCTTTGTCGCAGCTTAAAAATGCAACAATAAAGACAGAAAGAATCATAAAATTTTTCATATATGATTAAATATTTGATTAGCAGTAATTTAAATATACTCAAATAAAATAAATTAACAAAAGTCTTTTCTTATTTTACATTTATATCACTAATTGCTTGAGGTTTATTAAAAGACAAAAACCCATTCTGATGAGAATGGGTTTTAAAAATATCTATTAACTCACTATTTAGTGATGCATTTCCTCTTCATTTTCTTGAAGTGGTAAATGCTGAGGTACATAATCCTGACCAGGAATCACATAATCAGATTCATCCTTGTTCAATTTACTGTAGTCATACGACCATCTGTGTACTTCTGGAATAGGACCATCCCAGTTTCCGTGAATATGCTTTACTTCTGCAGTCCATTCTAATGTATTGGATTTCCAAGGATTTTTAGGTCCCATTTTTCCGTAAAACATAGAGTGAATGAAGTTATACAAGAACACTAATTGTGCTGCCCCAGTGATAAACGCAAATATGGTAATTGCCACATTTACATCTGTAAGATCATCAAAATAAGGGAAAGCTGTATTTGTATAGTAACGTCTTGGAAGACCCGCCATACCGATAAAGTGCATTGGGAAGAAAATTCCGTATGCTCCAATTACCGTTACCCAGAAGTGAACATATCCTAAGTTTTTATTCATCATTCTTCCTTCAAACATTTTAGGGAACCAATGATAAACCCCTGCAAATAATCCATAGAGTGCAGAGATACCCATTACTAAGTGGAAGTGCGCTACTACAAAGTAGGTATCGTGTACGTTAATATCTAGTGTACTGTCTCCAAGTATAATTCCTGTTAATCCTCCAGAGATAAAAGTAGATACTAATCCGATAGAGAATAGCATTCCGGGATTAAACTGAAGGTTTCCTTTCCAGAGTGTTGTTATGTAATTAAATGCTTTTACTGCCGAAGGAATTGCAATCAATAGGGTTGTGAATGTAAATACAGATCCTAAAAATGGATTCATTCCAGAGATAAACATGTGGTGACCCCATACAATCGTGGATAAGAAAGCAATCGCTAAAATGGAAGCAACCATCGCTCGATATCCAAAGATAGGTTTACGGGAATTTGTCGCTATAATCTCTGATGTGATTCCTAAAGCTGGTAATAGTACGATATATACTTCAGGGTGTCCTAGGAACCAGAAAAGGTGTTCAAATAAAACGGGAGATCCTCCAGAATTATGTAATACTTCTCCTCCTATATAAATATCTGAAAGGAAGAACGACGTTCCAAAACTTCTATCCATGATCAACATTAATGCTGCAGACAGTAGTACTGGGAAAGAAACAATACCAATAATAGCTGTTACAAAAAATGCCCATATAGTAAGAGGAAGACGTGTCATGGTCATTCCTTTAGTACGTAAGTTCAATACAGTAACTACATAGTTAAGTGATCCTAAAAGTGATGATGCAATAAAAATGGCCATAGACACTAACCAAAGTGTCATTCCCATCCCTGATGCAGCAATGCTGTTAGGAAGCGCACTTAATGGAGGATAAATCGTCCATCCTGCTGCTGCTGGTCCAGACTCTACAAATAAAGAGAGTACCATAATTACAGAAGAAACGAAGAATAACCAGAAAGACACCATATTTAAAAATCCAGATGCCATGTCTCTAGCTCCAATCTGTAATGGAATCAATAAGTTACTAAATGTACCACTCAAACCTGCTGTTAGTACAAAAAATACCATGATGGTACCGTGTATGGTAATAAGAGCAAGATATATGTTGGGATCCATTACTCCATCTTTTCCCCAATCTCCTAATAATACTTCATAAATTGTAAATTGATGATCTGGCCAAGCTAATTGTAAACGGAATAACAATGACATTGCTATTCCAATAATACCCATAATCAAACCAGTAATTAAGTACTGTTTTGAGATCATTTTATGATCTGTACTAAAGATGTACTTTGTTACAAATGTTTCTTTATGGTGATGATGTCCATGATCGTCATGTGCGTGATCTAACCCTGCTACTTGTGCTGACATAATCTTAATACTTTAGTTAATTTTTCTTTTTCTTTTTTTTATTTGCCTGCTATTTTCTTTCCAAATGTTTCTTGTTGAGCCATCCAAGCATCATACTCTTCTTGGGTTTCTACAACAATTTTCATTTGCATATTATAGTGTGAGGCGCCACAAATCTTATTACATAGCAAGTAATAATCGAATTCGTCATATTCATCTATTGGACCGTTACCAGCATCAATAGATTCTTTATTTTTTTCTCTTCTTATCTCCTTAATTACCTGCATTTTGTCTTTCATATATTCCGTTTCGCGGATTTCTGCAGTAGTTTTAGAAGGGGTAAAAGAAAATTGTGTGATCATTCCTGGTACCACATTCATTTGTGCACGGAAGTGAGGCATATACGCAGAGTGCAATACATCTTGCGATCTTAATTTAAAGATCACTTGACGTCCTACTGGTAAGTGTAATTCTGAAGTGATTACATCATCCATAGCATCTTGATCGCTTAAATCAACCCCTACAGTATTTGCTCCTTCGATGAAACGTACATTAGCATTCCCTAATGTATTGTCTGCTCCAGCATAACGAGCTTCCCATGCAAATCGTTTTGCGTACAGCTCAATAACAATAGCATCTTCCTCTTCTTCAAAGTTCATGATGTCAGACCACGTGAATAGACCGTAAATAATAAGACCTGCAAGAACGATTACTGGAATAATAGTCCAAATAAATTCTAACTTATCATTGTCTGCATAGAATAATGCACGATTTCCTTTCTTTCCTTGATACTTATAAGCAAAGTAATGGAGTAATGCTTGTGTAATGACTTGCACTAACATAATAAGCGCAAGAGATATAAACATTAGTGTGTCATAACTAGATCCATGTTCTGAAGATGCCTCAGGCAAGTAATACTTACTATAATTCCAGAAACAATAGATAGTTATAAAATATAAGAATATGAGGAACATAATCATCAACTTACCGTTGATACGATTGTCCTTATCATTTGCTATTTGTCCGTTTTCACTATTTCCCTTAAGTTGGGACAACTTAAAGATCTTTGACATTTGCCAAATTGTAACTACAAATAGAATTACTACGATGAGTGCTAATAAACCTGTCATTGCTTTCTAACTTCTTTTATCTAATTCCTAATAGTGAAAATGTTTACTTTCTTCAATAAGCGGATTACGCTTAGGTTCTAATGGACGTTTTGTAAGTGATGTAAATACTATAAATATAAACAGTCCAAGGAAGAATAATAATGCTCCTATTTCAACAAAACCAAATGACCAAGACTTTCCTACGGTAGCTGGCATAACCATGTTGAATATATCTACGTAATGACCAAGTAAAATAACAATACCTGCCATTACTACAAACCAGTTAATACGCTTGTAATCGCTATTCATTAATAATAATAATGGGAAAACAAAGTTCATAGCAACCATGGCAAAGAATGGTAAGTTATAATCCTCTATTCTTGTAATGAAATAGGTGACTTCTTCTGGAATGTTTGAATACCATATAAGCATGAATTGTGAGAACCAAAGATATGTCCAGAAAATACTAAATGCGAACATAAACTTAGCCAAATCATGAATATGACTGTCATTCACTTTTTCCAAATATCCAATAGACTTAAGGTATATAGTAACTAGAGCGATCGTTGTGATTGCACATACCATCATTCCTGCAAATACATACCATCCAAATAATGTACTAAACCAATGTGGGTCTAATGACATAATCCAGTCCCAAGACATAATAGATTCTGTGTAAATAAAGAATACTAAAAATCCTGCAGCTGCTTTAAATGATTTCTTATGCCATTTATTATCAGTTGCTTCGTCTTGATTTTTACTAAACTTTAAAGCAAAGTATCTATAAATATTCCATCCTAAGATAAAGAATGCTGCTCTTCCTAAGAAGAAAGGAACGTTCAAATATCCTGATTTCCCTGCAATGAGTTTATCATAATGATCACCTCCTACTTTCACTAATTCTGGATCCATCCAGTGAAATAAGTGATTTATATGAAATCCTGAGAACGCTAACAATACAAACATAATAATACTTCCAAGAAGTAAATATCCTGTAATACCTTCCATAACTCGGAGTACCAAAGGTGACCACCCTGCTTGTGAGGCATATTGTATCGCATAAAATGCCAAACATGCAAGTGCTATCATAAAGAAGAAGAACGCTGCAATATAAATAGCAGACCAAGGTTTATTTTGGTATTGAACTAGTGTATGTTCAAGATGTTCTTCTTGAGACATTTCGTGACCTCCAGCTTCTCCGTGATCTGATTCATGAGCATTCGTTGCATCATGAGAAGTCACTAATTCATGACTTCCAGTAGTTGCTTCTCCGTGCCCTCCGCCGTGAGCTGCTTCTAGCGCTTCAACATCGGCTGTTGTTTTTGGTAAATTAAAATAGTCTACTGTAAACAATATTGCACCAACAGCCATAAAAATAAAAGCCGTGAGTCGTAAGTTTTTAGATAATGTATACATATCTTTTTAGTATCGCTTTTTCAGTTAGTTTGTTTAGTGCTCTGCGCCGTGATTTTCTTCGACGTTGTGATCTTCACCAGCTCCTTGCTCTTCTTTACTATGATCACCTTCTTTATGTGCTTCTTCTACTTCTACTACAATTTCAACCACATCATAAGCAGGTGGTTCTTCGCCATCTAGTTGAGCTTTTAACAGCATTACGTAATGATCTACCATCCACAGTTCTTCTTCTGTCATTTGAGAAGCATAAGATCCCATAGAATTAATACCGTAGTACATAACGTGATAAACGCTTCCTTCAGTTATTGCTCTTCCTGCATCATTATAGGCTGGTACACCTAATATTTTTTCACGCTCTACAAGTTTACCGTTACCGTCGCCTTTTTTCCCGTGACAAATACCACAATAAATCTCATAAAGTTCTTTGCCTTTTGCTTCTGTTTCTTCTGTAAAAGGAAGTTTATTTTTAAGGTTTGCTTTCGCGAAAGCTTTCCCTTCATTTGTATTTTCTATCTCATAAGGCATCCAACCACGTGCTATTGATCCAGTTGCTGGTTTCATCGCAGATGAACCTCCAGTTACTGTTTCAAATACCTCGTAATTACCATACGTTTCATATCCTACCGATTCATACATATTAGGCATGTATTGATAGTTACGTTTACTATCTTTCTTACAAGAACCTAAACTTATCATGGCAATAAGTACGATAGCTATTTTGAATATATTCTTCATTGCGTATCCTTATTCTTCGTTTGCTACTAAATTAATTTCTGTCGCTCCAGTCCCTACTAAAAAATTTGCAAGTTCTTGAAGATCGTGTCCTGAGGCATCTATTTCCATAAGAAAATGATCATCTGTTGTACGAACATCAGGGTTTTCAGCTTTCTTAAATGGCCAGAGCCTACTACGCATGTAAAAAGTAATAACCATTAAATGCGCCGCAAAAAATACGGTAAGCTCAAACATGATTGGAACAAATGCTGGCATATTCTCAATATAACTAAAGCTTGGCTTACCTCCAATATCTTGAGGCCAATCTTCAATCATAATAAAATTCATCATTACTATAGCTACTGTAAGACCAACACAACCATACATAAATGCCGTAATTGCTAATCTTGTAGGAGCTAATCCCATTGCTTTATCAAGTCCATGCACAGGAAACGGAGTGTACACTTCATTAATATGTAAGTGTTTTTTTCTTGTCTCCTTAACGGCGTTCATTAAAACGTCGTCATCTGTATAAAGTGCGTGTATAACGTGTGATCCCGTACTCATACTAGTTGTTGTTAAGTTTTGCTGCCTGTCCTGCCCAATCATCGCGCTCTGCACGTCCTGGGAAAGAACCTGTAATACTATCTAAAAGGTCATAATCTCTCTGCGTCATTCTTGCTACTTGAGCAAAAGTGAATATTCCAAGCTCATTGAGCTTTTCTTCCATTTTTGGACCGATACCATTGATCTTTTTAAGATCATCTGCTGTTTGTGTATTTGGATCAAAAACTCCTAATGATCCTACAAGATCCTCAACAGTTCCTGCAGGAGTAGTTTCTACTACTGGAACTGCCTTTATGACAACAGGCTCACCTAAATTTATTTTAACTGGACCACCAGATGTACGCGGATCTGCTCCTGTACCTACTAATGATTGTCCAGACTCTCTTAATTTCTTATAACGCTCTCCAGAAGATTTCATAATTGTTTTTACTTCTGCTTGTGCAATCACCGGGAATGTACGTGCATATAGTAAAAATAATACAAAGAAGAAACCTATCGTTCCTATAAAGATCCCTATATCCACAAATGTAGGAGAGAACATTGTCCAAGAAGATGGAAGGTAATCACGATGTAATGAAGTTACAATAATTACAAAACGCTCAAACCACATTCCTATGTTTACTACAATAGATATCACAAAAGAGAACATAATACTTCTTCTTAGCTTAGGGAACCACATAAACTGTGGGGAGAACACATTACACGTCATCATCGCCCAATATGCCCAAGCATAAGGTCCTGTCGCACGATTTAAAAATGCATACTGCTCGTACTCTACGCCTGAATACCAAGACATAAACAACTCTGTAATATAAGCCACACCTACGATAGAACCAGTAATCATAATGACTATGTTCATCAATTCTATATGCTGTAGTGTAATGTAGTTTTCTAAATTTGATACTTTACGCATTACAATAAGTAATGTATTTACCATCGCAAATCCTGAGAATACCGCACCTGCCACAAAGTAAGGAGGGAAAATAGTAGTATGCCATCCAGGAATTACCGATGTAGCAAAGTCAAAGGATACAATGGTGTGTACAGAAAGTACCAATGGTGTTGCAAGACCTGCAAGAACCAATGAAACCTCTTCAAATCGTTGCCAATCTTTTGCGCGTCCTGACCAACCGAAAGATAATAAACTATATATTTTCTTTTGGAAAGGCTTTACCGCACGATCACGTATCATCGCAAAATCAGGAAGTAATCCCGTCCACCAGAATACTAAAGAAACCGACAGATATGTTGATATTGCAAATACATCCCAAAGAAGCGGTGAGTTAAAGTTAACCCATAGAGAACCAAATTGGTTAGGTATAGGTAATACCCAGTATGCTAACCAAGGACGTCCCATGTGAATGATTGGGAATAATCCTGCTTGTACTACAGAAAAAATGGTCATTGCCTCCGCAGAACGGTTAATAGCCATACGCCATTTCTGACGGAAAAGTAATAATACCGCCGAAATTAGTGTCCCTGCGTGACCAATACCTACCCACCATACAAAGTTGGTAATATCCCAAGCCCATCCTACAGTTTTATTAAGACCCCAACTACCAATACCATTTGAAATGGTATAAATAATACAGCCTATTCCCCACAGAAATGCAGCCAATGCAATAGAAAAGACAATCCACCAAGATTTATTAGCACGTCCCTCTACAGGAGCTGCAACGTCTAGGGTTACATCGTGATAGGTCTTATCTCCGGTAACTAGTGGTCTTCGTATAGGTGCTTCGTAATGCGCCATAATCCTATATAATTAGTTCTTTAGATTAGTTGTTGTTAAGCTTCTTTTGTATTTCTTACTTTCGTTTGGTAGAACACATTTGGTTTTGTTCCTACACTCTCCAATAAGTGATACATTCTATCGTCTTTTGATTTATGATATATATCGCTAGATGTATCATTTACATCTCCAAAAGCTAATGCACCACTTGTACACGCGTTTGAACAAGCTGTAGCAAATTCTCCGTCTTTAATCTGACGACCATCACGTTTTGCATCAAGAATTGTTTTTTGTGTCATTTGTATACACATAGAACATTTTTCCATCACTCCACGAGAACGTACTGTCACATCTGGATTAATGACCATACGTCCCAAATCATTGTTCATGTGGTAATCAAACTCATCATTACCATTATATAAGAACCAGTTAAAACGACGTACTTTATATGGGCAGTTATTTGCACAATAACGTGTACCTACACAACGATTATAAGCCATGTGGTTTTGACCTTGACGACTGTGCGATGTAGCCGCTACTGGACAAACAGTCTCACAAGGAGCGTGATTACAGTGTTGACACATTACTGGCTGGAAAGCCACTTGAGGGTTTGCCGCTGGATCTTCCATCTCACCAAATCCACCTAAAGAACCATTATCTCCAGAAAGACCATTAAAATCATTCTTCTTAGTATCATCCAGCTCAAAGGAATCTTGAGAAGAATAGTATCTATCAATACGTAACCAATGCATATCACGGCTACGACGTACTTCAGATTTTCCAACTACAGGAACGTTATTTTCTGCATGACAAGCAATAACACAAGCCCCACATCCCGTACAAGAATTCAAATCAATCGCAAGATTAAAATGATGTCCAATAGAACGATCAAACTCTTCCCATAAATCAACCTCAGGAGAAGTTACTTCGTACTCGATATGATTTTTTGTTACCTCAGGTATAGGATTCCAATACTTCTTATCTTTTGTATTGAATATTTCCAGCGAAGTTTCTCTAAGAATATCTCCACGACCCATTAAGGTATTATGTAATTGTATCACTGCAAACTCATGAACACCTGCTACTTTTTGAATACTCACATTTTGTGTAGTTTTAAAGTTTTGCATGAGCGGGTATGCATTTACTCCCGTTTGCATTTCTTCTTGTATTGAAGTTGTTCTTCCATATCCAAGCGCAAGACCTATAGATCCGTTTGCTTGTCCTGGTTGTACCATTACTGGTACATTTTCAACTACAACGCCATTTACTGTTATATTTACAAGCGTACCATTCAAACCTCCATTGGCATCATGACGCGCCTCTGTAAAAAACGAGCTTCTATCTAACCACAGTCCTTCTTTCTTAGCATCTGCTTCAGACATGGTAATGTAATTATCCCAAGTCGCTCTGGTAATAGGATCTGGCATTTCTTGTAACCAAGGATTGCTTGCTTGATTACCATCTCCCATAGATGTTTTTGTATATAAGGTCAATTCGTAGCCACCTTCTTGAAGTGTAGCATTAGAAAGACCTGCATCTTCTGTTATAGAAGTATTTGTATTTGTTGAAACCGCTTTCGCGAAAGCATTAGTCATCACAACCCCATCGTGTACCGCTTTATTAAAAGAAATACCCGCATTGATCATCGTAGCTTTCAAGTAATCATAATAGGATTGATCACTTCCCATCCACTTTAATAGGCTGTCCTGGAATTGTCTTGTATCAAATAAAGGACGTATTGTTGGTTGCGTAATACTTACCTCACCTAATTTGATTTGTACATCACCCCATGCTTCCAGATAATGAGGAACTGGGGCTATATGCGTTGCTATTGATGCTGTCTCATCTGCACGCATAGAACACGCTACAGATACCGCTACTTTAGCAAGACCCGCATCAAATTCAGTTGCATTTGGAAGTGTATATGAAGGATTTACTCCTGCCATTACCAACATTCCTACACGACCAGCATTCATATCTTTAATAAGCTGATTTACTTTGCGCACATCACCAGAACGTGTCATTTTTGGTGCCGCAACATCAATCACCTCACTATTTGCATTGATCTCTAAAGCTTTTGTTTGTGAAGGCACATCTTGTAATCCTGTGACAACAACTCCTTTACTTCCCGCTGCTTTTAATTCATTTTTTGCTGTATTTACCGCATTCTTCACATTCTCAGGAAGATTTGCCGTAGAGCCACCAGCCAAAGCACTTAATATCACCTTTTGCTGAGACGGCGTTACAGGTATACGCATATCTGCATTAGCTCCAGATAGAGACATATTTGCCTCAAACTGAATATGACGAGACATTTTGCCATTTACAGGCACACGTCCTTTAGCATAACCAGCATCATAGCCTCCACCATTCCAATCTCCTAAGAAATCTGCTCCTACAGACACGATCACTTCTGCTTTTGAGAAGTCATAATCTGCTAGGACACGCATTCCATACTTTACTTCAAAAGCATCAAGCGCAAATTGCTCTCCTATTGAATCATACGCAACGTGAGAAACATTTGGATATTTTTCAACAAACTCAGCAATTAGTTTTTCCGTAGAAGGACTTGCAAATGTTTGTGTTAACAAAACAGTTTTCTTACCACTGTTTAATTGTGACATAACGCCTGCATCAATATCACTCCAAGAGACTGCGTCACCAGAAGCTGTTGGACCTTGCGCACGATTTTGATCATACATAGACAACACAGAAGCGTGTACACGTGCATTTGCACCATACCCTGCTTTTGCAAGTTTATTATTTTCAATCTTTATAGGCCTTCCCTCACGAGTTTTTACAAGCACACTTGCAAAATCAAACCCATCTGCAATCGTAGAGGCATAATAATCTGCAACACCAGGTATAATTTGCTCTGGCTGCACTACATAAGGAATGGATTTTATAACAGGTCCTTCACAGGCAGCAAGTGATGCTGCTGCTGTAGAGAAACCTACATACTTCAAGAAGTCACGACGTGTTGTTTGAGAAGCTTCTAAGGTTTCTTTATCACCTAAAAACTCATCTGTCGGAATTTCTTCTACAAACTCATTCTGTCTTAGTGTTTCAACGAACGGACTTCCGTTAAGATCGTCGACACTTTTCCAGTATTTCTTGTTTGATGACATATAATTGATTTTATACTATTTGCACTTTGCTATGCTCAGTGACCTTGATATTATACTTTATTTAAAAAAGTGTATTATTAATAATGACACTTACCACACTCAAGACCTCCCATTTGGGCTGCCGTAAGATTCTCAACTCCATATTTCTTAGAAAGCTGTTCGTGTATTTTTTCATAATACGCGTTTCCTTCTACCTTTACATTGGTTTCACGGTGACAGTTAATACACCATCCCATAGTTAATGGTGAATATTGGTACATAATCTCCATCTCCTCTACAGGACCGTGACATGTCTGACACTCTACACCTGCAACACTTACGTGTTGTGAGTGATTAAAATAGGCAAAGTCTGGTAGATTGTGAATACGAATCCACTCTACAGGCTTTGTCTCTCCTGTATACGCTTGTGTTGCTTCATCCCAACCTACTGCTGCGTATAGTTTTTGAATTTCTTTATTGTAGTCTACACCATATTCATTAACACCCTCTGCTTGCGTCTCTGCAGCCACTTCACCAATAGATTTGTGACAATTCATACAGATATTAAGAGAAGGAATTCCAGAATGTTTACTCACTCTTGCAGAAGAGTGACAATACTTACAATCTATCGCATTTTCTCCTGCGTGAATTCTATGCGAGTAATGAATAGGCTGTACAGGAGCGTATCCTTGGTCAACACCTACTTGAGACATCCACCCATAAGCAAAGTAAGCACTTCCTAAAAGAAGGAATATCACACTAACCAATACTAAGAATTGATTTTCTACAAAGGCTTTCCAAAGTGGCTTGCGAGTTTCTTCTTCTTGAACCTCGATTCCTTGTGCTTGCGCAAATCTTTTAAGAGTATTATTTACAATGTACAATACTGCTACGAGTAACAACAAGACAAATCCTAGAATCGCAAGAATAATTTCATTAGAAACACCGCCAGGCACTGTCTCTCCGATTTCTCCTGGAGGTGGAGGCAGAGGCGCTACAACCTCAGTCTGTGTATACGCTAGAATATTACTAATATCTGCATCTGAAAGCCCCTCAAAAGCGTTCATGACTTTCTTTCCATTCTCCTCGTAGACTTTTACAGCTCTAGGATCTCCTGTGGCTATAAGTTCTTGCGAGTTTCTGATCCATTTTCCTAACCACTCGAAATCTTGTTCGTACTTTTCAACAACTCCATAAAGCGCGGGTCCTGTCATAGGCTTATATAACTTATGACAAGCAGCACAATTTGTTTTAAACAATGCTTTCCCAGCATCTGCATCCCCAGTAGAGGCGTCTATTTGAGCAAAAAGGGAAGAAGAAAAAGTGAGCAGAAATGCTGCACATAATGTGATAATTCTCGAAAATGAGTTACGGCGATTCACCTGTATCATAATTGGTATTGAATTAGCTTCAAAAATTTGGCACGATTCTTAGAATATAACTGCCGTTAATAAACTGTTAACCGAGCGCTTCAAACTGAATGCAAAAATAATACTTAGAAGTCATTTGTAAAGAATGCAAAAAGCGCTAGTTTACAATTTATAACAATTCTAAATAACAATTGATTCTGTTTTTCGTTAATTCATTTAACTTTGTCCCATAAATTATTTTTTAAAGATGAGAATACACTCTAATACTAAACTACTTACTGTCCTTGTTTTTCTGACTTTTTACGCTTTCGCGAAAGCGCAAACAGCAACAGTTCAAATTTCACAGGATAAAAAAATTCCAAAATTACTCACGCTGAAATCAAAACTCACCAAGAACAATAAACTTGCAGACAGATATAAAATACAAGTGTATTCAGGGAATTTGAGTCAAGCAGAAGTCGCTCTTAGGAAATTTAGAAATAAAGTAGGTACCTGGTCATCTTCTATAGAATATGAAACTCCCAATTACAAAGTGTGGATAGGTAATTACAGAAATAGATTGGAGGCAGACAGAGCACTAATTACCGTTAAAAAAGAATTTCCCAACGCCTTGATTTTCAAACCAGACTCCAAACGCTAGCATAAGCTAAAAACAACAAGTTATACCAAATGAAAAGACCATCTAATATAAAAGTTAGATGGTCTTTTTTTATGATAGTAATGAATGCTTTTTACTTGAGTTTTTTCTTTACTGCTACTTCTTGGTAAGCTTCTATAACATCATCAATCCTGATATCATTGTAGTTTTTGATTTGCATACCACAATCATATCCTTTGCTTACTTCTTTTACATCGTCTTTAAAACGCTTTAAAGTAGAAAGTTCACCTGTATAGACAACGACTGCGTCGCGTATGATACGGATGTTAGAGTTTCTAAAGATTTTACCGCTTGTTACCATACAACCTGCAATGGTTCCCACTTTAGAAATCTTAAAGGTTTCTCGAATCTCTGCTGTACCTGTGATTTCTTCACGCATCTCTGGAGATAGCATTCCTTCCATTGCATCTTTAAGATCATTAATCGCATCGTATATAATTGAATACATACGAATATCGATTTCTTCCTTATCTGCTACTTGTCTGGCATTTCCTGCTGGTCTTACATTAAATCCTATAATAATCGCATCTGACGCCGAAGCTAACAACACATCACTTTCTGTAATGGCTCCTACTCCTTTATGTATAATATTTACTGCAATCTCTTCTGTAGATAGTTTTTGGAAACTATCTGTAAGTGCCTCCACAGAACCATCTACATCCCCTTTAAGGATAATATTAAGCTCTTTGAAGTCTCCAAGTGCAATACGTCGTCCAATCTCGTCTAAGGTAATATGACGTTGTGTACGTACGTTTTGCTCACGTTGTAATTGTGTACGCTTAGAAGCAATATCTTTTGCTTCACGCTCATCATCCATTACATTAAACTTATCTCCCGCTTGTGGAGCTCCATCCAGACCTAATACAGATACTGGTGTAGACGGACCAGCCGCTTTAATTTTCTTACCGCGCTCATCGTGCATTGCCTTCACCTTACCAGAACATGTCCCAGCAAGAAGATAATCTCCAACACGCAATGTTCCTCCTTGTACAAGTACTGTAGATATATATCCACGTCCTTTATCAAGGAATGCCTCTACAACGGTACCAACAGCATTTTTCTCTGGATTTGCCTTAAGCTCTAATAGCTCCGCTTCTAACAATACTTTTTCAAGTAATTCTTTGACTCCTTGACCTGTCTTAGCTGAAATATCTTGGGATTGGATTTTTCCTCCCCAATCTTCTACTAATAAGTTCATAGCTGCCAATCCTTCTTTTATCTTTTCAGGATTTGAAGTAGGTAAATCTACTTTATTTATAGCGAAGATAATAGGTACACTTGCAGCTTGTGCGTGTGCGATTGCTTCTTTGGTTTGTGGCATGATATCGTCATCGGCTGCGACAACAATAACTGCAATATCTGTTACTTGAGCACCACGAGCACGCATCGCTGTAAATGCTTCGTGACCTGGTGTATCTAAAAATGCTATTTTTTGACCGTTATTCAAGGTCACTCCATAGGCACCTATGTGCTGAGTAATTCCTCCACTCTCACCTGCAATTACATTTTCATTACGCACATAATCTAGCAATGACGTTTTACCGTGATCTACGTGACCCATTACGGTTACAATAGGAGCTCTTTCTAATAAATCTTCTGGAGCATCTGCTGCCTCTAAAATAGCTTCTTCAAGGTCTGCAGTTACAAACTCTACAGTATACCCGAACTCTTCCGCTACAATAGTAAGAGTTTCAGCATCTAAGCGCTGATTCATCGTTACCATCATTCCTAAAGACATACAAGCAGATATAATACTTGTTACTGGAACATCCATCATAATGGCAACTTCACTTACTGTAACAAACTCTGTTACCTTAAGAATTTTGCTATCTAATTCTTGAGCGGCTAGTTCTCCTTCTGATTTCTGACGGTGTTGATCTCTTTTATCTCTTCGATATTTTGCACCTTTACCTTTATTGGACTTTCCTTGAAGTTTTTCAAGTGTCTCTCTAATTTGTTTTTGTACTTCTTCTTCTGTAGGCTCTACTTTGGCTGTAGTTGGCTTTCGTTTATTGGCATTACCACCACGATTACCACCGCTACTGCGATTATTACTTCCTTGACTCTGTCTAGATCCTCCAGAACCAGTGTTTCCTCCAGGTTTTGCAATACGCCTACGACGTTTTTTCTTGGCATCTTCTGCGCTTTCTTTCTTTTTCTTTTCTGGTTTTTTAAATTGAGTAAGATCAATTTTTTGCCCCGTAAAGTTAGGACCGTCTAATTTTTTATAGTCAGTCTTAAGAACCTCATCGCCTAATTTAGGTGGAGTATCATCAGCTACTTGAGCTTTAGGAGTTTCTTTCTTAATAGCTTCTTTTTTGGCAGAAGTAATTTCTTTTTTGGCAGGAGTAGTATCTTTTTCAGCAACAGATTTTTCTACTACTTTTTCTTTTGTAGGCTCTACAGGGGCAGATTCTACTTTAAGTGGTTCTACTGCTTCTATAGGAGACTCTTTGGGTTTAGTTTCGACAACTTCCTCTTTTTTAGGCTCTTCTTTTTTAACTTCTGGTTGTGCTTGTTTAGGCTTATCAAGATCTATTTTTCCTACTTGCTTCGGACCACTAAGGTTTGCTTTCGCTTTTACAACTTCAGGTTTCTTAGCTTCTTGTTTTGCTTCAATCTCTACTTCACGAGCAACACGAAGTGCCTCCTTTTCCTTAAGTTTTTCTACAGCAACTTCCTTAGAAGCCACTTTTTTATTAGCGTCTGTTTGAAACTCATCCGAAAGTACATTATAAACCTCAAGTGAGATCTTTGTAGTCGGACGTGCCTCTATATCGATATCCTTAGAATTTAGATACTCCACGGCACGATCTAGAGAAATATTGAGTTCTCTTAACACCTTATTTAATCGCATTGTTGCTGCTGCCATAAACTACTTTAATTTATTCTTTCCTTACCTCATTATTGTTGTTGCGAGGTAAGCTTTATTATTCTTCAAATTCTTCTTTGAGAATGCGCATCACGTCAAGAACAGTTTCTTCTTCTAAGTCTGTACGTCTTACCAAATCATCTACATCTTGTTCTAAAATACTTCTAGCAGTATCAAATCCAATTTTTGCAAATGCCTCAATAATCCATCCCTCGATCTCATCAGAAAATTCTGTAAGCTCTACATCTTCTTCTACACCTTCACGATATACATCAATCTCATATCCTGTCAATTGACCTGCTAGACGAATATTATGTCCTCCACGACCAATTGCTTTACTCACTTCTTCTGGCTTAAGATATACTTGAGCCGTTTTATTCTCATCATCTAGCTTTAAACTAGTAATTCTTGCTGGACTTAGTGCACGACTTATATAGAGGTTTATATTACTTGTGTAATTAATCACATCTATATTTTCATTACCGAGTTCTCTCACAATCCCGTGAATACGAGATCCTTTCATTCCAACACAAGCTCCAACAGGATCTATACGATCGTCATACGAATCTACGGCTACTTTTGCTTTTTCACCTGGAATTCGGACTACTTTTTTTATCGTAATCAAACCATCAAATACTTCTGGTATCTCTGATTCAAATAATTTCTCCAAAAATATAGGTGACGTACGTGACATAATAATTGAAGGCTTATTACCTTTTAGCTCTACGCTTTCAATAACACCTCTCACATTTTCTCCTTTTCTAAAGAAGTCTGATGGAATCTGACGATCCTTAGGGAGGATAATTTCGTTTCCTTCATCGTCAAGCAAGATAATAGCTCTATGTCTTATATGATGCACCTCTGCCGTATACAACTCACCTTCAAGCTCTTTAAATTGCTTGTAAATGTTTGTATTGTCATGTTCATGAATTTTACTTATCAAGTTCTGGCGTAATGCCAAAATAGAACGACGTCCTAAATCAATAAGCTTTACTTCTTCAGATACATCTTCACCTACTTCAAAATCTTCTTCGATTTTACGAGCATTTGTAAGTGATATTTCTGCATTATCATCTTCTACCTCTCCATCTGCTACCACAACACGGTTACGCCAGATTTCAAGATCTCCTTTATCAGGATTTATAATAATATCAAAATTATCATCACTTCCAAAACGTCTTTTTAATGTACTCCTAAAGACATCTTCTAAGATAGCCATAAGGGTTACACGATCTATTAATTTATCGTCCTTAAATTCCGAAAAAGAATCGATTAACGCTAAATTCTCCATATCAACATATTGTTAAAATTTAATCATCACTTTTGCTTCCACTATATTTCCATAGGGGATCGCTTCTGTTTTTTGAACAGTTACTTTTCCTTTACCAACAGGTTTTGGCTCTCTTGCTTTCCAAGTTAAAGTTACAGTTTCATCTGTAGCCTCTTCAAGAATTCCTTCTATTTTTAAACCTGTTGTTGTTTTTATTTCAAGAGAACGTCCTATATTTTTTTTATACTGCCTAATTTGTTGTAAAGGTGTTGTAGCTCCTACAGACATCACTTCCAAAGAAAAATCTTCTTCTCTATCTAGATTGTGCTCTACTTTTCTACTTACAGCGATACAATCTTGAACAGTAACACCTTCATCACCGTCTATTGTAACTTTGATTTCGTTATTACCTTGTATATCTAAACTTATTAAGAAAAGAGATGGATTTTCTTCCATTGCTTCTTGAATAAGTTGGGTTACTTTTTCTCTCAACATCTTTGCCTATAAAAAGAGGGGACCGCTGTCCCCTCTATACTCGTTTCTTTCAATAGTGCAAATGTAAGACAAATTATCCATTTATAAAAGCCTATCAAACTGCATATTATTTTGTAAATTGAAAACTATTACTATTTCTGGCAGAGTTACTCATTAAAACCCCATCCCTATGATCAAAAAAATACTCGTTCCAACAGATTTTTCAGAGCAAGCAGAAAATGCATTACGCGTTGCTGCCGACCTTGCTAGAAAGTATGGTAGTGAAATTAATCTATTACACATGCTCGAGCTTCCTATGCAGCTTGTAGATGGAGCTACTGGGGGTTCAAAAAGCGATCTCCCTGAAGCTATATTTTTTATGAAATTAGCACATCAGAAGTTTGAAAATATGATGAATGCTCCTTTTTTAGACGGTATTAATGTATATGAAACCGCAGAGTTTGATGGAGCTTTTGAGGGTATCATGGAGTATACTGAAAAATATCAAACTGATTTAGTTGTCATGGGGTCACATGGAGCTACGGGCCTTCAAGAATTACTTATTGGATCCAATACAGAAAAAGTAGTCCGAAACTCTAAGGTGCCTGTGCTTGTTATTAAAAGACGTCACGAAAACTTTGTTGTCAAAAAGTTTGTATATGCTACTAATTTTAAAGAAGAAAATCACACCTCCTTTAAACAAGCTTTTGAATTTGCAAAAAACAATCAGGTAAAACTACACATGCTGTATATAAATACCCCAAACAATTTCCATACAACTCATGAGATAGAAGAAAAGATGAAAGCCTTTATGGCTAAAGAACCTGAATGCACAGATTACACACTCAATATATATAATGATGAGTCTGTCGAAAAAGGGATTCTTCATTTTGCAGACACTATTGAGTCAGGGCTTGTCGGGATAGGAACTCACGGCAGGAGTGGTCTTGCTCATTTTTTAAATGGCTCCCTAAGTGAAGGGCTTGTCAATCATGCACAACGTCCTGTCATTACTTTTAAGATTTAAAAACAAGTGTTTCTTTGTATGCTTTCGCGAAAGCATACCATAACTTAACTGACACCCTTTTTGTATAAAACAAAAAAATCCTAATCATACAGATTAGGATTTTTTAATTATAGTTGGCCCACTAGGGCTCGAACCTAGACTCTTCTGGACCAAAACCAGACGTGTTGCCAGTTACACCATGGGCCACTATCTTAATAGCGGGTGCAAATTTAAACCAAACTTTTGGGTATGCAAACTTATTTTTAAAAATATTATAATATTTCTTTACGTTTAGAAAAAATTAACGCTGAAGTTGCCTGATATTCTTAACTTCGCGACATTGCAAAAAATAAAAACATGACAGAATTCAACTTTGAGAAGTGGAATAAAATAATAGGATGGAGCGTTTTTGCCATCGCATTACTTGTATATTCACTCACTGTGGAGCCTACAGCTAGTTTTTGGGATGCTGGAGAATACATCTCTACTTCATCAAAATTAGAGATCGGACATCCACCTGGAGCTCCTCTTTATCAAATTTTAGGAGCGTTTGTTTCTATTTTTGCGCCAGATAGCACCTACATCGCACTGGCTGTAAACTACCTTTCTTGCTTGACAAGTGCCTTTACCATCCTTTTTATGTTTTGGTCCATAACATTATTAATCCGTAAACTATTACAGATTAATGACGAAATAATCACAACAACAAAACAATATGCTGTTCTTGGAAGTGCAGCCATTGGTGCTCTTGCTTTTAGTTTTACAGATAGTTTTTGGTTTAATGCCGTAGAGGCTGAAGTATATGCCCCAGCTGCTTTTATTCTTTCTGTTCTCTTTTATTTAGGACTTCTGTGGGAGCGTGATATGCACAAACCACGTGGCAACAGATGGTTGATTCTTATCGCCTTTATTGTAGGGCAATCTTTTGGTATTCACTTTATGGGATTGCTTACTATTCCTGCCATCGGACTTTTATATTATTTTAAAAATACAGAAAAGGTTACAGCCAAAAATTTTATTGTTGCCCTTGTTGTAGTGGTTGCTGTACTCTTATTTATTTTTAAATTCCTATTACCTTACACATTAGCAATCTTCGGACACTTAGAAGTATTCTTCGTGAATACGATAGGACTTCCTTTTAATAGTGGTACTGTCATCGCAGCCCTATTACTCGCAGGACTTTTTTACTATGGGTTTACGCTTTCGCGAAAGCATAACAAACCTGCTTTAAATACTATTTTACTTTGTGTCCTATTTATATTTATTGGGTTTTCAAGTTGGTTAATGCTACCTATAAGAGCAAATGCCGGAACGACCATTAATGAAAACAATCCGAATAATGCGCGTGAATTATTAGCTTATTACAATCGTGAGCAATATCCAGAAACGCATCTTTTTTATGGACCTCAATTTACATCAGATTATTCAGGACTAGATCCAGACAATCCGTATGTAGACGAAAAGAAAAAATATGAAAAAGATGAGAAATCAGGAAAGTATATTGTCGTAAATGAATGGCGTAATGCAGGACAAAATCTTGACGATGCTCACAAAGCATTCTTACCACGTATGTGGAGTCCTGAGCACAATGCCAATTATATGCAATATACGGGACCTCTTAAATTTGGTATCAAAGCAGACTATGCTGGAAATCCAGAACTACAAGAAATTGTCACACAGTTTAAACTAGATTACGCACAAGGAAAAGTAGATTATGATGGATACAATGCCTTCTTAAAAAGTGAAATTGGGCAATACTATCTTGACGTAGAAAAACCATCTTTTTTTGATAATATCTCCTATATGTTTAGCTATCAATTTGGGTATATGTATTGGCGTTACTTCATGTGGAATTTTACAGGGCGTCAAAATGATATCCAAGGACAAGGAGATGACTTTAACGGAAACTGGATTAGTGGTGTAGATTGGATAGATAGTCTTGTTTTAGCACCTCAGGATAATTTACCTTCAGACGTCTTAAAAAACAAAGCTCGCAACACCTATTACTTCCTACCTTTATTATTAGGGTTGTTGGGGTTATTATTTCACGTAAGTAAAGATTGGAAAAACTTTGTCGTGCTCCTTGTTTTTTTCTTATTCACAGGTCTTGCACTCAAAGTATACCTTAATGAACGTCCTTTTGAGCCAAGAGAGCGTGACTATGCCCTTGTAGGTTCTTTTTATGTCTTTGCGATATGGATTGGTTTTGGAGCGTATGCATTATTTGATATGCTTAAAGATTTTATCAAACCTAAAGTAGCACTCCCTGTTGCTCTGGTGATTTGCTTATTTGCAGCTCCTGTTTTACTAGCGAAAGAAAACTGGGATGACCATGACCGTTCTGGACGTAAAACAGCCCTTGCTATGGCTCGAAAATATCTAGACTCGGTAGATGAAAATGCTATTTTATTTACCATCGGTGATAACGATACATTTGCGCTTTGGTACGTCCAAGAAATTGAAGGCTATCGCACAGATGTACGCGTCGTTAACACAAGTCTTATTAATACAGACTGGTATATGGATCAAATGAAACGTAAAGCGTATCAAAGCGATCCTGTGCCTAGCACACTTACGCATGAAAAATACCGTTATGGTAGTCGTGACGCCATCTTTTATGCTCCAATTAAAGAAGATGATGATATCATGCCTATAGCTACTTGGTTAAATTGGATTGCAAGTGATGATCCAAGAACACAAGAACAACTTAAAAACGGAAAACTTGTAAATACATTTCCTAGTAAAAAAATAAGAATTCCTATAAACAAAGAAACAGTTCTCAAAAATAATATCATCCCTGCAAAAGACGCAGATCAAGTCGTGCCATATATTGATATTGAACTCTCTGGAGATATTTTGTATAAAAACAGACTTCTCATGATGGATATTCTCGCCTCTAACAATTGGGAGCGTCCTATTTATTTTACAGGAGGTAGTTTTGGAGATGATGATTATTTGTGGATGAAGGATTATTTACAATTGGATGGAGTTTGTTTCAAATTGATTCCTATTAATACGCCTGTAGACCCACGTAATCCGTATGATATGGGACGTATAGATACAGATAAGTCCTATGACATTATCAAAAATTGGTACTGGGGTAATAGTGGTGATCCAGATATGTATCACGATCGTGAGACACGTTCTAACGCCATTACGTACAGAGGCAATATAGCTCGTGTTGTAGAACAACTTATCATAGAGAATCAGCCAGAAAAAGCAAAAGAGCTTATGGATCTGGCGATGGAAAAAATGCCTGTAGATATTTTTGAGTTTTACACTTTACTAGAACCTTATGTTAGCGGATATTATGAGATCGGAGAAACTCAAAAAGCACGAGATCTTTGGGAGCAATTGGCCACAAAGTACCAAGAACAACTAACGTATTTTAGCGGTCTTTCTGAAAACCAACAGTATGAATATGCAGAATCTATTATTACTAATATAGAGAAGTATAGAAGTCTTATTGATTTACTCATCATAAATCAAGATGAAGAAATGGTAGAAGAAAAAGCAAAGGAGTTCAATAATTTCTTACGCAGATTTGATTTCTTCTATGATGACGATGAAGCAGAAGATACTGAAAGTATAGAAACTTTATTAAATGGTGAAAACCTATTGAATAGCGAATCTATTCCTATTCCAACAGATTCTACAGAAAGTGATACTATACAATAAATAATATGGGTCTTTTTATCCCACTTCCTGTGCGGGTGCCTTCGTTTATAAAATGGATGCACCCGTACTGGTATGTATGGGATAAACCTTCTGAGGAAAAAGTGATCTATCTTACTTTTGATGACGGTCCCATTCCAGAAGTAACAGAATGGGTTTTAGATATTCTTAAAGAAAAACATATTAAAGCCACCTTTTTTTGTATTGGCGATAATGTCCAAAAGCATCCACATATTTTTGAGCAAATTACACGTGACGGACATCGTATAGGAAACCACACACAGCATCACCTAAAAGGATGGGAATGTCCTACAAAAACGTATATCTCCAGCACAGAACTCGCTGAAAAAACGATGACCGATGTTCTAAAAAAGACATCAGGGGATATTCCAAATTTTCCGCTTTTTAGACCTCCGTATGGAAAGATAAAAAGAAAACAGGCAAAACGGTTACGCAAAAAAGGATATGAGATTATTATGTATCGTACAGTTGCGTATGATTGGGAAGCTTCAGTTACACCAGAACAGTGTTTAAATAATGTGATAAAAAATACAAGAAGTGGTGACTTAATCGTTTTTCACGACAGTGTAAAAGCTTCAAAAAATATGAAGTATGCGTTACCTAAAGTGATCGATTACTTTTTAGAAAAAGAGTTTCTATTTAAGATATTGTAACTATCCTTATTTAGGTAGTATATTCCTGCATAATGCCTATTAAGGTATTGGCATCCTGCTCTCCACTCTGGCGCCATTTCATTTCGCCGTTTTTATAGATAATAAGTGTAGGTAATGATTTGATGCGTAGAGCCTCTGCAAGCTTGTTATTCTTATCGACATCAATTTTGATTACTTTTCCTTTGTCTCCTATGGCGGCTGCCACATCTCTGAGCACTGGATGCATAGATACAGAGTCTTCATTCCACTCGGTATAAAAATCCAATAAAACGGGAACGTTTAAGTCTATTAATTCACCAAATTTTGACATAACCTTTACGATTTAATGCGTAATGAATGGGGGAATATCCTTATCAAATATACTATTTTATCTTCACTATGCTGTTGCTGAGCCTTTTTTAAGCTCTATTACCGTAATTTCTGGCCATATCCCAACTCTTCCTGGAAATGCCAAATACCCGAAGCCTCTATTTACATTTATATATTGCCCCTTTTCTTTGTAAATCCCTGCCCAATGTTTGTATCTCCATTTTACAGGACTCCATTTAATCCACCCTGGAATCTCTATTCCAAATTGCATTCCATGTGTATGACCACTCAACGTCAAATGAAAATGGTCTTTGTGCTCAATTACTTCATTTGCCCAATGCGAGGGGTCATGGCTTAGTAAGATCTTAAAATCTTCAGATGAAATAGCTGTCATTGCCTTGTTAAGATCTCCTGCTTTTTTAAATCCTCCAGCTCCCCAATTTTCGACACCCACTAATGCAATACGTTGTCCTTCTTTTTCTATGAAACGACTGTCATTAAGAATTAAATCAAATCCTATTTCTTTTTGTATTTCTTTAAGCCGATCTAGATTGGCTTCTTTGAGTTCTTCGGTTTCCCAAGACACATAATCCCCGTAATCATGATTTCCCAGCACAGAATACTTACCATCTCTCGCTCTTAGTTTACTGAACATATCCATATAAGGCTCCATCTCTTTTGCCTCATTATTGACCATATCCCCTGTAAATAAAATGGTATCACTTGCTTGTTCGTTGATAAGATCAATTGCATAGGCTACCTTCTCTTTATTGTCAAAACTCCCACTATGAATATCACTTATCTGAGTAATACGATAGCTATCAAAAGCATCTGGCAAATCTTCAAAATGCAAGGTGTACTTTAATACTTTAAAGTTATAACGTCCTTTGACCACTCCATAAAGAATAGAGGCAAATGGTATCGCAGCTAGCCCCAATGCAATCTGACTTATAAATTTACGCCGTGATGGTAATGTATACGAAGTGTTTTTACCTGATAGTTTATAATACAATCCTTCTAAAGAACGAAAACCATCTTCTCCAAACATAACTGCTATGAGCACAATCTTAGAGACAATCATAATAATAAAAGTCACTATAAAAAACTGTGTCGTAGCAGACCACTGGCGTCTGTCACCTGTTGAAAATTGCCAAAACAACCCTCCTATAACTAATGCTGTAATAAGAAAATACAATATAATTCCTACTCGTCCTCTGACTAGAAATCGGAATGCTTGGTAGGCGTAAATATCAAGAGCAATGACTATTGCTATAAATAAAATGAAACGAATCATTATAGAAATTTTAACAAAAATAAGGCGTCTATAAAGAGCTTGCTATCTTTTTACTTTTATTTAACCAAAACAGTAGGTATTCTTAAAATTTGCGCCTCTTTTTAATCGTACAAATAGTACCTTTGTCATCACATGCTTACTATTTCAAATGTATCTTATGCTATTTCTGATCGTTTCTCCTTAAGAAACCTCAACATTGAGATTGATCAAGGAAAACACGTCGCTATTATAGGGGAGAGTGGCTGTGGCAAAACGACTTTGCTTAAGCTCATTTATGGACTTTATGATACAGATGCAGGGACTATTTTCTGGAATAACACTCCAATCACAGGGCCAAAAGATCATCTCGTTCCAGGGATGTCTTTCATAAAGTATCTCTCGCAGGACTTTGATTTAATGCCTTATATTTCGGTAGAAGAAAATATCAAAAAATTCCTGTCTCGTTTATATCCAGAAGAAAGTGAGCAACGCACCCAAGAATTATTGGAGGTTGTGGAAATGACCGCTTTCGCGAAAGCGCATGTAAAAACACTCTCTGGAGGTCAAAAACAACGAGTCGCATTAGCACAGTCTCTTGCCAACGAACCCGAAATCTTATTACTCGACGAGCCTTTTTCTCATATCGATAATTTTAGAAAAAATAAACTTCGCAGAAAACTCTTTTCATATTTAAAAAAACAACATATTACCTGTATTGTGGCTACGCACGATAGTACTGACATCCTATCCTACATGGATCAAACCATTGTCATTAAAGAAGGGAAAGTGATTGCAAATGATACGACTATAAACCTTTATAAAAACCCGCAAACACATTACATTGCCTCTCTTTTTGGAGAAGTAAATGAAGTTCCAGCATATTGGTTTGATCACACAGTTACAGACAAAAAAATGACTACTTTGATATATCCCCATCAATTAGCAGTTGTAGATCAAGGAATTTGTGTGACTGTGATAAACAGTTATTTTAGAGGCGGTTATTATTTGGTAGAAAGCACCTATAAAGACACGGTTATTTTCTTTCAATCCTCAAGAGAACTGCTTCCTGACACCCGTGTACAAATCGATTTAAAGACTATCTTGATGAACCAATAATATTTGATAGGCATCTATCAAGACGTTCCAGCCTTTCTGCTCCATGTAAGAAACTACTGTTTTTCCTTTCCCGCCACCAGGCAATCCACAATCATCAATAAGGACAATGCTATCTTTATGCAGCCTAGACTCAATGGCTTGAAATTCTTTTAAGTGATGTTCTTGACTTGCGACTTGTATAGCAGTGTCTGTTCTAGAATAGTCGTAACTATCTAGGTATAAAAAATCGACTTTATCCTTGTAATTAGCTAGAAAATGTAACGAATCATCTAGGATAACAGTAACAACCTCTTCAAGATTTTGATTTTTTACCTCTACTCTACACTCTTTTACCGCATCTTCATTGATATCTACAGAAGACAGTTTTGCATTGTTCTGAATCGCCCATTTACCAAAAACAAATGTACCTGCGCCATCTCCTCGTGTTGCAGTTAGTCCCTTTCTAGAGGTTCCTGTTTCTATAATAGTCTTTGCATTACGATCCGATAATAACTGGAGCGTTTTTGCAAAGGTGACTCTACGACGTCTAAAATTATACTTAAACGGCATAAAAGGGTATAAAGATTTATGTTTTATAAATTTAATGAAGTAGTGAATAAAGAAGCCCAAGAACACAGCGATTCCTAAACCTATTAAAAAGGTGTTGATGGTCATTTATTTCGTTAGTTAGTTGACACGAAAATACTTTAAAATATAAAATACGCATAATTTAGTGTCTATTCATTTTCAAATAAGACCCTAAAAAACACTTCACTCATTCAAATGGATACTTGGCTCATTGTATGTTTTAATTTCTTTAAGACTCATCTAACTTTGGTAAAAGTAAACAAGCAATTAGTACGTAGATTCATCATAGAAAGCATACAAATTAAAATAGAAAAATAGGTTACAAAATAGTTTGGTTGGTTTGTTGGAAAATCCGCATCTATGTTTTTAGGAGGACATGATGCGGATTTGTATTTACAGATTCCTTAATAAATGTTGGTAATGTTAAGTACGCTTTCGCGAAAGCGTACCTCATCTCCTTCCCGTTTTCCCAATAACAATTGTCCAATGGGAGATCCTATGCCAATTGCATAAAAAACTCCCGCTTCTGTTTTGATCTCTCCAACAGGGATGCTGATAAAATAATTTGCCTGACTTGTCATCACAACACTCCCTAAATGAACAGGGTCTGGAGATATGTCTGAAGAAATACGTTGAAGAATTGCCTCTAGTTTTTCTATTTCGGCGAGTTGTTTTCCTGCATTTTCTCGTTCTAACTGAAGCATGGCTCTCCCCGTTTCATGTTTATCCCCAGCCGAACTTTTGGTCTCTTCCTTTAGTGATATCGCTACATTAGCGAGTATGTTATCTACCGCGGCGCGGCGCGTTGAAAGTTGCACAACGCATCTCTCAAGTAAATGTATTTTTAATTTTTGTTTATCTATCACAAATAAATTTCTTAATTATCGAATCATCCTTCTACCAAATCCGCCAAGTCCTTCCCCACCTGACTTTGAAACCAAGTAACAGAAAATTCTTTTCTTTTTGTCCCAAAAATTACAAAAACAAAAGAATAACTACCCCCAATAATGGGTTATTTAAAAACAACAATCAATCATTCACTAAATCGGCTAAATCCTTACCCACCTGACCATAACACTATGACGGAAAGTAATTTATAAAAAAGTGCAAAAAGCTACTTTTTTAAAATTACAACCACTCCCGTAATGGGATAAAAGCAAACTAAAATCATCTGTTTGCCAAATCTGCCAAATCCCTGCCCACCTGACTGCCAATAGCGACTCCCATGCCTCCTAAGCGGACGCCGGCATGTATTCGGATAGAAATAGATTTTAGGATGGGTTTCTTTTGAGAGCCAACACCCATAATGCCACTCCATCGTCTATCAATTTCAAAAAAAGTGTTGGGTAAAATCACCTCCTTTAATAATCGTTCTAGTTCTCTTTGAACTATCTCGGTTTGTCCTAAATCTGTAGTTTCTTCGGTTTTGAAGTCTAGATTTCGTCCGCCGCCAAAAAGAATTCGGTTGTTAATATTTCTAAAATAGTAGTATCCTTTATCCAAATGAAACGTTCCTTCAATTTTTAAATCAGGGATCGGTTTTGTGATCAAGACTTGTGCTCTTGCGGGTTTTACTTCTGGAAAACCAAGTTGAGAAGCAAACCCATTAGTGGCAATCAATAATTGATGGGTTTGTAAAGAAAATGTATCGGTAATCACTTCTACGTGAGATTCTTGATCTTCAAAACGAATCACACGCACACCATTCATAATTTTAATTCCTTTACTGAGGGCAAGCTGCAATAAACCATCTATCATTTTTCCAGTATCTATTTGCCCTTCAAACGCATTATAAATATATTTCTTTTGAATCTGCTGAAAGCCAAACGTATTTTCTTTGGTACTATACACTGGGGCTCCAAAAATGGGATGTAACAATGCATTTATTTTTTCTATGTGCTGCAAACAGTGTTCATACAATGCTTCATCTTGATCTGTAAAAAGTTCATACCCGCCTAATTCTTGATAATCCAATGTACCATCTCCTAAGGTTTCTCTGAGTAATTTCAAGCCATTGATACGCTGTTTTATAAGAGCCACTACCTCTTCTTCAGAATGAGATGTCAAATCATCTAGAATTTCTGAGAGGCTTCCAAAGCAAGCAAATCCTGCATTTTTCGTACTAGCCCCTTGTGGTAACATGCCTTTTTCTAGGATGAGAATACGCGCCTTGGGAAATTTTTCGCGTAAGCGTAATGCAGCATTCAATCCTACAATACCACTTCCTACAATCGTGTAATCAATCGCAGATAGCCATGTTTGATGTTCCCAATAACTTAAACTCATATTGCTTTGGATTTACGTAAAAATAAGCATCAGCATCGATTTTAAATATACTTTCTTGGATATATCTGTCTTTTCTTTTACCCACTCGCTAACAAAAACGCGTGTTGTCTGTTAGCAATACACTTCACTTTCGTCTAAGCGACTTTAATATAGATTTATGCTTTCACAATTACTTATTTTATTTTTATGCCTAACGCCACCTTCCGATAAGGGTTCTGTAAAAATGTATAATAAGGAATACCATCCCAATGGGACACTTAAAGCAGAAGGATGGATTATTTCTGGAGAAAAAGCCAACTACTGGTATCAGTATTACGAAAACGGACAACTGGCTTCCAAAGGGCATTACAAAGGAAATCAAAAATCAAAATATTGGTATTACTATACTAAAAATGGTTCTTTAAAAAGAGAAGGTCATTATAACAAAGGAATCGCCGAGAATTGGTGGATTTTTTACGATCTTGCAACCCAAGAAAAACGTAAAACACAATACCAAAACAACAAGAAAAACGGATTTAGCCTCGTATACCAAAAAAATAAATTGGTTAGAGTCGAGAAATACATACAAGATGTTTATAAAGGAATGTGGACTAGTATTCGCAGTTTTAGACATGACAATCCTGATGTAAAGCTATATTAGATCTGCTACCTATTATGAATCCTATTATCAAAGTTATTATTCCTGCTTACAATGAGCAAGATTCTATAGGTCTGGTTATTAAAGATATTCCTGATAGCGTACACGAGGTGATTGTGGTAAGTAACGCCTCTACCGACCAAACAGATACGGTTGCAAAAAATGCTGGCGCCACTGTATTAAGAGAAAACACACCTGGCTACGGAAATGCCTGTTTAAAAGGAATGGAGTATATAGCAAATGCTTCAGACACTACTGATATTGTTGTTTTTTTAGATGGTGATTATAGTGATTATCCAGAGCAGTTATCATTGCTTATAATACCCATTATTGAAGATGATTGTGATCTGGTGATTGGGGCGAGAGATAAACGCTTTCGCGAAAGCGGTTCCATGACCGTTCCACAAATATTTGGAAATTGGCTAGCAACCTCGTTAATGCGTCTATTTTTTAATGCTCGATTTACAGATTTAGGCCCTTTCAGAGCTATAAAGTACGCTAGTTTACTCGCACTAGAAATGGAAGATAAAACCTATGGTTGGACAGTAGAAATGCAACTGAAGGTGTTAAAAAAGAAAATGAAATACACAGAAATTCCTGTAAAATACCGTAATCGTATTGGGGTTTCTAAAGTATCTGGAACTGTAAAAGGTGCTATCTTTGCAGGCATTAAAATTTTAAGTTGGATATTTAAATATAGTTTTAAATAATGGTCATAGAATTCATAATCATCACGATTTACACCATTTCATTGCTTGTTATTTTTGCATATAGCCTATCGCAACTTAATTTGTTATTTAATTATTTGCGTGCACAACATAAAAAGGATGATGCTCCAAAATTTGACCTGTCAGATCCTGCACAAGTACCCTATATTACTATACAACTTCCTGTGTACAATGAAATGTACGTCATGGAACGCCTGTTAGATAATATTGCACTTCTTGAGTATCCCGCTCATAAGTTAGAGATTCAAGTACTAGATGATAGCACTGATGAGTCTTTGCAAACCACAAAAGAACATATAGAACGATTACAAAAGACAGGACTTGACATCAAGCACGTAACACGCACCGATCGTTCTGGATTTAAAGCAGGTGCTCTTAAAGAAGGACTTGTAAATGCAAAAGGAGAGTTTATAGCAATTTTTGATGCTGATTTTCTTCCGGAACCTAACTGGTTGCAACGCACCGTTCCCTATTTTATAGATCGCAATATTGGCGTGGTACAAACCCGATGGGGACATATTAACAGAGATTATTCTTTACTGACCAAGGTACAGGCTTTTGCTCTTGATGCGCATTTTACCTTAGAGCAAGTAGGTAGAAATAGCAAAGGTCATTTTATCAATTTTAATGGTACCGCAGGTGTATGGCGCAAGCAATGTATTCTAGATGCAGGTAATTGGGAAGGCGACACACTCACCGAGGATCTGGATTTAAGTTATAGAGCCCAACTTAAAAACTGGAAATTCAAATATCTTGAAGATGTAGAAACTCCCGCTGAGTTACCGGTAGTGATTAGTGCCGCTCGCTCACAACAATTTAGATGGAATAAAGGAGGTGCAGAAAACTTCCAGAAGATGGCTTCTCGAGTTTTAAAGAGCAAGAATATGTCTACGAAAACAAAGTTTCATGGCATCTTGCATTTGTTAAATAGTACCATGTTTTTAAATGTACTTATTGTAGGGTTACTCAGCATCCCGATGCTCTACATTAAAAACGAATATGCGCATCTTAAAACGTATTTTATTGTCATGAGTTTCTTTGTTGCAAGCACCTTGATCTTTTTTGTTTGTTACTGGTTTATGTTTAAAAATATATACGGCGGAGGCTTAAAACAGTTTATACGTTATATCGGGATGTTTTTTACCTTTTTCAGTATTGCGATGGGCTTCTCATTACATAACTCTATTGCTGTGATCGAGGGACATATAGGAAAACGAAGTGATTTTGTACGTACTCCAAAATTTAATATCAACACACTAAAAGATAGTTGGAAAGGCAACAAATACCTCAAAAAAAACATCTCTCTTCACGTGATCTTGGAAGGAATCTTGATGCTGTATTTTGCTTTTGGAATGTATAGCGCCTTTGTTGTAGGAGATCAAGGTGGTGATTTTGGGCTGTTCCCATTTCACTTGATGCTTTTTATAGGTTTTGGCTTTGTTTTCTTTAAATCATTAACTTCCAAAGTGTGATCACCCAGATTTGGAAATATCATAAACTGCCCCTACTTTTTGCTTTATTCTCGCTCGCTTTTTACTGGGCATTTGCGTATGATCTCGTTCGATCTGATTTTACAAAATTACTGACCCTTTACACAGCGCTTTTTTTCTTTTTCTATAAAATAGTCCAATTAGGCAAAACTGACTTCTGGCTACTCGCGTTTATAGCATTTGTATTCAGGCTCGTTTTTATTCCTGCCATTCCCAATCTATCGCAGGATTTTTACCGCTTTATATGGGATGGAAGACTGCTTTTAGAAGGATTCAATCCCTACTTAACCACGCCTTTAAGTTATGTAGAAAGTGGCGCGATGGATGTGATTGCACAAGCAGACCAACTCTATGCAGGGATGGGAGCACTCAACGGGAGTCATTATACCAACTACCCACCTATCAATCAACTGTGTTTTGCTATTGCAGGATTCTTTTCTAATGATAGCATTTCAGATGCGACAATGATACTTAGAATTCTCATTCTGATGGCAGATATGGGAATAATTATCCTAGGTAAAAAATTGCTCGAAAGAATGGGAATGCCTATCCACGCTATTTTTTGGTATGCGCTCAACCCGTTTATTATCATAGAGATGACGGGTAATCTTCATTTTGAATCGGTGATGCTCTTTTTTGTCGTGTGGTCACTCTACTTGCTTCATCAAGGCAAATGGGTTTGGAGCGCTGTTCTATTGGCACTTTCTATATCTATAAAATTGTTACCCTTATTATTCTTGCCGCTACTTTTTCAATTTTTGCTTTCGCGAAATAACCCTCCGAATCAAAACCTATTTCTTTCATGGAAAGGATGGAAAAACGCTGCCTTATATTATCTCGTTGTTTTAGGAACAGTAGCCCTCACATTTGCTCCATTTCTCAATGGTGCTTTCGCTGAAAACTTCGGCGCGTCTATTGCGCTTTGGTTTAAAACCTTTGAGTTTAATGCAAGCATCTATTACATCATCAGGTGGTATGGATATCAAACTATAGGTTGGAATATTATAGGTGATGTGGGGCCTCTATTACCTCGTTATGTTGTGGGATTCTTGTTGCTCTTAGCGTTCTTTCGGAAAAACAAAACGTTGAAAGCGACGATCACGGCGATATTGCTGGGGATTTCGTTTTACTTTTTATTATCTACCACGGTACATCCTTGGTATGTTGCCACTCCGCTTATTCTATGTGTGTTTACAAAGTACCGATTTCCATTGGTATGGAGTTTTACGATTATATTAAGCTACTCAGCCTACGGTCCAGATGGTTTTAAAGAAAACTTAGGATTGGTTGCCGTAGAATACTTGATTGTTTTGAGCGTATTTCTTTGGGAGGTTTTTAGGAAGAGTGAGAAGGCTATTCTCGTTTAGTCAACTTATACACATACCCCGCCTTCCGATCTTTATACTCTAATCCTTCATAGTTCAAATTGATAAAATAAGGCTCGTTATATTTAAATTTAGACATCTGCTCATCATTTTCTATACTTTCTTCACATTCCTGACAATCAATAATATAAAATATATCCCCTTCTTTTAAATCGCTTAAATCTTCAATAACAAGAATCTTTTCACCTCTAGCCCAGACCATTTCTGGTGATGTATTTTTATACGCATAGATAGGTGTTGTTTTATCAATACCTACCTCTTTAAAAAAACCATCAAAACCAAAATGATCTTTACTTACTTCCTTATTTTTAATATGTAACGGTCCTAATCCAAAAACAAGAGCGACAAGCCCAACCATAAGCAACACTATAACACCCTCTATTGATTTCTGATATAATTTCTTGAGTAATAAGATTCCTATCACAGTAAGTAACCCTGCAAACACATAACTAACCATAGGAACTTCGATAGATGTTTCTATGACTAAAAGATAGATAGCAGAAGCTGCAGCGCCTATAAAAGCAAGTCCTATCACCCCAAAAGCAATATACACAGGAATGGTTTCTCGTTTATCTTTTAACTCCTTAAACCGCCGTACCAAATACTCTATATAAAATCCTGTATTCATCGCTAGCGGAATTAACACTGGCATTAGATACCTAGATTTTTTCTCTGGAATTACGGAAAGTAATACCACCACCAATAGCGTCCATAACAGTGTAAACTGATATACTTTCAGGTTAGAAACACGTGTTTTTAAATACGGGTACAATAAGCCTATAAAAGCAGGAATCGTCCACAAGCCACTTTGAGTAAAGAAACTCCAGTAATAGTAAATAGGACGTACATTATAACTGGTCCAATTTCCTGTTTCTTTGGACGTAATGGTTGCAAATGCCTCTGGATCCGCATAGCGGACATAGAGATACCAACTAAATCCTAGTACAAGCCCCAACACCAGAATTCCTGAGAGCTGAATCCATTTTTTGGTCGTATTTGATTTCCGAAATATGATTCCATACGAAATTAAAAACGGTAAGAGCAGTGCATATACAGACACAGGACCTTTACTGAGCACGGAACAACTTATTCCTAAAACAGCTAATAGTATATATTTCCAATCAGTTTCTGCTGTTCTAAAAACCTGTACAATCCCATAAATCCCTACGAGCATAAACGTATGGGCATACATATCCCAAGGGGCTTCAAAAATGATAAGAATAACGTATAGCGAAGTGATCCCGATCAAACCATTGTAAAAACTGTGGGATTTATCTAGCGTAAGCTTTCGCGAAAGCGTATACAACATACTTCCCAATAACATAATCATGAGTACGGCAGGGAATCGTAATCCCCAAACACTTTTAATCCCAAACACCATCGCCGAAAGCGCTGTTAACCAAGTAGGCAAAGGTGGTTTTTGATACCGTGCTTCTCCATTCATGGTCGTGAGGATCCAATTACCGTCGGTGAGCATTTCACGGGCAGTAATAAAATTACGAGCTTCCATGATCGTGACTTCCATTACCCCTAAAAATGGTAATAGTAAGACCACCACCAAAAGGATGATGGTAAGAATAGGTCGTTTTTTAACTAGCGTTATCACGTTTTTTTCTGTATAACATAATGTTACGTGTATAAATAATCGCACCCATCACATTGGAGATAATTAATACAATATCTTGTCTAAAGATAAAATAAGTAAGTGTCATGAGACCCCCTATAAGACTAATAATCCAAAAACCTAAAGGAAGGATGGCTTCTTTCTTTTTTTCAGCATAGAGCCATTGGTACACAAAGCGCAAGGTAAAGGTAACTTGTGCAATAATTCCTAAGATCAATAACCACTGTGCGATATCAGGATTATTGAATAAATTTTTGATATCATAATCCCCATTATTATATCCATACACAATAATGAAAATCGGGATTAAGAAAAATAACAGTCTACTCCATTTAGGAATTTTAGACCATTGATCTTGTATTTGCAGATTACGTATGTAGATAAAATACGTCAATACCTGTCCTAGCATTAGTGGAAAGTCAAGTCGCAAATACCCATAAATAAATAATAAAAAAGAACCTGAAAGACTCAACCACCAAAAGAAAAGTGGCGTAACTGATTTTTTTTGTTTTTCAGAAAGAATCCATTGCGTATACATCCTACCTCCAAAAAGGAGTTGGGCAATAATAGCAAGGAAGGAAAACTTATCCACGGCTTGTTTTCTCTACAATGTAATTGATATACTTTTTCTTCATCCAGAGATAGGCAAAACAGTCCATCAAAGGTCCTAGTAACCGATTCCATAAACCAAATTTTGCCTCTCCCGCAATACGCGGAAAATGACGCACAGGCACTTGTTTTATTTTTCCGTTTTGAAGTAAAATCATCGCAGGTAAAAAACGATGTAATCCTCTAAACATAGGAATGCGTTTTGCATAGTCTGCCTTTATTATTTTGAGAGGGCATCCCGTGTCATCCATCCCATCGTGGGTAAACGCACGACGAATGCCGTTGGCGATTTTAGAAGACATGTTTTTTACAAAACTATCTTTACGATCGGCTCGTACGCCAGTCACTAAGGCGCAGTCATCCATCTCACCCAATAATTTATTAAAATCTTCTGGCGTAGTCTGGAGATCGGCATCTATGTATCCGACAAGTTCTGTATCGGTGTAATCAAATCCTGCTTTGATCGCAGCACTTAGTCCTGCATTTTTTGCAAAAGAGATATATGTAAAACGGTTGTCTCGAGAACAAATTTCTTCTATGAGTTCTTGACTATTGTCTTTGGAACCATCATTTACAAATAATACCTTGCACGATACCGTAGCCATTTCAAAATACGTAAGAAATTCTTTCTCTACACGCTGAAGGTTATCTTCTTCGTTATAAACGGGAACTACAATAGTAAGTCGATACGACATAAAATACGGTTAGATACTCGCAAGATACTTTTTTCTAAAAAACTTAGATGGGTTCTAAACCATTTTTAGATTAATGACTTCTTGCTTTGTAAGGTGACGCCAGTTACCTCGAGGTAAATCTTTTTTGGTAAGACCTGCAATCATAACGCAATCTATTCGAACTACTTCATAATTTAAGTGTTCAAAAATAGTACGGATCACACTATTACCTGTATGCTTTATTTTGATTCCTACTTCTTTTTTAGGAGCTCCATCTACAAAGCTGATCTCTTCTATACTTATATTTTTACCTTCTATAGTAAGTCCTTCATTGATACGTTCCATATCTGCTGCCTTTATATTTTTAGACAACTCGACATGATATAGTTTGGTAACCCCAGCTTTTGAATTTGTAAAACGCTGATGTACCTCATCGTCATTTGTAAATAAAAGTAATCCTGTAGCATTACGACCTAGTCTTCCTATAGGCTTAATATGAGATGATGTTGCGTTTGCAACAAGATCCATTACCGTGTTTCCTTTCTCATTACTCGTCGTGGTTGCAAATCCTTTAGGTTTATTCAATAATACATACGCCTTTGCCTCTGGATTAATCCGACGACCATCAAAGCGTACATCATCTCCAAGCTGTACTTTATGACCCATCTCATTGACCACCTTGCCATTCACCGTAACATTTCCTATAGAAATATACATATCTGCTTCTCGACGCGAGCATATCCCTGAATTTGCGATGTATTTATTTAAGCGTATCGTACCATCATCCTTTCTTGGAGGATTTGGTTTTGCTTTTACCTTTGGATCTTTTTCCTGCTTACTTTTTGCATTAGATCGCATGTCTTTCTTTCCTACCTCTGCTCTACTCTTTGGTTTTGGTTTCGGTTTTCCTTTCCCTCTTCTAGGTGCATCTTTACTCATGGTCTTCATATTTGGGTACAAAGGTAGGTTTAAACTACGAAATACAAACAAATAAAAACCTGCGATCCTATTCTATGGCATATCTCTTGATGCTATGTAGAAATTAAACGGAAAAACTTACCTCACGGTATACGAGTTTAATACAGACATACTAGCCACATCTTATTATTTACAATAAATAGCTACCAACCAAATGTAGATTTTTATTCAAATAATTAATTTTAAAACCATCAGTTATGTCAAAACGAACAGCACCCGAAGTTAATGCAGGATCTATGGCAGATATTGCCTTTTTACTGCTTATTTTTTTCTTAGTGACTACCACCATTGATAAGGATAAAGGAATTGCTAGATTTCTTCCAATAGAAAAAAATCCAGAACCGCTACCTATTAAAGAAAAAAACATCTTACCTATTATCATCAATGAGCAAGGTGCCTTTTTTGTCAAAGAAAAAGTAACGCCCATCCAAGAAATCTCAGCCATAGCACTTGACTTTATAGATAACGGAGGCGCTACCACTAGCGAACTTTATTGTAGTTATTGTCAAGGAGATCGAAACCCCGCATCTTCAGATCATCCAGAAAAAGCTGTGATTGCTATTCATGCACACAGAAAATCTGCGTATAAAAATTACGTAGCACTACAAAATGAGTTAGCCAAAGCCTATAACACTTTACGCAATCGTGAGTCACAACGTTTATTTGGATATTCCTTTACAACCATTAACCAAGAAGTCCAAGAAGGACGTTATAAAGGAGACGTTGAAAAGGTAAAAGCACAATTAAAACAAATCAGAGAATTATATCCGCTCCTGATTACAGATGCTGAGACGAAAAATCAAAAATTTTAGCCATTAGTCGGTAGTCGTTAACTTTTAGACCGTAGCTAGTTTGTATATAATTTTAGCGAAAATCTCTCCTCCGTCTATATCTCTTTCCTCGATATAGCTACCTCCTACTTCGGCAAGCTCAGCAGAGGTCTCGGAGAGGTGAGGAGCTTTTAATTTTAACTCAATTTATTGCTTTGAGTTTGTTTTCAGTTTCAAAATAGAGTATTGCTCTATTTTAGAGTACTACTCTATTTTGAACCTATCCAAGCCTCAAGAACTTTATCCATAACAGTTGCTTCTTTCTTTGGGAGAAGGTTAGGATGAGGGACTCAACTTAACCGTACGCTGCCGTTCCCTATTCACACTCAATTGCGTCACATCTGGACGTGAATAATGCCCTACCACATCAAAATTTTGTCGTTCTTCATACACTCGATTAAAATCAATGGTATGGTAGATATTTCCTTCGGTTTCAATATCTGGATGCACAATAAATTCTCCATCAGGTCCTGCGATGCAAGAGCCACCATTTGATAATAATTCTGGAGCATTTTTTACCAACTCGTCGTAATGTGGGGTGTCTTTTGGAAAATCTGACACCTTCATCCGACTAGATACTGAAATTACAAAAGAACGGGATTCTCTAGCAATAAATCGGGTGATATCTTTGGTGTTATGATCACTTCCTGGCCAAACAGCAACGTGTAAATTTTCGCCCTGTCCGTACAACGCAGCGCGAGGCAAAGGCATCCAGTTTTCCCAACAATTTAGTCCGCCGATGGTAAACTGTTTCAAGGAATGTACTTGCAATCCATGTCCGTCGCCAGGCGACCATGTCAATCGCTCATCGTAGGTAGGTTGTAGCTTTCGGTGTACGGATTGTATCGATCCCTCTTGATTGATGTACACGAGAGAGGCATACAAACTATGACCACCTCTATCTTGTGGACGCTCAATAATCCCTAGATAAATGGCGATGTTATGCTTTCGCGAAAGCGTACACACCTCCTCTAAATCTCCTGCATCAATATCAACACAATTACGAGCGTAATGTGCGTGCAATTCTTTGACAACCGTTTTATTCCACTCCGCACCGCCTGTCAGCGCTAACCAATAGGGATATCCAGGCAATAGTCCTTCGCCAAATACAATCAACTCCGCACCTTCTTGAGCAGCTTCGGTAATCGCTTGTTTAATCTTTGTGAGTGTTGCTTCTTTATTAAGCCAAACGGGCGCAATCTGTGCCATGGCAATCTTAAGATGATTTTCGGGTAGCGTCATTGATATGAATTTGGTTTAAAAATACAAAATTGATCCTCGGTGTAGGGAATGTTCGCTTGCGCGAAAAACGTTAAACTTTTCAATCCACCTCTAATAATTAGAAATATTCCATATTTTTGGATTAAATCCTATTTATGAATTTCGACCGAATCAAAGAAAAGCTCAACATCCTTGCTGATGCTGCCAAATATGATGTTTCCTGCTCCTCCAGCGGAAGCAAACGTGCCAATAAAAACAAGGGATTGGGCGATAGTAGCGGGATGGGCATTTGTCATAGCTATACAGAAGATGGTCGATGTGTCTCTTTGTTAAAAATATTACTGACCAATCATTGCATATTTGACTGTGCGTATTGCGTGACGCGCAAAAGTAACGACATTAAAAGAGCTGCTTTTAAAGTGCAGGAAGTAGTGGATTTAACTATTAATTTTTATCGTAGAAATTATATTGAAGGGCTCTTCTTGAGCAGTGGGATTTTTAAAAATGCCGATTACACCATGGAACGACTCATTGCTGTCGCCAAAAAACTGCGAGAGGAAGAAAATTTTAATGGTTATATTCATCTTAAATCAATTCCAGGCGCGAGTGATGAGTTAATGCGAGAAGCAGGACTCTATGCCGATAGACTTTCCGTCAATATTGAGATTCCCTCAGCTTCCGGGCTTAAACTCTTGGCGCCTGATAAAAATCGTGAAGATTTCTTAAAACCTATGCGTAAGGTGAAAAATGAAATCATTCAGTACAAAAGCGAAAAGAAGATCATTAAAAGCACACCTATCTATGCGCCTGCAGGTCAAAGCACGCAAATGATTATTGGCGCTACTGGAGAAACTGACGCGCAAATTATGTACACCAGTGCTTATTTTTACAAAGAGTTTCAAATGAAACGGGTGTATTATTCTGGTTATATCCCGATTAGTTACGATAAGCGTTTGCCTTCTATTGGTACTGAAGTCCCTATGTTACGTGAGAATAGATTATATCAAGCCGATTGGTTGCTTCGATTTTATGGGTTTGATGTGCGCGAATTACTTACTAAAGAACATCCCAATCTTGATGCAGATGTAGATCCAAAATTAGGTTGGGCGCTCCGAAATCTCGACAAATTTCCTGTCAACATCAATACCGCAGATCGTAATACACTAGCACGTATTCCTGGTGTAGGGATGCGGTCTGTACACAAAATCATACATGCGAGAAGATACCGAAATCTCAACTGGGAACATCTTAAAAATATTGGTATTGCTATGAATAGAGCTAAGTATTTTATTACGTGTGACTCTAAAGATTTTGAAACAAAAGACAGAACACCTGGTCAACTTAAAAGTATGATTATGCAAGAGAGCGCTAGTAAATTCAGGAAGGCATATAGTTCGCAACTCAACCTTTTTGATTCCAATGCTTTACCGACCCTATAAGCGATGGCAATCTATAGATATGATAGTAGTTTTGAAGGATTTCTTAGCTGTATTTTTGACTTTTATGAGCAAAAGCCCAACACGCTTTCTATTGTGCCTCAACATCATAACGCTTTATCTTTTTTTGATACCTCAGAAGATGTGATCACTGATCCTGAAAAAGCACAACGGGTTTGGAAAGGATTAAAACAAAAAGGAGGTAGCGAAACGACAACCGCTATTCATCGTGCGTTCCTGAGTGAAATAGAAGGGATTGAAGACATATTGTTATCATACATCATAAAATGCTTTAAGGAAGGGTTGTCAATAAAAAATTATGCAGATTCTGATGTGTTACGCATCAGTAAAGTGGTCAAAATGGTAGGGAGAGAAAAACATCGGATGGATGCTTTTGTGCGCTTTCGCGAAACGAAGGATGGCATCTACTTTGCAACTATCGCTCCTGATTTTAATGTATTACCACTAAATTCAACCCATTTTAAAAAACGATACGCAGATCAAAAATGGCTGATTTATGACCTCAAGCGGAAGTATGGCATCTACTATGACCTCCATACGGTAGAAACTATCGAATTACAACTATCTTCAGATATCAACACCACTTCTCAAGCATCCTTATACTTCACTCAAGAAGAATTACAATATGAAGAATTATGGCAAAACTATTTTAATAGTACCAACATTGCTTCAAGAAAAAATATGAGATTACACGTACAACACGTTCCGAAACGCTATTGGAAGTATTTAAGTGAAAAAAAGCCTTCTTGAGTTGATCTGAATTACATTCTAAAAGGCACAAACCGAAGCCACTCACTAGGCTCTATCAAAACAATACAAAATACGCCTGCTACAATAATAAACTTTAAGATATTATGGAGTAATAAATAATGAAGCTTTTCTTGCGATTTCCATAAAGCTCCTAAGAAAAAGAGTAAGGCAACTACACTCGCATAGAAGTACACATACATATATCCTATTTCAAAATGATTGATTAAATAATATATAGGTATAATCGTAAAACCTGCAAGTGCTGTAAGCATCCATTTTGAAGTGCGTTCGCCAAACACAACTGGGATGGTATGATATCCTTGTACTAAATCTCCTTTTAGATTTTCTAAGTCTTTGGTAAGCTCTCGCATAGCAATGACTAAAAACAAAAAACTCGCGTGTACGAAGATGACAGTATCAAGGTTTTTATAATATAGAAAGATCGCAAAGAAAGGAGTAATCGCTAGAAGTGCCGCTGTCAAATTTCCTATAAAAGGGTATTTTTTAAGCTTGTGAGAATAAATCCAAATTCCAAATATATACCCCGCAAAAAAGACCACGGCTCTAAAAGACACATAACTCGCAAAAATGACTGCTAGAAAGTTGAGGATAAAGTAAAATGACAGTTTTGTGTTTTGACTTACAAGCCTGTCTAATTGTGTTTTTCGAGGTCTATTGATGAGGTCTTTTTCGGAGTCATAGAAATTATTAATGATATATCCACCTGCAATGGTTGCTGCAGAAGCGAGTACCAACATTAACAAACTAACATCAAATAAAATACCTCTAAGAGAGGTGTCGGGTGCGATAATAAAAATAGCCGTTAGATATTGTGCCAATAAAATCACGAGTATATTGTATCCCCTCACGACTGAGAACAAGCTAAACATCTTAAGAATTAGATGTTTATTTTTTCGCGAAAGCGTACCCATAAAATGTAATTGAAAATCTAAAAGTTATAGACTACTTCTAGTTTGTGTCCAACTAAAGCCTTTTTTGCTTTATCAATATCTTCAGTAAATCCTAAGATATAACCGCCGCCACCTGAACCACAAAGCTTAAGGTAATAATCATTACTTTCTATCCCTTGCTTCCAAAGAGTATGAAACGCTTTTGGAATCATAGGTTTGAAGTTGCTTAACACTACTTTAGAAAGCTGCTTTACGTTGCCAAACAATGATTTTACATCGCCTTTTAAGAAATCGTCTACACACGCATCTGTATGCTTTACAAACTGATCTTTAAGCATATTTCTAAATCCTTCTTGCTTCATACTTTCCATGAAGATATTGACCATAGGTGCTGTTTCTCCAACAATCCCACTATCTAAAAGAAACACCGCGCCTTTGCCTTGTTGCTCTTGTGATGGAATTCCCGCAGGCTCAATATGATCCTTACTGTTAATAAGGATAGGTAAACTCAAATAACTATTTAAAGGATCAAGCCCAGAAGATTTGCCGTGGAAAAAAGATTCCATCGCGCCAAAAATAGTTTTAAGCTTTAATAATTTTTCTCTTGTTAAGTTTTCTAGTACCGTGATTTTCTCGGTCGCATACTTATCATAGATTGCGGCTACTAATGCGCCACTACTTCCCACTCCGTATCCTTGAGGAATACTAGAATCAAAGTACATTCCTTTTTCTAGATCTTGAGAAAGTCGCTCCATATCAAAATGCACAGATACATCTTCAGACTGAGAAAGTACAGATAGATGATCTGCAAACTTCTTCAGCTTCGCATTAGAATCTACGGCTTCTGGTGATGTATGATCATCCGTCTTTAAAGCTCCGTTGTAAAAGTTGTAAGGGATAGAGAGTCCTTTTGAGTCTTTG
>NZ_CALEMI010000156.1 GCF_937910895.1 uncultured Dokdonia sp. | reverse complement strand
CTCCGAATGCGAATCATACGTGTGCAGTGACCAACATCGTGTCTTTCCAGGGCTGAATCTTCCTCCTAGACAGTTGACAAGAATGGTTTTATCTAATTGCTCTCCTGCTCCTAATTGTACCGGCGGTGTCTCGCTATGGATCCCACTATTCCATTTATCTAAAAAGAAGTATTGTTGTTCTGACAATGTTAAGAAACTTTGTGCTGCATCTCCCAAAGATAATGGCATTAAAGGAGCTCCGTTGGCGTCTTGAGATCCATCGGGATTCCGTATAAATTGCATGACATCAACACTCGGTTTCTCTTGTGTTAATGATCGCATGTTTTGATGCGCATTGATGGCTTTACTCGGTAAATTTGTATTCCACATTTGCATGTGAGCTGCATTTAAGGTTGGGTATACATCATCTTCAAAATAAGGCTTATAATTATCGTTATAGGCGCCATTGCTATAGATGTCTGGTCTTAGATTAAATTCTTCTAACCATGTATTATATACATCATCCCAAAGAGATACTACATTCAATGTCTGAGGTGCATACGATGGATCTGTCGAAACAATCCAAGCACTCCCTTCCACGGGTTGTTTACTCCCATCATCAAAAACTAATACGGCAGTCACGGGACCATCTGAGGTATCATCCATCCAATTGTCATTATCTACATCTTTACATAGCGGTTGACCTGAATCAAATTCTCCTTTATTATTAAAAGCGCAGGCGAGTCCAAATCCTCCTAATACTAATAATCTACCATTAGGTTCTGTTAGAATTTCTCCTAAATAATCGATAGGATCACTTCCATCATTACCTGTACCAGTTGCTAAGGGAAACTGAATTGGATAAGAATCCTGTGTTTCGATGGTTCCCGAGGCTTGATTATAGTAACTCGCTTTTGTATGTATATCAAAGGGAATAGGTGTATTTCCCTGACTTGCCTTAATAGCTCTAGGTCCTGCGTCTATTACTAGCTCTTTTAATCGTGTGGGATCTGCTGGATTTATTTTATATGGATTTTGACAGGGTGCTGCTCTATAATCAGGATTCCGTAAAGGAGGAGTACTTACCTCAAAAGGCGCACTTCCATCAAATGAAACTTTATGTGGTTTGTACAAAGCAATTCCTTCGTTTGCGTTTTCATCTATTTCCCAACAATTTGCCTTTTTATTAGCAAGGTGAGTTGTCCAAATAATATCAACTACTTTTTTTCCATCTACCGTAGCGCCTATAACGACTTCTTCTCCTCCTGGTGTTGGATAGGTAATCGCATTTCCTTCTGTAGGGTATTGATAAATTTTAAAGCGTGCTGCTTGTCTTTTTAGTTTTCCTTCTCCATCACGTATATGTGCACTTGTAATGGGCGTATCTTCTGTACCAGGTTGTATTGGGAGTCCTCCCGTAATATCTGACCCTTCTATAGGCGAAGCCGCCATTGTTTCAGGACCTAGATAATAGTCTTTACTGTTTCCTACTCTGGCAAATCCTATTGCTGGATGTATTCTTAAACTTGTTTTCATCGTGTCTTATTTTCTAGGTGGTTGTTAGTTATTTTCAGGCTTTGCTGGTGGTGCTTCTGTCCCTTCTACATAATTCTTTAAGAGTACATGGCTCAAATTGACATTCTTCCCGCCAAGCATTTCTAAATCCGCTGGAACATCTGTCACTGCATTGGTATTATGACAACTAAAACATTCATTTTCTGATACTATTTTTTGTGTAAAGGTTTCTATGGTGGAATTAGACAATTCCAAAGAACCTGTTAGAAAAGATCCATCTACATTAGGATTCCAATTAGGCTTTAATAAATCTGGATTATTAAACCAGATCGCGCCTACTTCAAAATAATTTTGCCATATCGAGTTGTTTTTGGCTAACTGTTCTTTTACACTCGCATTCAGATTCATAATATGCGTCTGATTGGTTGCTTTCCCACCTCCATTTTTAAATTGTCTTGCTACTTGTGTAATAGGTGTGAGCGTTTGTGCATTTTGATTGACAAATTTTAAAAGACCTGCATTATCAGTATTGACATCTCCTGCTGTTGTATTTGCGGCATACAACAACCAATCTTTTGATGATACCGGTGTATCCATTGTTGCATTTTCTGGAAAATCAGGAGCATTACCGTCAAATTCAAAAGTTGCCCATACAAACTCAGCATGTCCATCAGGAACAAAAGCGACGTGAAGCCCTACCAAAGCAACCTCTACATCTGTTTGAATCTTAGGGTTATCCTTATCAATTCTTGGTTGTCCATCCACTAAGGTTAAAAGCTCTATATCTGATTTTTGAGTGTACATTTTTGATGTATCTTCTCCATCTTGTACAATTTTCCAAGAGGTCTTAAGTGTTAAAGAACCTGGAGGAAATCCAGTGTTAGGATCAAATGCCGCCATGGTTGCTCTATCATATAATTTATTGTCTAACACAAATTGTTGAAAGACATCATTAATGATGATACTACTATACACGGCTCTCCCATTTTGATCGATAAGCATTCCTTTAGAAAGGGCTTGTTCTACCACATCTAATACATGATAGGTATCATCCTTGTATTCAGGTGTGATTGCTTTATTGGTAAACATGGTTTCAAAACGAAGTTGCCCATTCACCTCTTCGGTTAACCATAAGAAATATTGCCATGACAGTAAGTGAAAATCACAGTTGTTGGAGTTCGCATTAATAAAACTAGGATCTGGTGTTGGTACATTCCCCGTAAACCAATCTGCGGGCGCATTTTTACAATCACTATTAGGATTTGAAACTTGAATCAATGTAGTTTCATTAGTCGCATTTTCATTTTCAGTGTCATCATAGCCACCTTTTGTAGTTTCTTTGCAAGCTACGAGACTGACTGTCAAAAATAGCAAACAAAAAATGTGTTTGAATAATTTCATGATTTTTGGATTTTTCTGGTATTTGGTTAGTGAGGCTGAGAAACCTCAAATGATTTGTAGCCCAAATGTAAAAGAAATGTTAAAAAAATTTATAGGTATAAATACGGGATTGTTGAGACTAAATTGCTTGTTTTCTGGTGAAAACAGGCTATGAAGACCTTATCTATTCCTAATATTACAGTATAAAAAGTAGTATGTGCTCGTCTAAAATTAAGATAACTTTTACATCCCGATAGCTACTAAGTACCTTTTCGCTTTAAGCGAAAAAACATAAAAAGTTCCGCTACTACTCCATCTCAATTGAAACTTGTATCCTCTAAATACTAGAAAATAAGTATCTACCATGTATGTTAACTTATGTAAAGTTACGATGGAAAATCCAAGAATCTACTAGAGACCCATTGTTCATCTATGCTGATTTGCGACCAATTTCCAGCTGTCTCATACACAAATACCTCTTGATTTTTCATAACAGCTCCTACGATGTGAAATCGTGTAGAAGGACCGCTACGCACATTGAGTGCATCGGCGTTTACAGTGGCGCGTTTGACATCTTTGACATAATTACTGTACACCCATTCTTGGTTATCTTTTGAGATTCTGTACCAGTTATTTTTCTCTTCGTAAATCCGTACGACAGACCCTAGAGTGGTTTCCCCTATTCGATCGAAGGAAGAGTTGGCGCCTTTTCGGATGTTTAAAACATCGGCAGTCACGCTACCATAGCCTTTTATTGAAGAAGGCATGGTTCCTGTGACGGGTTGTCCAATAGCTGCAGCAACGAGCGGAAGAAAATGTTGCTCACAGGTAGCAAGGGTGTTTCCGCCAAAAAAGTTAGTCCCTGGGCAACTTTTTGTAATTCCGGTTCCGTTAGTACGGGCACCTGTACTCAAATCAAACCAGTGATGATAGACAATTCTATCGGTAGATACTGGGATGCCAAAACGCTCACAAAGTGCTGCGGTAGCGCGTATAATACTATCTCGTTGTAATGACGTCATCTCATCTTGCCCGATATCAAAATAGCCAATATTTTCTATACAGATCGCATTGCTATTATTTCCAAAAATACAGGCTGGCGAACGCTCTAGACTTCTTCCTGTCATGATTTTTCCATCAGGAAAAATAGAGAAATGCTGTCCAATATCACTCCATCCATTATTATTGACATGGTGATTTTTCATGCCATTTTGCATCCTAAAATGATTGTCTCCCTTAAAGTGAATATAACTTGGTGAGAAGGTGTGATGCTGTTGAATAAATAAAACGGTTCTCGCAACGTGTTGCTGCTTAATCCACGTTTCAAATTCTGAAATAGTTAATGAAGTAAACCCAAATTTTGTTTCCATGTTGATTGTATTTTGAATGGTATTACATCCTAAAGATAGTATAAAATGCTTATGGTCAACGGATGCACCTTTTTTCTTACAGAGGTTTCAGTGGATTGTTATTTTTTGGGGATGGGGTTTTGGGGGAGTGTTTTATGCTTTCGCGAAAGGGGATAATGAACTATTTCATACTTATTTAATATCAGTTTTTTGTATATTTATAATATGTCAATTTGGGAAATCATAGGAATAATCTCTTCTTTGTTTGGTATATTTTCATTTTTTAAAAATGATTTACCAATCCCTACCCTTTTTAAAAAAATCTAATTCCATTTTCGGTACCATGCTTAATTAACTTAAAATCAAGTTATTAAACTATTTTTTATTTTCATTATTGGTGACAATTTTTAGCTGTTACCATGTCGAACGACTCTTCATTAGCAAAAATGTATAGCTAAACTATCCCAACCACCCATCTCTATCTAAACTACGATACTGTATCGCTTCGCTGATATGCGTTCCTGTGACTACTCCACTATCTGCTAAATCTGCAATCGTACGCGATACTTTTAAGATTCGATCATAGGCACGAGCGGAAAGGTTTAAACGTTCCATAGCGGTTTTAAGGAGTTGTTTGGAGGCGTCATCTAGAGCGCAATACTGTCGGATTTGCTTGACATTCATTTGAGCGTTGTAGTTGGTGACCTCGCTTTCGCGAAAGCGGACTACTTGCAACTCTCTTAGGCAAAAGATAATGTTATAGTACCATACAGGGATATACTTACTCTAAGGATTTCACCTCAAAACACTGTTTTACAAATATTTAAAAACATAAAATATTTACTAACTTAGGCACTTAAATAAAAGAAATGTAGCCATCATAATAACTATATACAATTGTTATCTATTAGTTGTTGGACATTACGATCTTATTTATTAATTCATTTTTTTACTTTATGGAACCGTTATTTAAGTTTTGTAGAAAAGAGCATAACCTTGCTTTAGGTGCTACCACCATTAGGATCGCAAATATGAGCTATTACAGAAATTTTGAAGAAAAAGATATTGGAGATTCTCAGGAGGGGATTAAAATGAGTAAAGAATTTATTTGGAATCAAATTCATCCCACAAATATAACAAGATTCGGTAATAGTAATTTAATTTTTTGTGCTTCAAATAGTATGATAGGCTCATTGGCAGAGTATGATAGTTGCTATAAAATAACTGATTACATTAAATTTGGACGTATTCTGGCAAATGAACTTATCGATACAATATATCTTGATGAAATAAGACACCTAGACACATTTTTACCAATCTCAACTTTGTCAGAGATATCTAAAGTAGGAGTCGAAATTGAACGACGTTCTGTTAGGTACCTTAAAAAAGATGAAATAAAAAACGAGAATTATAATATGTTAGCAATCCCTTTTTGGAAAGACATAAGCTATAAACATCAAGACGAATATCGTTATTTGTTCAAATTATTTTATAATGATTTCCCAGTAGGGCTTTCTGCTGTAGACACTCCATTTATTGATTTGGACCTTAAAAAATATAGAAATGTATTACCTATTGAACTTATAGAATTGTAATATGGAGATGTATTCATTAAAATATTATATTAGAAACAACTCTTTGAAATATAAAAATCCAATTTCAAAGATTGATTTTTTTTCTCAATTAGATGAGGATTATCCCAAGCCACTTGAATGGAGAGAAAGTATGATTGAAGTTTACACACCAAATGTTTTAATTGCTGATTTAGAAATAAATGATGCAGAAAAAGCGTTAGATGAGATTGAGATTTGGTCAAAAAAACATAGTGAAATAATTAGGAGTACTTTTCCAGTAAGAAAGTTCACAAATTTTAGAAAGTATCCAATAGGATTCATGCAAGAAATCAACATAGATTCGTATGTCGTTCCAATTCAATTTCTAAATAGGTATAATCTGGACGAGAATTACTTAATAATGAATTCTAATGGAAAAAATTATTGGAATTTAATTTATCTTTCATCTCTATTTTTCGAAAAAAAGGAAAGCTGTAAATTTTCTCATCGTACTATATCATTCTTTCACCATCCCAAAGAAGGTATACTAGACATTAATATTGACACATTAAAAATTCAAACTATACCTAATAACATTAGAGATTCTAAAAAAACAGTATAAAGCAAAAAATCTGAACAATGATATCATTATTCAGATCTAAGTAATAATTTTAATTCTTTAATAATCTGTATCGGTTATTTAGGACGAGACGCTTATTATTTGTTTTCATCTAACTGACTTAAAATACATTACATACTACAATCAATTTGTAATAGGTGCCAATCGAATGTCAAGATCTAAACTTCGATACTATTTTGTTCCTAACGTCACTAAATCGTTCCTTGCACTAATTCTAGTTAACCCAACCATCCATCTCTATCCAAACTTCGATACTGTATCGCTTCGCTGATATGAGTGCCTGTAACAGTTTCACTAGCTGCTAAATCTGCAATGGTACGTGATACTTTTAAAATACGATCGTATGCACGAGCGGAGAGATTCAATCGTTCCATGGCGGTTTTTAAGAGTTGTTTGGATGCGTCATCTAAGGCGCAATACTGTCGGATTTGCTTGACATTCATTTGAGCGTTATAGTTGGTTGCCTCGCTTTCGCGAAAGCGGACTACTTGTAATTCCCTTGCAGCCGTTACCCGTTTCCGAATCTCGACACTCGACTCGGCTTTTTGTTCGCTGCTTAACTTTTCAAAAGGCACTGGCGTGACTTCAATATGAATATCAATACGATCCAATAACGGACCACTTACCTTTCCTAAATACCGTTGCATCTCGGCTGGACTGCTCGTCACTGGTGAATCGGGATCATTAAAATAACCACTTGGGCTCGGATTCATGCTCGCTACCAACATAAAACTACTCGGATACGTCACCGTAAATCGTGCACGAGAAATCGTGACTTCTCGGTCTTCCAACGGTTGTCGCATGACTTCGAGGACTTCTCGTTTAAACTCAGGCAATTCATCAAGAAACAACACCCCATTGTGAGAAAGCGAAATTTCCCCCGGCTGTGGGTAACTCCCACCACCGACTAAAGCGACGTTAGAGATTGTATGATGTGGCGACCGGAAAGGCCGTTCGTTCATCAAGCCTTGGTTATTTTTTACTCTGCCTGCAACACTATGAATCTTGGTGGTTTCAAGTGCTTCTCTCAAACTCATTGGCGGAAGGATGCTTGGCAACCGTTTAGAAATCATGGTCTTTCCAGATCCTGGAGGACCGATCAAAATAATATTATGACCGCCTGCTGCCGCAATCTCCATACAGCGTTTTATAGACTCTTGCCCTTTGACGTCAGCAAAATCAAATTCGGGATGGTCCAAACTTTTATAGAACTCGGCTCTGGTATCGATGACGGTTTGTTCTAACGGCACCTCTTTATCAAAAAAAGCAATGACTTCGCTTATATTTTCGACACCGTATACGCAAAGTCCGTCGACAATAGCGGCTTCTTTGGCATTCTGTTTGGGCAAAATAAATCCTTTAAAGCCTTCTTCTCGTGCAGTAATAGCGATTGGCAACGCGCCTTTGATGGGTTGTAATCCTCCATCTAAGGAGAGTTCGCCCATAATGATATAGTCAGCAATGGTCTCGCCTTTTATTTGTCCTGTGGCGACTAGAATTCCTGTGGCGAGTGTAAGGTCATAGGCAGAGCCTTCCTTGCGCATATCGGCAGGAGACATATTGATGATGATCTTTTTTCCGGGAATTTTATAACTATTATTCTGAAGCGCAGCGGCAATCCTATAGTTACTTTCTTTAATGGCATTATCGGGTAATCCTACCAAGTGGTATCCGATTCCTTTATCTACATTGACTTCAACGGTAATAGTCGTGGCATCTACACCAAAGACTGCGCTACCAAAAACTTTGGTTAACATATACATCTTGTTAGTGTAAGATAGAAATATGCGCAGCTCTATACCTCACTGATTATGAAAGTATAAATATATAACTTCTTTTTAAGGTTTTACACATCTAATTTTTAGGAAATTATAAGACAAGAAAATATGAAATCCAATATCCCAAATTTAATACGTCTCACCAACTTTTCGCCTTGAGCTTTAGTAAAAAAACCTGTAAAGCAAGCCTCACAGGTTTTAATACATTATATGTGTACTTAGAAAACTATTTTACCATAATCTTTCCAACTTCGGTGTGTGATCCGATCACTACTTTATAAAAATAAAGACCTGATGTTCTCAATTCATAATCAATGAGTACGGTACCTGCATCAAATTCTTTGCCTTTATGCTCTTTAATCAAGCGACCATAACTATCATAAATAACAACAGCCACATTCTCTGATTCTGATAATGGAATCGCAATCACTCCTTTTCCATCAGATGGATTCGGGTAGGTAGTAATGGCACTTTTTAAACTTAAATATATTTGATTTTTATCCTTTGAAGCGGTCTCATTTGGAATGCTACTTCGTGTAGGACAATCAAAAGGACAGGTGTCATTCCAGTTCCCATTGCGTACAGCTCCTCCAGATGTAAAATTGAACCAGCCTTCACGGTCTCTAGTTAAATCGGCAGACTGACTTCCATTATTTTGATTATTGAATACAATCCCTATTTCAGAACTACTCACACCTGCTGGTAGTGTGATGTCATAAAAAAACCAATTTCCAGTATCTGGAAGTGCCGTCATTTGCTGACCAGGCCAAGCGGGCGTTCCCGCCAAAACACCGTTTTGGGTAGTATTAAACGTATATCCATAGATAGCATTCCAATCATTTGGTTTGTGTGCGTAAATACGGTAGGTATTTGATGAAACGCCTGGACAATCCGAAGGACAATCATCAGTCCAAGTCCCAGTTCGCATCGCACCTCCAGAAGTAAACTCAAACCAACCCTCTCTATTTCTAACAAGATCTACCGATTGACTTCCATTATTTCCATTGTTAAAGACAATTCCAATAGAGTTAGGGCTTACACCCGAAGGGATATTGATTTCATATTCATACCATAAAGTACTATTAGATACAGGAGTCATTGTTTGTCCTGGCCAACCACTGGTTCCTGAAAGAACACTATTAGTTGCGGTGTTGTAGACATAGATATCCAATGTATTCCAGTCTAAAGGCTTCTTAGCTCTAACTGTAAATGAAGAAGGCGGTGTCACTGTCGTACCATCAAAGGCTTCCCCTATTAATACAAGTCCGAACGGACTATTAAAATCGGCAGTGTTGTTACTCACGATGGCAGTATTCCCTGAGAAATAATCTGTCAGTTCCGTTCCGTCAGGCCATAGATTAAATACATTGAGTGCATTTTGAAAATCACCATCATTTCCTGTGTACACTAAACTTTTGTCGGACAATACTCCATTATCAAACTCTCTTTTAAATGTATAGGGTGTGTCCTGAAGCTTGGTATGCACACCCGCTCCTACAGATACGTGCTCTCTTCTAAAACGTCCTAATTTTTGATGATGTAACAATGTGAGTGAAGCTAATGAATTTGAGTTATTTAAATCTCCAAAATTCATAAAAGAACGTAAAGTAGCATCTCCACTCGCACCACCTCCAGGTGTTAAAGTTCGTGCCGTCTCATCTCCATAATAAATTTGTGCTGTTGATGGAGATAATAAAAGTTTTGTACCTGCCTCAAACGTTCGAGTTCTATTAATGTCAAATACTTCGGCAGTATCATGATTGGCTAGGAAATTCATCACAGAGGCACCTCCTAGCTGATTCTGTAATAAATTACTATAACTAGAAAATATACTTTCTAATCCTTGATTGGCGACAAACCGAAAATCAAAATTGATAAGATTTTCATAGCCATTATTATAATAATCGACGTTAAATCCATCTCCATTAAAAACGCGCTGCATTCCTAAGGCAAAGTAATTAAATACTTCGCCTGTCATCCAAAAAGGTTGATCGTCTACCTTTTTTTGAGGATTGGCACCTTTCCAATCTTGTAACGCAATAAGACCTTCTGATTTAAGTTCTGTCCATACAGATTCTTCAACATGTTTTACCGTATCTACTCTAAAACCATCTACACCATAATCTCTTACATAATCAGTAAGCCATTTGATAATATAAAAACGCGGTGCTCTTGGATACCCAGTTCGATTAAAGAAAGCATCTAACTCTGCGAGTTCTTGTGCTTTTCTTCCTTCATTCTCCCATTTATCTAATAACCATTGAGGAAGATTTACAGGGGCATTGCTTTCTGTTAATATATCTGGTAGATTATCAACGAGTTCACAAGGTATGGTTCCTTGAGGGCCATTAAAGTTACAGGTTGGATCTCTACGTACCCAATCACTCGGCCACGAATCGTCATCTGGATTATCAGGTCCTACATGATTCAATACGACATCCATGACAATACGGATTCCGTGGTCGTGTGCTGTATCTACTAGTGTTTGAAAAGTGGCTTCAGTGCCTAGATTACGATCTATCGCCGTCCAATCTTTTGTCCAATAGCCATGGAAGGCATAGTTTTTTCCAGAATCCACGTTTATAGATCCGTGAATGTTTTCGTAAGGTGGGGTTAGCCAAATTGCGCTCACGCCTAGATCATCAAAATAGCCTTCATTAATTTTATTGATTAGACCTTGTAGATCGCCTCCTAAATAACTTCGTAAAGGACCTCCATCTTGTTGTCGTCCATACGAAAAATCGTTGGAGGTATCGCCGTTTTCAAAACGGTCTGTCAGTACGAAATAAACAGTTGCATTTTCCCATACAAAAGGAATGTCCCTGCTTTGTCCTAGACTGGATACATAACTTAATACTACAAATAGAAATGATAAAAGTTTTGTTGTTTTCATAATTCTCGGGGGATTATTTATTAAATTAATTACACTTGATAATTTTCTATCAAATACAAATTCTTGTAAAGAACTAATATTCTGACAGATAAATCTATTTAAAAATAGGCTAAAGTTCTATTTTATGCTATTGATACCTGAATTAATTTACAATCTATAATCATTTTTAACATATTGAAAATCAATGTCTTTATTTATATTTTTCAACGAAAACGTTATCGTAAATAATATCATATTCGCAATAAATTGATACGTCTATCTTTTAAAGATTTCAAAATAAATAAGAATAAGGATATTTATCTTACATAGTTTAAGGATAAAGATCAATGCTGCATACAATTCTTAAGGAATAGAACTCATCCAAATCACTCCTGAAATCTCTTAAAATAGGGTTGTTTTTTATCGATTTTTAGTTAAAATGGATGTTTTCAATAAATCGTCAAAATGCTCAAAATATCGATAAAGTGATTTTAAGTCTTAATATTTTGTTAATTTTAAATAAATACCCCCGATTTTATCCTTCAAAAAAAGAGAAAAAATCAAAAAAGGGGGGATTTACCCCTTTTCTAAGATAGAAGTATACTATACTTTTAAGATGTAAAACAAATAAAGGGTTTGTTTAGATTCATCAAATGGGGGAAGTGTCGTTTTTATCTTGAGTGTTTAAAGACAATTGAAACGCACTAAACCATTTAATTTAGGGGTGAGAGGCATCCCGCAGTCTTGCGGGATGTTTTTCAAAATAGAGAGAGAATCTAAAACATCAACATAATTTGTGTATACATACACAAATCAAATTTAGGGGGTGAAAGGCATCTCGCAGACTTGCGGGGTGTTTTTCCATTTTAGGGCATATCCAAAAAAAGCGCACTTTGAAAGTGCGCTTTTTTTTATACCAAATAGATAACTATTATCGTAAAATACTAAATGAAATTCTAGAGTTATGAAAGACCGTATGTGTCTCTTTTGTAAAATCAGATTTCTTAGCTTTAAAAATATTATCTACATACGTTTGTGGATTTAAATCAATAAGCGGAAACCAGGTACTTTGCACTTGAACCTGTATTTTATGTCCTTTTTTAAAAGTATGCAACACATCTTGCAGCTTAATAAATACTTCCTCTTTCTTATTGGGTACAAAAGCTTCTGGACGTGACATACTTCTTCTAAAACGACCTCTCATCACTTCGCTACGTACCATCTGGTGGTATCCTGCCATTTGCATTCCTTCTTCAGTCTCTTCTGTATTAGGAACATCGTCTGGATAGACATCTATAATTTTTACAATCCAATCTGCTGAGCTTCCTGTAGTCGCTACTTCTAGTTTTGCCATAATCTCACCCACAAGCGTCACATCATCGTCAAGTACAGGAGTTTCATACACCAACACATCATCTCTTTTGGCAGCAAAACGCTGATCATCACTCATGTATTTACGAGGTGTAAATACCATTTTCTTTCCTTCTGCATACGGCACTGGATTGGCTGGATCACTTACAAATGTTTCTGATCCATTTCTTTTAGATGGACTTCCCGATAGATTATTATTAGCATCCAAATAAAATGTGGCAGGCATTGCTGCTTTAGGAGGCCATACATCAAATGATTTCCATTCCTTGGTTCCTGTATCAAAAATGTGTGCTTCTGGTAAGCCAAGTTCCTTATCTCCCATTCCCTTTAAGAAGTGGTCAAAGAATTTAGTTTCCAATTCTTTCTGGAAATAATCAGAGATATCATCTCCAAAATAAACATTTCCTACCGCTTGCCGCTTTCTATTGCGTGCCCAATCCCCATGACTCCACGGTCCAAAAACGACGGTATTGTAATTATTACTACGCTTTTCTATATTCTTATAGGTTTCCCACGGTCCGTATAAATCTTCGGCATCAAAGAGTCCTCCTACTGTCATAACAGCTGGCTTAATGTCTTGTAAATGTTGGATAAGCCCTCTAGACTTCCAAAATTCATCATAATTAGGATGTTCTTTTAGTTGCGTCCAGAATTCATTAGTTTCATCATAATACACATCTAGATTTGATAAGGGTCCTGTCTTTAAAAAGAAATCAAACTGATCGTCACTATCTAGTTTTGGAAACTCATACCAAGCCTCTGTAGTAGGACCCTCTTTTTGATATCCAAATAAAGCGGTGGCTCTCCAATAACTTAATAAATACGCTCCATTGTGATGAAAATCATCAAAAAAGAAATCGCCTATACACGCTTGTGGTGAGCTTGCTTTTAAAGCTGGATGCTCACTCAAAAGAGAGTAGGTAGCATAAAATCCTGGATACGATATTCCCCATGTTCCTACATTGCCGTTATTGTTGGCTACATTTTTAACCAACCAATCGATGGTGTCATACGTATCACTCGCTTCGTCAACTTCTCCTTCTTTTTTGTTTGGAATGTAAGCGCGCATATTGTCATATTTCCCTTCACTCATCCATCGGCCGCGTACATCTTGGTAAACAATAATGTACCCGTCTTCCATCATATACGTATTTGGTCCAATCTTAGAACGGAACTGATCTTCTCCATACGGACGGCAACTATAGGGTGTACGTTGCATCACAATAGGATAGGTCTTTGACGTATCTTTTGGTGAATAAATCGTCGTGTGCAATTTGATACCGTCACGCATCTCAATAGTCACTTCTTGTTTGTTATAATTTGCTTTTACATCGTAGGTTTCTTGTGTGTACGCTTTCGCGAAAGCAAAAACAAACAGTACTACAAATAGGTTCTTCATCATAAATTAATTATTATTAAATCGTGTTATTCCTTCTTTAAGCCAAGCCAAATATTCATTGATGTCTGGAGTGTATGAAACAGGCGTATTCAATTCTTTTTCATCGTGATCGAGTAAAACATAATACGGAGCGGCTAAAATCCCATACCGTTCTATTTGAAAATTATTCCATTTATTTCCTACCGTTTTTATACGTCTGCCAGATGCACTCACGCCTTGTTCGCTTTCTGGAAGTTCTTCTCTAGAATCGCCGTAGAGCGAAATCAAAACCACATCATTCCGCAATATATTCAATACTTTGGGATCTGACCAAACGCGTTCTTCCATACGTCTACAATTGATACACGCATAGCCCGTAAAATCAAGAAGAATGGCTTTATTTTCTTTTTTTGCGTACGCCACCCCCGCATCATAATCTGTAAATGACAATAAATCATGAGGTCCTAACTCGGCATGATCGGGAATTTCTTTATCTGAAGATACGATCGCTGATTTTCCTCCTACACCATACGGAGACTCGCTATTTTTCATAGGTGGCGGAAAACCACTAATTAATTTAAGCGGTGCTCCCCATAATCCTGGAATCATATAAATCACAAGACTTAACGTGGTTAATCCTAATAAAAGTCGACCAACAGAGATGTGATTTAAATCACTATCGTGTGGTAATTTGAGTTTTCCAAATAAGTATATCGTGAGTCCAACCAAAATAGCAATAATGATCGCCAAGAAGATTTCGCGTTCCAAAATATTAGTTTGTGCTACAAGATCTGCATTGGAAAGGAATTTGAAGGCAAGTCCGAGTTCTAAAAATCCTAATACTACTTTGACCGTATTCAGCCAGCCACCAGATTTTGGCAACGAATTTAACCATCCCGGAAACAACGCAAACAAAGCAAACGGCAATGCAATCGCCGATGAAAAACCGAGCATACTAATAATAGGAGCAATTCCTCCTTTGGTCGCAGATTCTACAAGCGCTGTTCCTACAATAGGACCGGTACAAGAAAAAGAAACAATGGCGAGTGCTAAAGCCATAAAGAAAATTCCAACCAAACCGCCGCGATCTGCTTGACTATCTACTTTGTTTGCCCATGATTGTGGTAGCATAATCTCAAATGCTCCTAAAAAGGAAATAGCAAATACCACTAATAAAACAAAAAAGGCAATGTTAAAAGGAACACTTGTAGAAACCTCAACAATAGCAGTCTCTCCAAAAATAGCGGTTACTGCAAGTCCAAGAACGACATAAATTAAAATAATACACAGTCCATAAATGATGGCATTTTTGATGCCTTGTGCACGTGATTTACTTTGTTTTGTAAAAAAGCTTACCGTCATAGGAATCATAGGAAACACGCATGGGGTAAGTAAAGCGGCAAGGCCACCTAAAAAGGAAAGAAAAAACAAAAGCCATAAGCCTTCATCTTTCTCTTGATGTTGTAAGTTTTGATCGAGCTTCTTTTCTTTTTTAGCATTGTTGGTATCAATACCGTAGTTTTCAAAATCAGTATAGTTGTCAAAGACTAAGACTTTAGTATTTACGAGATCATGTACAATATTAAACTCCTGATTAATACATACCTCTTTACAGGTTTGATGTTTTACTATAGACTTTATAAAGGGAGTATTAGGATCTTTAAGAATAACTTTTTGAGATATACGCCCTGTATCTTTCCAGAATACTTCATCTACTTCAAAAATATCACTATACTCTCGGTGTGTAGGACTTTCGATTGCTTTTCCATCTAATGTATAAGTAGCGTCGTTTTCTGGTAAAAACTCAAATCGCAATGGATTAGGACCATTCGCTGGTGTAAACTGGCTGTACACATGCCAATCTTTTTCAATAACTACATCATAATGCAGTATATATTCAGTATCAGATATCTTTTCAACTTCACCAGACCATTTTACAGGATCAAATTTTGGACCACCACTCCCAAAACCTTGTTCACCTCCAAAAACTTGGGCAAAAGCAAGCGTTGTGGTTAGCATAAATATGGCAAGGAGTGTAAGCGTTTTACGCATCATATTGAATATGTTATTTTTAATAGTTCCTGAGTGTTTTCTTGTACGCTATATCTTCTATCTGCTCGATGTCCCAGAATCCAAATAATTCCTTTTTGATCGCAGAGCAACCACGTATTTTCTTTGGCAACCAAAGATAGCTTTTCATCTTTAAAAAATTTACTCAGCTTCTTTTTACCTTTCATCCCTGTCGGATAAAAATAATCTCCCTCTTCCCATCGTCTTATGGTTAACGGAAAATGCAATGCTTGCGTATCTACCATAATCTCGTGTGATGTAGTAGGAGTCGGCGTTTTGATTGTTTGGAGCGTTAATTTTCCATACGTATCTTGAAAAACGCCAGCTGCTTCTGTAATCTCAAAAGAAGTCGTTTTCTTTTCCTGTTCTTTACGAAACGGATACAATTGTAGGGTCGTTCTATCTTTTAACAAACGATGTGTCTCTGAAAATAGTTGTTTCCCCGACTGTGCATTGAGTAATTGATAGACATCGTCCCAGGCTGTAAACCCATAGTCTTTATACAAAACATACAAAACGGCTTTCGGATTTGGATGCTGTTTCAGTTTTGAAATATCCAAACAGATCGCACGAGATTCTGTAACACTATTTAAAGGATACAAGTAGCGCTGCTTTAGTTCTTTCGCATAAGTGTCTAATAAATCAGCCGATTGTTGTAGATAGTCCATCGTATCATTAATACGCGCTAACGCATCGGGACGAATCTCTTCTAATGCAGGAACTACGTGATGACGTATCGCATTCCGCACATACGCATCAGACGCATTGCTACTATCTTCTCTCCAAGAGATGTTGTTTTGGATAGCATATTGATGAATTTGCTTTCGCGAAAAAGGCAACAGTAACCGTAATACATTTCCTGAAATCGCAGGAATTCCCGACAGTCCTTCGATACCCGAACCACGCGTGGCATTGATTAAAAACGTCTCCACGGAATCATTAGCGTGATGTGCCGTCAGTATATACTCGTATTCTTCAGCAGTGACGAGCTCTTGAAACCAAGCATATCTCAGATCGCGAGCTGCCATTTGTGTGGAGATGGTATGTTTTTTCGCGTAAGCGGACGTATGAAAAGACGTGGAATAAAAAGGAAGTTGAAACTGAGCCGCGAGTTCTTTTACAAACTGTGCATCTGCATCACTCTCTTCGCCTCGTAAGTTAAAATTACAATGGGCAATCCCAATATCCAGTCCAGATGCAACACACAAATGTACTAACACCGTGCTGTCCAATCCCCCACTCACGGTAGCTAATAACTTCGTAGTCTTTGATAGAAAAGGAACGTGTTGTTGTAGGTGTGACTGAAATGCATTGAGAAGCATACTTCAATTTCTTAAACTCTTCCTTTTAGGGCATTAAACACCCAAGCGATGGCAAAAAAGCCTATACCCACGGCGGCAAAACCCCAGCCAGCGACATCATCATACCTAAATGCGCCGAGCGCTATCAGAGATAATCCAACAATTATCATAACAAAAGTAGCCCAAGCGAGCACTGTATTTTTATTCATTCCCATAGTTTCATATTACGTTGCTAAGCAATTATCAAAACAAATTGCAAAACAAAGAATCTAAATACAAATATCGGCTAAATTTGATAAATGGAACGAAGAGAAACTATACGATTTTCGTAAATTCGGACATTATTAGATGGCATTGTTGTTTTTACGAAAACAACCTTGTATTTTTTGAAACAGCATCTCAACACATTTAAGATATAAAAAAGCATATTTATACACTATGGATTTAAAATTCAATAAAAACGAAGATCATAATAAACTCTTACTTTCTGATTTAAAAAGAAGACTCGCCAAAGTAAAATTAGGCGGTGGTGAAAAACGTATTGAAAAACATCATGCCAAAGGAAAACTCACCGCACGAGAGCGCATCGATTATCTTGTGGATGATCCAAAAAAATGTATAGAAATCGCTGCTTTTGCTGGAGAAGGCATGTACAAAGAGCATGGCGGCTGCCCAAGTGGTGGCGTGGTGATTAAAATTGGATATGTCTCTGGCAAACAATGTATCGTTGTAGCCAACGATGCTACCGTAAAAGCCGGGGCTTGGTTTCCGATAACGGGAAAGAAAAACTTACGCGCACAAGAAATTGCGATGGAAAACAAACTGCCTATCATTTATCTAGTAGATAGTGCGGGCGTATATCTTCCTATGCAAGATGAGATTTTTCCAGATAAAGAACACTTTGGACGTATTTTTAGAAATAATGCAGTGATGAGCAGTATGGGAATTACCCAAATCTCTGCTGTGATGGGAAGTTGTGTCGCAGGTGGTGCCTACTTACCTATTATGAGCGATGAAGCGCTGATTGTTGATAAAACAGGAAGTATTTTTCTAGCGGGAAGTTATCTTGTCAAAGCAGCGATAGGTGAGACGATAGATAACGAAACTTTAGGAGGCGCTACAACACATTGTGAAATAAGCGGTGTTACCGATTATAAAGCCAAAGATGATAAAGATGCTCTAGATACCATTAAGAAATTAATGGATAAAATCGGTGATTACACCAAAGCAGGATTTAATCGCAAGGAAGCGGCATTGCCTAAAGAAAATCCAGAAGAAATGTTCGGAATTCTTCCTGCGTCCAGAGCTGACCAGTATGATATGCGCGAAATCATAAAGCGAATTGTAGATGATTCTGAATTTGATGAATACAAAGAAGGCTACGGACAAAGTATTCTTACAGGCTATGCACGTATAGATGGTTGGGCTGTTGGTATTGTTGCTAACCAGCGAAAGCTGGTAAAGACGAAAAAAGGTGAAATGCAGTTTGGTGGTGTGATCTATTCTGATAGTGCCGATAAGGCGACGCGTTTTATTGCCAATTGTAATCAGAAGAAAATTCCGTTGGTGTTTTTACAAGATGTGACTGGGTTTATGGTGGGAAGTAAAAGTGAACATGGCGGGATTATAAAAGATGGTGCCAAAATGGTAAACGCTGTATCCAATAGTGTCGTTCCTAAATTTACAATTGTGATCGGAAACTCCTACGGAGCTGGTAATTATGCAATGTGCGGGAAGGCGTATGATCCGCGATTTATTGTAGCATGGCCAAGTGCAAATCTAGCGGTAATGAGTGGAAATTCTGCTGCTAAAGTATTACTACAAATAGAAACGGCTTCGCTTAAAAAGCAAGGAAAAGAGATTACGCCAGAAGTAGAAACAGAACTGTACGATCGTATTAAAGCACGTTATGATGAGCAAATCTCCCCATATTATGCAGCATCTCGTATTTGGACAGATGCAGTGATAGATCCTAGAGATACCCGGAAATGGATTTCGATGGGCATAGAAGCTGCCGATCATGCACCCATTGAAAAAGCGTTTAATCTAGGCGTGATTCAGGTTTGATAAACTATATTTTTAATAAAACAACTACTATTTCTGTGTTCGCTTTCGCGAAAGCGAATACCACTATACTAAAACAAGTATTCGTGAGTTTTAATTTAGAAAAGGTTTATATACATTAGCAGTCTATGGTTAAAAGGGGAATCGTTACGCATATTCTATTTATTTTTTCGACAGTTTTTTGTTTTGCACAAACAGATATTCCAAGTGATTATTTTATAAATCCGTTAGATATTCCGCTAGTGATGGCGGGAACTTTTGGGGAGTTGCGGAGCAATCATTTTCATAGCGGATTGGATATCAAAACTCAACGTAAAGAAGGGTTAAAAGTATATGCTTCGGCAGATGGTTTTATAAGTCGTATTAAAATATCTCATTACGGATACGGGAAAGCGATCTATATACAACACCCCAATGGATATACGACCGTATATGCACATCTTAAAAAGTTTAGCCCAGAAATAGAAGCCTACGTTAAGGACAAGCAATATAAAAAAGAGAACTACGAGATTGAAGTCTACCCTACTTCTGGAACCATCCCTGTAACCCAAGGAGAACTTATCGCCTACAGCGGAAATACGGGTGGTAGTGGCGGTCCCCATCTTCATTATGAAATAAGGGATGTCAATGCTAGGCCTATGAACCCTTTCCTTTTTGGTATAGATGTTACCGATACAAAACCTCCAAAAATTACCAAAGCTTTTGTCTATCCACTGGATGAGAACTCATACATCAATCGTTCTCAAGAGCCTGTAGAGCTCAGAATTAGTATGCAAAAAGACAGTAGCTTTATTGCAGAAAAAATTAAAGCACAGGGAAATATAGGTTTTGGCATCAGCACCATCGATCAACAAAATGGAGCTAACAATAAAAACGGAATCTACCAGATCCAAACAACCGTTAATGGGGAGGAGAACTTCTTACTGACCATGGATAAGTTTTCTTTTGCTGAGACTCGCTATCTCAACAGAATGATTGATTATGGTTATTTTATCAAAAAAAGAGAGCGTGTACAGAAATTATTTATAGAAAAAAATAATCCGTTAAGTATATATAAAAATGAGGTAGATAACGGTATTCTTTCTATTACCGATAGCCTCTCCTATCAATATACCATTAAAGTAAAAGATTATGCTGGCAATGTTACCCGAGTCAATATTCCGATTATAGGTGCCATAGATACGCTTGTACAACCTAAAACGAAAATGGTTACAGATCATTATGCGTACGCAAATCAGCCCTTCACGTTTTCTGATGGAAAGTTTACGGTGTATATTCCTAAAGGTGCTTTGTATGACGACACCTTTCTACACCTTAGAGCTAGCTCAGACAGTCTTGATTTTCATCAAGAAGAAACACCACTTCATAAAAACGCGATCATTAGCTATGACCTCTCAGCATACAATGAAGCCGATAGGGAAAAGTTATATATAGGTAGGTTAAATTATAAAGGAGATGACATTTATTATAGTGGTACACAAATTAAAGATAACCTCCTCACAACAGCGACAAGGACTTTTGGCACATACACTATTGGGATGGATAAAACACCACCTGTCATTACACCAAAAAATGTGGCTGAAGGAAGATGGATGTCTAAATATCGATATCTCAAATTTAAAATAGAAGATGAAGATAGTGGAATCAAAAGCTATCGCGCCACGATTAATGGCAAATATATTCTTATGGAATATGATTATAAAACAAATACACTCATACACGATTTTAACGATAACGTCGTTACTGATACAGAAAACAACTTAAAACTAATCGTCACAGATAATGTAGGAAATAGTGCTACATTTGAGACAACGTTTTTTAGAAAAAAATAATCTCTTGAAAAAAAGATACTTCCTACCTGTACTCGCATTCCTCTTTTGCTTGACTGCATTTAGTCAGACAGCAACGATAAGAGGAATTGTTTTAGATGAAAATCAAACCCCCGTTCCTGGCACTAATATCTCTTTTGGAACGGATGGAGATATTACAAATAGTAATGGTTTTTTTCAAATTGAAATTCCTGCAAATCAAGAAATCACTATTACATTTTCGTACGTAGGATTTAAAAATATCACACAAACATTTAATCTGTCACCTAATGCAGATATTGAGTTTAATCCTGTTTTTAAAATAGGTACAGAACAGTTAGGCACTGTCGTGATCAACTCTAATAGAAGAAGAGAACGCGAACAAGGAATTGTCACAATTTCTCCAGAAGCGATGCGTAAGATTCCTGGCGCACAAGCAGGTGTAGAAAACTTACTAAAATCCCTACCAGGTGTTAATAATAATAACGAACTAAGTACCAATTACAATGTACGTGGAGGAAACTTTGACGACAATCTTGTCTATGTCAACGAGATTGAAGTATACCGTCCCTTTTTAATTCGCTCAGGACAACAAGAAGGATTTAGTTTTGTGAATAGTGATTTGACACAAAGCGTTTCTTTTAGTGCTGGTGGATTTCAAGCAAAATACGGAGATAAATTAGCTTCTGTATTAGATATCTCTTACAGAAGACCTACGGGATTTGGTGCCAGTGTAAATGCCAGTCTTTTGGGAGCTACGGCATCGGTAGAAGGGGTTTCTAAAAATGGAAGACTTACAGCGATTACAGGGTTTAGGTATCGTAATAATGGTTTATTGGTATCTTCTAGGCAAACGGAAAGCAATATCAATCCTATTTTTGCGGATGCACAAACATTTATCACGTATAAATTTTCAAATAAATTCCAATTAGACTTCTTAGGAAATATTGCGATCAACGACTATGATTTTGAACCTTTGAATCGTCAAACTAATTTTGGAACGCTGTCTGATCCTGTGACCTTATTGATCTTATTTGATGGTCAGGAGGAAGATAAATATGAGACCTATTTTGGCGCTTTAAAAGCAACACATTTAGTCAATGAGAACCTCACCTTAAAACTGATTGGATCGGCGTATCAAAGTCAAGAACAAGAGTTTTTTGATATCCTAGCACAATACCGTTTAGGAGTTCCTAATAACAACATTGGAGATGAAAACTTAGGCGATGTGGAATTTACACAAGCCGCAGGGGGACAATTACGAAGTGCTCGTAATCTACTTGATGCGTTATTCATCAACTTAGAACATAAAGGAGAGTATATAAAAGGAGAAGATCAGATCGATTGGGGAATTAAATATACCCATGAAGACATCCGTGATCAATTACGAGAATTTGAGATTGTGGATTCGGCTGGATTTTCTATTCGTCCGCAGCTTCCTGATTTTGCTAATGATCAACCGTATAATCCTTTTGATGGTCCTATAGAACCTTTTACTAGTATTCGGGCAAGAAATGATGTACAGATAGATCGTGTTTCTGGATATGCGCAATACACCAAACGCACCGATTGGGGTACCAATGAAGTATCTTTTAATGTAGGTGTGAGAGCTCATCAATGGAGTGTGAGCGGTGAAGGCTTAGAGACTTCTACCCAGGCAGTATTTAGTCCGCGAGCACAGTTTAGCATCAAACCTGAATGGAATGAAGACATGGTCTTTAGACTCTCAGGTGGTGTGTATCAACAACCGCCATTGTACAGAGAACTACGAAATCCCACAGGAGATGTCGTGCCCGACGTAAAAGCACAGAAATCGATTCATGCAGTGGTTGGTCACGATTGGAGTTTCAATATGTGGGGTGGTCAGTTCAAATTGGTAAATGAAGCTTTTTATAAAGACCTGACCGATGTCAACACCTTTACACTAGAAAATGTACGAATTCGCTATCGAGCGAATAATAATGCAACCGCACGGATTTACGGCTTTGAATCTCGTCTTAATGGAGAGTTTGTTCCAGGTACCGATAGTTGGATTAGTGTTGGATTTTTGCGTGCCGAAGAAAATTTAGATAATAGAGGTTTTATTGCCCGACCCACAGATCAACGTTTTAAAGCGGCTTTCTTATTTCAGGATTATATTCCGACGGTTCCTAGTGCGAGATTGTATCTGAATATGGTGTATCAAACAGGATTACCAGGAGGAACGCCTAGTAATGTAGATCCGTATGATTTTGAAGATCTTCCGAGATTACGTGATTTCTTTAGAGCAGATTTAGGAATTTCCTATGTGTTTGCAGATGATAAAAAACAATTTGCTAAAGGACATTGGTTACATCCATTTAAAGAACTCACGGCTGGTTTTGAAATCTATAACATCTTTGACAAATTGAACTCGATTACCAATACGTTTGTACGGGATGCAAGTTCTGGACAACAGTTTGCAGTTCCAAACTTCTTAACGCCAAGAGTATTTAATGTGAGAGTGAGTATGAAGTTGTAGGATATGACTATTTTATTCTAATGGATTCCTATAAATTCTTAATCCTCTCTTTCCTTACCTTAGGTTTTGTGAGTTTTCTTAAATAAAAAATTATATACTTTCGCGAAAGCATAAAAACCTCTATTACCCTAAAACATTCTCCCCTTCAATATATTCCTTGAGAACCCCAACCACATAATCAACTTCTTCTTTTGTATTATAAATGGAGAATGAAAAACGCAAGCTAGGCTTCTTAAAATCTTCGTCATTTAAAACTTCCTTAAGCACATGAGATCCTCCTGTCGCCCCGCTTTGACAAGCACTTCCTTTGGAACAGGCAATGCCTTTCATATCTAATTGAAAAAGAAGTAATACTGCTTTTGCTTCGGCGATAGGAAGGCAAACATTCAATAATGTATAAGTACTCTTTTCTAAGTTACTACAATTCCCGTTTAGTTTTATTTCGGGAATTTCTTTTTGGAGCCTTTCGGCGAAATACGTTTTAAGCCCCTTCACATAGGCGCTTTCTTTTTCTAAGTTTTTGTACGCCAAAATCAGTGCTTCTTCCAAACCTACAATATTATGTACAGCTTCTGTTCCTGCGCGGAGTCCTCGTTCTTGAGAACCTCCGAAAATAAGTGGTTTTAAGCCACTATTTTTACGTACAAAAGCAAAACCAACCCCTTTAGGTCCGTGAAATTTATGAGCCGCAGCTGCAATAAAATCGACAGAAATATCCTGTAAATCTACTTGATAATGTCCTACACTTTGTACCATATCAGAATGCACAAGCGCTCCGTAAGACTTACAAAGGGTGGCAATCGCTTTGATATCGATCATATTGCCAATTTCATTATTGACATGCATGAGACTAACCAATGTTTTTGCATCACTTGCTTTTAGCAGTTCTTCTAGATGCTTTTCATCTGGAGTACCACATTCTTTTAAGTTGACAAATTGTAAATCAATTTTATGGCAGGTAGCCACTTCTTCGGCGGCATGAAGCACGGCATGATGCTCTATACGAGAGGTAATAATACGTCTGACACCGAGGTCACGCACTGCACTATTAATCACAAGATTATCTGCTTCTGTTCCTCCGGATGTGAATATAATCTCACCAGCAGACACATTAAAAAGTTCGGCAACACGCTTACGTGCCGTTTCTATTTGGCTTTTAGCCGTACGACCAAAAGCGTGGGTAGAAGAAGGATTTCCTGGCACGTCTCGCATCACTTCTGTCATGCGATCTACTACTTCTTTACGCATTTGCGTAGTAGCAGCGTTATCAAAATAAATAGAATTCATCAAACGTTGTAGTTTTGTTAAAAAGCAAAAGTAACGGAAATAAAATAATTTTTGTCATTACTTTGGTGCATCCTTTCTACTATTTTTGTTTAAAATTCTCTTTTAATGAAAAACCTTTTATTTGCGATTATAACGATTATTTGTTTTGCTTCTTGTGATGATGGAGACATTATAGTGACCTCCTTTGACTTTGAACAGCAAACCCTGGAGCGTTGTAGTGATTTTGATACTCAATATGTATTCTTCAAAATCAACCCAGAAAACAATGAAACCATCGCTATCGCATTTACGACATCTAATGATATTTTTGACGCAGGTGATGGAGAGAATGAAGTTAGAGAACTTGAACTACAATTAAGCGGAAATGACAATATCACCTACAGAAGGTTTGATGAATCGCCAACAAGTGATTATTTCTGTAATCCTATCCCGCCAGCAACACCTATTGTTATAGAAGAGTTTATAAGTACCTCTGGAGATATTACAGTATTTACAGAAGGAACATACGCAGATAGTGATGGAATTGCCTCAGAAATAGAAGATCCAACAGGACTAATAGATACCGATGGTGATTCGCTACCTGATATTATTGACTTTGATGACGATGGTGATAATGTCCCAACAGGTCAAGAAGGAGTTGTTCTTAATGATGATGGTACGATTAATACAGAATTAACACGTGACACCGATGGAGACGGAATTTTTGATTACCTAGATAATGATGATGATAATGATGGCGTTCTAACCATTGATGAAGATACCAATATGGATTTGAATCCTGCAAATGATAATTCAGATCCTGATAATGAGAACTTGGATGATTATTTGAATCCAGCGATTACCACCTCTGTAAACACAGAGACCTATAGGCTTCACACCTATTTTCTCAATAATATTATTATCACCATTGATACTCAAAATTTAGATTTTCGTAATCAAAACGGAGAAGAAGTGATACGGGATATACGTACCGTTACTTTTGGAACTTTTACAGGTGCTCCACCCGCTACGTTTACGATAACTCCTATGTTCTAGATTATTTACGCTG
>NZ_CALEMI010000155.1 GCF_937910895.1 uncultured Dokdonia sp. | reverse complement strand
AAATCAAAGGTAATCTCGATGAACTTGAGGCCAAATTAAAAGCGCTGCCTTTACACGATTACTTACCGACCTTGCTGGAATTGGAGTTACAGGAAATGTTGGTTATAAGTTAGACGTTAATGGTACCGGTAATTTTAGCTCTTATTTAAAATTAGCAAATGCTTGGAACTCTGGAGCTTTATCTGCTAACTCTTTTTATGTTCAAAATGCTACAGATGGTTTTGCAATGGGTGTAGGAACTGGAATATCTAGTTGGTTTAGTTGGGATAATAGTGCGGGGCAAAAAAGAGCTATAGATGTATACAATAATGGTAGTAATATATTAGTAGGTGCTGGTGGTCAAAATGTTCAAATTATCGGAACTACAGCTCCACTAGCTCCATTAAGTGTAGATAACAATGCTATACGAATGGGTAGAGATTGGGCTATTGCAAATAGAGCTAATATTAGACTTGATTCAAATGGGCCTTCAAATCCAGCTGATATATTATATGGACATACGGCTGCTGCTGATCAAGGTTCTTGGACAGGTGTTTATTGGGCTTTGAGTTCAAGGGGTTCTAGTGCTAGTAATAGATTTTATTATAAATGTTGCAAAAGCTTGAGCACCTGATCCACCACCATCTGCTTCTTGTATTACTAAATAACCTCTATTATCAGTAAATCCTGCATCATCAAATGTTGCTAAATATGCTGCAGCTTTTGGTATGAATATAAATACTTATGATGTTTTAGAAGCTGCAGGAACAAAATGGAATTTCTTACCTTTTAAACCAGGACTAGTAGGAGGGCATTGTATAGGTGTAGATCCTTATTACCTTGCTCAAAAAGCACAAGAACTAGGATATCATCCAGAGATTATTCTTGCAGGTAGACGCCTTAATGATAGTATGGGGGCTTATGTCGCCTCAGAAGTAGTGAAGTTAATGCTGCAAAATGATATTAAGGTAAACGGAGCCCATGTATTGGTATTAGGGATTACCTTTAAAGAAAATTGTCCTGATGTACGTAACACCAAAGTAGTAGACGTTATCAGAGATTTGAAAGAGTATGGTGTTGAGGTTACGATTTTTGATCCTTGGGTACACCCAGAAGAAGTAAAACAAGAGTATGGACTTGAAGCCATTACAACAGCGCCAGATGTAACATTTGATGCGATTGTACACGCTGTCGCACATACAGCATTTTCTACTTTGGATCTCACAACATTCAAAAAAGAAAATGCCATTATTTATGATGTAAAAGGCGTATTAAAAACAGACGTAAACGGTAAGTTATAATGAAGATACTGGTAACAGGAGGCGCTGGTTTTATAGGCTCGCACGTTGTGCGACGGCTGGTGACTATGTATCCAGAATATCATATTTACAATTTAGATGCGTTAACATACGCTGGAAATTTAGAAAATCTAGCAGATATAGATACCGCTCCTAATTATACGTTCTTAAAAGCAGATATTACTGATGCTGCACACATTCATGAACTTTTTGAATCGTATAGATTTGATAAAGTGATTCACCTAGCTGCAGAGTCCCACGTAGATCGCTCTATAGAAGATCCATTGGCTTTTGTAAAGACAAATGTGATGGGCACGATGAATTTGTTGAGTGCCTGTAAATTTACGTGGAAAAAAGAAGCTACCGATCATCTATTTTATCATATCAGTACCGATGAGGTATATGGTTCCTTAGGCGAAGACGGGCTGTTTACAGAAGACAGCGCTTACCACCCTAATTCTCCGTATGCCGCATCCAAAGCAAGTGCTGACCACTTTGTGAGAGCTTATGGAGAAACGTATGGTTTGCCCTTTATTATCTCCAACTGTTCCAATAATTACGGACCCCATCATTTTCCTGAAAAACTGATTCCGTTATTTATTAATAATATATTGGAAATGAAACCATTGCCTGTTTATGGTGATGGTCAATATACCAGAGACTGGCTATATGTGATTGATCATGCGATTGCGATAGATACGATCTTACACAAGGGTCGTATCGGGGAGACCTACAATATTGGCGGTTTTAATGAGTGGACCAATATTGACCTCATTCATTTGTTATGTGAAATGATGGATGATACGCTTTCGCGAAAGCGTGGTACCTCTGCATCCCTGATTACATTTATAAAAGATCGTCCAGGGCATGATAAACGCTACGCGATTGATGCATCAAAAATCAACAAAGAACTAGGATGGAAGCCCTCAGTTACCTTTGAACAAGGATTGAAAGCAACGGTAGCTTGGTATCTAAATAATAAAACGTGGTTAGAACATGTGACTTCTGGTGACTACCAAGCGTACTATAAAAAAATGTATCAATCATGAAAGGAATCGTTCTAGCCGGAGGCGCAGGCACTCGTTTATATCCCCTTACTATCGCGGTGAGTAAGCAGTTATTACCTGTATACGATAAACCCATGATTTACTATCCTATTTCGGTATTGATGTTGGCTGGAATACGAGAAATATTAATTATTACTACTCCTGAAGATCAGCATTTGTTTAAAAAGCTTTTAGGAGACGGAAAAACTTTTGGTTGTGAACTTCAATACGAAGTCCAACATGAACCCAATGGTCTAGCTGAAGCCTTTATTATAGGAGAAAAATTTATAGGAAAAGATAAAGTGGCGCTCATCCTGGGCGATAATATATTTTATGGGAATGGTCTTAGCAAGTTATTGCAGAGCAAGACAGACATCAATGGCGGTGCTATTTTTGCGTATCCTGTAAGAGATCCAGAACGATTTGGAGTTGTCACGTTTGATGAAAATCATAAAGCAACCAGCATTGTAGAAAAACCTAAAAACCCAGCATCTAATTATGCAGTTCCAGGATTGTATTTTTACGATAATGTGGTTATTGAGATCGCAAAATCAATTGCCCCTTCTGCAAGAGGAGAAAAAGAAATAACCGCAATCAATCAAGCGTATCTTTCAAAAGGAACATTGGATGTTGTGGTCATGAGCCGAGGGATGTCTTGGTTTGATACAGGAACCGTAGATGCTCTTGATGATGCTACAGAGTTTATTCGTGTTTTGCAGCGAAATCAAAGTACCATGATAAGTTGTCTTGAGGAGATTGCCTATAAAATGTCATGGATTAGCTACGAAGCTCTTAAGGAAAGTGCGCATCGCTATGGAAAAGGTAATTATGCCAGTTATATTAAGACTTTATAAATGCAAATTAAAACGACTTCCTTTAAAGATTTGATTATTTGTAACCCATCTGTTTATAAAGATGAACGAGGGTATTTTTATGAATCTTATAAGGAATCTCTCTTTCAAGAGAAAACAGGACTGTCTCCTCAATTTGTACAAGACAATCAATCACAATCTACCTATGGTGTATTAAGAGGATTACACTTTCAGATAGGAGAAATGGCACAAGCAAAACTAGTGCGTGTGATAGAGGGAGAAGTACTAGATGTTGTCGTCGATTTACGAAAAGAAGAACCTACGTTTGGACAATCGTTCTCCATCATACTTTCTGCAGAAAATAAGACACAGTTATTTATTCCGAGAGGATTTGCACACGGTTTTTTAGTCTTAAGTCAGAGGGCGACTTTCTTTTATAAATGTGATAATTACTATCATAAAGAGAGTGAACTAGGATTAAAATTTGACGATCCCCAATTAGGGATTGACTGGCAATTAGATCCTACAGCGTTGATATTATCTGAAAAAGATCAAAATAATCCAGATTTTGAGACGCTAAAGCAATTACTTTAAAACAATGGGTCTCACAAAGCCACATAAAAGACTTCTAATTACTGGTGCCGATGGTCAGTTAGGTTGTGCATTGCGAGAAGAAAGTGTTCAGTTTTCAAATTATGAGTTTGTATTCGCTACCAAAAAAATGCTGGATATTACTTCTAAAGCGTCCATTCAGAATGTAATTGAAGCCCACAAGCCAGATATCATCATAAACACCGCAGCTTACACTGCTGTAGATGCCGCCGAAAAAGATTCTGATGCGGCTTATGCACTTAATCAAGAAGCGGTGCGTTTACTCGCTGAGGTATGTGATCAAAATGCTATAGCGCTTATTCATATTTCTACAGATTATGTTTTTGATGGAATGGCAAGTATTGCGTATACAGAGGAGGTTGTACCTAATCCGCAAACGGTGTATGGAAAATCAAAACTAGCTGGAGAACAAGCGATTCAGGCTTTAGATACGTTGACATACGCGATTATACGAACTTCTTGGTTATATAGTGCGTATGGGCATAATTTTTATAAAACGATGATTCGTTTAGGTAAAGAGAGAGAAACGGTTTCAGTTGTTGACGATCAGTATGGGATTCCTACGTTGGCGAATGATTTGGCAAAAGCTATTCTGCAACTGGTTACTACTTTAGGGTATGCGCATAGGGGCATTTATCATTATAGCAATAGTGGGAAGGCGACTTGGTACGCTTTCGCGAAAGCGATCTTTGAATCCCTAGAAATGGAAACAAAAGTACTTCCTGTTTCCTCTGAAGCGTTCCCTACTGTCGCAACTCGTCCTAAAAATAGTATATTGAACTGTACAAAAATTGTTGACACTTTTGGAGTATCTAGGCCTTTATGGAACGAGGCACTTCAACACATCATATAAAATTTTATATGTTATTTAACTCCATAGATTTTGCGCTTTTCTTACCGATCGTATTTCTGATCTATTGGGGTATTGTTCAAAAATCTATTAGCGTTCAAAATGTGTTTATCATACTTGCGAGTTATACATTTTATGGCTGGTGGGATTGGCGTTTTTTATTTCTTATTCTGACCAGTACATTAGTCGATTACTTTGTAGGACTCGGACTTAAAAAACAGGAGTCACAAAAGAGGCGTAAAGCATTGTTAGGATTGAGTATTGCTACAAATATTGGAATTTTAGTTTTCTTTAAATATTATAATTTCTTCCTTGATAATTTTGTGAATGCATTTTCTCTTTTTGGCAAAGAGATTTCGGTGACTAGTTTGCAAATTATACTACCTGTAGGTATTAGTTTTTACACATTCCAGACGCTATCATATAGTATAGATGTGTATAAAAGAAAGATAGCGCCTACCACCGATTTTTTTGCTTTTACCGCCTTTGTCTGTTTCTTCCCACAATTGGTAGCGGGTCCAATAGAAAGAGCGAAGCATTTGTTACCACAGTTTCAAAAGAAGCGGTATTTTAAATATGAAGATGCAGTAGATGGTCTGAAGCAAATTCTTTGGGGATTATTCAAAAAAATGGTCATAGCCGATACTTGTGGTCGGTATGCAGATCTGGCTTTTACACATACAGCAGATTATAATAGTAGTTCTTTAGTTCTAGGAGTTTTGTTCTTTTCTTTTCAGATTTATGCAGATTTTTCTGGGTATTCAGATATTGCTATTGGTGTTGCTAAGTTATTTGGTTTTGATTTGAAACAGAATTTTAGAAACCCTTATTTTTCAAGTTCTGTAATTGAGTTTTGGAGGAGATGGCATATATCGCTTTCAACGTGGTTTAGAGATTATGTATATATTCCATTAGGCGGCAGTAATGTGTCAACCATAGGTTTTGTGCGTAATATCCTTTTGGTTTTTATTGTTAGTGGTTTCTGGCATGGGGCTTCTTGGACATTTGTTATATGGGGGTTTTTACATGCAGTTCTCTATTTAGTCACTTACTTTCTAAGGCAGAGAAATAAGAAGAAATTTAGTAGCGAGCATACGTATCAAGTACTGTATGTATGTAAGATCTTTTTTACTTTTTTATTGGTGTCATTTGCATGGATATTTTTTAGAGCCAATAGTATACAGCATGCTTTTTTATACATCCATAATTTATTTTCTACATCTATGAATAGCTTTCCTAATTTTATAAGCAAAGGAAATCTATTGGTTCTGCTGTTTTTTTTGATTTTATTACTTTTTATAGAATGGAAGGGAAGAGAAGATCATCATGCTATTAAAAAGTTATTCCAAAAGCGTCATAGATTGTTACGTTGGTCTTTTTATTCATTGTTGATTTTCTTTATAGGGATGTTTGCAAATACAGATGAGGTGCCGTTTATTTATTTTCAATTTTAAGTATGAAGCGTTTTATTAAACACATAGTAGCTTTTATTCCTTTTGCACTGATTTTCTATTGTATAGGGATTTGTGTGTTTGGACAATTGATGCCTTCTTATTTAAAACCAAACCTAAAATCGAGTAGAGATAGTGGTGGATTTACACTCACAAGACTTCAGGAAGTTAAAACTGTTTCAGATATAGATATTTTATTTGTGGGGAGTTCTCATACATATCACGGATTTGACACACGTATTTTTAAAGAAGCAGGTCTTACTACATTTAACTTAGGAACGAGTGCGCAAACTCCACTACAAACAAAGTTTTTGTTGGAACGTTATCTTGACAATGTACGTCCTAAAGAAATTATTTTTCAAGTGTCTCCATTCATTTTTGCCATTAAAGGGGTAGCATCTACTGTTGACATACTTTCTAATGATATTGTGGATGCTTCATCAGTAAGATTGGCGTTAAAAGTAAATGACATCAATGTTTATAATGCTTTGATCTATGCAGCATTTGAAGATATTACTAGAAAAAAAATAACGTTTAAAGAAAAGCCTACCCTTGGGAAATTTACGTATATCTCTGGTGGTTATGTAGAGACGAATACTACAAGTTATCAGAGTAATCAACCAATCATCACAGATTTTGAATTTAATACCATACAATTAGAAGCATTTGCCGATATGATTGCATTGGTAGAAAATAGGGAGATTAGGTATCATTTGGTATATGTACCAATTACAAAACCATTGTATACTTCTATTTCTAAACATACAGATTTTGAATCGATAATGAGTACGTATGGTAGCTACTATAATTTTAATAAGACGATGTCTCTTGACACTATTTATTTTTATGATAGGCACCATCTTAATAAAAAAGGAGTTACAGTTTTTAATGATAAAGTAATAGAGAAATTATCTTTATCCAAATGAAATAGAGATTTATAGATTAAACGTATAGACTATAAAATACAATGCTTTATAATTTAAAAAAATAAAATTTTTTTAAATTATAATATGAGTATATTCGATGGTTAGAAACATAAAATTACATTGAAAAAAATAATCAAATTATTAATTCTTCTCATACGAAACTCTCCTTTGTTCAATGTAAAAGGGCTTAGAAGTTTTAAATGGTTTTTATATAGAACCTATCATAACTCCCCAGAGTTGTATGTAGGGGAGAAGGTAATTCTATCGATAGCACATATAAATAAAGAAGCCTCTTTTATCTGTAAAGGAGAGGTAAATATTGGAGCAGATACGTATATTGATTATTCAGGAGGTATTACTTTAGGAGACAAAATTGCTATTTCTGAGGGCGTTAAGATTTTTACACATAATCATAAAATTCATGATGGGTTTAAAAACTGGAAAGAAAACCCTATTGTGTTTTCATCACTAGATATAGAAGATTTTGTTTGGATAGGCGCTGGCGCTATTATATTACCAACTGTTACTCATATAGCAGAAGGATCTATCATTGGGGCAGGTGCTGTACTTACAAAAAATACAGAACCTTATGGTGTTTACACAGGAAATCCTGCTCAAAAAACAACAACTAGAAGGATTAATAGCTAATGAAAAAGAGGATTGATCTACTAGCTTCATTTGGTATTTACGGGATAGGATTATTATCATTTCTTATTATTGAAATTTTAATTATCAAGAAGTATAGTATTACTAGTATTTCTAACTGGGCTTTTTATAAATCTACTATTATCTTAATAGGTTCATTTACGCTTCTAGGTTATGATCAGGTTTTATTACGAGATCCTAGATTGATTAAAATTCACTTTAAAAAGTTTGTTAAAAGAGCATTGATGGTATCAGTGTGCAGTACAGTAGTTATTTTTTTTATTAAGGATTATTATTGGGAAGAAACACTCTTAGTTTTTTTAGGGATTATTTTCTATAGTTTTATAAATTACAACGCTGCTGCGGCAAGAGCCAATAACCAATTATGGAGATCTCAGTTTTCAAAAAATTTTTGGAAATGTTTTATTTTACTTCTTTTATTAGGAAATTTTATTGAAGATATATTTTTATACTTCGTAATCGCTTTTGCGATCACGTTGTTATTTTCTTTTTTCTTTAATAAATATGAATTAGAAGATTTTAGCAAAGTCCACAAAGATATTTCTGTTTCTGAAGCCGAAGGACTTTCTAGGGCATTTTTAATTACGTCTCTCACACTGTTATTTGCTGTTTATGGAGAGCAATTTGTCATTAATCTTTATGGCGACGAAGTAGCTTCTGCACATCTTTTCAAGTATTTTGCGGTGGTTACTCCAATAGCTTTAAGTTTAAATGGCTTTTTAGGATTTTATCTAGGTCCTAAAATTATACGAAATCCAAACTCAGAATCTTTTATAAGTTATAAATCACTATTTACTAAAGTATTTCTTTTTTCTGTTGGAAACACGTTAGTCTCAACAGGAGTAGGAATATTATTTTTATTTTATTATTTAGAAATAGATTTTAAAGACTTTGATTTTTTCTTAATCGGTACGTTATCTTGTATAAGTTTTATAAGATGTATATATGTTACAAATTCTGTATATCTAGGAATATATGCTAATAAATCAGAATTATTCGGGATAGCCAAATACTTTGGAGTATTTACAATACTATATTTGATTGCTGTAGTGATTGCTTTATTTTTATTTTCAGGTATATTTACAGCACAAATTATTTCGATTTTATCTTTGATGAATTGGGTATCGAGATTTGTTGTTTCTAATGTTTATATAAAACGTATTTTAAAGAATAAAACTGTTGTCTGATACTATACTAAAATCAAATGTTATTATTGTAGCGCCATTGTCTTCATTGTCACTGAGAACAAGACTTTACAAATTAGCACTTCTTTTACATAAAATTCAGTGTCCTAAAATTACACACGTAGGTTGGGAACGTCTTTTAGGCGAACAAGAAGAGCATAGAATTGATTTTAATATTGATAAAAAAATCCTTCTTAAAGGAGGTGGCTATGGGAGTGGTAGAAAATACTTGTATCTACTATGGGTAATAAAAGTATTCTTTTATAGTTTTACAATAAAACGTAACGAAATTGTTTGGGCTTTAGGATTTGAAAGTGCCTTTCCATTGTTATTAGCAAGTAAAATTAAAGGATTTACGCTGTGTTTTGATGATGCAGATCGTTTTTCTATGCTAATTAAAAATAGCTATTTAAGAAGATGTATAAAAGTTCTTGAAGTCTTTACCTCTCGTCGTGTCTATAAACACGTTATCCCATCTTTTGAACGTTATAATTTTAAGTCGAACACATTTTATCTAGTAACAAATGTTCCTAGTGAAGACGTCCTTCAAGAGGCAAGACGGATATATGATCAAAAAGATTGGAAAGACTTTGCACTTACCATAAATATAAATGGTTGGTTGTCAAAAAGTAGAGGTATAGCTATTGCTTTACAAGTATGTGATCGCTTAAAAAATCATGATATTGGTTTTATTATGGCAGGTAAGCTAGATTGTGAAGAAGCTATATTATTATCCCAAAGAGACAATGTTCAGTATTTAGGAGAGGTTTCTAACGAGGAAGCTTTAGCTTCCTATTACGCCTCAGATTTAGTATTTACATATTATGATCCTATATCGGAAATTAATCGACATGCGGCTTCAAATAAGTGGGGAGACGCCTTGAAAACAGGTATAGGTATTCTTGTCAATAAAGAAGTTATAAGTGCACAAAAACTTATAGACCAAGAAGTTGCTATTGGCCTAGCTTATGATGATATTGAAGGACTTTTGATTGAGATTAAAGCCTTATCTGCTAATAAGAATAGACTTGAAGCCATAAAGAAAAAGGCTTTAAATTTGGGGAAAGACGTTCCTTATTTTAATGCTAATATTAGAAAAATATTTACTTCAAGTTAGTTTTTAGTTTAAGTATTTGCAATATAATTTTATAACTAATTGATTAAAAGATAATTATATTGTCTTAGAGTCGTGTGTAAAAATTAGTTAATCAAACGGAAACATTCTATATTTGCACCCCTCTTAGTATACCTAAAAAGTAACCTGTTTTGATCAAGTTAAAAAAAGTTCTCATAGTATTTGGTACAAGACCAGAAGCCATAAAAATGGCTCCTCTCGTAAAAGCATTTCAAAAATCTTCTAACATATTTGAAACTAAAGTATGTGTAACAGCTCAGCATAGAGAAATGCTGGATCAAGTACTTGATTTTTTTGATATTACACCAGACTTCGATCTGAATTTAATGAAACCTGGTCAGAATCTTTATACCTTAACAGCAGATATTATTACGGGTATGAAACCCGTATTAGAATCTTTCAATCCCGACTACGTCTTTGTTCATGGAGACACATCAACCACAATGGCGACTAGTATTGCGGGGTTTTATAATCAGTCTAAAGTATGTCATATAGAAGCAGGACTTCGAACTAATGATAAATGGTCTCCTTTTCCTGAAGAAATAAACAGGCAGGTTACGGGTAGAATAGCAGATTTTCATTTTGCGCCAACCATTACTTCTCAAAGTAATTTATTAAAAGAAAATATACCTTCTAGTCAGATTGTTGTGACAGGAAATACGGTAATAGATGCCCTACTTGATAGTGTAGATAAAGTAAATACCGACCCTAGTGATCTTGTAAGAGAGCTGGATATCGCTATAGGAGAAAAAGAAGTACTTCTAGTAACAGGACATCGTAGAGAAAATCATGGAGATGGTTTTGTGCGAATTTGTGAAGCATTAAAAGAGATTGCATTACAAAAACCAGATCATCTTATTATTTATCCAGTACACCTTAATCCTAAAGTACAAGAACCTGTAAAACGTATTCTAAAAGATGTAAGTAACATTATGCTTATAGATCCGCTGGCATATCAAGATTTTATCTGGCTTATGAATAAGTCAAAGCTGATTATTACAGATAGTGGAGGAGTACAAGAAGAAGCTCCTAGTCTAGGAAAACCTGTACTAGTTATGAGAGATACCACAGAGCGTCCCGAAGCTGTAGAAGCAGGAACTGTAATTCTTGTAGGTACCGATAAAGATTTAATTCTATCAGAAACCTTAGACCTACTAAATAATCCAGATCGTTTTACAGAAATGAGTAAACTACACAATCCTTATGGAGACGGTAAAGCTTGTGAACGTATCGTTGAATTTATAAAAAATCAAAAATAATTACATGCAACCAGAAGTAGTCATGATAGGTCTAGGATATATAGGCCTTCCAACAGCAGCTTTAATTGCTTCAAACGGAGTAAGTGTGCACGGCGTAGATATTAACCCTAGCGTTGTAGAGACGATCAATAGAGGTGAAATACATATTGTTGAACCTGAACTTGATCAAGCTGTCGCGAAAGCAGTAAAAGGAGGATTTTTAAAAGCCGACGTAAAAGCTGTTGAAGCAAACCATTATTTAATCGTAGTTCCAACACCATTTAAAGATAAAAATGAACCAGATATCTCTTTTGTACAAGCAGCTACCAAAGGTATCTTACCATTGCTTAAAAAGGGAGATTTATATATTATAGAATCTACATCACCCGTAGGTACTACTGAAAAAATGATGGATCTTATTTACTCAGAACGACCTGAGTTGAAAGGCACATTATACATCGCATATTGCCCAGAACGTGTTTTGCCTGGAAATGTGATGCATGAGTTAGTACACAATGACCGTGTGATAGGAGGCGTAAATGAGGCTAGCACAGAAAAAGCAATTGCTTTTTATAGTAAGTATGTAAAAGGAGAATTACACCCTACCAATGCAAGAACTGCAGAAATGTGTAAACTCGTAGAAAACTCATCTAGAGACGTACAAATTGCTTTTGCAAATGAGTTATCACTTATCTGTGCAAAAGCAAATATCAACGTATGGGATTTGATTAGCCTTGCAAATAAACACCCTCGTGTAAATATCTTACAACCTGGTTGTGGAGTAGGTGGTCACTGCATTGCTGTTGACCCTTATTTTATTGTGGCAGATTTTCCTTTAGAATCGCAAATTATAGGTAAAGCAAGAGAGATTAATAATTACAAATCTTTCTGGTGTGCAGAGCAAGTTAAGAATGTAAAGCTTCAGTTTCAATTAGACCACGGAAGAAAGCCAAAGATTGCTATTATGGGATTAGCCTTCAAACCGAACATTGATGATTTAAGAGAGTCTCCTGCAAAGTACATTGCTCAAAAGGTTTTACAAGACGCAAACGATGAAGAGTTTTATATTGTAGAGCCAAATATAGAAGAGCACAAAGTATTTAAATTGACTCAATATGAGGACGCTTTCGCGAAAGCGGATATCGTAGTATACCTTGTCGCACATAATGAGTTTAAAATATTACCGAAAGATTCTGATAAGATTATTTTGGATTTTTGTGGGGTACACAGATAATAATTTAATTTACTAAAAATTTAAGCCACTTATATATGATTGTTAAGCAAATATGCTGTATTGGTGCTGGATACGTAGGAGGACCTACCATGTCTGTCTTTGCTGATAAATGCCCTGATATTAAAGTTAAAGTTGTAGATGTCAACACAAATAGAATAGAGCAATGGAATGATGAAGATGTTTCTAAACTTCCTATTTATGAGCCAGGTTTATCATCTATAGTAAGTAGAACTCGAAATAAAAACTTATTTTTCTCTACAGACGTTAAAAAAGCGATCCAAGAATCAGACATTATTTTTATCTCAGTAAATACGCCTACCAAACAATACGGAGTAGGTAAAGATATGGCTGCAGATTTAAAATATGTTGAAATATGTGCGAGAGAAATCGGAAAATATGCCAATAGTGATAAAATTATCGTTGAAAAATCGACACTTCCTGTTCGTACCGCCGAAGCCATAAAAGATATTTTAGAAAACTCACAAAGTGAGTTTTCTTTTGAAATTTTATCAAATCCAGAATTTCTAGCTGAAGGAACAGCTATTGATGATTTGATTTCACCTGATAGAGTATTGATAGGTGGAGACTATCATACTGAAAGTGGTAAAAAAGCGATCCAAGCTCTTAAAAATTTATACTTGAATTGGGTAGATGAGGATAAGATCATGGTATCTAATATCTGGTCATCAGAATTGTCTAAGTTGGTCGCAAATGCTTTTTTAGCGCAGCGAGTTTCATCTATTAATACGATTTCGGAACTATGTGAAGTGACTGAGGCTGATGTAAAAGAAGTTTCTAAAGCAATAGGGATGGATTCTAGAATAGGATCTAAATTTCTAAATGCCTCTATAGGTTTTGGAGGTTCTTGCTTCCAAAAAGACATTCTTAACTTAGTTTACATCGCAAATTCTTATAACTTACCTGAGGTTGCAGAATATTGGAATCAAGTTATTCATATAAATAATCATCAGAGAAGACGGTTTGCCAATAAAATAATCTCTCGTTTATACAATACAGTTTCAGACAAGAAAATTACATTACTAGGTTGGGCATTTAAAAAAGATACAAATGATAGTAGAGAATCTTCTTCTATTTATGTAGCAGATCATCTTTTAAATGAACAAGCCTTGATTTCTACGTTTGACCCAAAAGTGTCAGAAGAACAAATATATGCTGATATAGATGCTGTTAATAGTAGAACTGAAATTGAAAACAGAACTTTGCTCACAGTATATAAAGATCCGTATGAAGCGTGTAAAGATGCTCATGCCATTGCTATCATGACAGAATGGGAAGAGTTTAAATTATATGATTGGCAACGTATATACGATGCTATGTCAAAACCTGCTTTTATATTTGATGGCAGAGCCATATTAAATAATGAAGATTTAATACGTATTGGTTTTAAAATATATACCATAGGTAAGTAAAATCATCATCTATAAATATTTAAGTCATTGGAATTAAAGAAAAAATTTGCCAGAAACATTGGTTCTGGTTCATTAGCAAAGATCGCTCAATCACTGATAGGTTTCCTATTAATCACGTATGTGATTAAATCTGTAGGAATCGAGAAGTGGGGGATATTGACACTTTCTGTGTCTGTGATATCATTGCTTTCTATAATTCAAGCGGGTATTTCTGGAGGAACCAGTAAGCGTTTGTCTGACTATTTTTATAGTGATGACTTTGAGAATTTCAATAAATATTATAGTGGAACATTATTAGTCATCTATTTTTTAGTGATTTTAATAGCGGCTATTCTATTACTATACGCTTATTTTTTCTTGCCTTCATTTGTAGATGAAGATGTAATTACTTTAAAGTATGTTTTCTATTTGACAACAATATCTACGCTGCTTCAGATTTTTAAATTACCATTTATAGCAACTCTACAAGCCCTTAATAGAGTAGACATTATTGCCAATATAATGACATTGGGCTTTGTTTTTAGAACACTGCTGGTACTGACGTTGTTTCTCTTATATAAAACTATAGTGATGTATAGTTTTATTTTAGTATTAGAATTTGGTCTTCACGTATTTTTGACGCGTTACTATACTAAAAAACATACGGGAGATTTTCTTAAAATTAATTTTAAAGAAATTGAAATATCTTATTTGTTAGAAATTTTCAGATTTAATATTTATAATTTTTTGAATAGTTTAAATTATGTATTTTTTGTTCAATTACCTTCACTAATTGTTGCAAGTAGATATGGTCTTACCTTTTCTGGATACTATGGATTAGGGGTTCAACTCAATAATCTTTTTAGAGGATTCTTAAATATTTTGTCCAACGCTATGAGACCTGTTTTTAATATATTAAAAACAAAAAATAAGATTGAAGAGCTTAAAAAGTATTTTAATTTAAGTAATAAACTATTTTTTATTGTCGGTGTAGGGGTTGTAGTTCTATCTAGTATTTTTATAGAAGATATATTGATAATTTGGCTTGGGGAAGAAGTAAATAAAGATTTGGTTGACTTTATTCAATACTTTTTAATATTTACAGCAATCGGTATTTTATTTATACCAAGCGCCCTATTAATTATTACCTTTGAAAAACTTAAATTCACTACGTTTCTAGGCCTTTTTTTAAGCGGATTGTGTGGATGTATATTGTATTTCTTTGATAGTCCTATCAGTCATTATGTTTTTGTTCCACTAGTGATTACTGTTTTGTTTTTAATATATAATTTAAATAGGATGGTTATAATTTTTAAATTATTAGAAATGACCTTTTATAATAATTTAAGATTATTTACTTATACAGTACTTACCGCAGGAAGTATACTAGCTTATAAGCTAAATTTTAATATTGGCTACGATTATATATTCTTAATTTTGATATATTCCTTATCTAGTTTATTCTTACTGAAGAAAGAAGATTATCATATACTTAAATCGTTATTTAAAAAATAAAATATGAAAATGCTCTACGCAAACTTTACAGACAGTTCAACAAATTACGGTAATCATATTATAGAACATGCGACGCAACAATTTCTTGAAAATTATTTCAAAGAAAACAATAACAAGGTAGATTTTGAACATTTCGACTCATTTTCAGATTCCATTCCAACAGATACACAATCAGACTTATTAATTCCTGGATGCACCATGCTTACTCCTGGTCAAAATAAAGCGTTAGATCATCTTGATAAGATAAAAGGGAATTCATACTGCTTAGCAGGTTCTTTATGGTACCCAAAGAAAAGTAAAGATTTTATTGTGAGAACGAGGATTATTAGTATAGGCAAAGATCCTTCTCCAGATTTTAGTATTGTGAATAAATTAAGTGGTATCATAGGAAGCAGAGACCGTTTTACTTTTGAAATATTGAAGAAGAATGGATTGAATACCTTATATACGGGTTGCCCAACATTGTTTTTAGATACTAAAAATGTGCATGAAGGTGATTATGTGTTATTTTCTTTTGGAAGGGTTAATTTCCATAAACAAGTTTACTATGCAAATAAAATAGCTAAGAACCATAAAGTTATAGGAATTGTCCACGAGAAGGGAAGAAAAGAAATGGTTAAAGCTGCAGGGTGGAAACTTCCAATAGTATCATATAATGGTGATATGGAGTTGTATTTATCCTATTTTAAGAATGCTAAATATGTAGTTACGGGTCGTTTACACGGTGTATTACCTGCTTTGGCTTATGGGAAAAAATCTTTTTATTTTGGAACAAATGATACTAGACTCTCCATTTTAGATGATTTAGGAATTATAATAAACACATATTCAGATATCCCTAATTTCGAAAAAAGATCACAATTACTCGAAAATAAACAGGTATTAAGTTATTTTAAAAATAATATGACATTAGTTGCTGATAGCATCTTTAAAAAATAATAGTCATAATGATAAAATGAACAAAACTAAAACGCAATTTTTACCTTTGGTATCTATTCAAATATTAAATTGGAATAGAGCATCAGAAACTCAAGAAGCTATTGAAAGTGCTTATAATCAGTCCTACTCTAATTTTGAAGTAATTTTAATTGACAATGGTTCAACCGACAACTCTGTAGAACTTTCAAGAAAAAACTTCCCTAATTTAAAAATAGTAGAATTAGATAAGAATTATGGATGTCCTGGTGGTAGGAACTTAGGAATTGACTATTGCAAAGGAGATTATATTTTCTTCTTAGATAATGATGGTGTACTTCATAAAGAAGCTGTAGAAAATGCTATAAATAACTTTAAACTAAATGAAAAATTAGGAATCGTAACAGGTACTATATACGATTTTGTTGAAAGAGACGAAATTAATGCAACTTGTGATATTGAAGACCCTCAAAAGTATTATACAAATAATTTTCAAGGAGGTATCTGTGTCCATAAAAAAGAAATATACGATAAGACTGGATTATATCCTTCTCACTTTATGTATGGAGCGGAAGAAAAATTCCTTACTTATAAACTATTTGAAGCTAATTATGATCTTATTAAAGACACAAGTGTAATTCTTTGGCATAAGAAGAGTAGTGTGGCAAGAAATAATTATAAAGAACAAACACATTCATATTTCAATAAATTATATGTAGCAGTAACGCTATATCCACTATTGCAAATGATATTTTTTGTTTTACTATATACTCCATTGTATATGTATTATTCCTACAAAAATGGTTTCTTTAAATACTTTGTAAAGGGATATATTAAAGACTTTACGAATACTTTAAGAATGGGTTCGAAACATAGAAATCCTATTTCTACTGAGACCTACAAGCGTATCAAAAATTTTAAACCTATTTCAATAAACGAGAATCTATAATGCTTAATTTATTTATTTTATTACATTTTATATTTACTGTGAGAATGTATCACAGGGAAAATATTTTTGGGATAAAATCTGTGTATGCATTCAGTTTCTTGATATTTATCTTCACTTCTCATATATATAATACTTTTTTATTTTCAGAATATAATGCAACTTGGGGATTACATATCTCTCTTTTTGTTACAACTATTTTAGTCAATAAAATAAAGTCAAACAATATAAAAATTGAAAACCTTTTTAGGTTACCATTTTCAACTAAATCATTGCGTAAGATATTGATTATTATGTGCGTAACTTGTGGAGTAATACTTGTATTTGCGTTAGCAGGTCTAGGACACTTTTTTCGCTTTCCTACCATAGGATTTTTTAGTTGCTCGGTATTCTTCACAAGTTTCCTTTTTATAAATAGAGAACAGTATAAAAAATTATATGTAAACTATCTACTACTTACTTTGGCTATTGTTATCTTATTTGTGGGTGCTTTATGGTCAGGTTTTGGAAGACTTCTTTTACTTCAATTTTTGACGATTAGTCTTTTTTTTACTTCTTTTATTTTTACTAAAAGGATGAAATTAATTAAGCTATTAGTCATTTTTGCCGTCCCAATTCTCATAGGATTTGGTGGATCACTCAGAAAAGAAGTTTCTATTACGGAGGCTATAGAGACTGGTGACGGTGCTGGAAGTGCTTTTTCTCCACTATTCGATACAGAAAGAATTTATAGAGACTTAAAGAATGGCTCAATAGAATCAGTAAACGGAGAATCGTATGTTGCAGCAGTACTTTTTTATGTACCTCGTTCTGTTTGGACTTCTAAACCAGTTGGTTTTGGTAATCAAATGGTCAAATGGTACTTTTCATCATCGTATGTTATAGACACCGGGTTTAGTTTAGCTGGATTATATGTAGCAGAAGCAATAGGTAACTTTTCATATATAGGTTTTCTTTTAGGTCCCTTATTGATGTATATTATATTATTTTGGATCAATAAATTTTATGGTAGAAACTATGAAAATTACAATTATCGCACTGTTTTTAACGCACTCATTGCATTAGCCTTTATGGCAGCGATACCTGACTTTATATGGGGAGGTTTACAACCATTTTTAGTGAGAGCATCCGTATCTGCTCTATTTATATTTTTATTATATCACTTTCTCAGAATTACAAATTCTTTTAAATCCTAATTAGTGGTCTGTTTTATATTAAATATTGCTTCATTTTACAGAAAAGGAATCTTTAAAGCTATTGATGAAAATTTAAATGCACACTTTTATTTTGGTGATCATGTAAAAACTCCTATTAAAACATTAGATGTTAGTGTAATAAATGGATTTCAAAAAGTACTTAAAAATCAATATGTCTTTAAAGAATTTTATTATCAGAAAGGAGTATTTTCTTGTTTAAAGAAAGAATATAAATATTATATAATGACAGGAAATCCTTATGCTATTTCTAATTGGATAGTACTTGTATATTGTAAATTATATAAAAAAAAATCTTACCTATGGTCACATGGCTGGTATGGGAAAGAGAATAGATTGAAAGTTTTTATAAAGACAATTTACTTTAAGCTGGCAACAGGGATTTTTTTATATGGAGATTATGCAAAAGAATTAATGATAGAAAAAGGATTTAAAGAAGAAACATTAATTCCTATATATAATTCATTAGATTACAAAAAGCAATTAAATATTAGAAAGCGCTTGGAACCTTCTAATATTATACAGAATATATTTTCTAATCAATATCCAACAATTATTTATGTTGGTAGAATACAAAAGTTTAAAAAATTAGATTATATACTAGAATCAATGCTATTATTACAAAAAGAAGGGTTTTATTGTAATTTATTACTAGTTGGAAATGAATTGGATGATTATTTACACGATCGTAAAGAAATAGAAGAATTAAAGGGTAATGTCCATTTTTATGGACCCTGTTTTGACGAAAATACATTAGGTGAACTTATATATAATTCAGATTGTTGTGCTTCTCCTGGAGAAATAGGATTAACAGGAATACACTCATTAATGTTTGGGTGTCCAGTTATAAGTCATAATGATTTTCCAAATCAAATGCCTGAATTTGAAGTTATCCAAGATGGTATAAATGGATCTTTTTTTATAAAAGATAATATTATCGATTTAACTTCTAAATTAAAATTTTGGCTGAGTAAAGAAAATCAAAGAGATTTAGTAAGAGAAAATTGCTACAAAAGAATTGATTCAGTATATAATCCTGATAATCAAATACGTATTATAAAGGAAACGTTAGACTTATAAAATACATTATAAAGTGAATATGTTGCAAGAGAAAAATATATTGGTAAATGCTAGTGCAGCAAAGACGGGAGGTGCAGAAACAATTATAAGAACCTTTGTCCAAGAAGCTAGCTTATCTTCTGATATAAATTTTATTATACTAACACCTCTAAAATTTGAAAACGTACCCAATCATATACAATTAATAGATTATTATACTTCGGGTTTGAATACCATATTTTTTTCCACACTAGGAATTATAAAGTTTATAAAAAAATATAAACCCAATAAAATATTAAGTTTCTCTAACATAAATTATATTTTAGCTCCTTCAAAAGGAATCACTTACTTTCACCAGTTCAAAGCTTTAGAAGATGGGCATAGTGATATTAAGATTAAAATATATAGGCTGCTTATCAATTTTTTTTTAAGAAAAAATATATTCATTCTACAGTCTGAATATATAAAATCAATATTCCAATCAAAATTTAAGATAAACCCAGAACAAGCAATATCAGTATGGCCTGGTTTTTTAGTGCCTCAGCCATCAAAAGATATGATACTCTTAAATACCATTAAGGAAGGAAAAGATCTTTATAAAGGATTAATGCCTATAGCTTACAATGCAAGTCACAAGAATATAAGCCTCATACGTAATCTAGAAAACTTCCTTGAAGAAAAATCTATTAGAATCCATTCATTATTACCTAAAGAAGATCTAGATATTAATAGAATTGTTCATCATGGAGCTATCGATAGAAGTGAATTATTTGCCTTGTATGCTGTTGTTGATTTTTTAATATTTCCTTCAAAATCTGAAACCGTAGGATTACCTATTTTTGAATTTTTAGAAACAGGCAAACCTACGTTTGTTTATGCAGCAGATTATGCAATTCATTTTTATAAGCAATTTAACGAACCTGAAAACTTAATTTTATTTAAAGATGAAGAAGATTTGAAAAGATTGTTTTTACAAAAAATAGATTTAATTACACCTAAAAAAAACTATTCAGATGGTGAATGGTATAAGATATTAGAATCATTATGAAACAAATTATCCAGTCCTTTAAAACAGGAGCAACCATATTAGAAGAAGTTCCTGCGCCACAAGTAAAAAACGGTCAGGTACTTATACGCACAACTAAGAGTCTAGTTTCGTTAGGTACTGAACGTATGCTCGTAGAGTTTGGAAAATCTAATCTAATTTCAAAAGCGAGACAACAACCAGATAAAGTAAAACAAGTATTAGATAAGATCAAAACAGAAGGCTTAATGCCTACACTAGAAGCCGTTTTTAATAAATTAGGCGAACCATTACCATTAGGCTACTGTAATGTTGGCGTGGTAGAAGCTGTAGGACAAGGTGTTTCAGAATTTAAAGTAGGAGATAGAGTCGCTTCTAATGGCTCTCATGCTGAATTTGTATCTGTTCCTAAAAATCTTGTCGCTTTAATTCCAGAAGGTGTTTCTGATGAAGAAGCTTCCTTTACTGTTATAGGTAGTATAGGATTGCAAGGCATTCGTTTATGTAATCCTACCATTGGAGAAACCATTGTTGTCACTGGAATGGGGCTTATTGGGCTCATGACAGCACAGTTATTACGTGCCAACGGATGTAAAGTGATTGGGATAGATTTTGATCAATCTAAACTCGATATGGCTAAGCAGTGGGGTATTGAAACTATTAATCCAGGAAAAGGAGACGATCCTGTAAAATCAGTATTAGAACTCACAGATAATATAGGAGCTGACGGTGTCATCATTACTGCCTCTACAAAGACAAATGATGTGATAGCGCAAGCAGCTCAGATGTCTCGTAAACGTGGAAGAATCATCCTTGTAGGAGTGATAGGATTAGATATAAGTAGAGCCGACTTTTATGAAAAAGAATTGACCTTTCAAGTCTCTTGTTCTTATGGGCCAGGACGTTATGATGATAATTACGAATCCAAAGGACAAGACTATCCTTTATCATTTGTACGATGGACAGAACAACGTAATTTTCAGACCATTCTTAATGCCATCCAAGCTTCTGATATTGATGTAAAACCATTAATTACCGAGGTGGTAGAACTAGAAGATTACCTTAAAATATATGGAGAGATAGGAAGTTCAAAATCTATAGCATCTATCCTTAATTATAAAGATGCTGATTATTCTAATAATGTAGTTGTCAATGAAACACGTAAAAGTGAGTCAACCTCTAATGGCTTAGCTATTGTAGGAGCAGGAAATTTTACAAAAATGACCATGCTTCCTGCGCTTAAAAAGACTAATGCGAATATATCTCATATCATAAGCTCAGGAGGAGTTTCTGGTACAGCACTCGCAAAGAAATTTGATATTTCTAATAGTGCCACAGATTATGAAGCTGTTTTAAAAGAAAAAACAGTAAACACCATTGCTATTACAACGAGACATAACCTTCACGCTCCAATGGTTATTAAATCATTAGAAGCCAATAAAAATGTATTTGTAGAAAAACCATTAGCGCTCAACTCAGAAGAGTTAGAAGCAATTACAGAGGCATATCATAAGACAAACAGTACATTAACTGTAGGGTTTAACAGACGTTTTTCTCCGTATGCCGTAAAAATGAAATCTTTATTAGGAAATTCAAACACACCTATCCATGTGATTGCTACGATGAATGCAGGTATGATTCCTGCAAATGTTTGGGTTCATGACCTAAAAGTAGGAGGAGGACGTATTATAGGAGAAGCCTGTCACTTTATTGATTTGATAAGCTACTTTACAGGAAGTAAAGTAATCTCAGTTTGTATGAATGCTATGGGAAAAGCACCAGAAGAAAATACAGACAATGCGACACTTTTATTGAAGTATGCAAACGGTTCTAATGGAGTCATTAACTATTTTGCAAATGGTAGTAAAACCTACTCAAAAGAACGTGTAGAAGTCTATTCTCAAGAACGTACGCTTATACTTGACAACTGGCGTAATCTAAAAGGATATGGTTTTAAAGGATTCTCAAAAATGAAATCTAAAATGGATAAAGGGCATAAGAGCCAGTTCGAGCTTTTAGTAAAGCAAATCAATAGTGGAGGAGAAGCACTAATTCCTTTTGATGAGTTAGTAAACGCCACCAAAGCTTCTTTTGCAGCCATAGAAAGTCTTAAAAAAGCCGCTTGGGTCGATGTTGAATAAAATCAAAAACACCTTTAATCTACTTAAAAATATGGGGATGCGATATGTTGCCTTCAGAGTGCAATATATGGTATCCTCAAAACTAGGTTTTCATAAAAATAAATTTCCTGCGAATCCCTCTACTAAATCATTTATTAGTTTATCCTCTTGGAGAAATAATACACCTGTATTTTTTTTTGACGGAAAGAATAATATTCCAGTTCCCAAAAAAGAAAGTGAAGCATTGTCATTACGCTTTCGCGAAAGCGAAAAAGGAATTTACATTTTTTTTAGTAGTGAAAAAATAGATTTAGGAACAGCGTATAACTGGATTACAAACCCAGATACAGGCTATAGATATGATATCACAAAGCATTGGTCAGAGATACAAGACCTATCTTCTGAAGCTGGTGACATTAAGTACGTTTGGGAAAAAGCTCGTTTCTCATATCTTTATGACATTATAAGGCACGATTATCATAATGATAGCGATCAAGCAGCCTTTGTGTTTTCTGAAATAGAAGATTTTATAGAACAAAACCCAATCAACTTAGGACCTAATTATAAATGCAGTCAAGAGATCAGCCTACGGATACTTAACTGGACATTTGCTCTCTATTATTATAAGAATTCTGAGTTTTTAACTTCGGAGCGTTTTGATACTATTGTGAATAGTATTTATTGGCAGTTACACCATGTATATCATAATATTAATTTTTCTAGAATAGCCGTGCGTAACAACCACGCAATTACAGAAACGTTGATGCTATATCTATCTGGCTTACTATTTCCTTTTATTCCAGAG
>NZ_CALEMI010000154.1 GCF_937910895.1 uncultured Dokdonia sp. | reverse complement strand
AAAAAATACCTAAGAAATCGAAGATTCATAAGTTCCTATAACTGAAATAGAAATCACACGCATAAAAAGCGTCTTTTCTTTTGGTTCGGTTTTCTTTGGACGAGCAAATAAAATTAACAAAAAGTTGATTGTAAGTTGATTACATTAAATTTTAACGTAATTACACTAAAAGACTTACTAATTTTTTACGTCGAACTCACGTTGGATTAATAAGAAGCCTTGTGGAAAACCACAAAGGTTTGATTACTAATGTTTTTAAGTTTGGAGTAATAAAAACTAATAAGTAATAAAATTATGGCTAGATATTATGTAAACAAAAATGCACAAAACAATGGAGATCACGAAGTCCATACATCTGGATGCAGCTGGTTACCTAAAGAAGAAAACAGAAAGTACTTGGGAACATTTGATTCTTGTACGGCTGCTGTTAAGGAAGCAAAAAAGCATTATGATCAAGTGAACGGATGTTATTATTGCTCAAGAGATTGTCATACATCATAATAATATAACAAATGAAATCAACAAATAAAAAATCTATTATTTACGTATTACTATTTCTAGTATTTCAATCTTGCTCATCTCCTTTAGATAAGAAGTATAATGAGGATACACTAGAAATTGATGCTAAAGAAATTAAGGAAAGCGATAAACTTTCTGAGGAGGATGCTGAAATATTAGCTGGTTGGATATTAAAATCAAAACTAACGAATGATGATTTAGAAGGAAAAACGTATGCTGAAATAATTGACGAAGCAAAATTGTATAAGAAAGAGCAAGAAGAATTAGCAGAAAAAATAAAAGCAGAAGAAGAGGCAAATAGACAGAGATTAGGAGCATCTCTTACAGTGGCTATGTATAATAAAGGGTTTAAAAAATATGATTATCAAGAATATCTGACGTATGATTTTGTTTTTGAAAATAAATCTAAAAAAGACATAAGAGCTTTCAAAGGGTCTGTTTCTATTCGAGATTTATTTGACGTTGAAATTAAGTCAATTAATTTAACTGTAGATGATAAGATTGAAGCGTTTAAAATTTTAAAAGCATCCTATACTTCAGATTATAATCAATTTAGAGATGAAGATACTCGTCTCCGAAATAAAGATATGGACGATGTTAAAATAGTTTGGACACCTGAAAAAATCATTTTTACAGATGGATCAATATTAGAATAAAATTAAAGTTGATTTTAATTAAACAAAAGGAAATAGCATAATATCATGGAACTACAAAACCAACTCAAAGCGTTAGCCGACAAAATTGAGGACTTAAAAGAACGTATTGAAACGGAGGAATCTACAAAACATGCTTTTGTACTACCATTCATAAATATTCTAGGATATGACACTTTCAATCCCTTAGAAGTTGTTCCTGAATTTACCGCAGATTTAGGATTAAAAAAAGGAGAGAAAGTAGATTACGCTATTTTTCAGGACGAGAAACCAATTTTAATCATTGAATGTAAGAATTGGAGGGAAGAGCTTAATGCGCATAATTCTCAATTATTTAGATACTTTCACACCACAAAAACCCGATTTGCACTTCTAACAAATGGGATAGAATATCGTTTTTATACGGATCTTGAAGAAACAAACAAAATGGATGAAAAACCATTTTTAGAGTTCAATATAACAAATCTAAAAGATAGTACAGTAAGTGAAATTATTAAGTTTCATAAATCAAATTTTGATGTCAATCATATTGTTGACAACGCAAGTTCATTAAAGTACACCAAGGAAATTAAGAAATTGATTTTACAAGAGCTGAAAGAACCCTCATTTGACTTTGTACGATTATTTGCAAATCAAGTATACACTGGAAGATTAACTGAGAAAGTAATGGATGAGTTTACAGTTTTGGTTAATAAAGCTTTTAATCAAACGTTAGGAGATAGAGTTAATGATAGATTAAATGCTGCACTTAATAAAGAAACAGAAAAACAACAAGGCGAAGTAGTAGAAGTAGAAGAGGGAGATCCTAAAATAACGACGACAGAAGAGGAGTTGGAAGGGTATAGAATTATTGTTGCCATTTTGAGAAGGCAACTACCTATCGAGCGTATTATATATAGAGACACACAATCTTATTTTGGGATATTATTAGACGATAATAATAGAAAGCCTTTATGTAGACTTCATTTTAATGGAAAAACAAAATATTTAGGAATATTTGATGAAAATAAAAGAGAGCGAAAAGAGAAGCTTTCTTCCTTAGATGAAATCTATCAATATGAAGACGAACTTCTTAAAACAATAACCTTTTACGAATAGACGATATGAAAAGTTTTTTAATATTTACTTGCTTTATTTTCCTGTTTTGTACAGATGATTCATACCCTAAGATCAATGATCTTAAAAATGAATTCATAAATGAAAACGTCTACATCTGCAATAGTACTACCGCCAAAAAATATCACTATAAAGAAAATTGCAGAGGACTCAGTAGTTGTAAAAAAGAGATAAAAGAAATCTCTTTAGAAACTGCTAAGGAGCTTGGTCGGACATTATGCGGATGGGAAGATTAATTGTATATTTCAGCTACAATCAATCACACATGAAAACTATTTTTACATTTTTATTAATATGTATTTCTTTTACAATAGTAGGACAAACGGTAACGGCAAACCAAGTCCTAGAAAAAGCAATAGCGTATCATGATCCACAAGGAAATTGGCAAACATTTGCTGGAGGCTTTACGGTTGTCTTAGAAACACCCGGCGGGAAAGAACGTAAAAGTACCATTTCCATCAATCTGCCTGAGCAATACTTTAATGTTTCTACTATCCAAGATGGGAAGATTAGCTTTCGCGAAATACGTGCCACCAACTGTCGCTTTTCAAATGAAGATACGACTACAACTGAAACTACAACTTCAGACGAAACCTGTGAGCGTACAGTTATGTTTAAAAATTATTATACGTACCTCTACGGACTCCCAATGAAACTTAAAGACTCAGGCACACATATCGATCCTATCGTACAGAAGAAAAACTTTAAAGGAAAAGAATATCTAGTGCTAAAAGTAACCTATGATGAAGCGGTAGGATCTGATATTTGGCAATTTTATTTTGATCCAACTACGTACGCGATGGAAGTGTATCAGTTTTTTAAAGGTCCCGATGAAACCACAGGAGAATATATCCTACTTACAGATGAAGTCGAAGTGCAAGGTATTAAAATGCCTAAAGACCGTGCGTGGTATTACAATAAAGATGATGGGTATTTAGGAACCGATAAACTACTACAAGAGTAGGCTTTTACGACTGCCTGTCGAGATAGGCAAGCCTAACTGGAGTTGCTGCATTTTGAAATATAAAATCAGCGACACTATTAAATGAAATACACAAAAAAACCCTTTTCAATTTGAAAAGGGTTTTTGTTTGTTTATAAGGAAAAAAAGTACTTATGCTTCAAACGGTACGATTGAAACATAGGATTTGTTATCTTTCTTTTTAGTGAATTTTACAACACCATCCACATAAGCGTGAAGTGTGTGATCTTTTCCACCATATACATTTTCACCTGGGTGATGTGTATATCCTCTTTGACGTACGATGATGTTCCCTGCAATTGCAGCTTGGCCACCAAAAATCTTAACACCTAAGCGCTTTGATTGTGATTCACGACCGTTTTTAGAACTACCAACTCCTTTTTTATGAGCCATCTTGTTTCGGTTTTTTATCCTGAATAAAATCAGGATTTATTATACTTTGGTGAAAGATTATTTTCTTCCCCCGTTTAATTTGTCTTGTAATTCTTTAAGCTCATCCCACTTACCAGCTGCAGCTAATTTTGCTTGCTCTGGCCAAGTATTAGCTACTAGTGATGCAAGTCCAGAACTTGCTTCAGCTAAAATAGCTTCGATAGCTTCTGGCTTAGCTTTTGCTACTTTTGCAAAAGTGTCCATTCCAGCATTTACCATAGCCTCTGCAGCCTTAGGACCTACACCTTCGATTTTCTTAAGATCATCTCCTTTTATAGCCGATTTCTTGGCTGGTGCTTCTTTCTTGGCTGGTGCTTCTTTTTTAGCTTCTGCCTTAGGAGCAGCTTCTTTCTTAGGAGCGGCAGCCTTTGGTTCAGCCTTTTTTGCAGGAGCAGCTTTCTTAGCTCCAGAAGCAGTGATGCTTTCGATTACGATTTCAGTAAGAGACTGGCGGTGTCCGTTTTTAACACGGTATCCCTTACGTCTTTTCTTCTTGAAAACGATTACTTTGTCACCTTTAAGGTGCTTAATGACTTTTGCTCCTACTAGAGCTCCGTCTATAGCCGGGGCGCCGATCGTTACTTTGTCACCGTCACCGATTAAAAGAACATTGTCAAAAGACACTTCTTTTCCTTCTTCGGTTGTTAGGCGGTGTACAAAGACTTTCTGGTCTTTTGCAACTTTAAATTGCTGCCCTGCTATCTCTACAATTGCGTACATAGCGATTAATTAATGATTAAAATTAACTCAATCTTTCGATTTAAGCGGGTGCAAATATACCACTAATCTATTAATTTACAATAACAGTAAATATTTTTTTACACCGCTTTCGCGAAAGAAAATAACAAAGAGACCTTTTAATGTCTCTTTCGTACTATTTTAGATTATCATGATAGTCTCGCATACTTTGTTATTGTACCGTTACTGCCTCTCGTAAGTAGCGTCTAAAAGGAAGCATTTCTAAGTACACTTCAATACAATATTCCTGATAGTGAGAATCTAGTATTTGCTTTCGCGAAAGCGTCATCTCCACAGCAAATGTTTTGCGTCGTAATAAGTCAATATATGGATGCTCTTTTGAAAAGCCTTTAGGAGCGGTTTTTAATGGATCATCGTAATAGAGACCTCCAAACATTTTTTTGAAAGAAGGTTTTTCAATAATGGCAATTAGTTCGTCTCCATTATAATCTATAGCATCTCGGATACTACGTAAAATGGATTTTTCAGGACGCCAAAATCCTCCTGCAAGTAGGCATTGCTTCAATCCCATTTCAATGTAAAAATCTCCTTGCTTAGTTAATTGGTCAAGACCCGCACCAAAATGATCTTTATAAATAGGTTTATGAGGCGCAAACATCAAATTATTATTAATCCGATTGATCGCTTTTTTTCCAGGCGTGTCAAAATACTCAGGATCTACCGTAGCAAGTTTTGCATTCAGTTCATCTAACCAACCTATAAAAAAAGAACGCACCGCTTGATATTCTTTGCGGTTGAGATCCATCCATTCTTTTGTATTGTTTAGTTGTAAACGTTCTAAAAAGTTGAATAATTCAGGAAACCCCATGCGGTATTTACGTATTTAGGTTTTTGATTTGACTTTTTAACTCTTGCATCGATGCTTGTAATTCGCGTAGCAACGTATGTTCTGAGCCGATATCTATATTAAAAGTAAGTTTGCTATTGACCTGCCAGATTTCTTGAATATCACTTACAAATACCTCATAAGGAACATATTCTTCATTAAGAGAGACTAATAATACTTTTGATGAATCAGGTAATTTTTGTAGTTTTTTTACCACCACCGCATCTTGCATGACTACCACATATACTTTGTTGTCACTGGCATAGTCAAGACTCTCTACGCCTTTAGCAAGCACCCAGTCATCAGGTCTAAAATTAGGAAGCATACTATCTCCTTCTACTTGAAAACCACGATAGGTAGCATTGCGAAATTGTGGTAACGGGAGGTCAAATGCAGGAAGTTTTTGATACCACTCTACATCTTGAATATTATTGGGATACCCAGCAGCTGCCTTTTGATTGACCAACACCATGTTTTCCTGATCGTCCTTATCTACAATCACCACTTTGGGGCTTATATCTCCACTATGAGTGTTCAAATGTTTTTGATTGCTATAACCAAATAACCACAACGGATTCACATGAAATAGGCGTAATAACTCGGTGACCACCTGTCCAGAAAGTTTGGTGCGACCACGTTCTATATCTGCCGTAGAATGTTTAATCCCTAATTGTGCTGCAAATTCAGACTGTGTAAAGTCATGATCTTCGCGGATTTCTTTAAAACGACGTATTTCCGAAGGTAATTCATTTGCTCCCATTTGGGAAATATAAGAAATTTTGGAATATTTCCTAGTAATTTATTGGGGATATTTCCATCATTTCTATATAAGTAGCGATCCAGAAGGTATATGCAAACGTATATAAAGCAAAACTTAGAAGCTAAATATGTTTTTAAAGGTGTTATTTGGGTATTTCATCGGTAAAAACAAAACATTCGTCCTAATTAATTATTTAATTAGGATTTATATGTTAATTTTGCCTATTAACTAATCGTCAAAATATATAACGAAATGAAAAGATTTTTTTTAAGTATTGCTGCTATAGCATTGATTTTTAACATTACTTCTTGTAGAAAAGTAAAAGAAAATTCTGAAAATGCAGAGAATACTATTGAAAACGCTGCAAATGAAGCGGGTAATGCTATTGAAAATGCTGCAGATGCAACAGGTGATGCTATTGAAAATGCTGCAGATGCAACAGGTAACGCAATTGAAGATGCAGCTAATGCTGTAGGAGATGCAGTAGATAACACTGGAAATGCTATAAAAGATGCTGCCAATGATGCTGAAAAAGCTGTTAAAAACACTAAAATAAAAGTTGAAACAACTACTGATGATAATTAGTAGTTGATCAACACGAACTTAAAGCCCGGCACTGCCGGGCTTTTTTTGTTAAACGCTGTTTTGTAAAGTCTGAAAGACGCATACAAAATAGGTAGTTGAACTCATCCCACTTTTCAGTGAGATTTATGATGTAATACCTTGACCCTTGAGTCGATTTTTAGTGTCCAGAGCTTGCTGAGGTTTAATCCCTTTTATTCTGGTAGCGTCGCTCCACTAGTGGTCACCGTGCGATCTATTTTACCCATCAAGCCTTGTAATACTTTACCAGGTCCCACCTCTATAAAGTGAGTAGCCCCATCGGCGATCATTTGTTGCATGCTTTGTGTCCATTTTACCGGAGCCGTAAGCTGTGCCATTAGATTTTCTTTAATCACCTTTGGATCTGTAATCGCTGTCGTCGATACGTTTTGATAGATCGGACAGTTAGGGGTATTAAATGTTGTGTTCTCTATGGCTGCCGCAAGTTCTTCGCGAGCAGGTTCCATGAGTGGGGAGTGAAAAGCACCTCCTACGGGAAGTACCAAAGCACGTCGTGCTCCTTTTTCTTTTAAAGCTTCACAAGCGGCTTCTATCGCCGGAATATCTCCAGAAATCACCAATTGTCCAGGACAGTTATAATTTGCAGCAACCACAATTCCGTTGATGGTAGCACAGACTTCTTCTACGATATGATCTTCAAGACCTAATACAGCTGCCATAGTTGAAGGTTGTAATTCACAGGCTTTTTGCATTGCTAGTGCACGTTGCGATACCAATCGTAATCCATCTTCAAAGTTCAAAGTACCATTTGCCACGAGTGCGCTTAATTCTCCTAGCGAATGTCCCGCCACCATATCAGGCTGAAACGTATCTCCTAATACTTTGCTTAAAATAACAGAATGTAAGAAAATAGCAGGCTGTGTGACTTTGGTTTGCTTTAAGTCTTCGGCGGCTCCTTCAAACATGATATCAGTAATTTTAAATCCTAAAATATCATTGGCTTGATGAAATAAATCTTGTGCGAGTCCAGAGGCTTCAAATAAATCCAATCCCATTCCTGAGAATTGTGCTCCTTGTCCTGGAAAAATATATGCATTCATGTGTGGTTTGTTTAGTTGTACGTGCAAAAATACTGAAAGTTTTGTGTTGTCTGTAAATTGGTCTTTGGTCTTTGCTTTTTGGTCTTTGGTCTTTGGTCTTTGGTCTTTGGTCTTTGGTCTTGAGTCGTGAGTCTTGGAGCGAAGCGGTCTTGTCTCTTGATTCTTTTATATGATGTGCGCTTTCGCGAAAGCAAAAAAAACCCCATCAAAGCTTACTTTAAAATAGAGTATTGTTCTATTTTGAGCTTGAATTAGAGTAGTACTCTATTTTGAGATTTTAAATTCAAAAAAATAAATCTCAAAAAATTCTAATTCCTAAACTTCCAGCATCCAGCATCAATCAGAGCAAAGCGACTCAAACCATTTGCAACAAAGCAACACTATCAACCACCTCTGCAAATTCTTTATGAAGACTTGCAAGCGCTGTATCATGAATCATCTCTGAAGAAAAGAGCTGCCCATTCAATCCCTTTCTGTCAAACGTAGCCGTCGCATCTGATATTAATAAAACGTCAAATCCTAAGTTCCCCGCCATTCGGGTGGTGGTAGAAATACAATGGTTTGTGGTTAATCCAACAATGACCAGTTTATTGATGTTTTGTGCATCCAGACGTTCTTTGAGATCAGTTCCTATAAAAGCACTATTGACATGTTTAATAATGAGTGGTTCGTCATTTTTAGGTTTTAAAGCATCTATCATGTCAAATCCAGAATGGGATTCGTGCAATAACGAATTTGGATCTTGCGAACTATGAATGATATGGAATATAGGAAGTTTAAGAGATCTCCACGTTTCTAATAGTTGTAACGCTTTTTCTTCGGCGTCTCTATTGTTTCTGTTGCCTCCCCAATGGGCTTCTTCAGAAAATCCTTTTTGAAGGTCTATCAAAAGTAAAGCGGTGTTTTGATCTCTTAGTTTCATTGGTTTTAATTATTGGTCGGTAGATTTAAAAATATTCAGAAAAGAAACTACCTCCTTCTCCACGTCTCATACGTAAACCCAAATTTATGCTTGTCATCTGCTTCATGAAACACACTTTTTTGCAACTCCCATTCGTCTGTACTGAACTCTGGAAAAAAAGCATCAGCTTCAAAAGTGCTGTGAACTCGGGTGAGTTCGATATGCGTGGCGTAATCGAGTCCGATGGTGTAAATCTCACCACCGCCTATAATAAAAGCATTCGAGTCATCTTTCGCGAAAGCGAGTGCATCTTCCATCGTATGTACCACCGTAGCGCCTTCAGCTTTGTAGTCTTTATTACGGGTAATGACCAAGTGCGTACGGTTAGGTAATGGTTTTGGAAACGACTCCCACGTCTTACGACCCATAATAATATGATGTCCTGTGGTCAGGGTTTTAAAACGTTTAAAATCGTCTGGTAAATGCCATACAAGGTCATTGTCCTTACCCAAAGCATTATTTTCTGCCGCAGCAGCAATCATCGTGATCATAGGGGAGAATCGGGATCTATCGTAGCGGCTGTTTCTGAGGTGATGGTGATGCTTTTTTTTTCTGGTAATGGATGTTCTACAGCCACTTTTTCCTCTAACTCAGCAATTCTATCTTGTTGTTTTTTTACCAAAGCATTGATTTGCTCTTCTTCCCAGGCTTTGCCCATAAAAGGATTCATCACAAATACATTGATGACGTGCGCTAAAAAGAAAAAAGACCATACTAAAATTGCCCACATAAACCAGTCGTATCCAAAAAGTGTAATCTCCTTTCCGATGCCTAGCACGGGGTTGATAATAATCATCAAAACAGCACCTGCCAAAAAAAGTACGAAGTGACGATATAATTTCTTTTTCTGACGAATCCGAGCCTGTGCATTTTCGATTAATACGCGTTGTTCTTGGTCAATAGCAGGAGGTGTTTTTTTTGAAAATAATCCCATTTGTACGATCTTTATATGATCCTATAAAATTACTGTTTTTTATGCATATCTTCAACCTATGACCGCTTATAAAAAATACTTTCCAATTACCAAACAATGTACGTACCTCAATACACCCGCTTCAGGAGTGTTGCCTTTGCCTGTATTGGAATACAGACAGGAACACGACTTCGATTTTTTTATGATGGGAAGCGCGATCAAAGACAATCGGGGTCCAGCACTCACGGCGGTACGTGAGAAAGTAGGAACGTTATTTTCTTGTGCACCCAATCGCGTGGCACTGGTGCCTAACTTTTCGTACGGATTTAATACACTTTTAGAAGGAGTGCCTACGCTTCAAAAAGTATTGTTATTAGAACAAGATTATCCTTCGGTCAATTGGCCATTTGAGTCGCGTGATTTTGAGATTACATACACACAAATTGATGGGGATTTGGAGCAACATGTGGAGACCGCTTTCGCGAAAGCGCCACCAGATATATTCGCATTTTCTGCCGTACAATACATCAACGGAATCAAAATAGATTTTGAATTCCTAAAACGACTGAAAGCGACGTATCCCGACACCTTATTTTTTGCCGATGCTACACAATATTTTGGCACCGAAGTTTTTGATTTTGATACATCTGCTTTTGATGTGATGGGCGGGAGTTGTTATAAATGGATGAATGCAGGCTATGGCAATGCGATCTTTCTTTTTAAAGAAGCTGTCGCCAAAAAGGTGTTCCCAAAAACAACAGGATTCAATTCTTTACAAGGAAAATATAAAGCACAGGAAGGAAGTTTTTTAGGACGTTTTGAACCAGGACATCAGGATACACTTAACTACGGCAGCCTTGGTGTAGCCATCGATTTGATCAATCAGATAGGAATGGAAACGATAGAAGAACGCATTCAAGAACTCGCGACAAAAGCAAAAACTGCTTTTACAGAACGTGGTTTACTTGAAGATGCCGTTGTACAACGCACAGCACATTCGTCTATTTTTAATTTAAAAGGGGATAAAGCGCTTGCAAAACATCTTAACGAACGAGGAATCACGTGTATTTTGAGAGGGGACGGCGTGCGTGTAGGTTTTCAATATTTTAATACCGAAGCTGATTTACAGGTGTTATTAGATGCTTTAGCATCTTTTTAAAGTGATTTTTCATAAAAGACAAATCTTAAATACGCCGTTTTTACTAGCGATTTCATAATTGAAAACGTTTGCGTTTTGTGGTTTTGGTGGTTTTGGGTATGTAATATTGTCATTCTGTGAAAAATGCCGTTAACAGTTTGATAAACTGTTTTTTATTGCTGTCTATTTTTATCTTTGAGGTGTGTAATTTAAACAATCATAGTATGTCACTCACAAAAAAATATTTAAAGTCAAAGCCTATCTGTAAAGTAACATTTACGGTGCCTGCATCAGAAGCATCTACGGTAGCAGTTGCTGGAGATTTTAATAATTGGGACACCACTGCATCATTAAAGAAATTAAAGAACGGAAGTTTTAAAGGAACTTTTGATATTCCGACAGAACAAGCGTACGAATTCCGTTACGTGATAGATGGCGAGTGGACCAATGAGCAAGAAGCAGATCGTCTTCAATGGAATGCGTATGCGGCTGCAGAGAATTCCGTTATCGAACTATAAGAAATTAGGTCAGTATGTTGTTTTTAGAAAACAACACTAGAGTCTATACTGTTCTATAAAAAATGAGACTATCTAAAAAGCGTTAAAATCAGCTAGCTGTCATCCTGAGTCTTTCGATAAGCTCAAGACAGGCTCTGTCGAAGGATATGTGATAATCATAAGATTAAAAACTTCGACAAGCTCAGTTTGACAAACTAAAGGTACTTTTTACTCGTGCACATAATATTTCATAAAAATAGCGTAACGCTCGTAAGAGGGTTACGCTATTTATGAATATTCAAGTAGTGGTTTTTTTAGTTTTACTTTTTAAATAATATAAGTATTAAATCCTAACATCTAACATTGGGATAAAAATCTTTAGATCCCGCTAAAAAAAGCGGGATTAGTTCAACTAACTATTTTGAATGCATCTTTCAGATTTCTCAAAACAGCGTTTCACTAAAATGGGTGTGATGATGAAGCGTTATCCACCAACGTCTTGACAGATTCATCACACCCTTATTCCTTATTATCTGGCTATCCTAATATTTTTGTTTGCCTACGATAAAAGGCATCTTGCTGTCGCTTCATAATTTCTTTTGCCATCTTTTTCTTATAGCTATACAACTCTTCTTCATTGGCAATATCTGTATAGATTCGATCATTTAAAATATGATCTGTCTCTGTCAATATTTTACGTTGTGCTGCTTTTTGAGCACTCCACGCTTTGATAGTAGCCTCGTGGTCGGCTAGTTTTATATCGTATTCTCCCATTGGAGAAATCAATTTTGAAAATATCGGAGCGGTTTCTATAGCAAGAAATAATAGAAATATAAATAAAGACGGAAGCCATGGCAATTCTTTCATCGCGTCTATACGCGCCATGAGTCCGTCAAAGTTATTAATGATCGGTTGGCTTGTGCTTACCGCGGTGTTAAATTCATCTCTGAGTCGTGTTTTTTCCGCTTCCGCGAAAGCGATTTTATCAGCACCCGTTGCTTTAAGAGCGGTCAGTTCGATGAGCGCAGCATCATGCTTGTCTCGTTTTTCTTGATAGACAGGGCCTTTGCCTAAAAGTTCTGTGCCTGCCGTGCCTTCAGCTTCGGCAATGTAGATTTCGTAGAGGTTATTGACTTCGGTTTCTTTGGTCGTAATCTCATCTTTAATCGCGGTAATTTCGGTATCTAGTTTGTTGATTTCTGGCGTGTATGCTGCTAGAATCTCCCCTTGATTCTGAACCGTAAATTCGTTTTTCTGGCTTAGCATCACCCGATCAATTTCTTTTTCAAAAATCTTAAGTTCCAATGGTTTTGAAATCACAATGGCAATAATCACTGCCAATATCAATCGCGGTACTGCCATACCAAATTCCTGCCACCAATTGTCTCTTTTCTTCAGCGTAGATACAATAAAACGATCTAGATTAAAAATCACAAGACCCCAAAGCATCCCAAAAAGAATAGCTCGGTATACGTTGTCAAAGATGGTGTATAAGGCGTATGTGGCTGCAATAGCGGCTAGAACTGCTGTAAAAAATACGGTGGCTCCTATACCAGCGTATTTGTTTTTTTCGCCACGAGAACACGTGTCTAACACATCTCTATCTGCTCCAGAACAGAGAATGAAAAATTTTTGTATCATAAAAGTATGTTTTGCATTCGCTGGTAACGAATAGGTTGATTGATGATGCTTCGCCTATAAGAACGCAAAAAAGTATAGAATGTTACACATTTAGAGAAGTAATGTGATACATGCTTTGTCAGTTGCGCTAACTCAGGATGAATTTTAATTCCGCAAACCTGCTTTTCTGGTAGGGAGGAGCGTGAGAAAACAAACTTGTTTTAAGAGATCTCTCTCAATTTATACCATGAAAAACTATTTCTTTACAAAACGTAGATTTTGAACACGTCCAGCAGAAGCTCTGAATTCTTGCTGATCTTTTGTAAAATCAAATGTCATATATCCAGCGACGTTAAATTTGTCTTTCATAATAGGCACTACAGGCGCAAGATTTTCTCCATTTATATATAAAGTGAGTCCGTTATCTTCTTTTTTAAAAGTATAGGTCACATCCAATTCTTTACTGTAATAATCGCCTTCGTATTGCTGTGATTGCGTTGCTGTAAGTTGTTTTAGAGGCTCATATTTTTTATAATTGAAAACCCCTTGTCCTGGAATCTCTAATGTAAAACCAGAGGGTGTGTTTGGATTGTCTATGGTAAGTTTAATAGGAATATCAGGGCCTATCCATCTAAATGTATTTTTTGAAACAGGTTCCATTTTGGTCACTCTTCCACTTCCGCGGTCATAGACTAGCGTATCATTTACAAGCGTGAGGTTTCTACTGGTTTTTGAATCTGCATTCCAATACGATCCTTCTAGTTTTTTAAGATCGGCTATTGGGAGTTGTATGGGTTTTGCTTTCGCGAAAGCGGTATTAGAAACAACAGCATCTTCATCTTCATTTGGGGTAGTGATCTCAATAGGATCTAAAAATAAATCAGCCACTTTGGAGGCGAGTTCGTTAGGATTGGCATCCCCTCGATTGGCAAGGACAACAACGGTAAAATGATCATCTGGAAATTGAAATTTTTGCGCACGGAATCCTACAAAGGCACCGCCATGACTTATGATTTTATGACCATCATATACGCCTACCTCCAGACCTGAAGCATATTCATTGGCCGTTCCGTCATTAAGTATGGTGGTTGTAGTCATGGTTTTCCAGAAATCTTCCGTAAGAATTTTAGAATCATAATACGCATCATCCCATTTTTTTAAATCTTCTATCGTAGTAAATATGCCACCATCACCAATCATATTCAGGGTGGTCATACTGATTTGAAAACCTCCATTTGGTGTAGGATAATACCCAGAAGCACGATTTTTTACAATAGCCGTATAATCGTTGTGAAAATGGGTGTTGTTCATCCCCAGAGGTTTAAAAATCTCTTTCATGGCGTAATCTGCCATCGATGTTCCTGTTACTTTCTGAACAATCTGACCGAGTAGCCAGTAGCCAGAATTGCTGTATAAATGCTCATCGCCAGGTTTGAAATTAAGCTCTTCTTGATGTACAAGCCACTTCATAACATCTTCATCCGTATAAAAATCTTCATCTCCTAATCCGCTGAGAGAAGCGAGAACCAGATAATCACGGATTCCGCTGGTGTGGTTAAGAAGGTGTCTTACCGTAATTGTTTTTGCATAGCTTGGAAATTCAGGAAAGAAGGTGTCTAGTGTCGAGTCTAAGGATAGTTTTCCTTGCTGCGCGAGTAAGACAATACAGGCGGCTGTAAATTGTTTTGAGGTAGAGGCAATTCGAAAGACAGAGGTAGATGAAATGGGGATGTCATATTCTAAATTGGCATATCCATATCCTTTTGCGTAAATGATTTCTCCATCTTTAAAGATGCCCAAAGCCGCTCCAGGATGATTTGTTTTATCAGTATCCGCAAATACAGCGTCTACTTTTGCTGCAAGCTCTGGAGTAATTTTAGTGAATGTGGGTGGTGTTGTGATTTGTCCTGAGACCGCTTTCGCGAAAGCGAATACTAGAAAAACAGAAAGAAGAGTTGATTTGAATGTCATGATTGATGATTTATGTATAATAGGATTCAAAAAAGTTCATGTAGTTTGTCAAACTGAGCTCTTCGATAAACTCAGTGTAACACGTGTCGAAGTTTTTAATCTTTTGATTATGCATCCCTTCGACAGGTTCAGGGTGACGATTTACTTGTTTTATTACTTTTAGATCACTTCTATGTAAATATATAAAAACCCGCAAGAAAGCGGGTTTTAGAATGTATGAAGTTTTGTTTGTAGTGATTATAAGCTATATGTCTTTAAAGTCTTTTTTGATCCGATTTTCGTATGTTTTACTTTTCAGGAATATGAGGTGGTGGCGGTGGAATAGCAGGATACGGTTCAGCATTTTTCTTCTGCTTTTCTGTCATTCTATTATAGATATCGTACATAAAAGCAACCTCTTTTTTAAGTATTTGTCCGTTAGGATTTTTGTTGTACTTCTTCGCAAGTTTATTATATACCTTAATATCTTCCTTAGTAATCATTTTTTTGTTTTGATCCTGAGCAGAGAAGGTAATAGGTGCTTTAGAAATATAGGTCTTAGGTGCATTGGTGTATGGAGAACGTGTTTGCACATTAAGACTGTTGTTTGTTTTTACAAGACTTAACGCTTTTTCAAAAGGCACTTCTTTGTTCTCATAATAAAACACCCCTCCTATGTTATTCATACTCCTAAGATGATCTTCAACACTTGGTGGCGCTGGAGGCGCAGGTGGTGCAGGAGGAGCTACTGGTGAATGAGCTTCGGGAGCGTGAGGCGGTGGTGGCGGAGGTGGTGGTAATAAATCCATACCTCCATTTGCTTTTGAATACTTCGTTTTTAAGAACTCTTCATTTAGTTTTTTAAGAAATTCTTTATCAGGATTTTTAACCAGTATAGAAGGATATCCTTCTATATATTCTGACTTTGACCAATCTTTAGTAACCGCATCAATATCGTTACGAAGTGTTGCCACCGAAGATGCTTTTCCGTTAACGCGAACAGTTTTGTTCATTATTTCAATTACAAGCGCTTTCTCTCCATTTCTTTCGGCACCTTCTACAAAATCTTTGGCGTATGTAGTAGAGGTTTGTTGCGTTTCTGTTTTATAGACAGAATAGTTTTCAATACGATGAAGTTCGGTCCCGTCTTGTGTTATAAGTTGTTCTCCTTCAAAAGTAAAAGTCACCCAATCGTATCCCATTGTAAATGTCATTCCATTGTCAATAGGATCTGGATAATACCGAGCGCTTTTATTCTCTGAAACATTAATGACATCACAGGTAGTACCCCCGTTTATACCATTAAAGTGGTATTTGGTGTCGCCATCTGGAGTCATCCAGATACCATGTATTCTATGACTTATAGTGTTTTCTGGAGCTATATAATAGATACTATCACCAACTTTAAGTAACTCATTTTCTATAGATAATTTAATTTTTTTATCTATAGCTCTATTATGTGGAGCTAAATCTATATAATATTCGCCATTTTTAGTAGTGATAGGTGTTTTGTTATTATTCATATCCCACCATAAAACATCATTTTCTTTATAAATAGAAACATTGGTGTTCTCGTGTTTTTTGTCTATCCAGTGCCCTTCTATGGCAAGATCATTATTTGGTTGTGCAATAATTCCTTGATTAAAAACTAAGACACAGCCCGCAAAAATGGGGATCAATAATAACGCGCTTATTGCGAGTCGTTTTCGGTTAAATGATTGTGATAACATAAGGATTCGTTTTTTTGTTGATGAATAATTAAATGGACTCTCAAGGGTAGTATGATGAGTACTACTCGCATAACTTAAGAGTATATGTTGGTATTGATAAATATTGTTTTGTTCTCGTATGGCACCTTGGTCGGCTAAAAACTCATGATTAAGAGTTATAGATTTTTTTGCAATCCAAAACAGCGGATTAAACCAAAATACCACTTGTAAAAATTCTATAAATAAAATGTCTAACGAGTGTTTTTGACGTACGTGTGTTGCTTCGTGTGCAATGACTTCTGAGGGAATTTCCTTGTTTTTATACCGCTTTCGCGAAAGAAAAATATACTTCAAAAACGAGTGCGGAACAATGGACTGCTGTAAGAGTGCCAACGTAAAACCCTGTTGCGGATGGGTTTCCGCCATCGTGATTTTTCGCTTTAAGCGAATTAAATTTAAAATAAAACGCCCTCCAAAAATAAAGAGTCCTATGCCGTAGATACTCAAAAGCACATAAGGAAGATAATTGGTTTTTGATTTTTTTACCACAGTAGGAGTAGGTGCTATAGGACTTTGATCCCAAGCCGTCACAAAATTTTCTACCCAGATATCTTCTGGCATTGCTGTCGTTGTATAGGTAAATGTTACTAAAGGGATGGTAAGTGAGAACACAAGACTTGCTAATAAATAATAACGCTTAAACTGATGTAATGCTTTGCCCTCTAATGCGATCTTATAAAACCCAAATAAGACAGCTAGGCACAACGTGCTTTTGATGAGGTAGGTAATGATCATTGCTTTTTCTTTTTAAGTTGACTGTCTATGATACCTCTTAATTCTTGAAGTTCTTTTTCGCTGAGATCTGTTTCTTGTGTAAAAAAGGAAGCAAATTGAGAGGCAGAGTCGTTAAAGAAGTTTTTAATGAGACCGTTTACGTGTTTAGAAAAGTAATCTGTCTTTTTTACTAACGGGAAATACTCTCTAGAACGTCCGTACTGAATATAGTCTACAAAATTTTTGTCTTGCATCCTTTTCAATAAGGTAGCTATGGTTGTCGTAGCAGGCTTCGGATCTGGGTAGGCATCTATGAGATCTTTCATAAAAGCACGCTCTTGTTTCCAAAGGAGTTGCATCAATTGTTCTTCTGCTGCAGATAATGCCATGTGGTTCTACGTTTTTTAGAATTAACTCTACAAATGTAGAATAAAATTTTAATTCTACAAGTGTAGAGTAAAACTTTAACAAAAAAATCCTTTAGATTGTGCTCATCTAAAGGATTTTATCATTTTATAAAGTTATAAAGTAAATGCTACTTGCTTTTCAACGCCGTAAAATACTCATAAAAATACGGAATGGTCTCGATTCCTTTTAAGTAATTCCAAACCCCAAAATGTTCGTTTGGAGAATGAATGGCATCGCTGTCTAAGCCAAATCCCATGAGGATGGTTTTGCTTTTTAGTTCTTTTTCAAAAAGAGCCACGATAGGAATACTCCCACCACTACGTTGTGGGATAGGGGTTTTGCCAAAGGTTTTCTCATACGCTTTTTCGGCGGCTTGATATTCTATGGTGTCTATAGGCGTTACGTACCCTTGTCCTCCGTGGTGTGGCGTTACTTTTACCGTCACGCCTTCTGGTGCAATGCCTTCAAAATGAGTTTTAAATAATTCGGTGATCTCTTTCCAATCTTGATGTGGAACTAAACGCATAGAGATTTTTGCGAATGCTTTGCTAGCGATCACTGTTTTGGCTCCTTCACCCGTATAACCGCCCCAAATTCCATTGACATCTAGGGTAGGGCGTATGGAGTTGCGCTCATTAGTAGTATAGCCTTTTTCTCCATATACCGCAGCGATATCAAGTGCTTTTTTATAGTTCTCCAAATCAAAAGGCGCCTCCGCCATTTTTGCACGTTCGGTAGCGGTGAGTTCTTCTACTTTATCATAAAATCCTTTGACGGTAATATGGTTGTTTTCATCGTGAAGCGAGGCAATCATCTTGGATAAGATATTGATTGGGTTTGCGACCGCTCCTCCGTATAAACCACTATGTAAATCACGATTGGGTCCAGTCACCTCTACCTCTACATAGCTTAAACCACGAAGTCCTGTCGTGATACTCGGAATATCATTTGCGATCATTCCTGTATCTGAAATTAAGATCACATCATTGGCTAGTTTTTCTTGATTACGTTCTACATACCAAGCAAGGTTGACACTTCCTACTTCTTCTTCGCCTTCAATCATAAACTTGACATTACACGGCAGCTTATTATTTGCAGTCATATATTCCATCGCTTTGACGTGCATATACATTTGCCCTTTATCGTCACAGGCACCACGTGCAAAAATAGCACCGTCAGGATGTTTTTCTGTCTTTTTGATGACAGGTTCAAACGGTGGTGAATCCCATAAATCTAGTGGATCTGGTGGCTGTACATCGTAGTGACCATAAACCAATACGGTAGGTAGATTCGGATCTATGATTTTATGAGCATATACAATCGGATATCCGGGGGTCTCGCATATTTCTACGGTGTCACATCCAGCGGCTTTTAAACTGTCTGCTACTACGGTAGCTGTTTGTGAGGTCGCTTTCGCGAAAGCGGAATCAGCACTAATACTAGGGATTTTTAAGAGTTCGATCAGCTCATCGATAAAGCGTTGTTTGTGTTCCTGAATATAGGAAGTGATAGTTTGCATATAGATTCTAAATTTTTCTTTAAAAGTACTAAAAATGGACTACTTTTAAGGTGTATAAAACAGAAGATATGAGTTTTTCGAGTGCCTGTTTCCCATTTACTTTTTCCGAAGATCGATTGTTAGAGGAGTATAAGATATGTGAGGGGTTTGCTTTTTCTGAGCATTACAATAAAGCTGATTTTGCGGGAAGTTGGAAGTTGATTGCGCTTCGTTCTATGGATGGAGCGACAGATACGATTGGTGCTTTTTCTCCTTCGGGCGAATTTATGAATAGCCCTTTATTAGAAAAATGCGAGTATTTTAAGGAGATTATTGCCAAGTTTGAATGTGAGAAGGAGTCCATCCGCTTACTGAATCTTTGTGCAGGAAGTAAAATTCATGAGCATACAGATCTGGAATTGGGCTATGAAGATGGTGTGTTTAGAGTACATGTACCTATTACAACCAATGAAGATGTTCGATTTTATATCAATAAAGAACTTGTGACCATGGACGTAGGGAGCTGTTGGTACGGTAATTTTAATTTGCCACATGCGGTAGAGAATAACGGAACATCAGACAGAATCCATCTCGTCATGGATTGTAAGCGAAATGCGTGGAGCGATGCCTTATTTGCAAAACTAGGTTATGATTTCGAACAAGAAAACCAGCAAATAGCCTACTCCGAAGAAGAAAAGCAACGGATTGTGGAGGAGTTACAACGCCAAGGAACGGAGGTGTCTCAAGAACTGATTGAGAATATATTGAAATCGTAAGGAAACAAGGAGATAAAAAAGCGATTAAATTTTCAATAAAAATATTTTGCAATTAAAAACTATTCTTATATTTGCACCCCGTTACAAAGCAATGCGTAATGGTTTATTAAACGCGGGCGTGGTGGAATTGGTAGACACGCTAGACTTAGGATTTAACCTAAGAAAAAGTGTTAAAATATTTAAAATGCGGATGTGGTGGAACTGGTAGACACGTCAGACTTAGGATCTGATGCCGCGAGGTGTGCAGGTTCGATTCCTGTCATCCGCACAAAAGCCGAAGAGAAATCTTCGGCTTTTTCATTTTAAAAAAGTGGGTTTTCTTCACGATTTTTGACCTTGGGTACAACATAGGTACAACATTTTACCTTTTTTCAGAACCGAATTGACTTTAATGCTATATCCTTTCATTTGATACCAAACACTATTTTCTGTATTGAGGATTAATAAATTTTAGGTTATCTCAACCTTCGTTCTTCGTTAGAGGGGTTTATTATCATACAATATACACGCAAGGTAAACTCGTAAAATACTTCCATCAAAAGACTACGGCATAAAGCCAACGCTTCTTCCCCTACTCATTTATTCCGTTTCCTTTTGAGCCAAGATTTTATCTTCCGTTTGGTTTCTGCTCAAATATTGTTTAATCAAAAATTTGAGTATTATGACAACAAAAGCGAGTACCACAAAGAAGCGCAGCAGAACAAAAGTAGCTGCCAAGAAAGAAGTAAACGGAAAGAAATCCAAAGCACTTCAAATTCAGAACTTACCATTGGGTAAAATCAAGCCTGACCCAGAACAGCCGAGAAAGACGTTTAACGAAGATGCGTTAAAGCAGCTATCTGAGAGTATCGAAAAGCACGGTGTGTTGCAACCAATCACGATAAGACAACTAAATGGTCAATATGTCATCGTGATGGGCGAACGTCGGTATCGTGCCAGTAAATTGGCAGGAAAGAAAACGATACCCTGTATCGTGAGGACTTATGAGAACAATGATGTTCTGGAAGTTCAGATTATCGAGAATCTGCAAAGACAGGATGTCGAACCGACCGAAGAAGCCGATGCGATTGCTTACCTAAGTGAGAAATATGCACCTACTGAAATTGCGAAGCGGCTGGGTAGAACGGATAACTTCATCAGACAGCGACTTAAACTGGCTGGACTGATTGATGGTTTTAAGCAATTTGTGCGTAATGGCGAAATGACCATATCATTGGGTGTAGGTGTAGCGCTCTTTGAACCGGAAGAACAGCAGATGATGTTGGAAACGATGGGCGAGGATTTTAATGCACATCAGATAAACAGGATGATTAAAGACCAGACTTATGACTTGGAAAAAGCATCTTTTGATGTAACTGACAAGAAATTGGTCCCGAAAGCAGGGTCTTGTGTTGAATGTCCTTTCAATGCTGCAAATCAAGGCAATCTGTTCGGCGAAGGAAAAATGGTCTGTACGAAAGCAGCCTGTTTTGAAACGAAGAAAAGCAAATCGCTCTTGAACCTGATTGAAAAGTCCAAGAAAGAGAATATCCTTTTAATCCCTGAAATACGACAGTATTGGGCAGATGACGAGAACAATCAGCTCATTATATCGCAATTAGAAAAGAACCGATTGAAAGTCTATTTATTGGACGATGTTGAAATTATAAAGAATCCGATTGAGCCAACAATCGAGGGCATTAAGATAGAATATCAACATTACGATTATTCTGAAGATGAATTAAAGGCAGAATTGGATGAAGCAATGCAGAATCACAATGAAGCCTTGGAAGAATACAATTCAGCGAAAGAAAATGGATTCGTCAATGGCATTTTGTTCCATCCTGAAACGTACAGGAATAAAGAAGTCTTCATAAAAATTGTTGAAAAAACAAAAGATGAATCAACAGATTATTCGGCACCATTGGCTAACAGAAAAATGGCAGATTGTACGCCCGAAGAACAAATCGTTAAAATCAACGAAAGAGAAATCCGGAAGAAGCAAATAGAGAACAACAAGCAGTTTGAAGAAGTTGTGCAGATGATTCGTGAGACGAAATACGTTGATACTAAGAAGACACTTTCAAAAGATGAAATGGTGGCATTCTCGATATCGCTATTTGAGAACAATGTGGACTATATGAGCCAACAAAAGTATTTCTCAAAGTTCTTGGGCGACACTTCAAAGATGACCAAAGTTGAAATAGTCGAGAATTTCAAGAAGAAGTTCAAAAAGGAAATCTTTCACAAGTTGATACGCTATATGCTCACAAAGCAAGTGCATTTCGGCGAAAGCAATCACGTCAATAATCTGACGAACATTTCATTCTACGACGCAATGCAAGGATATTACAAATCCAAGATTGCCGGCATTGAAAAAGAATATGCCGAAAAGAGAGACAAGCGTGAAGCACGTTTGAAAGAGCGCATCACAGTTCTTGAAAAGCAAGTTCAGGAATTTAACGATTAGCTTTTGTTGTTTGAAGAAGGGTCGGCATTCGTGCTGGCCCTTTTTCTTTTTTATGATAGTTTTTAAAAAATGTATTTACAAGGAAGGGGTTATCAATCAATAGTTAGCGCAAAGGTAAACTCGTAAAATACACCCATCAAAAGACTACGGCATAAAGCCCACGCAACATCCTACGCTTATTTATTCCGTTTCCTTTTGAGCTGAGATTTTATCTTCCGTTTGGGTACTGCTCAAATATTGTTTAATCAAAATATATCATTATGAAACGAGTATCTGAAAAACCTAAAATTTCGTTGCAAGAAGCTGAAAACCATTATCAGTCGAGTAGTGAAAATTATGACATTGATAGTGGGGAAAGCCATTTCGCTTACTACAGAGATAAGCATCCCAGCCATTACAAAGTATTATTAGAAAATGTTTAATCTAAATTTAAAAGCTATGTATTTACAAAATTTGCAACAGGATGAAATCTTTGTTCCATCAGAAATGAAATCCTTAAAAAGTCTGACCCAGATGGAATCCCGAAGAGGACTTGAAAATGCCATTATCTCAAATGGCAAAATCGTCAACGTGGTATCGAACAGCTATGGCCACATTCCGAACCAACTGTTCTTCAGGAAAGCTGAAGAAATGCTGACCGACGCACAGCTGAATTTCCACAAACGCACGATCAACAAAAATGACAGGTCGTTCATAACTGACTTTATTATCGACGACAAAAGCCAGTTTACCGTGAAGAACGATAAGGACTTGATATTACCGATGCTTCGGTTCAAAAACTCGTATGACGGAAGTGAAAAAACTTCTGGACACTTCGGGTTTTATAGAGAAGTATGTTCAAACGGACTACACGTTTCTCAGGCAGAAATCGAGTTTTCCATCAAACATAGTAAGAACAATACGCACTTGATTATGCCGAGATTGAATAATCTATTCGATAAATTTTTGGATAATGAATTCTATACCATTACCAAGAAATTCGACAAGATGAAAGAATTTAAAATCATCGATACACAAGAATTTGTGAAGGCAATTCTCGACAGAACGAAATTGTTCAGATACGAGTGTAGCGACAAGAACAGCGACCCTTCAAAAAAGTCTCGTGAGGTCATAGAAATTTTAAACTATGAAGCCTTGTTGCTCAATGAAGAACCAAATCTATGGTTGGGTTACAATGCCTTCAACTCGGTACTTCATAACGTTTTGAAGAAAAGCTTCGGACAACAAGAGCGGTTAGATAAAAAGCTGTTTGATGAAGTCTATGCTATGGCATAAAATAAATAAAGGTTTGTCCAGTACCTCAAACTGGATTTAATGCCTTACAAGCAATCAACCTCATTTAATTTAAGGATACTTCTACTATGATATGAGCTAAATAGAAATGTATCACAATATCGTCATCTTATTTAAATTATTACAACTACATTTTCAAGTTTGAGTTCATTACACATTCATATCAAAGTGTTGGCATTCTTCTTTGCACAACCTGTGCATCGATTAATTTGTATCTTTGTAAAACTTTATGAAAATATTCTTTTCTATATCAATGTCTATTTTACTCTTTTTTCAAGGAATCAGCGTAGATATGGACTTATGTGGACCAATTGAAGAAATTTCAAACTTAATTTCCCATTATCAAGACCATAAAGTTTATGGCGACTCTTTCTTTGAATATATAGTAGAAGATTACATCGCAAACGATGCAAAAAGCGAAGGGCATCATAATAATTCAGATAAGGATAACGTACCTGTCCATTCTCATCATCAATGTTGTCATCCTGTAGTTTTTATAGCAAACACCGCAACACCTCTTATCAATCGATTTAAGTTTGAAGATAAAGAGCAGTTTAATTTATATACAGTCAACTTCAATTCCAGATATCTGGAATCCCTTTTCCAACCCCCTCAAGTATAATTCAGTTTTTTTAAGGATAGCTATATCCTAACGTGATGCTTCTCAAGATAGGCATTGCTATATAAATGCGTTGCATTTATTCGTAACGTAAGTTTTAAACTGAATTAATACATTTTCTATGATTAACAAAATCATTTCATTTTCCATTAATAATAAATTTATTATTGGCTTATTTATAGTGACATTGGTTGGTACCGGCATTTGGTCTATGGCCACTATAAACTTGGGTTCTGTACCCGACATAACAAACAATCAAGTACAGGTAATAACCGTGGCCCCAAATTTGGGGACAGAAGATATTGAGCAATTTGTTACCTATCCCGTAGAATTGGCAATGGCCAATCTTCCTGACGTTATCGAACTGCGTTCAGTATCCCGTTTTGGGCTGTCCGTAGTTACAATTGTCTTTAAGGATGAGGCAGGCACTTATCTTCCCCGGCAATTGGTACAAGAGAAATTAACCGAAGTTGCTGGAGAAATCCCCGAAGGCTTCGGCACGCCATTTATGGCACCAATAACTACAGGGCTTGGCGAAATCTACCAATACACCTTAAAATTAAAAGAGGGCTACGAAGATAAATACGATGCTATGGAGCTTCGTACCATTCAGGATTGGATTGTAAAACGTCAAATGGCATTAGTACCTGGAGTCGTCGAGGTAAATGCTTTTGGTGGTTATGTAAAGCAGTATGAAGTTGCCATAAACCCTAATAAGCTGAAAAGTTTCGGTATTACAATGAATCAGGTCTTTGAAGCCCTTAAAGCAAACAATGCCAATACTGGTGGTGCTTATATTGAAAAAAACCACCAAGCAAATTTCATTCGTGGAGAAGGTTTGGCACGAAGTATCGAGGATTTGGAAAACACAGTTGTGACGACTCAAAATGGAAGTCCTGTTTTAATCCGGGATGTCGCCGAAAAAGTAGGCTTTGGTAATCAGGTGCGTTATGGTGCGTTTACCCAAGATGGACACGAAACTGTTGGTGGACAAATTTTAATGCTGAAAGGCGAAAGCCCAGGCAACGTAGTCGAAAATGTGGAGAAGCGCATTGTAGAAATACAAAAATCCCTACCCGAAGGCGTTTACATAGATACATTTTTAAGCCGAAGTGAATTGATAGGAAGAACCACAAGCACCGTTGAAAAAAACCTCATAGAAGGTTCCCTCATTGTGATTTTTGTTTTGGTCTTGCTTTTGGGAAGTTTCCGTGGCGGATTAATTACAGCTTCGGTTATTCCTTTATCATTGCTCTTCGCATTTATTTTGATGAAACAATTCGGTGTATGGGCAAACTTAATGTCATTGGGTGCAATCGACTTTGGAATCATCGTAGATGGTGCAGTAATCATTGTAGAAGGAATGGTGTTTCACATTCATCAACGGATGAAAAAATCAACAAAGGTCATTGAGCAGGCTGAAATGGACGAAATTGCTTATGAATCTGCCAGTACGATGATGAATTCGGCGTTTTTCGGACAACTTATTATCCTTATTGTATTTACACCAATTCTATTTTTGACGGGTGTAGAAGGAAAAATGTTCCGTCCAATGGCATTTACTTTTGGATTTGCCGTTTTAGGAGCAATTATCCTTTGTCTTACTTACGTCCCAATGATTTCTGCAATGTTCCTTAAACCTACTAAAAATCAGAATAGTTGGTTTGCAAAATTTGAAAACAAGATAGATAGGTTCAGTGATAAAATAATGGCGGGCCTAAATCGAGCTTACCTTCCTTTGCTCAATTTCGCACTGCGCTTTCGAGCTGGTGTCGTGATTGGCGCAGTTGCTCTATTACTAATTGCAGGGTTTATTTTCAGCAATATGGGTGGCGAATTCATACCTAAATTTGATGAGGGCGATATTGCGTTTCAGGCTTTGATAAAACCGGGGAGCAGTCTTACCGAATCCATTGAGGCTTCAAAAAAACTTCAAAATTTAATCAATGAATTTCCGGAAGTAAAAACGGTAGTTTCAAGGATTGGTGTTGCTGAAATACCAACAGACCCAATGCCAATGGACATTGCCGATAGTTACATTATTCTTGAAAAAGATAAGAGCAAATGGACTTCTGCAGATAGTAAGGAAGAACTCATAGAAAAAATCCAAGAAAAAATTTCAGTAGTTCCCGGCGTAAATTTCGTGTTTACCCAACCCGTGGAACTTCGTTTTAATGAATTGCTTACAGGTGTCCGTGAGGACGTAGCAATCAAACTGTACGGAGAAGATTTGGGCGTGTTGGCAGACAAGGTACAGGAAATCGCAGCAGTCATCAGAACGGTTCCTGGAGCTGCTGACCTTAATGTGGAGGCTACAAGTGGTTTGCCACAAATGACAGTGGTGTATAACCGCGCAAAAATGGCACAATACGGTGTAACCGTTGACAAGCTGAACGATTATGTGAGTGCGTCATTTGCTGGAGAACAGGCAAGTGTCATTTTTGAGGGCGAAAAACGGTTCGATGTGGTCATTCGTTTGGCAAAGGAATTTAGACAAGACATCAACAGCCTTAAAAATCTTTATATCGATTTACCAAACGGAGCGCAAGTGCCTTTAAAGGAGGTTGCAGATATCAGCTATAAGCCCGGACCAATGCAGATTTCAAGGGACAATACCTCTCGTCGTATTTCGGTGGGGGTCAATGTTCGTGGGCGCGATGTAAAATCGATGGTCGAGGAAATTCAGCAAAAATTGGAAACGGACGTGAAACTGCCACCTGGTTATTTTGTAACCTACGGAGGTTCGTTTGAAAATCTTCAACGTGCTTCAGACCGATTGATGATTGTAGTGCCTATTGCACTTTTCCTAATATTCATATTGCTCTACTTTGCCTTGAGTTCGTTCTCGCAGTCCTTAATGATTTATATGGCAGTGCCTTTGGCAGCCATTGGTGGCGTGTTTGCCCTTTGGATAAGGGGAATGCCTTTTAGTATTTCTGCGGGAGTCGGTTTTATCGTGCTCTTTGGAGTTGCGGTTTTAAACGGTTTGGTACTGATAAACAAATTCAATGAACTAAAAGAAAGTGGAATGACAGACTTAAAAAAACGAATATACGAGGCAACACACGAGCGTTTACGCCCAATTTTACTGACGGCTACCGCAGCCATTATGGGCTTTATACCAATGGCGGTTTCTACCTCTGGTGGTGCGGAAGTACAACGTCCTTTGGCGACAGTAGTAATCGGTGGACTTATAACGGCTACCTTCTTGACACTGGTCATTGTTCCTGTCCTGTATTATTGGCTGGAATCACGAAAAGAAAAGAAAAACAATGGTGGTGACGCAAGTTATGTAAAGAAAAGTGCAACCGTGGTTGTGGTATTATTGAGTTTAGGAGGTTTCTTAACCCCAAATTCCGCAAGTGCGCAGGACGGCCAGATGAGCCAAGTGCTCACTTTGCAAGAAGCCATCACTCTGGCCAAGGAAAATTATCCTTCCCTTAAAGAGAGCCAAGCCTTTATTGAACGTGAACAGGCGATGAAGGGTACCAGCTTCGATTTGGGAAATACACAGGTATTTACAGGAAAGGAAGAGTTTGGCAATGACCTTCCCGGTGTACAAACTACCATAGGTGTACAGCAAGGAAATATTGATTTACTTTCAGGTTTTTCAAAATCCAAGTTCTATAAGGAACGTGTTAAACTGGGCGAAACGTTCTACGCGGTCAACGAGCAGCAATTGATTCGCAATGTGATGCAGGCTTATGACCGCATCAATTACAACAAGGCGCAATTGCGTTTTGCGGAACAGTTGGACAGTGTTTATGCTAACTTTAGGACCGCTGCAGAATTGCGTTACGATACAGGAGAAACGGGCAAATTGGAATTTATTGCTGCCTCTTCCGAATATCAGCAGATTCAGGTTTTACGACAGCAAGCCTATGATGACATTGAAATTGCAAAAAGGGCATTGAAGCAGTATTTGGGCATTGACCAAGAAATAGAAACGGTTGGTCAGCTCTATGAACCGATGGATTTTTTGGCCAATTTGGATTCGGCTTCCGCAGCCAATAATCCTTTGCTTCAATATGCTATGCAAAATGCGGAAGTAAGCAAAGCCAATATCGGTGTAGAAAAAGCACAGTTCCTACCCAAGTTCAACTTCACCTACGGCAGGCAGATTGTGGATGATGCGTCGGGTTTCAACACCTATCAGGCTGGTATTAGCATACCGCTTTGGTTCTTTCCGCAGAAATCAAGGGTAAAGGCCGCTAAAGCAGATGCATTGGTCGCCGAGAATCAATATCTCGAACAAAAGGCAATGACCGAAAGTAGAGTGTCACAGCTCATAAAATCGCTGGAAAAGACCCAAAAAACACTTAACTATTATCAGGAAGGTGCATTGCTTTTGGCCGAGGAACAAATTACTACGGCGGAACTGGCTTCTAAGGAAGGTGAAATTGATTATGTGAACTATATCACGATACTCAACAGCGCCATCAGGATAAAACAAAATCATATACAGTTTATAAATCAATATAACCAGCAGTTCATTGAGTTGCAATACCAACTGGGTAACCTATAATCTAAAAAAGAATAAGAAATGAAAAATATAGCAATAGTAAGTGTAGCATTAATGACCTTCTTTATGGTTGGTTGCAACGACAAGCCCGATTCAGAATTGGGACATAACGAAGAAAACACAACTACCGAAAAAATGGAAGGTGAAGGAGATGCACACGGTGAACATAATGAAGAAGAAGACGGTCATAATGAAGAAGAAGGCGAGGAAGGTGTGGTAATGCTTACCAACGACCAAATCGAAACCGTTGGTCTTGAGACCAAATTGTTGGAAAAACGTAATCTCGGTAACAATATCAAGGTTACAGGAAGACTCGAACTTTTCCCTCAAGACAAGGCCAATATTAGTCCATTTATGGGTGGTAATGTTAGGTCCATCAAGGTTATAGAAGGAGATAAAGTGCGCAAGGGTGAAGTGCTTGCATATCTTGAACATCCGGATATTATAAGTATGCAGCAGGAATATCAGGAAAAAAACGACGAACTCGTATTCCTAAAGCAGGATTTTGAGCGAAAAAAAATATTGTTCGACAAAGGTGTTTCCTCAGGCAAGGAATTCCAGATGGCACAATCAAAATTTCGTTCCACGACCTCAAGTGTAAACGGTTTAAGGTCAAAACTACGTTTATTGGGAATTAACGCATCCAAGGTAGAGCAAGGAGAAATCTACTCTGCAATACCTATAACTACGCCAATATCGGGCTATGTAGACGAGGTAATGGTAAGTCTTGGGGACTATGTGGCACCACAGTCCAAGATGTTCGCCGTGAGCGATAATTCTAAAATTCATTTAGACTTAAAAGTGTACGAAAAGGATATTCCAAAGGTAAAGGAAGGACAGAAAATAATCTTTACGGTAGCTTCTAAACCCAATGAATTGTTGACCGCAGAAGTACATTCCATCGGTAAAACTTTTGAGGAAGACCCTAAGGCCTTGCACGTGCACGCCGATATAGATAATAAAAATGGCGAATTACTTCCCGGTATGTATGTTGAAGGCAGGATTGCGGAAGGACAAAAATCAGGATATGCCGTTCCAGAGGAAGCCATTGTCAAGGAAGGCGAACAATCCTATATTTTCATTGTGGATGAGGATGAGGAAACCGAAGAAAACACGGTGAAATTCAGAAGAATCCCCGTAAGTACAGGTGTCAATGACCTTGGCTTTGTGGAAATCAATATTCCTTCAGAAATGGCAAAAAATATTATGGTTGTCACAGTTGGAGCCTACACCCTTTCTTCGGAAATGGTCAAGGGCGAACTGGAACACGGACATTAATTCAATAATAATCAAAGGTTTTGATTCCGGGTTTGTTTATCGTCTTAATTAGTTAGTTAAAATTAAAGAACAGGCTCGGTTCAAAATCGATAAAAATAAATAATTATGAAAGAAATAAAAGCATTTGTAAAACCGAACAGGATACAAAGAATTATAGAAGCTCTGACTGATAACGGATTTAAAAGTATGACCCTGTCACAAGCAGAAGGAACTGGAGCTTTCAAGGCAAAAGGAGCTAAACCTTCACTCGATTTTCACGTAACAAACAGCCCTGTGGTAAAATTGGAACTGGTCTGCCAGAACGAGGAGGCCCAATCGGCAATTGACATCATTCTCAAAAATGGCAAAACCCCAGATCCTGGTGATGGCATCATTTATTTGTCTGAGATTGAAGATGCTTTTCAGATAAAAACAGAGGAATCCTTAAAACAATTCAAAATTTAATTGTTTCGTAATTAATGCGTTGAAGAAAAATAATTAGGCTTAAATAGATAGCAAAAAAACACAAAATAATAGAGCCATAAAAATATGGAAACAACAAGAAAAACCAATTTAAAACAGGCCAGAACACTTCAAATCTGGAACGTCATTTATGACGTTATAGAGGTGGTCGTTTCGCTTATTGCTGGAATAACAGCAAATAGTTCCGCACTCGTAGGTTGGGCACTGGATAGCACGATAGAAGTGATAAGTGCTGCAACACTTGGATGGCGACTGCACGGCGAGCTCAAAGGCATCGATGAAGAAAAGGTAAAACGAAGACAAAAAATTACCTTGAACGTGATTGCAGTTTCATTTACGCTCATCTGTATTTTCATTTCCTATGATTCCATTACCAAGCTCATCAATAAGGAAACCGCAAGCTGGAGCACGTTGGGACTGGTCATATTATTGGTCTCGCTCGTTGTCAATCCTATCTTGATATATTTTAAAAGAAAATATGGCAAAAAACTGGAAAGTCCAGCTCTAATGGCTGATGCAAAAGACACCTTTATTTGTCTTTACCAGACAGTGGTCGTATTGACAGGATTGCTATTGGTCAACTGGCTGGAGTGGTGGTGGGCAGATCCTGTAGCGGCCTTGCTCATCGTTCCATACGCTGCAAAAGAAGGTTGGGAAGCATTTAACAAAGCAAAAAATATCAACTACAATATCACATAAATATGCAAGAAGTTGAAAAATTTTTAGAAAGCAAAGGGATACGACCTACGGCAATGCGCTTGATGACCTATAAGCGCTTGGCGCAACTAAAAGTGGCCATTAGCCTGGGCGAGCTCGAAAAAGATTTTGAACGCTCAGAACGGAGCACACTTTACCGTACTATGAAAACATTTGAGGAAAAAGGAATCGTGCACCAAATTGAGGATGGCACCGGCATTGTTAAATATGCCCTGTGCGAGGAAAATTGTGAATGTGAGGTCGGCAACGACCTTCACTTACACTTTCATTGCAATAGTTGCGGTGAAACGGTGTGCCTGACCGAGCATAAAATTCCGACAATAAACCTGCCCGAAGGCTATGTGGCAGAAGATATCAACCTTGTGGCAAAGGGAGTCTGTGAGAAGTGCAGCAATGACTTGGATTAAATATTTTGATTTAAAAAATTGGAACAATGATGACGATTTATAAAAATGAATGTAAGGTATATATGGTAGCTCAAAATAGATTAGATGCTACAGATTATGAAAATATGAAATCACAATTAAAAGACCATATACAAGAACATAATAAAGTGTACTGGTATATCGAGATGGAAAATTTTGAGGGTTGGTCCTCAAGTGCATATTGGAAAGGTATTGAACTCAAACTTCCAAAGGAGGAAAGATTAAAACGAGTCGCATTGGTAGGAAACTTAGAATGGCAAGAACAATTTACGGAAGTTTTGATACCATTTACAAGGGCACATATTAAATTCTTTGGTCCAGATGAAAAAAAATTGGCCAAAGAATGGATAGAGAAAGAAATTAATTAAAACGAAAGAACTATTATTTACTATTAAAATCTGGGGAATGCAATTTACACTGGAAGCAGTGGATAATCCTCAGCCCAAATCCCCAAATGTAATAGTGCTCAATGGAAATCCTGAAGGACGTTTTGCAAGGGGTAAAATAAGTGAGGAGGATTTTAAGAAATGTAAAAATTGTTACGAGAAAAAAAATTGCGTTGCATTTAACCAAACGCTAAGAAAATTAGAAATAAAAAATATGAATACCAAGTTTATTAAAGTCTTTTTGCGATTAGCAATTTCAATCGGTTTTTTATCGGCGGTCGCCGATAGATTTGGAATTTGGAGCAAAGAAGTTTCTGTTTGGGGAAATTGGGACAGTTTCTTGAGTTATACCCAAATGATCAATCCTTGGATTCCGAATTCATTAATACCAACAATCGGACTTTTGGTAACCATAGCCGAAATTGTTTTTACGATTTTCTTGATAATAGGGTTTAAAACGGAACTGTTTGCAAAATTAAGCGGGTTTCTACTGTTACTATTTGCTGTTTCAATGACTTTTTCAACTGGAGTAAAAGGAGCGCTTGACTTTTCTGTTTTTAGTGCTTCTGCCGGAGCTTTTGCTTTGAGTCTTATGAAAGAAAAATATTTAGAATTGGACAATCTGATTTCTAAACCTATAAATAGCTGAAAATGAAACTGGCTAATGGCATACATAATCAAAAAAGAGGGGCGCTGAACAGGCGAGGTCTTTTTATTGCTATTGTATTAGGGTTTGCGGTTGGTATAATCATCATACAGCCTTTGGGCATTTCCCTATTCCAGTATGACCAGAGCGGTGATACGGGCAATTGGTGGTATTTGTTCAAAAATGCAGTTGG
>NZ_CALEMI010000153.1 GCF_937910895.1 uncultured Dokdonia sp. | reverse complement strand
TCAGCTGGTAGAGCAATTGATTTGTAATCAATAGGTCCGCGGTTCGACTCCGTGCGGGGGCACCATCACTCAATAAAGTCAATATTAATTTGTTCTAGGATCTTTTAAACTTTTAATCTTTTTCAACATACCTGTTAATTTCGCAGTGATAAAAATAACATAAATAAAACTAAAACCCAAAGCCATCGTTGATAGAAATGTATATAGTGCTGTTAAAAATTCTTTTTTTATCCAGTGATCGATTCCAGTATTAGAATAATAAAGTAGATTCCAAAATAGGAAAAATGCTATTTCATAGATTATAATAACTTTGATGGGTTTAGAATCGAGATTGAAAAAATTTAAGGTTTGTACTCATACGATTTATAGAAAATGTATGTGAAATAAAATAACAGAATATGGATTAAGTGGGACACAAGCTCTGTTATTAATTAATAATCTCCCCATTCAAATAATGGATCATTTTCAGAACAACACCATTCTATAAATTTTAAAAAATGCTTTCTTGGGGAATCTACAAACTTAACTCTACCAACAGGTATATTATGAATCATTCTATAATCTGTGAAATACATATTTCCTCTCTTACCATTTTTGTCCCACTCACAACCAAAACTACAAATGTAATTATAGTATAACATTAATTGTTCTGCATTTGATAGTTGGGATCTAAGTATTCTTAAATATTGTCTAGCTTGATAATAATCAATTAAACCTGATTTTTCAATATCAACAACATACCTTACCGTGTGAAATAGATGTCTATAGTAATGTGCTAGTTTGGATTCGTGACCTTGAAATGGTATATATCTTATTTTTAAGCCTTTTTCATGTGGTTTTGATGAATCTTTCTTGTAATCATTTTGTTTTCTTCTAAGAAGTTCTATAACTTTTTTTTGATCTAATATTGAAATTAATTCTGAATTAATAAATTCTGAATTAATACCCCAAAAGAATATTTTGTAAGCAAAATGAAAAATATCTGAATCTTTATATTTTTGATTTTTTGATTTTAAAATTACTAAAGAATATTTCAAACAAATTTCAAGTTCTTTTGCCATATCTACAAATACCTTTTTTCCAGTTAACTCTCGTCTTTGTGTATTAGACGTAATTGTGCTTTTGGCAGATGATCTTGATGAACTTTCTAGAACTTCTAAATATGGAACTTTAACGTCAGTGATATTCGCTCTATGTAAATCAATCATTTTATAATATTGATTTTCAAATTGCTGAATTCTTAAAGTATCATTTTGTATTTTGAATTCTTTGTTTGTGTTTTTTATTTCTTCTCTATTTAATTCAAGTTGTTGATGTTGGTTTTTTAAATCTATTCTTTGTAAATAAAGACTGATTATAATTCCAGCAAATGCAAAACCTGAAAAAATAGCATTAACAGCTCCAAACATATCTCCGTGAGTGCCTCTTACTTCATTAGGATATTTATTTAGTACAAGCCAATTAACTAACCATAGACCTATTACAATTGTAATAGCAAGTATAGATATACTCCAAAAGTATTTATAATCAGTTTTTTTTTTACCGAATCTCATTTTGTTGATCTTTGATTAATACTAGCCTGTTATAATACTATCTAATCCTAATGAAAAATTTTCAATTTCGTCTTTTAGTTTTTGCACGTCTTTTTGAACAGTTTTTAATACATCATTCTCAATGTCTAATCTATCAAAATGTTCAAAAACACAATTTTTTAGATCGACAGAAATATCTATTAATTCTAATAATGAATAACTATTATAATTGATTTCTGAAATTAACTCTGGATCACTAGAAATGATATGAGCTAAATCGGTTTCTAATTCACTTTTTTCAATATTATCAATTATGTTTGTTAGTGTTAAATGATATCCAAAATAGTTTAGTAGGCTAACTAGCTTGTTTTCTCTCATAGTTAATTCAACTAAAAGAAGATTTTCATTATCAGAATTAATCCTAATATTAGCGTCAAATTGACAAGTTTCTATAAAATCAATGGTTCTATATTCGCCAAATTCTTCTGAAAAATTTATAAAGTTTTCTAAAGAATTTAATAAAAGAAATGATTTTACACCAATTGGGTCAACCTCCATTAATAAGTCTAATAGGTTAGTTAAATCATCAGCTTTTTCTGAAAGAACTTTTTCATCTGTTAATCTTTCATAAGCTTTAATTTTTTCTTTTTCGAAATCAAGAGAGCCTATAAATTCAGCTGTATAATATTCTTGGATAGATCTATGTAGATAAAATATTTGGCTTCCATCTTGTACTAAAATAGAAATTGAATGTACTAAATCATAAAATAAATCTTCTTCTTTAAAAGGAGTTTTTATTTTACCATAAGAATTTAATTCTTCTGAAATTAATTTACTTAAATAATTTTCAGATAATTCATACTTTCCATTCATGTACGAGGAATATGATATTACCGATAATGCTTGTATAAATTCAGATTGACTTAAATTTGTTCTTCTAGGTATATTGGTTATTCCTTGTCTAGCCTTATGTTTTGAATGAAGTACTTGAAAAACATTATAATATAAATCTTTTCTTTTTGTAGGTATTTCAGGATAATCTTCGAAGGTCAATATGAAAAAAGAGAGTAGTAAGGGGTTTCTTAATAAATCTCTATAAAACTTACTTTTCTTATGATTTAATGCCTCAGTAATGCTATTAGAAAATTTACCTTTTCCTTTAATTTTAATTATAAAATTGTTAATATCTTCATTAGATAATTTGCTAACACTAAATCTTTTTAATGATGATAAAGAATAAATTGATGAATTTGGTCTTGATGTTATTACTATATTATTTTCTGAATTTGTCCAATAAAAAGAATTTATATCTGATAAAATTTTATTTTGGTTTGAATATATGATTTCATCATAACCATCTAATAAAAAAATAAATAGCCCTGATTTTAACATTTGAGTTAAAATATTTATTTCATCATCGTCTGGTTTTCTCCTATTGAAAAATTTTTGCCTAAACAATCCGTAAATAATATTAATTGATTGTTTATCTGAAGAGTTAACAATTTTTTCAGTTGAATAATCTATTTCATATAACCTTTCAGAACTTAATGAAAAGAATTTTTTAATATCTATATCATTTAAATCCCTTAGGGGAATTAAAATAGGAATTTTTTTAACTTCTTTAATAGCTTGTAAAAAGCAATATCTTAATAATGTTGTTTTTCCAAATCCAGCCCCTCCTTCTATTAAGGAAAACTTGAACTTCTGTAATTCCTCTGCTGGTTTCACAAATTTTAAACAATCTTTTCCTCTATAAGATTCTAAAGGGTAATAGTATTTATAAAAATTTACTGGATTCCGAAAATAATATGTTTGTAACTCAATAATATTGTCAGCGGTGTAAAGTAAATAATCTTTTACAATAGATATGAAACTCACTTTACTTTTTTCTGTTATATCAATGCTAATTTTTTTTATAAAATTTTCACAAAAAAAATCTATCTTTTCTTTTAATTCTGCTTTATTTTCCATAATACTAAATAAAATATTGAATATTAATATTTTGTAATATAATCTGTTAGGGATTATTTAACAAAAGATTACTTCTTATATATCTAAATTTATATTAATACCTTCCCAATTTTAGCGCCAATTCTTTTTCTATGATAATAACTAAATATTTCATATCAGGATCAAAAATGATATAGTGTAGGGTAAGTTTACCAAACGCTTTTATATCTCCTAGTTCACGTTCTGCATTTAATCGTATTTAATAATAATTATTGATATTTCAATTTGTTCTAGACGTTTATTATTCTCCATTTTTACTACAAATATTCTTGATGTATTACTTAACTCCCCTCCACAATCTTAATCTCCTCCTCTGTCAATCCATACAGCTTATACACCATCGCATCTATTTCTTTTTCTGTTTGATTGATTTGGGTTTGTAAGTTTCGGGCTTTTTTCTTGTTTTCTTCAAACAACTCTAACCACTCAAACTCGTCTTTTTTGGTGAGGGTTGGTATGGCTTCCTTATCTTCTGAAAGTAGTGCTTTGTTATTAGTTTTAATCGCTTTGTTGAGTTCTTTGATAAAATCACTAAATTCTAATTCTTGCCAATTTTCAAGTTTTCTCGAAAGCTTATTTAAATAAAACTTACTGGAAATGTAGTTTATAAAAAGACTTCATGAGTTTTTGTAAAATTGAAATAATTTCATCGAGTTGATAAGATGAGGTCTGAATGGATTCTTTAGAAGTATTTGTATTTTGAAATATTGGTAATTGTTTAATGTGGGCAAGTTTTATTTGAGGAAATAAACTATCAAATTCAGAGAACTTATATCTAAATACAAAAGTCATCAATTTTGATGTTAGTAGTCCTAAAACAAAATCATAACCGAATTGGTCAGTAGTGAGTTGTAATGTATAAATCTGTTGATCTACCACAAACTTATTATGTATCATCGATGCATTAATTCCATTTGACAATATCTTCCTAATAACAATTCTTTGATTTTCAAACATGCTAGGTTGTCTTGGCTCAGCTAACCAATCTCCATAACTTATAAATGAATCTGAATCCCAATTAATAAACCGTGGTTGTAAGTTTCGGCCTCTCAAATAAGGAACAAATGTTTCATCATCCTTTTTAACAGACTGAAATGGGTCTTCATTAATAAATTCTTTTGTATGCCCTATTCTTTTGTGATAAACTCCGACGCCTCTATTAACTTCAGCAATTTCATTTACTAATAGAGATTTTTGATAAACATTATTCAAAATAGTCTTGATTTCTTCCGTTGTAAAAATATCTATTGTATAATCTTTATTATTCAACCAATTCGATTGATTAATTGAACCAGTTATATTAAATTCATTATTTACAACAGTGACTAATTTGACATCATAAATATTAGGTTTTTTTGAAAAAGTTCCTATAATAGTGTCAACATTTACGCCAGCAAAAACATCACTAGGTGTATTCACCATTTCAATAAAATTCACTTCTGATAAAAGAAACTTACGAACAGGCTTAAGAGTTAAGTTATTTAACCATGTATTAGGAGTAATAAATGACACTAAGCCACTATTCTTAATTAATGATATTGATTTTTCTAAAAATAATATATATAAATCAAGTTGATAAGTCGCAACATTATAAAATCTATTGTAGAATGCTTTGGTAGATTCAGACATATTTTCCCCTCTTGCGTAAACATAAGGTGGATTCCCAATCACCACATCAAAACCACCGTTTTTAAATACTTTCGCGAAAGCGGTCTCCCAATGAAAGGCTTTATCACCGGCTACTTTTTTGTCATCTATAAGACTGTTTCCACATTTTATATTACTGCTTAAATCATTGAGTTTACGTCGGGGTTGTGCGGTACGTAACCACAGGGAAAGTTTGGCAATCTCTACAGATTCTTCATTGAGGTCAACTCCATAGATATTATTCTCCAAAATGGTGTTTTCTATATCACTAAAGACAATGCCACCACCTAAAATTTTTGCTTTTAACTCATCTATATATCGGTGTTCTTTAATAAGAAAGTCCAATGCTTGGTTTAAGAAAGCGCCAGAACCACAGGCAGGGTCACAGATGGTCAGTTGTAATAACCACGCCCTATAGTCATCTAGTAATTGGACCAGTTTTGTAATGGTGGTTTTGTTTCTGTTTTTACGTCCTTTAAAGTATTCTTCTTCTTGGAAGCCTAATTCAGTTTTCTTTTCTTCACAGAGTTTGCCTACGGTGTTTTCTACAATGTATTTGGTAATATATTTAGGCGTGTAAAAGACACCGTCTTTTTTACGTTTGCTTTTTTGTTTGTCAAAGTCGCCTCCTTGAATATCAGCATTTACACTTTCTATTTCGTTCAGGGAGTTCTCAAAAATATGCCCTAGGATGTTGACGTCTACTTGACTTTCAAAGTCATAATTGGCTAGTTTTAAGGTGTATTTATAGAGCAGTTCATTATCAATCGTAAGGCTATCTAAAATAGTATCTGGCTTAAAGAGTCCACCGTTATAGGCGTAGATTTCTGCTCGTGAGGTGGTACCTTGTCTTCCGATATCTAAGAAATTAAAGTATTGCTTAAACAAGTCGTATAAAGGACGCTCGTCACCAAAATCAACGTCTGCTTTCCATTTGTTTAAAATCTGTACGGTAGAGTTAGGTGGTAATAAGCCTCTGTCTTCGGCAAAGAAAATAAACAGAAAGCGATCAATAAGCTTTTGCGATTTTTTGAATAGAGAGAGTTTTACATTTTTTTCTGCCCGTTCTAATTCGCTTTTTAAGGCAGCATCAGTTGTGATATCTTTTAAAGTTTCTCGTGCTTCAGTTTTAAGTCGGCTACCGTTTTGTTTTACTAAATCTCTAAATAACTCTCTTTTAAATATGGAATAGTCATTATAGAAGCTCTTGGTGATTTTTTCTTCTTCTACGATAGATGCTTCCTTAATCGCTAAAGGGACATGAGTAAGTACATGATCTTTATGTAAGCAGAGGTAGAGTAGGTGGAAACGGTCTTCTGTAAGCTCAAAAAGGTTAAATTCTTCAAACTCGGTTGCATCGTTTATGTAAAAGCGTAGTTTTTCAAAGTTTGAAGTGATCACATACACACATCCTTTTTGATTGGCTTTATAATCAAAGGCTTGCCTTCGGATGCTTTCTAGGTCTTTGGTTTTCGTTCCTTTAAGCTCTATGACTGCAATAGCAGTATCGTCCTTGAGAATCGCACCATCTGCTTTACGAGCGTTTTTTTGATTTTTAAACTCCGTAGTCAGATTAAAGTTAGGGTTTGGATTGAGTGTATAGCCCAGTATATTTACAAACAATTCCGTGAGAAAAGTAGCTTGAAACTGCTCTTCTTTACTCGTACGAATATTGTCTTGTATGGTAGGGTTTAAGAAGTACTTCGCATATTTTTTATATGCTTTTTGTACGGTTTCTTGATCTTGTTGTTTTAGATATTTTTTTAAGACAGATGCTTGATATAATGCCATTTATGATAGTAAGATGTTAGTCGTCTTAAAATTACTGAATTTATACGCATAAAATCATATATTCAAAAGGGTATTTATTTTTTGATGTTGTGATTTCACGAAAGTAAAAACCAAAGGTACTTCACTCTCTCATAGGATCATTACGGAAACCCACATTGCGAGTGTATGAATCGGTAATTTCGGTACACTTTCGCGAAAAGCGAAAGCACTCAATCACCTAACATTTAGTTTTAGATAGCACTAAAGTAAGGAGGCTGAGTGATTTTAGATCAGCACAGCGTGATGATTTAAAATTGTACCGAAGTCACCGTATTAGTGAGTTTAAAAGTTTATGGGTTTAAAAGGTTAAAGGGGATAAGTCTTTCAGTCTAGAATCTAGACTCTTTTTTAGTCCTGATTCGTGAGTCTTGAGTCCTGATTCTTTTAAAAAAAAGATACCTTTGCCTCATGCAAAACGGTGGTACGCTCTTAACGATTCTATTACTTCTTGGGACGATTCAAGGCGTGATTACGGTGGTGGTTTTGTACAGGCTTAAGGTCAACCAAAAAGCGAATCGGCTCCTTGCATGGATTATTTTATTGATCTCGTTGGCGTGTTTTAATCTCTATCTTTTAGAAGCCTTCCCTGATAGCAATTCCTTTTGGGATGTAGTGCAGGCGGTGGTGCCGTTGGTCGTCATTATGCCAGTGGGACCGTTGGTGTATTTTTATATCCGTGCCTTAGTGATACCTAGTTATACAAGCACTCGCGTTGATCGGCGTCATTTCTATACGGTAATTTTGGATCTATTACCACATATAGTGGTGATAGTATTGATCATCGGCGGATTTTTCGGACTGTTGGGTTCGTTGCCCTTAGGAAACATAGGCGATTGGATCGATACCTATAACACCTACATCGATATCCCAAGATGGATTTCGCTGGTCATCTATCTTTGGTTGTCTTATACATTTTGGAAACAACTATCTCAAGCGGAAAAGGAGACCGCTTCCGCGAAATGGGCAAAACGTTTCCTCATAGGCTTTATGGTGTTTTCAGTGATTTGGTTACTGCATTTGATTCCGTACAGTATTCCTGCCGTTTCTCGTTATGTATTAGGCGCTGTCGGTTGGTATCCTGTGTATATTCCGTTGGTGGTTTTGGTCTATTGGTTGGGAATTAATGGCTATATCATTGGCTATAAAACCCTGTCGAAATCTTCGGTGTCTTCTCTTTCCAAAACTGACATAGATCATACCGTAACGGCTCTAAAAACCCTCATGGAAGAAGAGCAGTGGTTTTTAAATCCGACGCTCAAATTACAAGAAGTGGTCACGCAAACGGGGATTCCGCAAAAAACCATTTCGGCAGTATTGAATCAGCATCTAGGCAAAAGCTTTAATGAATATGTCAATACCTACCGTATCAACGAATTCAAAAAACGCTTACTCGACCCTAGCGATGCCCATCTCACCATTACGGGTATTGCCTTTGAATGTGGTTTCAACTCCCAAGCAACTTTTCAGCGTGTCTTTAAATCGCTCACGGGACAATCACCCAAAGCGTTTCGGGAATCGCAAGGATAAAAACATTTCCGCGAAGGCGAGAATCTCATGATCGCTACTAAAAAGGAGCATAAAAAGAAGGCAGAAATCTCATACTACTTTTAAAAACTATTAGCTATTCGTTGTTAGCTTTTTGAAATTAAAATCAAAATAGAGTAACACTCTAAAATAGAGTAGTACTCTATTTTTAAGAAAAGCAACGTCATTTCGACAGAATGAGGAACGAATGACGAGAAATCACATAACAGTACGTATTCTCTTCATCTTAGCTTCTTGTGCGATCTCTCCTAACGTCGAGATGACGACTATAACCGACTCTATCTTTTCCCCCGTTCCTGAAGGGTGGCCCTATTTTAAAAATAGGAATACTTTTTTGCTCTCTTTAGGGTCGGGGAAACAAAAAAAGAGTAAAAACCTACACTCAATTCTAGATTTGAGTAGACTGGATAAGAGATAACCGTTTCTTTTGCATGAACATTGAAACTTTACACATGAAACAAATAATCATAATACTTTTATTCCTCCTCACCACCACACTCTTTGCACAACAACCCACCACTCAACTTGAAACCATCCATCAATTCCTAACCGACGAATACCCCAAAAACGAACCTGGGGCAGTGGTGTTGATTTCAAAAGGAGATAACATCCTGTTCCAAAAAGCCTACGGACTCGCTTCGTTACATCCCAAACGAAAATTAAAAACCGATATGGTGTTTAGAATCGCATCGATGACCAAACAATTTACATCCGCTGCCGTTTTACAGTTGGTGGAACAAGGAAAAATATCGCTTACAGATACCATTCAACAATACGTTCCCTATTACCCTGTCAAAGAATATCCGATAACGATTCATCATCTGTTATCACAGACCTCCGGCGTTCCTGAATATTTTGATGTGGATGAAGACGAATTTCATTTACTCGCCAAAGACTATAGCCCAAAGGATATGATCGCCTATTATAAAGACGAGCCTTTGCTATTTGAACCAGGTTCTCAATGGGCGTATAGTAATGGGAATTACCCGTTGTTAAATGCTGTGATAGAGAAGGCTTCTGGAATGAAAAAGCGAGACTATATGGAGCAATTTATTTTTAACCCGCTTGGGATGAAGTCCACTGCTATCGGAGATCCAGCTCATATCAAAACGAAACAACTTGTCACGGGTTATGCCGAAGATGAAGTTGGTGTTTTTAAAGAAGGACCTGCCATGTCTGCAACTGTAGGAGGTGTCCGCACAAATGTGTATGATTTGTTTGTATGGCATCGGGCGTTGCATGACAAAACGATTCTATCTGAATATGTCGTCACCCAACTCACCACCGAAAAGAAAACGAACTCAGGCGAGGGGACAGGCTATGGCTATGGTTTTTTTCTAAAAGAATTACAAGGAAGTCCGACGGTACAACACGGTGGGAACTTATTTGGCTTTACAAGTAGCGGATTGTACTTGCCTAAAGAAGATATTTTTGTCTGCGTGTTGTCAAATACAAAATTTGACAGAACCCAAGAGATTGCAGATTATATCGGAAGTGTCATGCTCAATCAACCATTGATGATTAAAAAGAAATCTGAGATAGCGCGTGAAGTGTATAAAGAGTATGTGGGTATCTATCAATTAGAAGACGATGCTTCCAAACGTTTCGAAATAAAGATATTTGATACCATGCTCGTCTTTGTTCCGATGGATGCACCTGGAACCGCAGCTACTTTACAACAACTCGCTACAGATCATTTTAAAAGTAAAGCCGCCAAAATCGAACTCACCTTTCTCCGAAATGAAACGCAAGAAGTCATTGGTTTTTCTGCTGTGCAGAACGGGACGTTTAGGTTTGTGAAAGTGGAGTAGTTTTGAGTTTTTGAGTCTATGAGTTGAGAAGTCTATGAGTTGAGGAGTCTATGAGTTGAGGAGTTTATAAGTTTAAAAGTCGTAAGTCCTGGGTCGTGAGTCTTTTTAATCCTGAGTCTTTTTAATCTTGAGTCCGCTTTCGCGAAAGCGAATAACAGACAATTATATTTATAACAAAAATCTATCCTAAAAATAAAAATCATAGAACATTGTGATACTGCTAAAAAATCACGCTTCGTTAAAACGTTTTTAAGCCATTTTTAGAAAATAGACATATCTAATAATCTCTTTAATTTTAGAGCAAAATAAATGGCATTATAATGAGCATCTGTTTTTAGGCGACATCAAACTCACTTACAAAATGCATCTTTACCGATGGGTATTTTTGCTGTGTCATTTGAAGACTAAACGCAGAGTCGGCTAAAAATACCAATTGGTTTCTTTTGTCTTTTGCCATAAAGCGTTGTTTTACACGTAAAAATTCTTTGAACTCTTCCCCTTTTGGATCTTCTGGCTCTACCCAACAGGCTTTGTATACGTTGAGTGGTTCGTAGGTACATTTGGCTCCGTATTCGTGTTCCAATCTGTATTGAATTACTTCATATTGCAACGCACCAACGGTTCCAATCACTTTACGGCCATTGAGTTCTAAGGTAAATAACTGTGCCACTCCTTCATCCATCAACTGATCAATACCTTTGTTTAACTGCTTGGTTTTCATAGGATCTGCATTATTGATATACCTAAAATGCTCAGGTGAAAACGACGGAATTCCTTTATAATGAATCTCTTCTCCAGAGGTAAGCGTATCACCAATTTTAAAGTTACCGGTATCATGCAATCCTACAATATCACCTGGATAGGAGATATCTACAATTTGTTTGCGTTCGGCAAAAAAAGCATTTGGGCTTGAAAATTTTAATTTCTTGTTATGGCGGACATGTAAATAAGGGGTATTGCGTTCAAAAACGCCAGATACAATTTTTATAAAGGCAAGACGGTCTCTGTGTTTTGGATCCATATTGGCATGAATCTTAAAGACAAAACCAGAAAAATCTTTTTCATTAGGATGTACTAGGCGTTCTTCGCTTTGTTTAGGACGCGGGGTAGGTGCAATCGCCACAAAACAATCTAAGAGTTCGCGCACTCCAAAACTATTTAAAGCGGATCCAAAAAATACAGGTTGTTGTTTTCCAGCGAGGTAGGCTTCTTTGTCAAAATCTGGATAGACGCCTTGCACCAATTCTAGTTCTTCTCTTAATGTATTGGCTGCCTTAGCGCCTATGAGTTCATCAAGGACAGTGTCTTGAAGATCAGAAATTTCTATAGTTTCTTCTATGTTTTTACGGCTATCACCACTAAAGAGATTAATATTTTTCTCCCAGATGTTATAGATACCTTTAAAGTCGTATCCCATTCCAATAGGAAAACTCAAGGGAGTTACAGAAAGTTTTAGTTTTTGTTCGATTTCATCTAGTAATTCAAAGGCATCTTTTCCTTCACGATCCAGCTTGTTGACAAATACAATGATAGGAATATTGCGCATACGGCATACTTCTACCAGTTTTTCGGTTTGTTCCTCAACGCCTTTGGCAACGTCTATCACAACAATTACACTATCTACGGCGGTGAGTGTTCTAAAGGTATCTTCGGCAAAATCTTTATGTCCAGGAGTGTCTAAGATGTTGATTTTAGTTCCTTTATATTCAAAAGCGAGTACAGAAGTTGCTACGGAGATTCCACGCTGACGCTCTATTTCCATAAAGTCACTGGTCGCTCCTTTTTTAATCTTATTCGATTTTACAGCACCTGCTTCCTGAATCGCTCCTCCAAAAAGGAGTAACTTTTCTGTCAATGTGGTTTTCCCTGCATCGGGGTGCGATACAATTCCAAAGGTTCTTCGTCTTGCGATTTCGGCTTTTACACTCATGAATGATAGCTAAATTTTGTGATGCAAATATAAAGGAAACCATCTAGTAAAAAACTACGTATATACCTCCAAAAACAAGTTGGCTATATATTTAAAGTGTAAAAAAATCATATAGTGATTCCTTTTTACATGGATATCACATACAAATTAGATGTGATCGTGAGATGAGGTAAAATACTATTGCGTATAAAAAATCTATTTTTTTGATATGAATTATTTAGAAAATACTCAAAATCATCTTATAAAAAATAGAATGATTTCGAATATTTTTTTAACATAGTAAGACTTATAAAAGATGACGCATTTTGAGGTAAATAAGCGCCCTATTTGAAGTCTATAGTATTGATGATTTTTTCTTAAAAATAGCCCCGTAAAACTACGTGATTTTTAAATTTTAATAATTTAAATTGTTTTTTTACGGATATTCGCTTTCGCGAAAGCGGACATAACCTACTGAAAAGATTGTATTTAAAGATATGGTAGGGAACGAGACCTATGTGAAACCAGTAATTTTGAAAAGTGTTCATGGGAGTGTCTTAAATCCGCATACTAGCTTACGGAAAAGCAGTAATTTGTGTAGTTGGTCGATGATTTGATTAAGAAGGTCTAAAAGTTGCGATAATGTATTTTAAGTTAAAATTAATAAAATATATTTGATGACCCAACTTGAATATTAATACTTAAAATAGTTTATAACAAAATATAAATTTGAATATTATGGTAGAGTATAAAAATAGGCAAAGTGTTCTATGTACTCGTGGGGGAATCTATTGTACTAAAGGTATAATTAAGATTATTTTTTCTAGATTCTTTTAAGGATCAATTTCTCAACTAGTATTTCTTATTAAAATAATTAGCACCAGTATGCCCATGTGGTTGAATAGGTGTTGCTCATTACTATGGTTTAATAAACCCAATTATGAAAAAAAGTTACAAGACGACATTCAATACGTATCGTGTGAAATTCCTTAAGGAATTGGAGTCATTTTTAGATATATTCAGTATGAAGTTACATTACTTTAATTCCAGAAACGAATCTTTCTTTAATCAGCGATCAGTAGGTGATGACCAGATTCAATATACTTCGGCAGCTGTATCCGTTAGTACCAAGAGAAACAAAGTGTGTTTTTCTCGATTACTCACCTTGGTGTTATTATTTGGTTTTGGTTTCGCGCAAGCGCAAATAGGACAGGATCAAGATGCTATATTAGAAGGAGTGACGTTTCAGTGGTCAGATGAACAGGATATTAATAATAATGGAGATATTAGTAATGGAGAAAACAATAGAGCTGCTACAATTAGATCTATTACAATAGGTACTACAAATCCTGTACAATATAATACGTTTGTTGTGCCGTCTGCATATCAGTTAACGCGATTAGGAATTGGAAACGGAGCAAATCCAGGAAATCCAAATGGGAATGCCCATAGTGTAAATGGTGTTATTTTAAATGGAGGTGAAGTCATAGGGACGAGTGTTTCTGCTACATTAGATATTACTGATACGACATCTGCTTGGGATAATGCGGCACTTAGCGCATTTCAAGACCAAAACTTAAATCATTACTTTACAGCCAACCCTAATGGTCAAAACTTTTGTGAGACCTATAATACACCGCAACAAAGTCTTTCTCAAAAACAAACTATTTTCTATGATCCAGCAATTCCTTCTAATGCAGATGGAATTTTGGCAGTTACAGAAAGAGGGGGAAATAACTGTTACTTTGTACAAGTATTTGGTTTTAGACCTAATAGTACTACAGAAGAATTACTTGGAGATACGTTTGTTGTAAGTGATGGAGATTTAAGAGAAGGTGGTTTTTCTGCTCCTCAGGGAAATTCAGATTACTGGGGCTCAGGTAGAGAACAAGATAACAGCCAAACCATAGCAGTTGCTTTATTTAGATTAAGTGATCTAGCAGCAACAGGTTCAAAAATTACTCGAATAGAATTTCTATCAGCTACGAGAGATCACGGAGATGGGAAGTTCTTTATTTTACAGCGATATGCACAACCACAAATAGCTTTTCAATGTGTAAATCAAGGAACCTTTAATGGACAGATAAATAATGAGACTTCTACTCCCGTAGGATCAACATATACAGCTATTACACAGCCTAGTCCTGCAGGTCTTGGTTTTAACTTTAATAGTGATGGATCGTTTACATATACTCCTCCAACATCTGATTTTACAGGAGTTGTGACTTTTGAGTATGAGGTGTGTTTACCATCACCAAACCAAAGTACCTGTGATACTAATACGGTGACAATTACATTTAATGATTTACCAGAAGAGCCAACAATTGATTTGAATTGTAATCAAAGTGGATCGACAGATATTGTTATCACTTCACCTCTTGGACCAGAGTTTGAATATTCTATCAATGGTGGAGGGTATCAAACAAGTCCTACTTTTACAAATCTTCCTGAGGGAACATATCAGGTTAGAGTACGAAATGCAGATTCTGGTTGTGAAAATCAAAATTCAACAACCGTACTTATTGATGATTTGGATATTGCTATTCCTATAGATGTTACCAATATTCTTTGTAAAGGAGAAATAAATGGAGCGATCGATATTACTGTAACAGGAGGAAAACTTCCATATACCTATTTATGGAGTACTGGTGAGACTACAGAAGATATTTCTGGCTTAGCGGCAGGAAGCTATTCAGTAACTGTTACTGATGATTATGATTGTACCATTACTGCAAATGTAACAGTAACAGAGCCACAGGATGATCTTTCTTCATCAGGAGTTGTTGTAGATGTTCTTTGTAATAGTGAAGATACAGGTGCTATTGACTTTACAGTAAACGGAGGAACTCCTCCATACACCTACGCCTGGAGTAATGGAGAGACGACTCAGGATATTTCAGATTTAGTAGCTGGTAATTATTCTGTAGTTGCTACTGATGCTAATGGATGTACAATTTCTGATAATTTTACAATTACAGAACCAGACAATGCCTTAAGTGTAAATATCACACGTATAGATGCGACAACGGCACAAGGTTGTTTAAATGGAGAAGCGACGGCTACTGTAACAGGCGGGACAGCTCCTTATACTTATCAGTGGAGTGCAAGTGCAGGGAATCAAACCACACAGACAGCCACTAATTTACCAGGAAACTTTAATGGAAATGGTGCAGGAGTTCATTCTGTAACGATTACTGATGCCAACGGGTGTGAATTAGTACAAAGTGTGATTATCAATTGTAGTGATACTTGTGATGCGGTGATTGCCATACAAAACGTTACTGATGTACTTTGTGCAGGAGAAAATACAGGAGTTGCTACGGTGAGTGCTAGTTCAAATGCGAACCCAGCGGCTTTATTTACCTTCACTTGGAATACAGGACAGATAGATTCAGGGGTTACCTCTAGTACATTAAGTAATTTAACAGCGGGAGTTTATACAGTAAGCGTTACCATAGATGGTACCGTATGTTTAGCGGTAGAGCAAAGTGTAACCATTACAGAACCTACAAGTCCAGTAGGGGTTTCGATTTCATCAACTGATGAGACTGGTCCAGGCTTAAACAATGGAACAGCAACCGCAAACCCAACAGGAGGAGTACCACCGTATACCTATCTATGGAGTAATGGGGAGACCACTCAAACCATTACTGGATTAGCACCAAATACTTATAACGTAACGGTAACCGATGCCAATGGCTGTGAAGCTATGAATACGGTGACTGTAAATGAGGGTAGCTGTAACAACTTAGCAATTACAACAAGCGCAACCAATGTAAGTTGTAATGGATTCTCAGATGGAACAGCATCTTCAAATACTACAGGAGGAGTAGGACCATTTACGTACTTATGGAGTAACGGAGCTACGACAGAAGATATTACAGGTTTAGTCGCTGGTTCATATACAGTGACCGTAACCGATGGTTTCACAAATTGTACCGCACAATCCACAGTTACCGTAAATGAGCCAAGTGTTTTAAGTGGTGGTATTGCTGTAAACAACGTTTTATGTTTTAATGAAAGTACAGGCTCTCTTAACTTAACAGTAAGTGGTGGAACATTCCCATACACGTTTGCTTGGAGTAATGGAGAGACTACAGAAGATATTATCAATGTAGCAGCAGGAAATTATTCTGTAATTGTAACAGATTCTAATGGATGTGAGATTACAGTAGACGCTACGGTGATGCAACCAAATAGTGCTGTAACCGCAGACGTAACGACAACAAATGAGAATGGAGCAACTGTAAATGATGGAACTGCTACAGCTGTTCCTTCTGGTGGGACACCGCCATATACATACTCATGGAGTAATGGAGAAACCACAGCTACGATTATAAATCTAGATTCTGGAGATTATACAATAATTGTCACTGATGCTAATGGATGTACGTATACAGAAACAGTAACAGTAAATTCTTCCAACCAAGTTCCAAATGCTGAAGATGATACGGCGACTACACCAGAAGATACACCAATAAATATAGATGTTACAGAAGATGATGATTTTGGTACAGATGGACCTTCAACAGGAACTATCATTATTATTTCGGGTCCTTCTAATGGAACAGCAACTGTAAATGACAATAATACACCAGACGACCCAACAGATGATACTATAGATTATACACCTAGCCCTGATTTTAACGGAGAAGATGAGTTAGTCTATCAGATAGAGGATAGTAATGGAGATACTTCAACTGCAACAGTCACTGTCACAGTAACACCAGTACAAGATATCATGGATGATATGGCGACCACGCCAGAAGATACGCCAGTCGATATCGCTGTATTAGACAATGATACTTTCGATCCAAACGCGGATATAGAAGTCACGGAAGTAACTGATCCAGCCAATGGAACGGTAACAATCAACGCTGATGGCACGGTTACCTATACACCAGATCCTGATTTTAATGGAACCGATACGTTTGATTATACCGTCACGGTCACCAATCCTGATGGAAGCACGACGACAGAAACTGCGACCGTAATCGTCACAGTAACACCAGAGCAAGATATCATGGATGATATGGCGACTACGCCAGAAGATACACCAGTCGATATTGCTGTATTAGACAATGATACTTTCGATCCAAACGCTGATATAGAAGTCACTGAAGTAACCGATCCAGCCAATGGAACGGTCACGATCAATCCTGATGGCACGGTTACCTATACACCAGATCCTGATTTCAATGGAACCGATACCTTTGATTATACCGTCACGGTCACCAATCCTGATGGAAGCACGACGACAGAAACTGCGACCGTAATCGTCACAGTAAC
>NZ_CALEMI010000152.1 GCF_937910895.1 uncultured Dokdonia sp. | reverse complement strand
TGTTGATCAAGGAGCCAATTGGACACTGATCCCTGCTGCAACATTAACAGGACAACAACAAGGAACTAACAATGCTGATTGGTTAACACAAACGGTAGATTTATCTACTATGGATGACGAGATCATACAGATTCGTATTACTGGAACTACAGGAGCTGATTTCAGGAGTGATATGGCCATTGATAACTTAAAAATTTCTTTAGGTGCTACAGACTATATTTATGATATGGGCACTTGGAATCCTAGAGATCCTAGTGGTGTATCTACCGCTACCGATAATATAATTGTACGTTCTGGAAGTATTGCACTTACTGCGAATACTGTCATCAATAATATCACTGTAGATGCTGGTGCTACTTTGGATCTAGGTGCAACACGAGTACAACTTTCTGGAAACATTGCAAATGCAGGAACACTAGATGGAGATCAAGCAGAAGTTATTGCTTTTAAGAAAGACGGAACAGATCAATCTTTTTCTGGAAATGCCTTTGAAGTAGCAAAACTTACCATAGATAATAGTGCTTCTATTACAATAGACACTGGAGTTAGCGTCAATGAACTCTTAACACTCGGACAAGGTGATATCACAACAAATGATAATCTCACTTTATTAAGCAGTGCTTTACAATCGGCTATGATTGCTCCGGTTAGAAACGGGACGGTTACTGGTAATGTAAGCATAGAACGTTTTGTTCCCGCAAGAAGAGCCTTCCGTTTTGTAACGAGTCCAGTGACGACCACAACTACGATACGTGAAAACTGGCAAGAAAACGGATCAACCGCTGCTGGGTTTGGAACACATATTACAGGATCTACAACGGGAGCCGATGGTTTTGATACCACACCTTCAGGGAATCCTTCATTATTTACCTATGATAACAGTGCAGCAACTCCTGCCCTAACCCCTATTGGAAACACTGATGTAAATACACTTACTGCTGGTGGCTCTTACCTCTTATTTGTACGTGGAGATCGTACGATTGATGTTACCTCTAATAGTGCTACGCCAACTGATACAAGACTAAGAGCAAGCGGAACTATCATTACGGGAACTTCAACACTCACAGGTGCAGATTTAAATCATACTGCTGGAAGTTTTAACCTTATTGGAAACCCTTACCAAGCAACGGTAGAAATGAATACCATTGTAGCTAATGCTACAAATATTAATACCAATCAGTACTACGTATGGGATGCTACACTAGGAGCCAGAGGCGCTTATGTCACTGTGATTCTTACAGGAGCTGGATCTACCAATGGTGCTGGATCTGAAGCAAATCACTTCTTCCAACCTTGGCAGTCGGCTTTTGTGACAACGGCAACAACAGTCGGAGATAACTCAACGGCGATAACATTTAATGAAAGCGATAAAGTAGTAGGAGAAGATACAAACATCTTTTTTACAGAAGAAAATCCTATTGTAGACAATGCACATATTATAGGACAATTATTTAGAACGGAAGATTATAATGCTGGAAGCAAATTACAAGATAACTTTGTGATCTTATTTTCTCCAGACTTTAGTAATGACATTACATTAACAGATGCCGCTAAGTTCTTTAATATAGATGAAAATATGGCAATCACAAATGGAGATGCTATATTAAGTGTAGAGCGTAGAGCAAACCCTAATATAGATGATGAAATCCAGCTATTCAATAATGCGTATAGAACAGACGCATATACCTTACGTGTGCAGCAAGCAGGTCTTGAAGAAGTAACAGCGTATTTGGAAGATGCATTTACTGGAGAAATTTACGAACTAGAAGAAGGAGATAACTTTATCACTTTTACGGTAGATACTTCTATAGAGGCTAGTAGTGCAAGTGATCGATTTAAGATTATTTTTGAAGAAAAAGCACTTACTATAGAAGAAGCTTTTACAGATGATATTACTATGTTTCCTAACCCATTAGAAGGAGATCAACTTCTGATTACTTCTACACAATTAAGAGGACAAGATGTTACTATTAAAATCAATAATGTATTAGGTCAGATTCTGTATAATAAAGAGCGTAGTTTTAATGGAGACACTTTGGAAATAGCTTCTTTATCTACCCTTACAAACGGAATCTACTTTGTAACCCTTACAACAGGATCTGGAAGTATTACTAAACGCCTAATCAAAAAATAAAAGCACTTATGAAAAATAAATATAGTATCAAACATCTTTGCTTTCTTGTCATTCTCATAAGTACATTTAGCATAACCACAGCAAATGCACAAATTGTATTTCCTGATGATGTAAATGATGAAACACCCGCAGCGCCTATAGACGGATTTGTAGGTTTAGGAATCGCAGCTGGAATATACTTTGGAATACGAAAAAAAGTGAGCCGCAAAGAATAGAAAATTATACATTACATTAAAAGTAAAAAGGGGATTCATGATGGATTCCCTTTTTTTATGCTTTCGCGAAAGCGTAAAAAGCAAAAACTTACTAAATATGTTAACTTTTTTCCTATTAATACTCTAAAAACATCGACGAAATACACAAAACAAGGTCAAGAAACACAATTTTAACACTTTTTTTATGGTGGGATTGAGAAATTTCGTAATTTAGTGGTCCCAAATCACTGTAAAGTCCCCAAAGCTTTACAGCAACAAAACCTAAAAAATGAAAAAAATTACTTCGTACAGTACTTTGTGTACTTTTGTTTTAAGTATTCTATTTTCAATTCAACCTCTTTTTGCTTTAAATAATACAGCCTCACCGGTAACAGCCGAGGGAGAAGAAGACGTATACGCGTGTACGGGTACTTCAATAACCTCTTTTCCATACAATGAAAGTTTTGAAGGTGGTCTGGGTGACTGGGTTCAACCTACTGGAGATAGTGGTAACTGGACGCAACGATCTGGTACTACGCCTTCTAACAACACGGGGCCATTTCAAGCTAGTAATGGTACTTTTTACTATTATACAGAGGCTTCAAATGGAGGTGGAAATTTAGGACCTAACGCAACAGCATTTTTAAGAAGCCCTTGTATTGATCTTTCTGCTGAAACAGCAGCTTATTTTTCATTTGATTATCACATGTATGGTAATCGAACGGGAAGATTGACATTACAAGTAAGTGATAACGCTGGGACTACTTGGACCGACTTATTTACAGTAAACGGACAGCAACAAAGTGCTGAAAATAGACCATGGAGAAAAGAGATCGTTGATATCTCTGCCTATGCAGGAAACACGATCAATCTACGATTTGTAGGTCGTACGGGTACCGGCTTTGATAGTGATATTTCTGTTGATAATGTTGTGGTGACTACAGATCCTCAGTATTGTGGATCTATGGCAATCGTGAATTTTACAACGGGGATTAGTAGAGTAAATGTAAACACTATCAATAATAGTACAGGAACTGCCACTAGCGGTTACTCTGATTTTACGTCCATATCTACAGACCTAACAACGGGTACTGATTATACGATAACTACAGAGGTGAATACCGCGGGTAATAATGATTTTGTAACCAATGTATGGATCGATTGGAATCAAGATAAAGATTTTGATGATCCTGGAGAATCCTACGATTTGGGAACCTCTTTTAGTGCGGCTAGTGCACCTACATCAAACTCTCCATTAAGTTTCACAGTACCCGTCTCGGCTACAATAGGAACTACTAGAATGAGAGTATCGCACCGTTTTGGAACGACAACACCAGGGTCTTGTGATGAAGACAATAACTTTTTTGGAGAAGTAGAAGATTATTCAATAAATGTTGTTTCTGGTGTTCCGCAACCAGAAATGGATATTACAGGTTTAGGAAACTCTATTTCTGATGGAGACACGACACCTTCTACTGCAGATGATACTGATTTTGGAAATGTTTTGGTAGGAAACACAAACGAAAACACATTTACTATATTCAATACAGGAACGTTAGATCTAAACCTAACAGGAGCTTCTCCTTACTTGACCATCACAGGAGCAGATGCTGGTGAGTTTTCAATCACAAATATCCCCTCAAATACCGTAGATGCTTTAACTGGCACAACCACCTTTGCGATTACCTATACCCCGTCTGCAATTGGAACTCACAATGCTGTTGTTACCATTGCAAATGATGATAGTGATGAAAACCCTTACAACTTTAATATTAGAGGAACAGGAACAGGTCCAGAACCCGAAATGACTATTACTGGAATGGGTAATATTATTAATGATGGTGATACGACACCAACATTTGTAGATGGTACTGATTTTGGATTTTTATTAACAGGAAATACAACGTTTAGTGATTTTATTATTAGTAACTCAGGAAGCGCCGACTTATTACTGACAGGTCCTTCTCCTTATGTAACGATTACAGGGCTTGGAGCTGGACAATATACATTAACAACAATTCCCTCTACGTCTACCATACCTAGTAGCGGAGGTTCTACCACATTTAGAATTACCTACAATCCAGGAATCATTGGAACGCACAATGCTACGGTAACGATTGCAAATAATGACAGTGATGAAAACCCATATACATTTGATATTACAGGACAGGCGTCTGTTGTGTTGTCGCCAGAGATTGATATTACAGGATTATCAAATCCTATTGCAGATGGCGATGTCACTCCAGATATTACAGATGGAACTGATTTTGGAACTGTAGATGTGGGTATTACCAATATTAATGACTTTACAATTATAAATAATGGATCTGGTGTCCTTACATTGTCAGGAGCTTCCCCTTATATAACGATCATAGGGGCAGATGCTGCACAGTTTTCGGTAAGTTCAATTCCTGATAATGCTATTAATCCTTCAGAAAGTACGACGTTCCAAATAAGCTACATACCTACAGCTGCAGGTACTCATAATGCAACTATTAGAATAGTAAATAACGATAGTAATGAAGGGGTATATACTTTTGATATCCAAGGAACGGCTGTTATTAATACGGATCCTAAATACACGATATATTACGAAAATTTTGATACCAACAATGGAGGTTGGACGGTGTCTAATCCTGGAGGAAACTCTGTGTGGACGTATGGAACCAATACAACAGAAACAGGTACGGAAGGTAATTATTGGTACACAAGTAACTATAATAATTACGCAGATAATTCTCTTACTCGTGTCACGAGCCCTGTGATAGACTTAACGAGCTATACAAACCTTAGAGTTCAAGTAGACATTCGTCATGACACCTCTAATGATACGAAAGATGGATTTCGTATGGAGTACTCTACAAATGGAGGTACTACGTGGACTCCTCTGGGAGCGTACGCTGCTAGCCCAACAGATTACTGGTATAATACCGATAATGTCACAGCATTAGGATCGGGTGTAGATGGATGGGCAGGACGTAATAGTGACAGCGGATCTTCTGCTACACAGTCTTCTTTTGTAATTGCTGCAATAAATATGCCTAGTACACTAGATAATAACTCGCAAGCTAGATTTAGATTTACCTTTGCTTCAGATGGTGATGGTGTTACAGATGATGGAGTAAACTTTGACAATGTTCTAATTTTAGGGAATCCTATTACTCCATTTACAAATCCTTCATTAGGTCCTGGAGATGTGACTTCAAATCTTAGATTATGGCTTAAATCAAATGTTGGGATAGCAGAAACTGATGGGAATGCCGTAAGTACATGGAATGATGAAGCTTTTGATAATGATGCAAGAGTCGCAAATAATAGTGCTCCTACCTATTATGATAATAGTACAGAAAACATAAACCATAATCCTGTACTCAACTTTAGCACTTCTAATGATACAGAGCTTAAAGGAAAAGGAGGATTTTTTACAGATGAATATTGGCTTGTAGTACAGCCTGATGGTAATGTAAATAGCACTTCTTCTCAAGAGACTATTATATCTGGAAGGGTTACGCCTGAAGATTTTGCTGAGGACGGAACGGGATTCTGGATTAATCCAGGTTCTATACGCTTTATAGCAGTAGACAATATTATAAGCCACATGATTGGATCTACGCCTTCAAATCTAGCGAGTTCTGATGGTATAAACTATGGTAGAGCCTACGAAAGTAGTACAGATAGTTATGACAATGAAGTGATGATCTTTAACGTAAAATATGATCCTGTCGCAAATCTATCGACAATCTATAAGAATGGAATTCGTATCGATAATTATGCTGGACGTACGTATAATCAAAGTACAGGTTTTTCTGATGGTGATCTTCCGTATAGTTCTATTGACAACTCTATGTATATATTAGGTGTAGGACGTATTACTATTATGGGAACTCCTTTTGATTCTCACTTTAATGGGAAAATAACAGAGATGATTAGTTATGCTTCTCCTAACTCTGCTATAGATCAATCTAGAATACAATCCTATCTCGCAATTAAAAATGGGATTACGCTACACGATACTAATAGTACAACAGCTACCGAGCTCGGAGATGAAAACTATGTTGATTCTAGCAATAATGTGATCTGGAACACGGTATCAAACTCAGGATTCAATTACGATATTGCAGGTATAGGACGAGATGATAATTCAGGATTAAATCAAAAACAATCTACCTCGGTAAATCCAGGCGCAATTGTTACCATGGGACTCACTGATGTTTATGCTACCAACAATGAAAACATAGCTACTAATCCTAATGTAATCCCTGATAGAAACTTCCTAATGTGGGGGAATGATGATGCCCCGCTTGCTGCAGCAACGCCAATCGTTGTTGATATGAGTGCTGGTATTGCTGGACTTAATACGATCGTAGACTTTAGCTCTATAGAGCGTACTTGGAAAGTAGTAGAAACAGGTACCGTTGGTACCGTAAAGGTATCTATACCAGAAATATCACTTTCTGCTACGATAACACCTCCTGGAGATTACCTCATGTTTGTGTCTGATACGCCTACCTTTAGTCCTACATCAGAATATCGTATTATGAACATTAATGGCGCTAACTTAGAAACTACCTATGATTTTATTGGTACTAAGTATATCACCTTTGGATATGCACCAGAATATGTATACCCTCGCTCTATTACATTTGATGGTGTACAGGATTATATGGATGCCGATGATTCTTTAGACCTAACAGGACCTTTTACTGTCTCTGCATGGATCAACCATAGCGATAGAGGCTATACCGTCGTATCAAAAAGAGATGCTGCTTTTGCCGAAGGATATGCCATAGACATTATAAATACTAGACGTGTAAGAGTACGATGGAGAAATGCTGGTGGAACCATGCAAGAAATCCGAACTACAACTCCAATTCCTAATGATGTGTGGCACCAATTTGCTATCACTTATGATGGAACTACAGCAAACGTTTATATAGATGGTGTTTTAGATAATACAGAAACATTAGACCCGCCAGTAAGCAATGACCGTCACTTCTTAATTGGAGCTGTAGACGAAAGAGCGCCTACAAATTTTTATGAAGGAACTATTGATGAATTACGCGTATGGGATATTGCATTGAGCCAAGATCAGATTCGTTTTATTATGAATCAAGAGATCGAAGAAAATACAGATTTAAGAGTACGAGGTAGAATTGTCCCTCCTACGATTTCTAAAAACGAATTTGCTACAACCGATTGGGATGATGTCGCTGCCTATTTCCCTATGAACATTTATACCTTTACAAACGTAAAAGATGAGTCTAACAATAATCTTATTGCTGCTATCAAAAACTTAGATACAGTAGATTATCAAACAGCGCCGCTTCCGTATGTATCTGTAACGGCAGGTGATTGGGCAAACCAAACTACTTGGGAAAATGGAACTGGTTTCCAAGTACCTAATAGCCCATCTATCGCTGACAATACGGTAAATGTAGAATGGAATATTGTGCAAACCGCCCATAATGTTACAACACAAGCAAACAACACGGTACTTGCTTTAGATGTACAAGCCAATGAGCTATCTATAGAAAATGATAGTAAAATAGAAGTATCCCACTACCTTAAAGTAGATGGTGTCTTAGATCTTGTAGATGAGTCACAACTCATACAAACAGAAAATAGTGATCTTGACCTGACGAGTATTGGATCTTTAGAAAAAGATCAACAAGGAACCGCAGATACGTATTCGTATAATATCTGGTCGTCTCCAGTAAGTGTGATCAATGGGACTCAGATTAACTTGGATTATAGTATTGCAAACGTCATGAATGACGGGACAGATCCTAACAATCCATCTATCATGAATTTTAGTGGTGGTCTCAATGGAGCACCATCTTCACCTATTACGATTAGTGCGTATTGGATGTTTAAATACAGTAATGGACTTGAACAATTCCAGTATGTTGGTCCATTTGGAAGTGTAGGTGTAGGTGAAGGATATACGATGAAAGGACCCGGGTCGGGAGCGATTACAGATCCTCAAAACTATGTCTTTGTAGGAAAGCCTAATAACAGTACAGATGCAGAAGCTATTGTAGTGCCTGCTCTTGCCGATAGAAATTATATTGTAGGAAACCCTTTCCCATCGGCTTTAGATGCCAATGACTTTATTAATGACAACCCACATCTTGACGGTACATTATACCTCTGGGAGCATTATGGAGGTGGAAATCATATCACTGCAGATTACCAAGCTGGTTATGCCCTATATACGCTTTCTGGAGGAACACCTGCGGTAAGTCACCCAGATGTTGCCCAAATAGGTGGAGGAACAAAAACGCCTGATCGCTATGTTGCCGTAGGACAAGGATTCTTTGTTGCTGCCGTAAGTGATGGAGATATCGTATTTAGTAATACACAACGTAACTTTGTAAGAGAGAGCGGTGCTTCTATCTTCTTATTTGGAGAGGAGCAGGAAGGAGAAAGTGATAGCAATCAAGTAAACACTCCTATAGCACAACTAGACGATTCAGACCTAGATGCGCCAGACACGAGACAGAAATTCAGAATTGGTTTTGATTCTCCTAGTTTATATCACAGACAACTTTTGATCACGGTAGATCCAAATACCACTTTTGGAGTTGATAGAACCTATGATGGACAAATTGAATTTGGTCCTGGTGAAGATATGACTTGGGATCTGGAAGATAAGAAATTTGTCATCCAAGGAGTTCCTAATATTACGGATGTAACAGAGTTCCCACTCGTAGTGACATTACCACAGTCTGGACCTATTACCATTGGTATAGACGCTCTGGAAAATGTAGATACAGAAACCACGACAGTATATCTAAAGGATCGTGTTCAGAATACAACAACCAATCTTTTAGATGGTGATTATGAAATCACTCTTGAAGCTGGAGATCATTACAATCGTTATTTTATCGTGTTTAGAACAGACGCCGATGAAGACGAAACTGAAGAGGAAGAAACCGAAGAAGAAACTGAAGATGAAGATTCAGATTGGGATGAAGAAGATGCTGACTGGGAAGAAGAAACAAATTGGGAAGAAGAGGAAGATCAAACGTCTGGTACGGGTGAAAACTCAGGAACTTTTGAAGAGAACCAGACAGAAGATACCAATGAAGATACTTCTAATGAAGACCAAGAACAAGGGGAAGGAACTTCTGGAACTACCAATGATGACACTTCTAACGATACCGAAGAAGAAACTCAGGAAGAGCAAGGAGAAAATAGTGACCCTACTACTGTACAAGAAGAAAATGTTTCTCTAGAAGAAGAAACAGCTATTCAAACGGTAACAGTAAACTTTGACGCACAAGGAAAGTTTATTCTAGTGACTAAGAACGAGCGTAATCATATAAAGAACGCTGCATTATTCTCCATGCTTGGTCAAGTTATTCAACAATGGAAACCAGAAACAGGTACAACTACTATACAACTACCTGTATCAAACATAAGTAAAGGAGCCTACATCCTTCGTCTAGAAACGGATATGGGATTATTTACAGAAAGATTAATTATTCACTAGCGCATTTTACATGCATACATTGACAAAAGGAGCCTCTTATATGAGGCTTCTTTGTTTTTAGGGCTATATACGCTTTCGCGAAAGCGTACTCAGAAAAAATACCTTACGGCTTAAAAAATAGAGCACCTCTCCCCTACGCCTCTTCACAGAAAAAGAACTTGAACCTGCTAGATTTTATAATTTTCATAACCTACTCAAGTTGCTATAGGTAATATATGATAAAGAATTACCTATAGTTTAACAATTTCTGTAAGTTTGGTATATAACAAAAATGCTTTAAAAAAATCTGTATCAACAAATCTGATACAAAACTTTATAGAAAAAGCAACCAAACAAAAAATTAGCGACTTCAATAAAAAGGCTTGATGCTTCAACTAGCGGGATGATCACTTCTTTTTAATTTCTTATAAACCAACAGCGCATGATTAGAGCAGTTATTATTGATGATGAATCTTCTGTACGGGTAGATATCAAAGAAAAAGTAGAAACACATTTTAAAAATGAATTTTCTATTGTAGGAGAAGCAGATAGTGTTGCCTCGGGTATAAAAATCATAGAGCAACTTCAACCTCAACTTTTATTACTAGATATACATCTGGGGGATGGTACTGGTTTTGATATCCTACAAAAAACAACGTTCAATGATTTTGATGTTATTTTTATTACAGGATATGATATGCACGCAATTAAAGCCATTAAGGTAGGTGCCTTAGATTACATTTTGAAACCTGTAGATATGACTGAGTTTATAGCTGCTCTTCAAAAGGTAAACACCCAAGAAAAAAAAGAACGCCATTTAGAAAAACTTATTGAAATATCTAGTGAATATTTTAGTGGTGTAAAAAACAAAAGAGTCATTCTTAAAACCAGTGATAATGTATATGCTATTTACGAAGATGATATCATTTACTGTAGGTCTGAAGGTAATTACACCACATTTTACACACAACAAATGGAGAAAATCATGATCTCAAAATCGATCAAAAAAGTAGAAGAGATCCTTTCTGAAGAGATTTTTATACGTTGCCATCAATCGTATATTGTCAATAAAAAGCATGTCCTCAAATACAACAAACAAGGCATACTTGTAGTTCATCTTGATTATAAAGTACCCGTTTCCAGTAGACGTAAAGACTATGTCCTTAAACGAATTTTTGATTGAAATCAAATGTGAAACATATCGCTGCAAAATTGAAAGAAACGCATACACTTATATAAGGACATTCCTATTTTGTGTAAAAATGTAGTACTATTATCAGATCATTAAATCCCTTATAGTATGAAAACAGGTAATCACTATCTGCTATGACTAGGTTCCGCATTGCTTTCTCTTGTAGTATAAATGATGAGAATGTCTGCTTATAGAGGATTTTCATTTATTCTTTATCTCATATAATAGCCGAAAAAAATCTTTTATACGCTCCTGCCTACCGTCAGGCAGATTCGTGAAAGTCTACGATACAAAGTACGATAACACACTCGTAGTATTAAACAAACAATAGGAGCTAAGAAACACTTCTTGACAAGAATGATTTTAAGATGTA
>NZ_CALEMI010000151.1 GCF_937910895.1 uncultured Dokdonia sp. | reverse complement strand
TTCGTGTTTTCCTCCATAGAGTCCTTGTAGGTGAATATTCATTGAAAAATCTTGAGCAGGTAACCCCATCATTGAACCGTATAATGCGTGATACTCTAGATCTTCTATAGATTTAGTTACAACATCTGGGTTATTAGACGCAAGCACTGTATATTGAGCAGGATGAGTAGATAAACGAATACCGTGTTTTTTAGCCGCAGCACCTGCAAGCTTGAGAATTTCTGATAGTTCTTCCCAAATTTCTTTGTACCACGGTTGTGTAAAGTCTAAAGTGTAGCAAGGAAATAGCTCACTGGAAATTCTAAACGCACGTAAGTTATGTGGTTGATTAGGGAAGTATGTTGTAAGTATATCAAGTAATTTTTTAGTATTTGCTATAGCTTTTTGTTGTACTTTTTCTTTACCCCCTTCTTTGAGGGCATAAGTCTTAGTAGTGGTACCAAAATTGTACCTTTTTGCTAGAGTTTTATCGTGCCACTGACAACACTGAGAGAGTCGCCAATCGGTTTGCGTTTTGTTGAAATATTCCATAGATTCTCCATTGATTTTCTATATCATATATCATCGCAAACCGATAGGCAACAGATAGTTATTTTTTCTTTAGTGCATCAGCGCCAAAGAATGCAGATACTAAGGCTGCGATAGCAACAAAATATGTAGGAGCAATATCTCCTATAATTGTAGCCGCTTTGTCTAGTCCTAAAAAAGAAGTACCTAAGATAGCAAAAGGATAAAGTAGCATCCCCATTAGAGCAAACCAAGTCATTTTACGCATGGCATCGCGCTGTGCGTCTTGATCTTCCATTTCTTTACGTTTAAACTCTAAATACATGGCATGTTCTTCGTCAGAAACTCTGCCATCGCCGTTTGAGTCGGCTGGGTGATACTTAGTATCTTCAGCCATTATTTACTCGCTTTAGGTGCTGCCTTTGTAGCAGCAGCTTTAGGTGCAGCTTTTGTTACAGGCGCTGGAGCTGCCTTAACTGGTACAGCTTTTTCTGCTGGTGCACCAGGATTAGCACACATATCTTCTCCAGCCATGATCCCATCAATTTCAGATAAACCATACCCGTGCTTCATAAGATATTTACGTGCTTCAGCGTCTGACATTCCTTTAATTTCTTCCATAGTTTTTCTCCTATTATCCGTCTTGATAATTTCCAACATCAGTTGTTGGTTTTGTAGACGATTTTTCTAATTGATTAATACGAGCTTCTAACTCGTCTATCTTTGAGGTAATCTTGGGGTATTTTGTACGCCAAGCATTAGGATCATCCTGTAACCAGGTCCAGCCCCAGCGTATTGCTAAATACTCAAGAGTTAAATCGAATTTTCCTACTGCCCACATAGCCAGTCTTGTATCTTTAAACCAAAATAAAAATGCAGCACCAAATAGTGAGCCAACAATACCTGTATAAATCCAAAGACGATCACTTGCCATATTTTGTATCATATCCCACATTAATCACACCAACTTTCTTTAGTTCCGCCATCATAGGGTCTAGCTAATCCAGCATTTATAATTTCATCTTTATAAAGCTTACCATCTAAAAATACATCAACAAGTACGCGTCCTCCATACTTGTCCCATTTTAAATTAGCAAACTCAATTTTTTCAGCAGCTCTAAACATTTTGTTAGCGAACTCTCTGCCTTTTAGTGCTAGTTTCTTTTCTTCAGCACATTCAGCGCGCATTTCTGGAGTATCGATACCTAGTATTCTAACGCTCATTTTTTGAAGAGGTTCTGGGAGTGTAGGGGCTATAACATAGCAGGTATCCCCGTCATAACAAACATTGCCTCTAAACTCTCTCATATTTAGAAAATCATCAGCTAAAGCATTAAAAGCAATAAAAGACTGGTGACGCTGCGAACCCATTTCATACGGTCGGGACGTTATCATTGCTGGCGCGGGACAACAATAAACAACCGCTTGATGGCAAAAATGTGACCTCTAGATATCCAGGAGTGCGTCAACGGATTCCTGATCCATCGTTGGTTGCTCGCCGTTGATAAGAGCGCTGACGACATCCATTAATCGTTGCAGCGTCTGTGAGGCTGTTGCCGTTTCATAGGCTAGGAATCCTGAATCGCCGCTTTTGATAGCGTCTTCGATGAGATCGAGAAATCTCGGAATGTAGTGATTGAGGCGCTCTACCGTTCTCTAAACCGCCACTTTGTATTTGCTTGGCGCAATCGCATCGGCTTCGATGGCGAGGATGGTATCAGAGAACTGACTATCCG
>NZ_CALEMI010000150.1 GCF_937910895.1 uncultured Dokdonia sp. | reverse complement strand
CGTACTTCATCTTGGTATAGCGAATGTCCAAACCCTGAAGTTTCTATAAAGGTACTATTTTTCCAGTTTTTATGAATGCCTCTAGATGCCTCTACAGGTGTAATTCTATCGTACGTATCGTGTATGATAAGTCCGGAAACATCAATAGCTTTTGCAAAGCTAGCTCCAGAAAATTCTTTTGTAGAGAACCCAAAACGTTTCTGTACAAGCAGATCTATTCCTTTCATCACGCTGTTATTCATACCCAGAATCTGCTGATAGTCTTTCATGATTTCAGAAAGCTCTGAGGGAGCGCCTAGACTGACTAGTTTTTTAATATACTTAGGTTGGTATCTATAATAATGAAAGATAGTCGTCAAACCTCCTACAGAATGCCCTACGTGAACCTCAGGTTTGTAGTGTTGAGAGACAATTTCTAAAGCCTCTGTGTAAAGGGGTACATTGAGAATTTTACCCGTAGAATTTCCGTGAGCAGGAGCATCAAAACCAATGATGTTATAGTTGCGTTTCTGCAACACGTCTATAAGTTTCCACCATCGATGCGCATTACTTTCCCATCCGTGTATTAACAATATGGTAGGACCCGTTCCTTCCCATCTATAGGTTTGCACCGTGACAGTATCGTTTACGGTAAGTCGGAGGTCTTTTGCAGTCTCTAGATACTCTTTTTGATCTTCTTTGATCCGCCCTGCTCTTGGGGTACAAAATATAAGAAATGCTTTACGCGCCGCTGCTTTTCTGGACCACAAAGACATGGCATTGATTTGCATGCCTATAACCTTTGGAATTATTTTATTCAGTAGTTTTTTCAAGACGATGACTCTTCTCTATGTACGGTATCTGGTGAAAAAGCAGGCGTGCAAATAGCAATATATTCACAGGCTTCATCAAAAGGATTACTGTATTGGATTCGGGTGTTTTTATTGATTTTAATAGATTGACCAGCTTCCAGAATCACTGTTTCGCCATCAATGATAAATTGTTTTTTTCCTTTGATGATGTAGGTGTATTCATCAAATGCGGGCGTTTGAAAAGGCTCACTCCATCCAGACGGAGCGACCATGTGTGCAATACTAATCTCTGTATTGCCATCGGTAGCGCGTCCCCAATGTTCTTCTATAAGCTTACCATCGGTCGTCGGAACGACAAAGGGTGTCTTTTGAATCTGATATGATTTTTTCATCGAGTTAGTTTAAAGGCCAAGCAAACATAAAATGTTTAATAGGAGCTTCACCAGGAACCTGCATAGGCTCTAATCTGCTACTTGTACTAAAGCGAACTTCAGAGGCTAAGTGCTTTTTGTCTATGATAAAATAGATTTCACTTTCTTCTACAGACACGATAATAAAGTCGATCATATTGCTGATTTTCTTTACGGTGTACGCATTTTGAATATCTTGATAGGTACTTTTTAAGGAGATGCCTTTATCAGTAGTATACCGATCATCAAAAAACTGAATATGATCAATCACTTCTTTATCATCTTTTTTTGCAGAAAGCTTCATTAATTTTTTTCCTCCCTTTTCAAAAAGGACATAATTGTTAGCCTCTGTTTTAATAAGGCTATCAGTAGGTTCTTTAAATAATACTTCAAGATCACTGATTTTGGTGGTCTTTGTCACGGGCCCTACAGCCTCGTTTGTGACAACAAAAGAAGTGTCTTTTTCTGTACAAGACACCATAGATAGGATAAGGATAAGTAATACACTATAAATACGATTCATTTGGGTTTATTTTTAATAAGATTATTTAAGCATTTTTCCTAAAATTCCGAAAACACTACGGATCACTGTTGCACTGGTTAGCACTTTAATGATCGCTTTTGAAGTAGCGCTTTGCGCAGGTTGTCTAGAAGAACTTCGAGTTGAACGCGAACTTGATTTTGAAGCTTTAGCACGCTCTTCTTGCGCTTTTGCTTTCGCTTCTTCTTCATTAGCTTTTTCGATTTTTCTGTTTAAAAGTTCATAGGCACTATCTCTATCAATTACTTCACTATACTTCTTGACGAGTTTTGAATTGGAATTTATCTCATCAAGTTCTTCCTGAGAGAGAATATCCATACGTGACATCGGTGCTCTAAGCATTGTTGCAGCGAGTGGGGTAGGACGTCCTTTTTCATCAAGTGCAGAGATGAGTGCTTCTCCTATACCTAACGAAGTCAATACTGTTTTGGTATCATAATATGGCGAGTCTGGATAATTCTCAGCTGTGAGTTTGATAGCTTTACGATCCTTTGCCGTAAACGCACGTAACGCATGCTGAATTTTTAATCCCAACTGACTTAAAACACCTTCTGGAATATCGGTGGGGTTTTGTGTGACAAAGTACAACCCAACGCCTTTAGAACGGATCAATTTTACAATACTTTCTATCTGACTATGTAACGCTTTGGATGCTTCTTTAAAAATCAAATGCGCCTCATCAATAAAAATCACCAGTTCTGGACGACCACTATCACCTTGTTCAGGAAAGGTCGCATAGATTTCTGCTAAAAGGCTTAGCATAAACGTAGAGAATAATCCTGGGCGGTCTTGGATATCGGTAAGACGAACAATATTAATGATCCCACGACCATCATTCGTAATTCGCGTTAAGTCATCGGTATCAAATGATTTTTCTCCAAAGAAAATATCAGCACCTTGTTGTTCTAATTCTACAATTTTACGAAGGATAGATCCAGAAGAAGATGGAGAAATCCGTCCATAACTTTCTTGAATCTCTTCTTTCCCTTCATTGGTTGCGTATTGTAAAATCTTCTTAAAATCTTTAAGGTCTAATAATGGTAATTTGTTGTCGTCACTATATTTAAAAAGGATAGAAATAATCCCAGATTGTGCATCGGTAGCGTCTATAATTCGAGAAAACAACACAGGACCAAACTCACTTACGGTGGCTCTAAGTCGCACTCCATTTTGTTCTGATAACGTGAGAATTTCTACAGGAAAATCTTTGGCTTCAAAAGAAAGTCCAATTTTCTCGTGGCGTTCATCAATTTTAGGATGTCCCGGACTTGCTTTAGCGATCCCAGAAAGATCTCCTTTCATATCCATCATTAACACAGGAATCCCTTGATCCGATAGATTTTCGGCAAGGACTTGTAGAGTTTTTGTTTTTCCTGTTCCTGTCGCTCCGGCAATCAATCCGTGGCGATTTAAAGTTTTTAAGGGTACTTTTACGTGAGCATTTGTGATCGTTTCTCCTTCCAGCATCGCTGCTCCCATCGTAATAAAGTCGCCTTTAAACGTATTCCCAGCCTTAATAAAATCAAAAAATTCTTGTTTGGTATCCATAATATGTTGGTTGTAAAGCGTATGTACTATATTGGGGGTTCGTTTTTGTACGCTTTCGCGAAAGCATAAAAATAAACAATCCCATAAAAAAGCGATAATTATCTGTTACATTTATCGTCTCTAACATCATTATCTATGAAAACTCCTCTTTTAACGATCGTATTGTTTGCCATTTTACTTTGCTCTTGCGAAACAAAACCAACCAAACCCGTAGTATCCGAGGTTGAAAATATCGAGACAACCACACCTATCGAAGTGACCTATCACGCCTCTCACGAACCAAAAAAAGCAACAGCTCCATTTTCTGATGCCGTGCAAGTAGGGGATCTCTTTTTTTTATCAGGTCAGATCGGAATGGATCAAACTACTCGAACACTTGTTGAAGGTGGCATTGAAGCAGAAACAAAGCAAACGTTAGAAAATATCAAAGCGGTATTGGCACATCATGGGATGGATATGAGTGACGTCGTGAAATCTCTTGTAGTTCTTGATAATATTGAGGATTTTGCTGCATTTAATGCCATTTATACTACCTACTTACCTCAAAAACCCGCACGTACCACCTTTGCCGCCGAAGCCCTTGCCGCAGGCGCAAAGATTGAAATCGAAGTGATTGCGGTAAAGCGGTAATCTACTTGACTACTTTTATATCTGTAAAGTATAATTTAAAGTTCCCTTCTTTATCAGAGTGTGAAGTAGCGATGTTAAGCCCTCCAAAATCTTGGTAGTCAGAAAACGTCGTGATCATTGAAGGTGCAGATGCATTCCCTTTTCTATATACCCACTCGTCTACGATATAATCTTCATCATAATAAAAATCATACGCATCACCAGGTGTGTAGCCGCCTTCATTACCATATACAATAGTTAATTTTTTAGTTCGCTTTTGCGAAAGTGGAGCTGTCGCTGTATCCTGAACGGTGATGTTGGTGCCTTCATCCCAGACTAATTGATACGGAGCTAATAACCAAAACTTATCATTAACAAACCCTTGATCTGCTTGTCTAGAGATACTATCTAAAGAAGCTCTATTATAGGATACCACTTTATCTCCACTGGTCATGGTTACCTCATTGGTTTTAGGTTTCCAAGACCAAGAACGTTTGGCTACGTTTTGACCACCTCGATCTACATTAAACGTAAAATCTATTTGAGACACATCATCCCAATGTTCCAATCCGTTTTTGTAAGCAATCTGTTCTGCTTCAGAGCGTTCCTTTTTTATTTCGGTTGTTTTTTCTTGTGAGGTTTCTTTTTCTTGAGCGATCTCATTTTTACAGCTGATCGCTAAAAGAGAGAGGCAAATAACAAAATAGATGGTTTTCATAGTTCTTATTTTGTGTCAAAAGTACTGAAAGAATGGGAATATATGGTATTGGAATATATAAAAAGACCGCCAGTAGGGGCGGTCTTTTTAAGGTGTCAAGTAGCCATTTGTGGGATTACTTTACAATAAGGGTATTATCTGTAGATGTTGGATTCAGCGGACAAAAATAAATATATTCACCTTTTGTTAATGTCGTAGGATTAGAATGTCCTGTCGTGTTATTTTCTACCGCCGCTGTTACATACGCCGTTTTGATATGATTTTCTGGATTAGAGAGCTCTTGTCCTTTCTTTACTAATACAAAACCTACGTTGTGTCCTACATTATTGTTGTCTATTTCAAAAATGTAGGTTCCTTCAGATACCGTCAATTGTTTTTGTGTAAACTCCCCTTTGGTTTGCTCTAGTGTTATTTTTTTTGCTGGAGCGCCTTTTGTCATTTTATCTTGTGCTTGTGCAGCAAATGATACAGTGAATATAAGTACGAATACTGTGATTACTTTTTTCATGTTTAAAATTTTTAGTGTGTTTATATAGGTATTTAATTAAGCTACTACAGCGTCTAATGGTTGTGCCACTGGAAAATCAATAGGCACTTGTGTGGTGTTGTGTATATAGTTTGAGATTGTTTTTTCTCCTACTAATACAATCGTATCAATTACGTTTTCTTGAGACCATCCTTTGTTTAGGAAATTGTCTACAACGGTAGCTTCGGCGCGACCTCTATTTTCTGTGATGTTTTTAGCTAGTCTTGCCAAGGCATCAAGTTTTGAATCAAAAGAGGCATTTCCAGCTCTTAATTCTAAAATTTGTTCGTCTGTAAATCCATTCATTTTACCAATGGCTGTATGTGCAGAAAGACAATAGTTACACGCATTTACTTCACTTACGGCAAGGTTGACAACTTCTTTTTCTTTCGCTTTAAGCGAAGTAGGGGCATTTGCAAATGTTAAGTAGTTTGCTAGTGCGTTGTTAGAATGTGCGTATGTTGCATATAAGTTTGGGACAAATCCTAAAGCGCCTTCTAGTTTTTCAAATATTGCTTTGTTGGTATCGTTTACTTGGTCTTTTGTTGGAACATTAAATGTGCTCATAATTTCTGTTTTTAATTGTTTACTATTGATTATATAATAGGTGTACGTATCGTACGTGTTTTTTAAATTTTTAGGATGCTTCACGATCACAGTAATAATCGTGTAGGTGTTTTTGTGAACAATATATTTTTGCGTTCAAGGATTCTACGATTTTAGCTTTCCCTTTTGTGAAAACAGTAATAAGGTTTAATACGGAAATGTGTTTTGTTGTCATCGTTATTTTTATTTGATGACTTGGTCTAAGGAGTAGCCATGGTCTTACAGCGATTGACTAGCCATAAGTTCCCGAATGATGGTCAATAGTACCTATAAAGTATAGAAATTGGTATTTTTTTACGAAAGTGAAAAAAATTGAAGGCAAGAACATCTAAAAATGATAGTTCAAACGTATATGAGAATGTGTAGACTTTACTACTGAATGGTTAAGTATTAATGACAAGTCTATGTATAGGTAATATTACTCTTGATATGTCTATCCCCCAATTTGATGCTGGAAACCCTAGAAAGTTATTTTTAGGGTTTTCTTTTTTTTGGGATGTTTCCTATAAGAGGACTTCTAGATTTTAATAGGGATACGAGTGTGTGTGCATCTTCTTCAAAAGCATCGTGGGTCTCAGGAAGGACGAGCCATGTTTTGATACCTATAGATAAAAGAGGTCTGACACTTTTGAGTTGGTGTTTTAGTTTTTGATGATGTTGCTTTTTGGTAGCAATCCAAATGCCGTGGTCTTGTTGGTATTTTTCGTTTTGACATAGAGCAAAGACGATTTGATCTTCTATATAAAAAGCATCTACGCCAAACATTTTTTTATGTTTAATTGGGAGCGGGTAAAGCCATTCTATAAAAAAGTCATAGGGCATATTGTTTGTCTTTTAAAATCGACCGACAATTCCCATACTTCCTACACCAAAATTAATATTCCAAGTAATGCCTTTTTTATGGGGATCGCCAGGATAGCGATTTTTTCCATTCAGGTAATTATCGATAGCATCTACAGTAGCGATGCTTATGGCAATACTTAAAGCGACATCGGTCAACCAATGCGCTCCATTTACAATGCGTGATATAGGAGAAATCATACCTACGGTATAAATACCCGCTTTTACCCAAGGATTTTTAAACTGTTTTGAGATTGCGTATGCGGTGGTAAAGGACAGGATGGTATGTCCAGAAGGGAAAGACCTGAAGCCAGATTCTCCACTAAAAGGCTTAAAAGCAAACTTCCCTTCTCCATTTTGAGGCCTAGACCTTCCAACGGTTGTTTTTAATACGGTTTGAATTAAGCCAACGGCTGTTGCCGAAGAAATTAATAAAACACCTGTTTCTCGGACGCGTTCGTTTTTTGTAAAGAGCCCAAATAGGTATACAGAACCGGTGATTCCGTAAGCTACTTGCGGACTTCCAAAACGTTCTCCAAACTCCTTCGCAATATTAGGAGAGGTTCCGTCTTGTTTTAGAAAAAAATCACTTGTTTCGTCATCTACAAAATATAATAGGGCAGTGCCTCCAACTACAAAACCAAACGTAGCCCAATCTTCTCCGTCCCAATGTAAGGGGCGTGTATATGCGTGTGCTAATCCACCAAAAGCGGAAGCGCCATCATATTTAGCAAGTTGCCAAATATTTAAAGTGTCTTGTTCTTGAGAGGTCAGGGAATGTTTCTGACTATAGGATACTATGGTAAAGAAACATAAAGCTAAAAGAATGATGTAATTTTTCAAAAGGGTAACTATTGTAATTAATGGGATTGTATTTTTTTTGCAAGATACATTATTTGCTAAAATTTGGAGGTTTTGGTAACGGGACATACGAGGTGTCATTTGCTACTTTTGGGAATAGCTTTGCTTTCCATTTTTCTTTTGCACTTTCAATTTTTTCTTTAGAATGACTAACAAAATTCCAAAAAATATGACGCTCTTCAGGAAAAGGTTCGCCACCAAATATGAGGATATGACTGTTTGCAGCGATGTCTATAGTACAAACATCTTCAATTTTACTTACCAGCATATTACCCGCTGTTATGGTTTGATCACAGGCTGTGATATGTCCGCTGACGATGCAAATGCCTATTTCACCTTTTACATTTCCTTTGGCTGTAAAGGTATGTGCTTCTGTGGTCGTAATTGCCATCATAAATAAATCTGAATGAACAGGGACAGGAGACGTTTGGTTAAATGCTTGACCAGCAACCAATGTATACTGAGCTCCCTGATCTGACCATTGCGGTAATGCCGTTGCTTCTATATGATGGAATGCTGGTTCGATATCTTCCAGATGTTTAGGTAGTGCTACCCAAATTTGATATCCGTGCATGGTAAAGATCTCTTTACGGTCTCTAGATGCTTGTGGGGTACGTTCTGTGTGAGCACATCCCTTTCCTGCCACCATCCAATTGACAGACCCAGGTCGTATTACCTGATGTGTTCCAATACTATCTTCATGAGTTAGTTTTCCTTCTAGTAAATAGGTAAGTGTCGCGAGTCCTATATGAGGATGCTGATCTACGTCCATATACTTTTCTGGACCTAACTCCGTAGGACCCATGTGATCTATAAAAATAAAAGGACCTACCATTCTCTTTTTACGAAAAGGAATCAAGCGTCCTACTAAGAAGTCTCCTATATCACGACTTCGTTCTTCTATAATCAATCCTGTATTTGACATGTATACACGTGTTTCTTTATAGCAGAAAAATACAAAGAAATAGGTATACTACAAATACCTAGTCATACTAAATTAAAGAGTAACGAGTTGTCTTGATTTATTTTTGAATGCAGATGGAGATTCTCCTGTTTGTTTTTTGAAAAGCCTACTTAAATGAGAAGCATCTTGAAAGCCAACTTCAAAAGCGATTTCTTTGGCAGATTTATCGGTGTAGGTAAGGAGTCTTTTTGCTTCAAGGACGATTCTGTCGTGAATAATTTGTAGGGGTGTTTTGTCAAATTTGGAAAAATAATTCGAAATTGTTTTGGGAGATTTATTTAGCTCGGCAGCATAGAAAGAAACCGAATGTTCTTTTCTAAAATGTGCTTCTACTAGAAATGTAAAGGTGCGTATAAGCTCTATTTTTTCGTCAACTACGTGTCCATAATTCCCTTGTGATTTTATAAGACGTGTAATTTTAATAATAAAACGAGCCATTAATAAACGTAACATTTCAGCTTGGATACTATCTTCGGTTTCTAATTCTTCTAAGAATACCTCGTGTAATATCTGGAGTTTATGCTTTTGATCTTCTTCAAGCGTCACAACGGGTAATTCTGAATTTCCGTAAAATAGAATACCCACGCATCCTACTTCTTTGTCATGATCTTTAATACAATAAAATTCTCTGTTAAATTGGTATACTACAGCACTCCCGTCTATATATTGTAAATGGTGTAAAGGGGTAAGGGCAATGATTTGACCAGGTTGAAGAGTAAAATCAACTTGATCTATCTTCAGAGAAACAGCATCTTCTTGTGCCCAAATAAACGTATAGAGTGATAAAGGCTTTGTTTCTGAATAGGGAATTAGTATTTCTTCATCACCGTAATAAAAAATGGCTTTGGTAATAGATTCTAAAAATGGCTTCTTCATAAAAACAATGGTCTATTTTTTTTATAGAACTTACAAAAAAAAGCTATTTTTTATTTTCTTGTTTTGATAAATGATCTAAAAACTAAAAATAGAGAAGTAACTAGCATTGTATGAATTTGTTAGATGCAGGTATACAAGCCGAAAACTAGTTTTGTATTGCTATCAGATTTCTTGTTTTGTGCTAAAGAATTATCGTTTAATTTTGCTGTGTAATAGCAATATTCCACTGTCTGTACATCTTCTTAAATTTTAGAATTTCTGAAGATAAAACACGCATGTGTTCTCTGTTACGTTTTGAGATTTTCCGAAGTTTTTTACAATTAGCACGTATCTTGTCGATGTGATGTATAATACTATTGGTAGAATCTAATCGAAGGCGAATATTTTTGGTAGTTTGTGCTATGGCAATGGTTGATGGTAATGTGACAGCACTTATCACAATTTCTTCTAACGTATTATCAGACTCGTCCTTAGATGTATATAAGGCATTGACCGTTCTGTCATCAGTTAGATGTGATGTGATAGATCTAGACAGGGTATAGATATCTAATGCCTTGCTATAAAGCAACGTGTCTCTGAGAGACATTTCGTTTTGTGATATGAAATTAGGTACTTTTTCCATCTTTTATAAAAACAAAGTTACAATCATATTAAGGCAACCTAACTTTTGATTTTAAAGCAAAAGAGTGTTTTGTCTTTAAAAATGATGTATTTTTGAAGTAAAACTTTAAAGTATATGGTAGATGAATTAAATCTTAAAATCTTAAAGTGTTTGCAAAAAAATGCAAGACAGTCTAATGCTTCTATAGGAAGACAAGTAGGCATTACCTCTCCTGCCGTTTCTGAACGGATTAAAAAAATGGAAGATATGGGGATCATCACAGGGTTTAAAGCGATTGTCTCTCCTTTTGAAATGGGATATCAGTTTAAAGCGATTATCACATTACGTGCTTTTATGGGGAAACTAAAACCCTTTTTAGAGATTGTAAAAACGTGGGATGAGGTGATCAATTGCTATCGGATAACAGGGAATGAAAATATAGTGATGGAAGTGGTTTTACATAACCAACAGCATCTAGAACGATTTATAGATCAAATTATAACGTATGGCGAGTCTAAAACACAGATCGTACTCTCTCAAGTAGTACGTTATAATCCTATTCTCAAATTAAAGTAGTGTAATAAGTTGTATACGCTTTCGCGAAAGCGTATACCTCAAGAATCCCTTTTAAAGAGAAACATTAATCTTCTTCACTATCAAAGTCGTCATGGGAGTGGTTACTGTCATAGGGCAAATCATCTTCAGGCATTTTATCATTGTAGTGCACGCCTGGTGGATTAAATAAGCCCCAACGATCTATAATATAGTTATAGGGATTGAAGGTTGAAACCCACACAGCAAATAGAGGGCGTAAAACCTCAATCTCTTTACGAAGTAAATCTAAATACTCTATTTCTTTAAAACCTGCTATTTGAAGTCCGCGTAAATTAAGAATAATTTCATGCGCCGCTTTACGGATGATCACAGCATTTTCCATTTTTATGTCATATAATTCCACACCGTGAATACCCGCGATTTTTGCAGGAATGATAAGTGCATTTTCTATCATATTATTGGTATGATAGTCAAAAAGGGCATACTCATACTCAGAAGAGGCATTACTATCTTCTTTGGGAATACAATCTACGATACGTTCGACTAGTTTTAAGATGACCTCAGCCTGAATAAAAACAGGGAGCTGTCTCCAAGAGTCTATATCGTAATTGTGGTCATCATCATCATCATTGTACATATTAAGTTGGGTTTTACTATTTTGTAAATACTATAAGGGCGCATAGTATATTATAAAAGTATACTATTTAAAACGGTATACATACACTTTGCGTATATGATTCTCATAAATTCGATGAGTGATCCAAAAGTCCCGATGTTTGACTTTGTATAATTTTTTAAATTTTAAAAAATGATTACTTACAGCTTTAATTTTACGATAGAAATTATTTTTTATTCCAATGAAGTTATATAATCAGAACATACGATAGTGTTTTTGAACAGAATGGTATCAGCAGATCGTAAGGGAAAAGGAGGCACTAGTAAAAAAACCAGCGTAAGATTTACTATTTTAGAGTTCTGAAAATGTATAATGAACAGATTTTAATGATGAAGTATATTGGACTTTGTATCGTATTATTAGTAAGTAGTGTTCTCTTTGCACAGCAACCCAAAGCATTTGAAGCATTAGATGTTTTTGAATTAGAATATGCTGACGATCCTCAAATAGCACCTGATGGAACGACAGTGATCTATAGACGTACGGGTTTTGATATTATGGAAGATCGAAGCAAGGGGAATTTATGGATGATCCACGCAGATGGGACAAATCATCGCAAGCTTACTTCTTTTGATGGGAATGAATCGCAACCTAGATGGTCCCCCGACGGAACAAAAATTGCATACATCGCGAGTACGTCAGAAGGGAGCGAACTCTTTATGTATTGGGTTGCATCTGGTGTTACAGCACGATTGAGTCAATTAGAAAATAGTCCTTCAGGATTAAGTTGGTCTCCCGATGGGAAGTGGCTTTCTTTTAGTGCTATGGAGTATGTGGCTCCTCCCGTGATTGCAAGTATGCCTAAAAAACCAAAGGGCGCGAAATGGGCGGAGACTCCTAGAATCACAGATCGTTTTAAGCATGAAGCTGACGGGCAAGGCTATTTAAAACCAGGCTTTCGTCATATTTATATTATTTCTTCAGAAGGTGGAACGGCTCGTAAAATTACTTCGGGTGATTTCAATCATGGAGGTTCGTTAAGTTGGTCCCGAGATGCACAGCACATTTACTTTTCAGGAAATAGAACGGAAGCATGGGAATATGATTTTCGCAACAGCGAAATATATAGTGTGCATACACAAACCGGAATCATCACTGCATTAACAGATCGCAATGGTCCCGACAGAAGTCCTATCGTATCTCCAGACGGAAAGAAGATCGCTTATATTGGCTATGATGATAAAGTACAAACCTATCAGGTAAGTCGATTATATATGATGAATATTGATGGGAGTAACAAGAAAGAAATTAATACAAATTTAGATCGCAGTATTTCAAACTTACAATGGGCGTCAGATAGCAATTTGATCTACTGTACGTATGATGATAAGGGAAATTCTAAAATTGCACAAGTTACTCTTTCTGGGAAGGTATCAAAGTTAGCAGATGATCTTGGTGGCACTACCTTAGGGCGTCCGTATGCGAGTGGTAGTTACAGCGTATCCAACAACGGAACGATTGCCTTTACGCACTCACAACCAGATCGTCCAGCCGATGTTGGTGTTCTGTCCAAAAAAGACAAACAACCTAAAATCCGTACGCAATTGAACGAAGATCTTCTTGGATATCGTACATTAGGTACTGTAGAAGAGATCTGATACAAATCATCTTATGATGGTCGTGATGTTCAGGGATGGATCGTATATCCGCCTTTTTATGAGAAAGGAAAGCAATATCCTTTATTGGTAGAGAATCATGGAGGTCCGATTTTAAATTATGGAGATCGTTTTTCGGCAGAGATTCAATTGTATGCTGCTGCTGGCTATGTGGTCTTTTATCCTAATCCTAGAGGCAGTACCAGTTATGGAGAAGAATTTGGGAACCTACTCTATAATAACTATCCAGGACAAGATTACAATGATGTGATGGATGGCGTAGATGCCTGTATTGCCAAAGGCATCACTTCTGAAGATCAATTATACGTAACTGGCGGAAGTGCGGGTGGTATTATGACTGCTTGGATCATAGGAAAAAACAATCGATTTGAAGCGGCTGTGGTAGCAAAGCCAGTGATGAATTGGATTTCAAAAACATTGGTGGCAGATAATTATTATGGATATGCCAATTCTCGCTATCCGGGACAGCCGTGGGAGAACTTTGAAGGCTATTGGAAGTTTTCGCCATTATCATTGGTAGGAAATATAGAAACCCCCACTATGGTCATGGTAGGAATGAACGATCTGCGTACACCTCCTAGTGAAGCCAAACAATTATATCACGCATTAAAGATTCGGAAAAAAGAAACAGTATTAGTCGAAATTCCTGAGGCCTCACACGGGATTGCTGCTCGACCTAGCAATCTCATCACAAAAGTGAATCATACGTTAGCTTGGTTTAAAAAGTTTAACAACTAATCATTTTTAGGGAAACTTTATGATAGTATGTTAATAGTATTTTAAATGTCCTTACTTTCGTGAAAACATAAACACCATAATCCAAATAGAGTCGTTATACGTATAACCATTAAACATAAATTTTTAAAACCATGGAAAACGAGAAGAATAATAACGGAATAAAAATCATTACAGGGATTCTCGCTGTACTACTCGTAGTTGCTGGCGCATTTGCTTACAAACTATACAACCAAGAGAAAGAGACAAAGGCAGAACTTACAAAAGAAAAGACATTAGTCCTTGCTAACCTCAGAGAGATGAATGATAAGTATGATGTTGTCATTGAAGAAAATAATCTAAAAGATACAGAACTCAATGAGGCACGTGATAGAATACAAGCCCTTATAGATGATATTAATGAGAAAGAAGTAACCATTACTAGCTTAGGAAAATATAGAGCTGAGGTTTTTAAACTTCGTAAAGAGCGTGATTTCTTATTTGCACAAAATGATTCTCTACGTGGGACCAATAAACTACTAGCGATGCGAGTAGATAGTACAAGCTATGAACTAGAAGTACAACGTGGAGTAGGGGATTCTTTATTTCTTGAGAATAACAAATTAGCAGAACGTGTAGAATTAGGTTCAGCGCTGGCAGCTAATAAATTGAAAGTAGTAGGTGTAATCGAGCGTTCTTCAGGAAAACTAGTAGAAAACGATCGTGCTCGTAGAATAGATAAAGTAAGAGCGTGTTTTACAGTACCACAAAACAGACTTGCTGAGGCAGGTGACCGCTTGTTATATGTACAGGTTATTGACCCTACCAATGCGATTTTAGGAGTTAATGAATCCGTCACTTTTGAAGAAGAAACGATTACGTATAGTAAAGTTTCTAAATTTTACTATGAAAACACAGCGCTAGATATTTGCGAAAACATACCACCGAAAGGCGAAAGTTTTGTTGAGGGTACTTACAAAGTAAATGTTTTTGACGGAGCAGCATTGATTGCTCAAACAACGTTTACTTTAAAATAATCCTATACATTTAGTATAGAAAGAAACACTTTTGAAGGAAAGATTCCGCGATGTGATGTCACAGTCCTCGCGGAATTTTTTCATGAGTGAAACGCTGTTTTGTAAAGTCTGAAAAGACACATACAAAATAGTTAGTTGAACTCATCTCGTTTTTTCAGCGGGATCTTAGGGGTATCTCAACGTTAGATTATTTATTGTTTTAAAGTTTTTTTTGCTTTCGCGAAAGCGTACAAATATCTTCACCTTTAAGCAATATTCTTTTGTGCCAATTATATCTATTCGAATTTCTTTTCTATATAAATTCCATTTGATGCGATTACTCTGATTGAGCTTATTTCTTCAAGTGAAGTGTTCCAATTTTTTAAGATAATTAATTTTCTGTTCTGATGCATATTGCTGCCATATAGGAGGTTATTTACTTTAATAATCCAACTATCTGCGGGTAATGATTTGTCTAAATCTATATGAAGATCTCCATCTTCTATACGTACCTTATTGATTTTTATGCTAGTGATAGGATAAGATTCTGTACTGTTTTCATTAAATATTTTTTGAGATTGCGCACGTATTAATTCAATTTCAGCTTTTTGTCTATTTAATTCTTCATTTCGCATATCTTCAGAATATTTTTCTAATCCTGAAGAACTTCCTACTAAACAGTCTAAGTAAGCCCCGTTGCTAGGGATACTAAAAAGATGTGCGCCACTTATAGGAATCAAACCATATTCTACTCCATTTAGTAATTGATAAGCTTCTGCCTCTATAGTTTCTTGTATTTCTTTAAGCGGTTCAAAGAGCACTCTGTATTCATCCCACCATTCTTTATTGTCAACAACATAGGTTTTTAATTTTGCTCTTACTTTTTGATAATCTAGTTTTTGTTTTTTAATCGCATTTACAAGGCTTAATAGTGAAGAAGATACTGGTTGCGCATCTATACTTTCACCAGAGCCTATTATATCTTTAGATTGTAATGGTTCAGGATATTCTAAAAATGCTTCTGATGGAATGTTATAAAAATATTCTTTGAATATTTTTTTGAATACTTTGAAAACAATACTAAACCTGATTTCAATTTCTTTTAGTTCAAGTTCCATTTCGGTAAGTTCGGTAACCAACACTAATAGTGTATCATTTGTAACCATATTCAAAAACTCTTCAAATTCATAGAATTCAAATGTTCTAATATCTTGGAGATTAGTTCCCTTGATTAATGGTTGAGGTCTTGTGTACGTGAGTTTTAGATTTTCTAAATGTAGCCCTCCTTGATATACATTATCTAAGCGGTAGAAAAATAGATTTAGTGAGACACCGTCGTTAATATTCTGTATTTGACTTGTGATTGATTCATCTACAATTAATTTGGAAGATTCAGAGAGTTTGGAATTGACTTCAACCCTAGACTGCTTTTTCATCTCTCTCGAAGATTCGTTGGCAGCTCTTTTAATTTCTTGGGCAAAAGACTTACTCGTTTTAGTCGTAGAACCCCCTCCTGAAGCGCTTCCTCCAAAACCTCCGTAACTTCCACTAGCTTTAGCACTCCAGTTTTTATTACTGGTTTTTTCTTTTGACTTACGGTTTGTTTGTTCAAAAAAGTCAGAGAATGTAGTCGATTTTTTTTCTGTGACATCTAATATAGAAGTGATCGATTGTGTTTGAGTTTTTTGTGATTCAAAAGTTTGTTTGATACTTATATTTCTGCTTTCACCTGGAGCAAGATTTATAGATTCTATAAGTTCACTTAGCTCAACGCCTCTCCACGAGGCTCTGTAAGCAAGATTTTCTTCTACACTTACATTAGGAATAGAGGTAGGGACATCTCCTGGTAGCGGTCTTGTAAATAGATCATATCCCACTAATCGTAGTCCTTTTGTGATACTCTCTTCATATTGAGGAATCATGACTGCGGTTCTCATTCTAATAGATTCTGAGATTTCACAAGCTCTCATAATCTCATTAAGCGTTTCTCCCTGATCAGAAATATATCCTTGATTTGTAAGTTCTAGGAAATGAACGTCATATCCCGAATCTTTTAATGCTTCTACTTCATCAGACCAAGGTGTTTCTGGGATAGGTATGATTTTCTTATTTGTTACTCTGATCCATTTATGGGTATATCTAGTGTACCACTTGGTCTTATATTTTACTCTAAAAAGACCAATTCGCACTTTATATCGTTTACGGATTCTAAAAGCCTTTTTTATTAATCGTAATAAACTATATGTTTTAAAGATTTGTGCATTTCCATCTGCTCCTAATTCTATTTCGTATCCAAACCTTTTTATTCGCTCTATTAGAACTCTTTCTTCTCTAATAAGATCATTGTTTGATTTTACCAGCGTATTGTGTTTATCCTCTATATTAGATAGTGCTTCTTTAAACTCTTCGAATTCAAAATCACCGATATCACTAACTTTCTTAATTAATGATTCAGCCAAGGTTGCACGTCCTTTAGATAGTTTTTGAAGTGATTTAATGTCTTGATATTGATCCATTATTGCACTTAACGTTACATCAAAATATTTGCTAGAGGGTAATACATTTTTTAAATTCTCAGTTCCTTTTTTATATGCAACTAATTCTACGTCCTTGATGTTTGTATCCCATCTTGAAAAAAATGATTCTAATGTATTGAATTTGGCATCTTCTTCTTCAAGTTGAATCACGTAATAGCGCTCATCAAGTTTAAGAATCCAATTATTTTCTTCTTGTATCTGTTCATAAAATAAACCATCATGCTCATTAGATAAGTCACTGTTTACTAATAACAAGTCTAGTTGCGAACTTTCAAGATTCGCAGAGACATCTTCTTTTGTTGTATAAAAAACTAATTCTTCCAATGCTTTCCATTGTGATGGTTTTTTAATAATAGTTTTTATCGGATCTGCTTCTGGTTTTGAATGACTAGACTTGGCTTGATTTAGAATATCCGTAACATAAGTGCCATTTATATAATCAGTACCATGTATCGATATATTTTTGTTAAGTTCACTTCTTAGGGAAGGAAAATTATAGTTAGAAGTAGTCGTACTGTTTAAATTCACAAAATTTAAGCTCTCTGAAAACCCTTTGCTAGTGTCCGATAGCCTGTTGGATAAAACTTCCGTATTTAAATTTAAGAACCCTCCATTGATTGGATTTACAGTCCTTGGCGGTATATTTACTGTTGGAAGGTTGTCCAATATGTCTAAATTAATATCTGGAGCTTTAGGTCTAAAAACAGCTCTTAAATGTGTGATTTCTTTAAAAGTTTCATTAATATTTTCTCTCGAAAATTTTTCTTTTTTAAAGGTTTTGTATTTTGAAGTTATAGCATCTTTATCATAATAATAAGGTTCGTAATACAAGTTACTTAGCTTATTATAGATTAACACCTTGGAATTTTCACTCAGTGTTGGTTGTAAGTGGTTATCATAGTTGAGCCATTGCACGAGTGTATAATAGAATGTGTCATTTTGTTGTACTTTATAAATTAATGACGTAAGGTCTAAAGAATCCCAATTTGTCGCTTTAATATCTAAAGACGTTTTTATTTTTTCTCTGAAAATATCTATATCGTCAGGCAGTAAACCAATAGAACTCTCCCAAGGGAATTCGATAGTATTTGATCGCGTAATAGCGATATCAATAGGTGCTCTATCCTTTCCGTTTTTTTGACTATTTAAATGGATACCTCCTGGTTCTTTGATTTTTAGAATATCAGAAAAATTAGACTTCATATAGTTTAGTATATAGGTAGTTATTGTTAGTGTAGCTAGTTAGTTTCTGTAGGCTTTTCTTCTTGTGCGAATTGAAAAATTAGTGCAGGGTCATACACATGTCGATCCTTCCATTTTCCATTTTTAGAATCTAATGTAAATATTTCAAGATGGAGGTGAGCTTCACCTCCCACATTACCTGTTTTACCTACCTCCCCAATTTTTTTTTGATCATTAACATCTGAAAACGTAATTTTCTCTCCTTTTTTTACAGAAATTTTAGATAGATGACTGTATTGTGAATATAAGTTATCTCCATGGTGTATTTGTACATACTTACCAAACTCCCCTCCCTTTTTACCTTTTACATAGGGGTCTGTATCTCTTATGTACTCTACTACTCCAGAAGCTACAGCATACACATCATCTCCTATTTTACCTTTAAGGTCAACACCCTTATGCGGTTTTCCGCTTCCATTTTCTCGTAAGCGATACTTATGAGATCCTCTATTATCAAATCTACCATCTGCGGTACCACCCTTTTTTTTTCTTAAGATTAAAGGGCTGTCAATAGGATTCCTAGTCATTAATCTTTTCAAGGTTGCCAAACCTACTTTAGGTGTAGTACCTTTAGGTTGAGTAACTGCCTTTATTGCTGCTTTTGCAGGAGTTCTTTTAGGAAATTTAAGTTGAATTACGGTAGACTTACTCATTATTTTAAAAGACGATAGACTTGTTTCTGATGGTTTTTTTGAGAAACCAAAATTTAGAAAACTAAATATAGTGAGATAACTCAGAAAACAAAAAAGTAATGAGGTGTAAGTCTCATTACTTTAAAAAGTTAATAGCTTCTTTAATATTATTCTTCACCAATATGTTTTTTGTAAAATTTCCAAGCTTCTCTAGCGACATTTCTTCCTAACTCTAGTCCAGCGACGTTGTCTGCTTGAATGTGGTAACCACCCAAAACTCTTGAAATTCCAGCCATTTCTGCGGTTTCTGTAAATGTTGGAAATTTTAATGTAATTGTATCGCCTTTATAATTAGGCTCAGTCATAGCCCCAGCAACGAGTTGAGCTTCTGAGCCAAATGTATCACTACCAGTCCATATTTTTAAGGCTTCAGCACACCCACCACTTATGGTACTATGACCAGAAACATAACTAGGAAAAGGTGGACATAGAAAAGTTTCTGGAGAATAAGGTCTCCATTTTTTCCCGTCTATCTCTATCATACCTTTTCCTTCTCCTCCCCACGCTTTGATTTTTTGATCTTCATAGTATTGATGCACCAACGCATACGGTCGCGCATAATCATAAAACATTTTTGAGTCCCAAGAAGCAATAAAAGCATCCATGGCAACAACCTGATTATAGAAATACATTTTCACATCTTGGTCAAGCGTATGGTTATCTCGACGAGAAACATCCTGTGCAAATTTTAACCAATGCCCCGCTTGCTGAACCGATTGCGGACCGTCTCTCATAAATTCAACCAATGCTTTTTGATAATCGGTTAAGTTGGCTTGCATTTCAATAACCTCTTGTACTTCTTTTTGTAATTGTTCAGACCCAATCATAGGAGGTGGTCCTGGACGAAACTGATCTCCTGATGATAAAGCTACGGGTGTTACCTTATCCCAAAAAGGCGTTAAGCATTCAGGCGCAAATTGCCCACCTTTCCCATCTGAAAAATATTTAGGTTGCCAACGGTTAGGATCAACATTAGCATCTGCCGAATTTAAGGGTTCATATCCTACATAATTAAAGTACGCTTTTCCATTGGAACCGTCCTCTTCACCGTATTGATTTGAACCATCACCTCTTCGAGCTTCAATAACTGCTTTTGCAGCTAAATTTCCGATACCTTCTGGAGTATTTGGATCTAAGGATTCGTTGGTCGGGTCTAAGCCTAACGCTTTCATAAAGTCTACAAATAGGGCTGTATCCTCATAATAATATTCGCTCATGGCTCTAAAAGCAGCGAAGCTTATCGCAATTTCTTTATTCCTTAACGTATGCTCAGTAACAGGCCTTCTTTCTACGTTGTCAAGATATACAGGTATTGATTTTTCGTCATATCGCGACCACGCATCAAAAATGGCAATAGAGATCAACCCAAGGTATCGCGATGTAATGGTTGGTCTTGGTTTAAAACTTTCTGTATCATTGGCTGTGGCAGTTAGTGCCATTTCCCCCCATTTATAAGCAGTATTATCAACGCCTGTAGGTTCTTCTTCTTTAACTGAATCTTCAAGATTATTTTGAGACTGTTTACAGCCAAAAAGGAGGAGTGTTGTTAAGAAAACTAAAACGACTCTTTTCATATCGATTTGATTTTTGAAAGAATAATGCCAAATATAATAAATTGGATTGAAGTGGATATTTGGACATAATCGATGATTTGAGATCTATGTTTTTTCGCTTTAAGCGAAAAGAAAATGAGTATGGATAGAAGTAGAAAGCGTTTTGTGATCGGATATGAAGAATTTTAATTTTTCACTCATAAAACTATACAAATAGCATAAACTTAGGAGCAATTTAAATTTATTTTGGAAGACACCTTTATGTTGCCCTATCTTTGAAAGAAATGCCTGAAATCACAAAGAAAGTACTCGCTTTTTTGTGCTGTATCCTTTCGTTTGGTGCGGTGTATGGTCAGTTGGGGTTTTGTGAAGGCGATTTAGGGGATCCTATTTTTACAGAAGATTTTGGAACAGGAACCACCAACGGTCCTGCGTTAGATCCTTCGGTGACTACCTATACCTATGTTAATAATGCGCCAGAAGATGGGTTTTATACCATATCCTCAAACTTACAACAACTAGGATCTTTTCACTCAGGGCTAGATAATACGCCTGGAGATGTTAATGGAAGAGCCTTTATTGTCAACGCTAGCTTTACAGCCGATCAGTTTTATAATCGGACAATACAAGGACTTTGTGAGAATACGTCTTATGAGTTTTCTGCTTTCCTTCTCAATTTATATAATAGTGCCTCTAATGTATGTGCCAATACAGGAATACCAGTAAATGTACGTTTTCAAATTTGGGATAGTACCGATACCATACTACTTGCCTCTGGAGATACAGGAAATATAAACGGCACACCCACACCTATTTGGACACCTTACGGGCTTGTTTTTGAAACAGGAGCAGGGCAGACAGAAGTGATTCTGAAAATGATTAATAACGGAAACGGAGGCTGCGGAAATGATCTTGCGATAGACGATATTGTTTTTAGAGCTTGTGGAAATATTACGACCATCACTTCTGAGATTTCTGGAGAAGATAATTTGATCTTATGTAATAATCAATCGTCTTTAAATACAACACTTACGGTAACAACAACGCCCGATGTGTTTATCCAATGGCAACTAAGCGATGACGATCAAAACTGGGTAAATATCTCTGGCGCTACTTCAGATACATACATCACAGATAGTATTACGACATCTACTTTTTATAGAGTCAACACCGCAACAGATGTAGATAATCTAGGCAATGTATTCTGTTCCTTTTTTTCTGATCCATTTCTGATTGATTTTGTTGAGGGACCCGACCCACCTGTGAGCAATGGAGACGTTGTTGCTTGTGATAATGTTGAACTTCCTGCCATTTCAGTAACTACTTCCCAAGGGTCTGAAGTCCGTTGGTTTGCGAGTGAGACGAGTACAGAAGTACTCGCGATAGGAACTACGTTTACCCCAGAAACAATAGGGACGTATTATGCCCAATCTTTTGCTATAGGAACTGATTGTGGAAGTACTTCACGAACCCCTGTAAGTAGTAGCCAAGTAGCTTCTCCATCGTTTAATAATCCTTTAGAGACCTTAGACATTTGTAATGATCAAGAAGTTGAGACGCTTTCAGCAGGAGTGACCAATGTTCAATATCTATGGTCTACAGGTGAAACGACACCTTCTATAACCATAACCACGGGTGGGGTTTATAGCGTTACAGTGACTAATAATAATGGATGTAGCGCCACTAAAACCTTTCAAGTAACAGGGATTGCTATTCCAGAAATAACATCCATTTTTTCAGAGGGAGAAAATATCGTGATAGAAGTGGCAGGAGAAGGTGATTTTGAGTATTCTTTAAATGGGATAACCTATACAAGTTCTCCTGTTTTAAGAAATATCCCTGGCGGCTTACAAACGGTATTTGTGAGAACAACTAACGGATGCCTTCCCGTGATTACGTCCTTTTACCATTTTAACATCCAGACCTATTTTACGCCCAATAACGATGGTATTAATGACGTTTTTAGATTACCTGATGCTGCGTTTTTTTCTTCTAGTTTTGTGCGGGTTTTTGATCGGTTTGGGAAGTTATTAACGAGTGGTAACGGACTCACTTTTGCGTGGGATGGGACCTACAGAGGTACTCAATTACCTCCTGATGATTATTGGTATGAGATTACCGTTGATGACCGCGTCGTGATTGGGCATATTTCTTTGTTGTTGTAGGATTAGTACGCTCCTACCTCTCGGCAGGTAAGTTCGCTAAAGCGTAAAATGAATGAATATTATAGGGATCGGTAATATTTTTTTACATTTAAACTCCTCAACTCCTCAACTCCTCAACCCTTCTATTCCTTTTCAGCATTTTATTTTATCAATTCATACGTAACAATTTGTAAACCATTGTCATATACTTGACTTTCCTGTAAATTCATGTTCACGTTTGTTTTAGAATCTCCAAAGAGTTTAACTCCACCACCTAGAATAATAGGATTGATTTTTAGCTTTAGAATATCAATCTGCCCATGATCCAAAAGCCAGCCAGCAAACTCACCTCCGCCACATAAATACACATCGGTGGGAGACTGTTCTTTGATCTCTTGAATACGTTCTATGTTCAGTGTCTCAATATGTAGTAGATCATGTGCATTTTCTAAGTGTAGCGAATCTGAAAAGATATAATGCTCCATGTGTGGGTACGCAGGTTGACCAGGTGTAAGTCCGTACAGATAACCGAACTCGTATGTCTTTCTACCCATCATTACGGTGCTAAATTGTTTTAAATCACTTAGATATTTCTCTACACCATTCCCTTCGCCTACAAAATTACTTACGTCATTATTGGGTCCTGATATAAAACCGTCTAAAGAAGTAGCTACGTAATAGATAATTTTTTTCATTTTGTTTCTAATGATGTGTCGTTATGATTTAGATTACGTAGTTTACTTTTTAGGTAAGTATAGCTTCATCTCGTCTATTTCTAATGCATCCAAATGCCCCATTTTCTGTTCATCTTTTGTGATTAAATGCATGTGCACAAAGGAGTCATGATGTGTAAAAACACCTTTATGCGCCGTAGAGAAAAACCCAATAATATCTACAGTTTCATTTTCTAAGGTATAATTGACTTGTCCTTGATGGGCTTCATCGGGAGAAGATACCTTAGTCCCTTCGGGAAGATTCTGAATATGAATCATCGCGTACACAACTTTACCACTTAATTTATAGGCAAAAGGACGTTTGTACTCAGCGGTCTTCGTGTCTATAAAGGTTTCTACATCTTTGATTGATTTGATCGTTTTGGGTAAGGATATCGTATCCCATTCCTGAACCGTCGCATACACAAAGAATGGTGCAGAAACCTCAAAGGTTTTCTCCACCACCATGGTCGAATCTGAAGTCACTCTAGAAACATAACTTTTTCCATCGTTTATGAGCAGTTCTCCTGTAAGATAACCTTCTGGACCAAGACCGTAAAGTCGGCGTTTGTTTGAAATGGTATCAAAACGAATCGTACCTTCTAATTCTCCTTTCCACATGACATTTTTCATAGCACCAACGATGGTGACATCTTGATACGTTTCAGGCGTTGCTATTTGTTTTGTTTTTGAGTCACAACTTAGCATACCTAGCATGAGGAGTCCTAATAGGATATTCTTATAAGTCATAAATTATATTTGTGTTTTTATGATACGATCTTTTTATAAAAGCCTAACTACTCCTTCCCATACCAATCCAATTGTACCACTTCAATCGCAGGATTTCCTTTATTGACAATCGTTTTAAAATTGGCCACATCACTCAATCCTTCAGTACCTCTGTAATGATATGGATATATCATTTTGGGAGCGAATTCCAGCACCGCATCTGCAGCACTAACTACAGGCATCGTGTAGGGAAGATTCATACACACAAAAGCAGCATCAATATCTGCAAGATTTCGCATTTCTGGAATATCTTCAGTATCACCAGAGATGTATACACGGGTGTCGTCTTTTTCAATCACATAGCCATTTCCACGTCCTTTGGTGTGAAATTTTAGCGCCTCTTCACGTAAATTATACATCGGAATCGCTTCTACAACAAAGCCAAAACGTTCTTTACTATCCCCATTATTCAGAACATCTAATTGTGGTACAAAAGCTTCAGGCATTTTGTCGGCAACTGCTTTTGGGGCGATAATTTTTGCATTAGAGGTATCTAATCCTTCCAAAGTTTCAATATTCAAATGATCACCGTGGATATCTGTAATCAAAATTAAATCAGGTGTGGGATATTTGGCAAATGCTTCGGCACCACCTACAGGATCGACGTAAATCGTGGTGTCATCCCATTGCAATACCATGGTGGCATGGCTGATTGGGTTCACTTCAAAAGGAAGTTGTTTCTTGGTTTCGGTAGTGGTCGTTTCTTCAGGAGTTGCTGTTGTTGCCGTTTCGGCTTGTTTCTCTTTACAGCTTAGTAGCGTGATACCTGCAAGTATCGGGATCAAAATCTGTTTCATAATTTTTAATTTAGTAGTAATTCCATTTTTATGTTAGCTCTGTCATACTGCACCTCTTTTTCTAAAGGGACTTCGACAAATCCACATTTCCTGTAGATATAGATCGCATTTTCAAGAAGGGTGTTTGAGTATAAAACGAGTTTTGGGGCTTTTTCCGCTTTCGCGAAAGCGATACAATGCGCCATCAATTGCTGACCAATCCCTTGTCCACGAATCGATGTATCTACTGCCATTTTAGTGAGTTCGTACACGTGTGGCTCAGGCATTGGCATTAAGGCAACGGTGCCCACCACCTTCTCATCTATGATCGCAAAAAAGATATGACCGCCTTTAGAAATAATGTACGTTTCAGGATTGCTTAAAACTTCATTGTCATACGGTTCTACGTAAAAAAAGGTTTCTAACCACTCCATATTGAGCGCTTTGAAATCTGGAGCATATTTGGGTGCGTACTTCCTAATGTGCATGGTGTGTTCGTATAAAATCGGTCACAAAATAACTAATCGCTTTTCCTATAAGTCTCACTTTCTTTCGTCCAGGCGATGCTTCACAAATATGAAAATAGAGACACTGTTTTTTTGATGCAGCAAGCATTACAAACTGTCGTACGTTATTCATATCAAAACCGCTAGGTGTCTGCGCACTGCTTGGAAAATCGGTGATTGCATCGCAATCTAATTCGACTCCAAAGGGCTTTTCTGAGATAAATTCCAAACAATTGGTAAACTGTTGTGTCAATGGAATCTCACGTTGCCACGTATCTTCCAAGAGATGGTACTGTAATCTGTCTGGATATTTTTCAAATAAGTCGAAGATGTATTGTGGTGTATAGTTTTTATGTAATCCAAAAACGGTGTATTTATCTAATGAAGCCTCTTCGGGATGATCTAAAGAAAGCGCATAGGAAAATCCGTTGCCGCTATGTCTATAGTCTGTATGACGCAAATCTGTGTGAGCATCTATATTGACGACATTAACCGTGTTGTTAATCGCTTCTGAAGCTCCTTTTATATTTCCGTATGCATTATTATGCCCGCCTCCAATAATGATAGGAATTTTACCAGCGGCGATAATGGTCTTTACAATAAAGGCAACTTTCTTATCGATACGTTTTACAATATCTCCCAAAACCTCTTTGGGGGAACTATACTTTATATCATCTGGTGTCACAGAGATATGTCCTAATAGAAGGATATTTTCTCCTTTGTTATGTTCATTTTCTTGAATATTGACAAAGGTATTTAAGAACGAATTCCAAGCTTTGGCAGTACCGCGTTTTCCATAATTGGCGCGTACGCCAAGATCTTCGGCAATGCCAAAAATAACATAGGTGGCGTCGCTTTCGTCAATATCTTCAAGACTGTAACAGCATTGTAATTTTTCTCCCATTTTAGTTTCTCCCTCTCTTTTTGAGATGAGCTCATCTAGGGTTTCTTTCGATTGGATGTGAAGCTGAATCATGAGTTGTTATTTAGCTAAAGCCTGAATGCATTCCTCTCGAATCTCCCATACCTTATCTAAGGTATACGGGAAATTGTCGCGTTGTATCCAATCTTCAAGAATAGATTTATGATAGGAAACTTTATAGTCAAATATTTGATCAGCATCAATGGTGGTCTCAATAAGAATATCAGCTTCCCAAGGTTTTTTAGTGGTCTCTGGAAATGTAAAATCAAAGCGCTCATGATCATAACATAGGCAGATATGCGCTTCCAGAATATAGGATAGGCGATATTTATCTAGTACGTCACTTACACTAGGGGTATTTTTCTTGTTCATAGAAAAGATACAAAGATTTAATTGTATGCTATGAATTTCGTTTTCTTCGGCAAGGGTTTTTAAACAGGCATGTTTGGTAGAACACGTCCCTACACCATCTTCAATAATACTTGCGATATCTTGAGGATTTTCATTACGCCCATACGGAAGGTGATGTATATAACGTACAGCATCGTGAAACGTCTTAATACCTTTCTTCAAAAAAGCATCTGAAACTGGTAATCCTCCTGTTAAATTAAAGTTGGGTAAACTCATAGTACTTTCCCGTTTAGAATTAATTGTTCTATTTGATGGTGTCCAAATCTATAGGGAATGGTATTATAGGACTTTTGTGGTGTCGTAATGATAAGGTTTGCTTTCTTTCCTTTGGTGATACTTCCTGTTTCTGAAGCAACATCCATAGCAAATGCACCATTAATGGTAGCGGCAATGATCGCCTCTTCGGGAGTCATACGCAATTGGATACAAGCTTGTGCTACGACAAAATTCATATTTCCACTCGGTGCCGAGCCTGGATTATAATCGGTGGCGATGGCAAGCGCAAGCCCTGCGTCTATTAATTGTCGAGCGGGGGTATAGGGAATGCTTAAAAAGAAGGAACATCCTGGTAAAGCCACGGGAATCGTATGACTTCCTTTAAGCGCTTCTATATCTTCTTGCGTCAGTTCTTCAAGGTGATCTACAGAAAGGGCGTTATAGTTGACAGCTGCGGCAATTCCGCCAATGGCATTAAATTGATTGACGTGTACTTTAGGTCGCAAACCGTGCTGTTTTCCAGCTTCCAGAATCGCTTCCATTTCTGCTACCGTAAAGTAGCCAGATTCACAAAATACATCTATAAAATCGCATAATTTTGCTTTCGCGAAAGCGGGAATCATCTCTTCTATAATTAGTTGGATATAAGCTGCCCGATCCTCTTTATATTCCGAAGGAATCGCGTGAGCAGCTAGTAAGGTTGCTTTTATAGGGATCTCCACCTGTTCTTTAAGCCGTGCGATGACACGAAGCATTTTCTTTTCTGCTTCTACAGAAAGACCATAACCACTTTTGATTTCGATGGCACCTGTTCCTAATGAGATGAGGTGTTGTAAGCGTTCTAGCGCATCTTCAAACAAGGTATCCTCGCTCATAGATCGTAAGCGCGCCACAGAGTTCAATATCCCGCCACCACGATTGGCAATCGCTTCATACGACAAGCCATTGATACGATCTACAAACTCATCTTCCCGCCCCGTGGCATATACAAGATGCGTATGAGAATCACACCACATAGGCAATACGATTTTCCCGGTAGCATCTATAATCTCTACGGCAGCAACAGGAGGAAGATCCTCCATAGGCCCAAAGTCGTAAATGCGATCTTCTTCAATAACAAGATAGGCATTATTGATATATGGCATTTGAGACATAGCTTTCCCAGATACCGGCGCGGTAAATTCCCCCGTAACGAGTAATTGGTGTATGTTGGTAATGAGTTTCATTGAAAAATAAAGGTAGGTACTTTATCTCTTATATTATAAAATTAAGGAATTGTTTTTTGTATTTTTATAAGATAAAAAATAAGGTCATGGATAATCATAAAAAAGGAGTAAATACGATTTGTACGCATGTAGGAGAAGTCAAAGATGAGCAGTTTCAAGGAGCAGTGTCACCTATCTATATGTCCTCTTCGTATGCCTTTATGGATGTGGATGTAAAACGATATCCAAGATATTTTAATACGCCTAACCAAGAAGCATTGTGCAAGAAAATTGCGGCACTTGAAGGCACGGAAGCAGCAATGATTTTTGGAAGTGGGATGGCAGCCGTGAGTACGACCTTACTTGCTTTTTTACAAAAAGGAGATCATATTGTCCTTCAAAAAACCTTGTACGGAGGGACGTATAATTTAGTCGTAGAGGAGTTTACAAAATACGGAATCGACTATACGTTTACCGATGGTTTGGATAAGTCCGCTTTCGCGAAAGCGATCACAGCCCAAACAAAAGTGTTATATATCGAGACCCCTTCCAATCCGTTGATGACCATTACAGATATGCAAATGGTCTCAGATCTAGCGAAAGAAAAAGGAATTATCACCATGATTGATAACACCTTTGCATCGCCGATTAATCAAAATCCGTTGAAATTTGGCATTGATATCATCATTCACAGTGCGACCAAATATATGGGTGGGCACAGTGATATTTGTGCAGGAGCCGTTGCAGCGAGTGCAGAACATATTGACAGAATCTGGAATTTAGGAAAAAACTTAGGCGGAAGCTTAAGTGATATGACCGTATGGTTGCTAGAGCGAAGTATGAAAACCATGGCGATACGTGTGAAAGCACAAAATAAAAATGCAAAGAAACTCGCCAAATGGTTAGATAAAAATCAAGCGATTAATCGCGTATACTATCCAGGGTTAAAATCACATCCTGATTATTTATTGGCGACAGCACAGATGCGTGGCTACGGCGGGATGCTGTCTTTTGAACTCGCAGAAGGATTGGATCCAGAACTGTTTCAAAAATCATTACAACTCATCAAACCATCCATGAGTCTTGCAGGGGTAGAGAGTACAATGCTCTCTCCAGCGCAAACCTCTCATTTCTTATTAGGAGAAGAGGAAAGAGCCAATCAAGGTATTGCAGAAGGATTGATTCGTTTTTCTGTAGGCATCGAAGATAAAGAAGACCTCATCGAAGATATTCAGCAAGCGTTACTAACCGTGATGGCGCAATTGGAAGAGCCAGAAGCTGTATTATAAGAGAGCTTGCAGAATTAAAAATATGTAATGAACAAACTAAAAACAGGTGAATTTTATGGAAAGCATTACCAAAAGTCATCTTTTGAAAATGTAATCATTACAGACACTGAATACACGCACAGTAAAGTTGATTGGCATTATCACGAAAACCCATATTTCACTTATTTACTTCAAGGAAAGTTGTTTGAAGCAAATAAAAAAGAATCGTATTATTTAAAACCGGGAAGCCTACTGTTTCATAATTGGCAAGATGCTCATTATAATATAAAGCCAGACGAATTTACCAGAGGGTTTCATATAGAACTTAATCAGAATTGGTTTTCAAATTATGATATTGAAAAAATAGATTTTGAAGGAAGTATAGATTTGAAAAACCCATTGATCAAGAATCTGATGAATAAGGTATTTATTGAATCTAAAATAAACGATTCCTATTCTCACATAAGTATCGAGGCATCTTTGATTGAAATTTTTGATTCTGTAAAAGAAAAAAAAGGTAAAAGTGCTAAAAAACCTATTTGGGTAAACAATCTTCAAGAATTGCTATTTGAAGAAGACATAGATTATTCTCTTAAAAATTTGAGTTCACTATTAGAAATACATCCTATTCACTTATCTAGAGAGTTTAGTCGCTATTTTGGTACAACACTCGGAAACTACATAAGACTTTTAAAACTTAATAAAGCATTCTACCTGCTTACTTCAAATCAGTTTTCAATGACAGAAATTTGTTATAAATGTGGCTTTTACGACCAAAGTCATTTTATCTCAAACTTCAAATCAGTTTATAAAACAACACCTTCTACTGTATTGAAACAAATCTCTTAGATGTTAATTCTGTACAATCACAGCGTTTTTGAAAGCAATATTTTTACTTCAAATTAAGTACTATGATGAAATCAAACTATTTTTTAGTAATTATTGCTTGCTTACTACTATCGTGCAAGAATGAGAATACGCTGGGATTAATAAATACGCATGTAAAAGAAAATGGAAGTTTGTATTTTTCAAAAGAGGATCCTTCAAAAACGAATGTTACGCCAGATAGATATTCAAATGAATTCCATCTAACTAAAGATAATTTTTTAAACATTCATTTTACATTAGACAAGCCACTTATAGAGAGTTTACAATCAATAGCTCCAACCTTATCTGAAGATGAATTATTAGAAAAAGGAAATTTTCAATGTACATTTCTAGTAGATGGAGAAATTATTTATGTAGAAAATGTACATAAAGGCGCGGGATTAAAAGAGTCCAAAACAGAACAACTCCACCATACAATTCGCTTAGTTGCTCCAGAACAACTAGATTATTGGGGTTGGTTTATGTGGCAAAAATTTATGAGATTAGGTGGGGGACGAGATGCACTTGATCAGGGTAGTCATACGTTACGTATAGAAGTAAGACCGTATGTGCAACTAGATACGTTAAAAGTTGGCGAGATATTAGCAAAAGGAGCCATTACTGTAGAAGTTGAAGAAATACCTGTAGATAAGCGTTTAATCCCTGTTCAAAAAATACAACCTAATAGTGGTTGGGAAGTATCTCAAGATACATTTGATCGCAATAAAATTGAAGCCCTCAATCGAAAAATTGCAGAAGGTAGGTTTGAAGATATCAACGGAATTGTCGTCATAAAAAATAACCAACTTTTAATTGAGGAATATTTTAACGGCGAGACAAGAAATACATTACACGACCCACGGTCTGTTGGAAAAACAATCGCTTCTACTATGTTAGGAATCGCGATAGAAGAGAACTTCATAAAAGATGAAAATGCTTTAGTAAAAGATTTTTACGATTTACAATCCTATAAAAATTACAGTACAAAAAAAGATTCCGTAACACTGAAATCTCTTTTAACAATGAGTTCTGGATTTGTTGGTGACGATAGTGATTACAGCAATCCAGGAAATGAAGAAAATATGTACCCAACAAATAACTGGGTGAAATTTGCTCTTGATTTGCCTATGCACAAAGACAAAGTTATTGGTAAAGACTTTACCTATTTTACAGCAGGGATAGTTGTTTTGGGAGATGTTATTCATAGCTCTGTTCCTGAAGGACTCTTTTCTTATGCTGATAAAAAATTATTTAAGCCGCTTGGGATTACAAAGTATCAATGGGAGTTTACACCTCAAAAAGTAGGCAATACGGCAGGAGGTTTACAATTAAGCGCTTTAGATTTTGCTAAATACGGACAACTCTATAAAAACAAGGGCGTATGGAATGATACACAAATCCTTACCGAAGCGTGGGTAGAAAAAAGTTTAAGTAAGCAAGTATCGCAAGCTTATGCTGGAATAGAAGATGGATATTATGGGTATCTATTTTGGAACAAAACCTTTACGCATCATGATAAAGAATATGAAGTATCTTTTTGTAGTGGTAATGGAGGAAATAAAATATTCATTTTTAAAGACATCCCTTTTGTTGTGGTAATTACCTCATCTGCATATAACAATCCAGCCGCGCATCTTAATGCTGATAAAATGATGACGGAGCATATAATACCAGCGATCATTGAAAAATAATAAGGATGTTAAAATAGTCTACAAAATGAATCACTAACGCAAGTTCGCGTTTAAAAATCTACAAGGATTCTTTATTCGGTTTGTATTTACTAAATTAGTCGCCTAAACCACTTAGTAGATCATATATTAATATGTGGATACCTATCATACAACGATCAAAAAATCTTTCATGAAATTAGACATACTTGCCATAGGCGCACATCCTGACGACGTAGAATTAGGCTGTGGTGGGACCATTGCCAAAGAAATTGCCAGAGGAAAGAAAGTAGGTATCCTTGATTTGACCAGAGGCGAACTAGGCACCAGAGGCACCGCGCAGACTCGAAAAGAAGAAGCTGCCAATGCCGCAGCAATTTTAGGGGTAAGCGTTCGCGAAAATATCGGACTCGCTGATGGCTTTTTTCAAAACGATAAAGAAAGTCAGTTGAAGATTATAGAAGTCATACGCGCGTATCAACCTGAAATGGTTTTATGTAATGCCATCCAAGACCGTCACATTGATCACGGTAAAGGAAGCAAACTCGCTAGTGACGCTTGTTTTTTAAGTGGTCTTGTCAAAATTGAGACCAAAAGAGATGGGGTTGTTCAGGAAAAATGGCGTCCTAAAACGGTCTATCATTACATACAGTGGCAAAATAGTACACCAGATATTGTTGTAGATGTGAGTGGTTTTATAGACAAAAAATGCGAAGCGGTGTTCGCGTACAAAACACAATTTTTTGATCCCAATTCTCCAGAGGGAAACACGCCTATTTCGAGTTTAACTTTTAAAGAAAGTATCAACTATAGAGCAAGAGACTTAGGAAGACTCATAGGAACAGATCATGCAGAAGGTTTTACCGTGGAACGATATCCGGCGGTGGATAGTCTTTTTGATTTGATCTAAAAATTACTTAAAAGTAGTTTATATCGTTTATTGGATTTGGCAACTATTCACAGATCATTCATAAAGCTATACCACTTAAGATGTTAACTTTTTCATAGGACATCTGTCTGATGCTTTACACGCTTTCGCGAAAGCGTATATATCCCTACCAAAACAAGATGTTGTACAAAGCTATAGAGTTTGTTGATGCGTTGATAAATCTTATAGATAAATTTTATAAGTAATTGGCATAGAATAGCTGTAATTTTGAAAGAGTCAATTCAGTAAATAAATCGAAACATATATATTATGGATAATAAACATACCAATGTCTGGGATATTAATGACCCAGACGCAGTTGCCAAATGTCCTTTTCTAGGAAATCCAGATCAGATAGTGGCTGGTTTAGGAACCACAAACAGAGATTGGTGGCCTAACGAGTTAAAATTAAACATCATGCGCCAAAATGGGGTAGATAATGACCCAATGGGGAAAGATTTTAACTACGCCGAAGCTTTTAATAGTATTGATTACCCAACCTTAAAGCAAGAAGTCATTGATTTAATGACCGATTCTCAAGACTGGTGGCCAGCAGATTACGGGCACTACGGTCCCTTTATGATTCGTATGGCTTGGCACAGTGCAGGTACCTACAGAATAGGAGATGGACGCGGAGGCTCAAGTTCAGGCTCACAACGTTTTGCGCCTTTAAATAGTTGGCCAGACAACGGAAACTTAGACAAAGCCCGTTTATTATTATGGCCTATCAAAAAGAAATACGGTAAGAAATTATCTTGGGCAGATTTATTTATTCTTGCAGGAAATGCAGCCTTAGAATCTATGGGATTCAAAACCTTTGGATTTGCAGGAGGACGTGAAGATGTATGGGAGCCAGAGCAAGATATTAACTGGGGATATGAAACCGAATGGTTAGGCGAAGAAGATCGTCATGAAGGAGAAAGAGAGCTGAAAGGCTTTTTAGGAGCGACACACATGGGATTGATCTATGTAAATCCAGAAGGACCTAGCGGAAAACCAGATCCGCTCGGAAGTGCGTATGACATCAGAGAAACTTTTGGTCGTATGGCAATGAATGATGAAGAAACGGTAGCACTCGTAGCTGGAGGGCATACCTTTGGGAAAGCACATGGAGCTGCAAATCCTGATAAATATGTAGGTTCAGAACCTCATGGTGCAACGATAGAAGAGATGAGTACAGGGTGGAAAAATAGCTTTGGTACAGGTGTACTAGACGATGCTATTACTTCCGGTCTTGAAGGCGCATGGACACCACATCCAACCCGTTGGGATAGTGAGTATTTTGATGTATTATTAAACCTTGATTGGGAACTTACAAAAAGCCCAGCAGGCGCACACCAGTGGACGCCCTCTAATCCAGATGCACCACAAGCACCAGCCGCAGGAGGAAAAGGAACACAAGCCTTAATGATGTCTACAGCAGATATCGCTCTTAAAATGGATCCAGAATACCGTAAGATTTCTGAAAAATTCCATAAAGATCAAAAAGCGTTTGAAGATGCTTTTGCCAGAGCTTGGTATAAGTTAACACACCGTGATATGGGACCTGTTTCTCGTTATTTAGGACCAGAAGTACCTAGCGAAGAGTTACTATGGCAAGATCCGATTCCAGCAGCAAACGGATATACATTATCTGATAGTCAAATAAATACACTTAAAGGAGCTATAGACGCTACAGACCTTTCTGCAACAGAAATGGTCTCTGTCGCTTGGGCATCTGCTTCTACATTTAGAAATTCTGATAAGCGTGGTGGAGCTAATGGCGGACGTATTCGTTTAGCACCACAAAATAATTGGGAAGTAAATAATCCAACACAGCTTAGAAAAGTACTAAATGCGCTAAAAGACGTTCAAGACAACGCAAGTTTTGATGTATCTATGGCAGACTTAATTGTTCTTGCAGGTTCTGTAGGGGTAGAGCGTGCTGCAAAAAATGCAGGGCATGATATTACGGTACCATTTACGCCAGGACGTACCGATGCTACACAAGAGCAAACAGATATAGATTCTTTTGGATATTTAGAGCCTAGAGCCGATGGTTTCAGAAACTATATTAAAAATGGTATGAAAACCGCTCCAGAATCATTGCTGATTGATCGTGCACAATTATTAGGGCTTTCTATTCCAGAAATGACCGCACTTGTAGGAGGTCTTCGTGTGTTAGGTGCCAACTACAACGGATCGAAAGTAGGGGTGTTTACTGACAAGGTAGGCGCACTGACTAATGATTTCTTTGAGAATTTATTAGACTTCACCTACACGTGGAAAGCATTATCATCTGACGATACGTTGTTCTCAGGAACCGATCGTCGTACAGGTGAAATGAAATTTACAGGTTCTCGCGTAGATTTGATCTTTGGTTCTAACACAGAACTGAGAGCAATCGCAGAAGTTTACGGTGCCAATGATGGCGAGCCATTGTTTATTCGTGATTTTGTAAGAGCTTTTGTAAAAGTGATGAACGCAGATCGTTTTGATGTAGCGTAAATTTTGTGTCAGCATATCTATAATAGACATCCTAACTTTTTTGGTTAGGGTGTTTTTTTGTGCGCTCCTGCCTGCTGGTAGGCAAGGTTAGCGAAAGCGTTAGCTAGAATACAAGAATGCGCTTAGATCATTTATTAGCGATCTATACATTGACATTCAATGTTTTGGTTAGGTTTTTTTTGCTTTCGCGAAAGCGTATGTATAATGAATACCCTACTCAGCATACTCATTCTGCCGAACGTTTACTTAGCGTAACAAGAAGTTAATAACTACATATAATCATCTTTACTAGGTATTTTTAATTTATTTTTTATAATCAAAAACCCAGTAAATACTAACATTCCAATACTCGATAATAGATGTACTTTTTTGAAATCCATTGTTAAGTCAGGAAAAAATAATAAAGCAATCCCTGCATTGATGGACAAATGAAATAAAATAGCAATAAGGACACTTCCTTTAGAATGAATGACCAGCCAAGTGATAATAATGGACAAGCAGATGAGCATGATAAAATAGGTAAGTACAGGAATTAACGATATAGATTCTCCACTAACCAAAGTGCCGAAAGGTGCCCACCATAACGGAATATGCCAGATAAACCAGATACATCCAATGATGAGAGCGCTTTTTAAGTGGGTATATTTTTTTTGTAATTCAGGTAATAAAAAGCCTCTCCATCCAAGTTCTTCCCCCAAAGGACCCGCATACAATCCAGCCAATAATATCGTGGGTATTGATAGAAATGCCATTTTATCAAACGCTCCAATATGTCCTATAAACTGACTGTAAAGTCCAATACCAATCATAACAAAAAGCAATGGTAAAAGGATAACGTATACATAGCTTTTTAAAGGAACGTTCCAAATAATGAGCTTTTTGAGCAATTCTAAAAAGCCTTTAAGCCCATCAAAAAAGAGGGTGGTTATCATTGCAGAAATGGTTGGTCCATATACCCCCACAAAAAAGAGGATTAGAAAATTCCTAATGGACTCTTGATCAATTCCATCTGACAAATAGTTCAATCCAATAAACCAATTTGTCTAAGACCATAAAAAAGTCAGTGTTAAAAACACATATAGTTTATTTCTATTCATTGTAAAAAAAGTGCAAATTATCAGAGATATGTAATTCAGTAACGTTGCATATCCCTACCTAAGTTACTAAATATTTCATCGTTTTTCTTGGATAATACTTAATTCTCAAGGTAGCGATGGTATATCTCACTAGTTTCTGAAGCAAGCATTAAATGAGTACATTCTTATTTAGCATGCCTTATATAGCATTTTAAATTTTAAGATTTAAGCTAGGAGAGTTTTTGCATACAGCAGCTTTTATAGGCTTTGATAGCATCTCGTGAAATAATACTTTTTTTTTGTTTACAAGAAGTCGTAAAGAAGAGCAGGATGCTTAGAAGGTTTGTAATAACTCATAAGCTGTTTCGACCCAATATTACAGCGTATCTTTTCTATTTTTATAGAATGCTATAGCTTTCAAATATTGTAGTGCGCCATTCATAGTCATATCATTGATAAAACCATCGAGTTCAGGATGGTGTACTTTCGTCCAATTCACTAAAGAATCCCTTTCTTTTGCCCAGACACCCCAATCAACATCTTTGCAGTCTAATTCTTTGATTCTTGAGATGTTTCCAGCAGTAAAAGAGATTTCATACTGACACGTCATCAGCTCATTTTTTAAAAACTCATTACGGAGAGAACTCATAGCCACAGAAGCAATCACCTGATCATTTTGCTCTTCTACGTCTACAAGTGTATATGACGGTTTGAATATAGAATCCCATTTGAATACTTCATAAAAACTAGTAGGATTATAGGGCATCACATAATCTCCAGAAATAATGGTAATGCTATCGTGTACCAGTGTCTTTAATTGCTCAAAATCACCTGTGTCTCTAGCTTGATAATAAGAAGTAACGGTTTCTTGATGCGTTACTTTCTGATGGTTACATCCTGTGAAAAACCATAAAAAGAATAGGAAGAGCAAAGTGTTTTTCAATGGTGGTTTTGTTGTTTATAGTTGAAACAGAAGTTTTTATTTCGTAACTAGTGTAAAAGTGGCTGTCAATCCAACACTAAAATTTCTTGGCAATTTATCAACTCCAAAAATTGCTCTTGAATGCTTGCCTTTTTCCTCCAATATTTTGACAAACAAATCGGATGCTCCGTTAACTATAATCGGGGAGTCGTCCCAATTCTCTCCTGATTGAAAATATGCATCAATATGATTCAACCCAACAATGTTATCAAATCCAATTTTATTTTCTATTTGAGCTAGAACGTGTAAGGCACATAATTCCATCGCCTTGTAGCCTTGCTCGGTCGTAATCTGGTTTCCTAATCTTCCTTGATAAAGATACGTTTCGTTTATTATAGGAAATTGAATGGCTATATATGCAATATTTTCTCGAATGTTGACTGAGACATAGTTTCCGCCTGGTGTTGAGATTTGTGGAAGTTCTAGTTTTAATTTGGCAAGATTTTCTTTAGGGCTCATATTTTAAATTTCTTATAGCGTATATATAGTATAAGATTAATTATTTTCTTTAAGTACCTAATTTAGTGAATAGAAACTAAATAGAAAATTCGTGGAGATTTTCCTAATCAAGCTATAACAAGTAATAAATTATACATGGTTTTATGCACTAGTTTCCTGTCCGATTTTATTTGTTACAAATACTATTAGTTTATGAAAATTTTCGGTTCCTATCTCAGTTTCACCTATTATATAAGATGAGTTATTTCCATTATTGAGATCAATAAATAAGTTTTTGTCAATTACTCTAGCGCTTTTGAAAGCTTTCCATTTTATTTTTACCTCATATTTATAATCTTTATATTTTAAATAGTCATCATTAAATTCCCAAAAATAATTTTCGTTAGCCTCTATTTGTTCGTTTTTTTCCGCTTCTACTAATCCAAAAAACGTATTCTTATTTTTCTTGTAAAACGAGTAATAATCATAGAAGTTAATCAAGTAATGAATTCCAATTACGATGAATAAAAACCCAAGATTATTTTTTCCGTAAATAATTAATCCACCTAATACGATCATTGGAATTCCCCAAATCAGCCTCTTTTTGTTTTTTTTTAGACTTTCATTCCAAGCAGTATCAAAATTCAGAGTCATTTGCTCAATATAGATTTGTTCTATAAATAGTAGCTCAAATTTCATTTCTAAGTCTATTTTTTATTTGCACACACTTACTATAATAACAATTTCTACAATATTCTATGGATATATGATGCACATACAAATTATTGTTTAATAGTGTAATAAACAATATTTTTTATGAACTACTAGTTCACCTAGTACAACAGAATCTATTTCTACTTGATCAAAACCTAATTGTATAGCAAAAAGACAAAAGAGTAAAAGTTTTACCTTGTGTTTGATAATAGCTAACTAAAGATCTTTTGATAAATCGATTTTGTTACTTTTAGAATCTTTATTTACTACTTTTTGGTTGATATACATAGGTGATGTAGCGACAGGTATTCCGTCCATATCTACTACTTTAGAGTTGTCTTTTTTTGATTTTTTTTCGTTGTCTTTCATTTTTTTTAAAATTATGTTGAACGTTTAATATATGAAAAGTAGGCGATTCGGGAGCAATAA
>NZ_CALEMI010000149.1 GCF_937910895.1 uncultured Dokdonia sp. | reverse complement strand
CAAATATCCCTTTTCTCGCATCCAATCATCATTAAACATTTTACCTACATAGCGGCTTCCATGGTCGTGAAATAAAACAACAATTACGTCATCTTTTGTAAAATGTTTTTTTAATTGGAGTACTCCTTTTATAGCAGATCCTGCAGAATTTCCTAAAAACATTCCTTCCTCTTTAGCTAGTCTTTGGGTATATAAAGCTCCATCTTTATCAGTTACTTTTGTAAAACCATCAATAATATCAAAATCTACATTTTTAGGCAATATATCCTCCCCAATACCTTCAGTCACATAGGGATAAATCTCATTTTGATCAAAAATCCCTGTTTCATGGTATTTTTTAAAAACACTTCCATAGGTATCTATACCCCAAATTTTAATATTTGGATTCTTTTCTTTTAAATATTTACCAACTCCAGATATAGTCCCACCAGTACCTACACCTACAACAAAATGTGTAATTTTTCCTTCTGTTTGTTTCCAAATTTCTGGTCCAGTGGTATTAAAATGTGCGTCTATATTTGACTCATTAAAATATTGGTTGATATATACAGATCCTTTTGTTTCTTCATGCAAGCGTTTTGCAACACTGTAATAAGAACGAGGATCATCTGCACTTACATTTGCAGGACACACATATACCTTTGCTCCCATTGCTTTAAGAGCATCTATTTTATCTGGAGATGATTTTGAACTTACTGCTAGAATGCATTCGTAGCCTTTGATAATACTAACCATAGCAATACTAAAACCTGTGTTACCAGAGGTCGTCTCTATGATTGTATCTCCAGGTTTTAAAACTCCATTACGCTCTGCTTCTTCTATAATATGAAGTGCGATACGGTCTTTTGAAGAATGTCCTGGATTAAAGGCTTCTACTTTAGCATAAAAGTCTCCATCAAAATCTTTAGTAATTCTATTCAGCTTGATAAGTGGCGTATTACCTATAAGTTGTAATACATTATCGTAAACATGAAGTTGATCAGCCATAAAAATTAAGTTAGATGTTGAGTTTATTTCTGGTTAAAATCAATACTCAAATCGGAACAAAAGTACTATATTTTTTGTTATTTATCTATGTTTTCTAGATCTAATAAGAATGCATAATCTTTTGCCACCTCTTTTAAGGCTTCAAATCTACCCGAAGCACCTCCATGACCAGCGTCCATATCACAAAAAAACAAGACTTGATTATCTCCTGTATTATACTCTCTTAATTTGGCGATCCACTTTGCAGGTTCCCAGTATTGCACTTGGCTATCGTGATATCCTGTGGTTACAAAAACGTTTGGGTACGCTTTCGCGAAAGCGTTATCATAAGGACTATAACTTTTCATATAATCATAATACTCTTTTGTGTTAGGATTTCCCCACTCATCATACTCTCCTGTGGTTAATGGGATAGTGTCGTCGAGCATTGTGGTCACAACATCTACAAATGGTACGGAAGCAATCACACCGTGATACAGTTCTGGCGCTATATTCATAATCGCACCCATTAAGAGACCACCAGCAGATCCTCCTGAGGCATATAAATGTTCTGAAGATGTATAGTCTTGATCTATTAAATGTTTTGAAACATCTATAAAGTCTGTAAAAGTATTTTTCTTTTTAAGCAGTTTTCCGTCTTCGTACCACTCACGTCCTAAGTATTCTCCGCCTCGTACGTGTGCAATTGCGTAGATAAATCCGCGATCAAGTAATGTTAATCGGATGCTAGAAAATGAAGGGTCAATCGTATTACCGTAGCTCCCGTAGGCGTATTGTAAAAGCGGAGCATTCCCGTTTTTCTTAGTGTCTTTATGGTAGACGATAGATACAGGAACTTTTACACCATCTCTGGCAGTTGCCCATATCCGTTCCATGATATAGTTTTCTTTTTTGAAGGTACCGCCTAGCACTTCTTGTTCTTTTTTTACTTCGCGTTCTTTTGTGACCATATTAAAATCAATCACAGATGTAGGGGTGTTTAATGCATTATACCCATATCTAAGAATTTCTGTATCAAAATCTACATTGGTTCCTGTGTTTGCTGTATAGGTTTCATTATCAAAAGGCAAGTAGTAGTCTTCTGTGCCATCCCAACGCTTAATATGTATTTTATTAAGCCCATTGGTACGCTCGCTTACCACTAAAAAATCTTTAAATATATCTACATCTTCTAGAAGTACATCTTTTCTATGCGGTATTACTTCGGTCCAATTTTCTTTTTCGGTAGCAGTTTCTGGAGTTTTCATCAACTTAAAGTTGGTTGCATCATCCATATTGGTAAGAATATAAAAATCTTCATCATAATGTGCCACACTGTATTCCAAACCTCGCTCTCGTTTTTGTAGCATTTTAAAATCACTTACGCCATCTTCTGCTGTCGTAAACTGATATTCAGAAGTAAGGGTACTACTTGATCCTATCATGATAAACTTCCTAGATTTTGTCTTATAGACATACGTATTAAAAGTCTCGTCGTCTTCTTGAAAAACTAGTTGATCTTCTTCAGGGGAAGTTCCTAATATGTGTTTAAAGATTTGATTTGAGCGTAAGGTCTCTTCGTCTTTTCTAGTATAATAGAGGGTTTTATTATCGTTTGCCCAGATAGCTCTTCCCGTTGTATTTTCTATTTTTTCTTCAAGAAGTTCTCCAGTTTCAAGATTTTTAAATTGGATGGTATACTTACGTCTACTTACAAGATCAGTACCAAAAGCAGCCATTTTATTGTCTTCAGAAATGGTATATCCAGCTTGATCAAAATATGCATGGCCTTCTGCCATCACATTATTATCAAAAAGAATAATCTCTTCGTTATCTAATGAATCCTTTTTTCTACAATAAACAGGATATCCTTTTCCAATTTCATAACGACCGTAATACCAGTAGCCATTTCTTTTATAAGGTACCGATGCATCATCTTCTTTGATGCGACCTTTCATTTCTTCAAACAACGTTACTTGAAAATCTTTGGTATGTTCTGTCAGTTTATCATAGTAATCATTCTCTCGCTCTAGATAATCGATAACTTCAGGATGATCTCGCTCATTCATCCAAAAATAATTATCTACGCGTATGTCACCATGCTTTTCTAGATTTACTGGTTTTTTTTCTGCTTTTGGAGGAATGATGTCTTTTGCCAAATTTCTTGTTTTTTTTTGATTACAACTAATTACAAAAATAAGGGTAAGTAGGAACAAGGGAACTATTTTTTTCATACTTTATTTGTAGATTCGGAAGGGTCAATTTAATAAATTTGTAGCAATCATTTTAAAATTATAAAATATGTTTGGAGATATGATGGGCCTTATGGGAAAATTACAAGAGGCAAAAGCTAAGGCAGAGGCAACTAAAGAAAGACTTAAAACAGTGCTTGTTGATGAACAATCTAGTGATGGCCTTCTTAAAGTGACAGCTACGGCAAGTGGACGTATAAAAGAAATAGAACTATCTGAAAATCTTTTACAAGATAAAGAGCAGCTAGAAGACTATCTTATTTTAACCATAAATAAAGCATTAGAGAAGGCACAAAATATACACGACACAGAAATGGGAGCCGTCGCAAAAGAAGGAATGCCTAATATCCCTGGTATGGATCTGTTTAAGTAATATCGATTATATCGCTTTCTTTTTCTACAGTCTCAACTTTTTTTCTAGCAATTACAAAAGTATAAAACCACATCAATGTAAAAGAAGGAATGATGTCTATTCCTGGTAAAATTTCTTCTATAAAGGTGGCAGCTCCTGCGATCTTACCTGCATTCCCTTTATACATCTTTGTCATGATCCAAGCAGAAAGTGGTGCCCAAACAATATCTGCAAAATCACCTATAAGCGGTAGTATCCAGCTAGATGTTAGAATGCCTACCCCGTCTATAATAAGACCAATAATTAATAATTTGTATTTACTCATAATTGTATTAAATATAACACTTTTGTTCAAGCAATTGGTATACCAAATATAATTATGAGCAAACGCTTATGATATTATGATAAACTTGAGCTTATTAATTTAAGAAATTCTGTGCGGGTTTCAATTTTTTCAAACTGTCCTCTAAAGCCTGATGTGGTGGTTGTAGAATTTTGTTTTTGAACACCACGCATCATCATACACATGTGAGACGCTTCTATAACGACAGCCACTCCTTTAGGCTTTAGTGTATCATTAATACACTCTAAGATATCGTGTGTTAATCGTTCTTGTACTTGTAAGCGTCTTGAGAACACATCTACAATACGAGGGAGTTTACTCAAACCTACAATATGACCATTAGGGATATAAGCAATATGAGCTTTTCCGAAAAATGGTAACATATGGTGTTCACATAAAGAGTATAACTCTATATCTTTTACAATGACCATATCGTCATAGTCTTCCTTAAACATGGCACCTTTTAAAATTTTGGCAGGGTTCATATTGTATCCGGAAGTAAGATACTGCATTGCCTTTGCGGCTCTTTCTGGTGTTTTAACAATTCCTTCTCTTGAAGTGTCTTCTCCTAAATCATCTATAATGGATTCAAAATTCTTTTTAATACTCTCTGTTACTTCAATATTGTATTCTTCAAATTTTCTGTATGGCATATTTTTTCTTTATTCAGCAATTATTTTTTTTCAGTTTCAGTACCCTGTGATATTTAAATGTTAGTAATGATTACTTTGTATAATCACCTAGCAATAATGAAGATACAAGTGTAATTATTTTTGTTTAACTAAAAAAGAAAAATATATCACAAAGTACTGTTCTACAAATATACTTTTTTTGTTAACGAAGCTCACTTTCTTTTTAACTTTTAATTAGTACAATGATCTTATAGACACCTTTAGATTTGTAACTTTAACAAAAGAGTTCTTTTATGCATAAGGGTGTTTCCGTTTTTTTAGTTGTTTTTGTTGCTTTATTACAGCAATCTGTGCTAGCACAAAAAAAAGAACTTACGGCGACTAGAATTGACACCCCTCCGAAAATAGATGGAATATTAGATGATGCTATATGGAGTAAACTTCCTGCGTATGGAGACTTTCAGATGTTTGAACCTGGAAATGAAGGTACCATCGAAGATGCTTTTCGCACAGAGGTTAAAATGGCGTATGATGATAGGGCAGTCTATGTTGCCGCCTACATGTATGACCCTTCTCCAGACTCTATTGCAAGTCAGTTTTCGCAACGGGATGAAATTTTTGTGCAAGCAGATCACTTTATGGTGGCGCTCAATACCTATGATGATGGTATCAATGAAACGCGATTTTATGTGACCAGTGCAGGTACTATCGGAGATCAAAGGGTGACGCAAAACGATCGTGACTTTGGTTTTAATGTTGTTTTTCAGTGTAGGGTATCGCGTGATGAAAAAGGATGGTATGCAGAGTATCGCATTCCTTATAATGCCTTACGCTTTCCAGTAGTTGATATTCAAAACTGGAGTGTAAATTTTTATCGTAGACTTTTACGTAAAAATGAAACTCACACGTGGAGTCGGATTCAGCGTGGGATAGGAAGAGATACGCAATATAATGGGATTGTAAATGGCGTTCAAAATATTGACCCTCCAGTGCGTCTTACTTTTTTTCCTTTCGCGCAAGCGCAAACCATCACATTTGATGGAGAAAACCAAACCAACTTTGCAGGGGGATTGGATATTAAATACGGACTCAGCGATAGTTTTACGCTAGATGCCCAATTAATACCTGATTTTGGACAAGTCGCTTTTGATAATGTACGTTTAAACTTGGGACCCTTTGAACAAACCTTTGGTGAAAATAGATCCTTCTTTACCGAAGGAATTGATCTTTTCCAAAAGGGAGAAATTTTCTTTTCAAGACGTATAGGGGGCAGCCCTTCTGGAAGCGTAGACAATCTTGCAGAAAATGAAGAAATCATTGAACAGCCCGATAACGTAAAATTGCTAAATTCTGTAAAATTATCTGGACGTACTAAAAATGGACTAGGCGTTGGTGTCTTAAATTCTGTAGGAGAAAATACCTTTGCGATCATACGTGATACGATTACTGGTGAATCTAGGGAAGAACGTATAGAGCCTTTGACAAACTATAATGTAGTAGTAGTTGATCAGCAATTTAATCAAAACTCTTCAGTATCACTCATCAATACAAGTGTGATACGAAGCGGGAGTAATTTTAGAGATGCTAATGTTACTGCAGGTGTGTTTGATATCGCAGACAAAGGCAATAACTATAGAGGTTCAGGAAGAGCGGTGATAAGCAATGTAAGTACGCCTGACGGAATTAAAACAGGATTTCAATCAGAGTTTGACTTCTTTAAAATTAGAGGAGCGTGGCGCTATCGTTTTGGGCATGATCTTGCAAATACCAAATTAGATATTAATGACTTAGGGTTAAATTTTAGAAACAACTTTAATAACTTTTCAGCTTCTGGATCGTATGAGTTGATACAACCCAGAGGTAAATTTAATAGATACCGTATCAGTTTATCGGCAAGGCATAGAAGACTCTATAGACCTAGTGTACAAACTAGGAATAGTATAGATATAAATACTTTTTTTGCCACGATAGAGCGATTTGCTTTTGGAGTAGATGCAGATTATAACTCTCGTGACAATGACTATTTTGAACCAAGAGTAGAAGGACGATTTGTCGTTTTTGAACCGAATGCAAGTGTACGTGGTTTTATATCTACAGACTTCAGAAAAAAGTTTGCTTTTGATCTACGAGGTAGTGTACGCCAGTGGTTTGGTAATCAAGACCAGGTAAACTACAGCCTTAACTTCTCTCCGAGATACCGCTTTTCAGATAAGTTTCTCTTAATCCTTTCTTCTAATTACAGCACCCGCAAGAAAAACTTTGGCTGGGTAGACAATACAGATACCGACGTATTCCTAGGACTTAGAGATGTTACTTCTTTTGAAAACACCATTAGTGCAAGTTATAACTTCGATCCTTTTAAAGCGATTGATCTACGCCTACGTAATTTCTGGAGCGTCGCAGACCATAGTAGTAATATCTTTTTTATACTAAATGAAGATGGATCCAGAACAGAAATAGACGACTATGATATAACAGTGCTTAGAGATCCGAATGCCAATTTTAATATTTGGAATATGGATTTGAGTTTTAGATGGCGATTTGCGCCTGGAAGTGAAGCTACCCTTCTTTACAGAAATCAGATTTTTAATAGCGATGATCAATCTCAATTGAATTATACACAGAGTCTTAATTCGTTATTTGATCAACCCTTACAACATACCGTATCACTTCGGGTTACTTACTTTATAGATTACAACAACATAAAAACGGTCTTTAAAAAGACGTCATAAACTTTTTACGATTGCTTGATACTATATAATGTAGTACTTTCACTTCGTAAATACAGCCAATGGTAACAGCAAAACATATTTCAAAAACGTATGGTGATCTTCAAGTACTCAAAGATGTCTCACTAGATATCAAAAAAGGAGAAGTCGTTTCTATTGTTGGTCCTAGTGGAGCTGGTAAAACGACCTTACTTCAAATACTCGGCACACTAGATACACCAGACGTTCTTGAGAATACTTTTTTAGAAATAAATAATCAATCTTTAGGTAGGCTTTCGCCAAAAGAACTTAGCCAGTTTAGAAATAAGCACATTGGCTTTATCTTCCAATTTCATCAGTTATTACCTGAATTTACAGCTATAGAAAATGTATGTATTCCTGCCTACATTGCAAAAATACCTAAAGCCGAAGCAGAAAAAAGAGCCAAAGAACTTTTAGACTTTTTAGGGCTTTCACATCGGTACCATCATAAACCTAATGAGCTTTCTGGAGGAGAACAACAACGCGTTGCCGTAGCAAGAGCGCTAATGAATAAACCTGCCCTCATTCTTGCAGATGAGCCTTCTGGAAATTTAGATACAGAAAGCGCAGAAAATCTTCATGAGTTATTCTTTAAACTCCGTGATGAGTTTGGACAGACCTTGGTCATTGTTACTCATAACGAAGAACTCGCAGATATGGCAGATCGTAAATTAACCATGGTAGATGGCTCTTTTGTAACTCAATAATATGCTCGCTGTTTTAATATACTGGTGCTATCTATTTATAATAACAAGTACTATAGGGGTTGCATTTCAAGACAGTTTCAAACTCGGAAAATCCCATCCAGTTATTACCTTTTTCTTGGGAGGATTTGCCATTGCTTTACTAGCAAGTATTTGGGCTATTTTCAGCGGATTACAAATCTATTTTGAAAGCATTCTTATAGGCATTACTCTAGGTTTAGGACTATGGAAAAGAAAGGTATATAAAGGGTTTCTCCTTTCGCTTAAAGCGAAAATAAAAACACTCCCACCCTATCTCAACATCCTATTAATTATCATCACGCTATTTGCCGCAGCACAATGCGCAAGTGCCCCCTATATATTAGATAATGAATCCTATTACATACAAACCATCAAATGGCTTGACACCTACGGATTTGTAAAAGGGCTCGCTAATTTTCACTTTTTTTTAGCTCAGCATTCTGGATGGCATATCTTACAAAGTGCGCTTAACCTAAATGAAATAGCACCCTTTTTTAATGACATCAATGGGTTTTACCTCGTTCTCGGTAATGTGTATGCACTAGACAAGTTAGGACACTATTTTAAACAAAAAGAAAAGCATCTATTACTCATTGGGTTATTTCCTATTTTTAATGTATTCTTATTCCAATTTATCAGTACACCATCGCCAGATTTACCCATCTATCTACTTTCCTTGATAATCTTTGGAGAGTTTTTAACGCACTATCTATCAAGCAAAGAGACGCCCCTTAGCATCATATTTGTTTTAGGTGTATTTGCTGTTTTTATAAAAGTAACAGCTGTTTTTCTCATTATATTCCCTGTCATTTTATACATAAAAAGTAGAAAATCTGTCAAGCAAGATCTACTGAAATTATCAATAATTTCAGGAATTGCTTTTGTGCTTTTTGCAGTAAAAAACAGTATTATTTCTGGCTATCCACTCTATCCTATCGCTAGTTTTAGATTGACCAGTGTAGACTGGATGTTGCCTTTGCAACTACAAGAATATCTTGTAGAAACGACAAAACACTATGCCTTTTTCTTAACCCCAAAAGAATATGAAAATAGTACGCTATTGCAGCGTATCATACACTGGCTTCGACTCCCAAAACTTCACGGCTTATTTAATATCGCGATGTGTGTTGTCCTGATTCTTTTTCCGTTTTTTATTAGAAAAGTTCGTTTTAAAAAACCACTCTATATTCTTTATTTCATAAGCATTGTACAACTCTTGTTTTTATGGCTAACCTCGCCTCAATATCGCTTTTTTTTAGGGTTCTTTATGCTACTAGCACTTACCCTAATCGCTGTAAGTATTACTAAAAAATCTCTTATCAAAATAGGTCTTACCCTAGCTACGATAGCCATTGCCGTCCCTTTATTTATTCCATTTAATCTTAATACACTTACGGAAAATAAATTTCAATTAAGTCTTAGTGTATTTTCTTTAAAATACCTTGTCAAACCACATCCCAACACAAAATACACCCAAGCCACCTACACTGTCCATCAGGAAGGAAATCTAAAACTTTATACACCTACAAATATTGATTTCTTTTGGGCGACAGGAGATTGTGAGCTTCCTTGTATTCAATTACAGCATCTCAATGATTTTAAAGCCTATTTTAGATCGGTGCCACAAATGCGTACGAACAATCTAAAAGATGGTTTTTACTCCTATACCTTCGACAATGAATAAAAAAGAACTCAAGAGTTTTCTGGACGAGAAAGCACTACAATATGAACGTCCAGATTTTATTCCGCATGATCCTATTCAGATTCCGCATCGGTTTGAGAAGAAAGAAGATATCGAGATTGCTGCTTTTTTGACAGCAACCATTGCTTGGGGAAATCGCAAAAGCATTATTACCAATGCGACCAAACTGATGGATCTGATGGGCAATGAACCCCATGAGTTTATCTTAAATTATCATGCTGATCAAGCAGAATATTTCACGGGTTTTGTGCATCGAACATTCAATGAACTGGATGTAGAAACCTTTATCCGTTCGCTTCAAAACATCTATCAAAACCACAACGGACTCGAAGCGGTGTTTGCGTCTGGAATCACCAAAGAAGGATTACAACCAGCTATTTCCCATTTTAAAGAAGTATTTTTTGAAATCCCTCATCTGCAACGTACACAGAAACACGTGAGTGATCCGTTACGGAATTCGGCAGCGAAGCGCATCAATATGTTCTTACGTTGGATGGTACGTGATGCCAAATCAGGCGTTGATTTTGGAATTTGGAAAAATATCTCACCCTCGCTTCTTTCCTGTCCGCTGGATGTGCATACGGGTAATGTAGGAAGAAAGTTAAAATTGCTTTCGCGAAAGCAAAATGACGCCAAATCTCTCGCCGAACTTGATACATCATTACGAAAATTAGATCCTCACGACCCTGTAAAGTATGACTTTGCCTTGTTTGGATTAGGCGCTTTTGAAGGATTCTGAAAATAGCTATTGGCTTTTTTAGCTAGTAGTCGTTAGCTATTAGATGGTAGTTGGAATCAAGATTCAAGACTTGATATATATATATATAAGATATTATTCTTTTAAAATTACCACTTGATAAGAAGGATAGGGATATGTAAAATAGAGTACTACTCTAAAATAGAGTGTTACTCTATTTTTAAAACGACACGCATATCGGGAATTTATAAGCTATTAATAATCACAGATCACTAACCACTACCAACTAAAAGCCACAAGCTAAGAGCTAAAGACTAACGTCTAAGAGCTACCGACTAATAGCTAAATCTCATATATTCTATTATTTTTTTTCTGAGTACGCTTTCGCGAAAGCGAAATTACGTACATTAGAGTTTCCATATCTAAGTACGATTTAAACACTTAGATAAGATTAAATCATTCAATAATCTAGCAAAATAACAGCGCTATGAAGAAACTAACAGAAGCACAGATTAAAGACCGTTTAGAAGATTTTCCAGATTGGGAATATGATGAAAATGCGATTCATACCACCTTGGAGTTCGAAAATTTTAGAGAAGTATTTTCTACAATGACGCGTATCGCTTTTGAAGCAGAGCGTTTACAACACCATCCAGATTGGAGTAATGTGTATAATGAGTTATCTATCTCATTATCGACACACGATGCGGGTGGAGTCACTGAAAAAGATTTTGATTTGGCGGCTGCGATTGAGGATATTCTCAATGCATAGATACTTTGAAAAGTCTTACTTTTTATTATTTTTACAGACTTAAATCAGCTACTTCGTGATAGATTTACGAAGTATAATTTGGAAATTGACTTTTTAATTTCAACTTAAAAGTCGTAAAATGAACCCTTTTGAGGGATTAAAGTTTATTATGGGAAGAGCATTTGAATTTAGAAAAGCACGTAAAATGAAACGTTGGAGCGCGATGTCAAAAGCGTTTACACGTATTGGGAAAGATATTGTTATGGCTGTTAAAGAAGGTGGCCCAGATCCTGATAGTAATTCTAGATTACGCGCCGTTATTCAAAATGCGAAGTCTGTAAATATGCCAAAGGACAATGTAGAGCGTGCTATAAAAAAAGCAAGTGACAAAAGCCTTGGCGATTTTAAAGAAGTGATTTTTGAAGGCTATGCACCCCATGGGATTGCTATTTTGGTAGAAACTGCTACAGATAATAATACCCGTACCGTTGCCAATGTGCGTTCGTATTTTAATAAATGTGATGGAAGTTTAGGAACTTCTGGATCTGTTGTCTTTATGTTTGACCATACGTGTACTTTCCGTATCGAAGCAGAAGGGCAAGACGTAGAAGAAATCGAACTTGAGTTTATAGACTATGGTGCCGAAGAGGTTTTTCAAGATGAAGAAGGGATTCATATTTATGCTCCTTTTGAGAGTTTTGGTGCGATTCAGTCAGCATTAGAAGAACGCGGTGCAGAAATTTTATCTTCTGGTTTTGATCGGATTCCACAGGTAACTAAAAAATTGACACCAGAACAAGAAGCAGATGTCAATAAGCTTTTAGAAAAAATAGAAGATGACGACGATGTCCAGAACGTATTCCACACCATGGAAGCTTCTGACGACGATGAAGAAGAATAGAACATACAGTTAAAGTAAAAAGAGAGGTTGTTTTGTTTTAAACAACCTCTCTTTTGTTTCTATAAAGTTCGAATCTGTTTTAGATTCTGAATAACGATGTTTATGTTGGCTTTACAAGGTGTTGATTTTTTTGTTTTAGATAATTAGTTTGGTTTCTTTAGATGAATATCACACCTTCACAATCCCCTCCAGAAACTTTTCATTCTGCTCGGAGTCGATATAAATAAGAGGTTCAGCAAATACTATAGGCATTTGATCTGAGTACTTTTCTCTTAGTTTTTTATTGATCGTATCAAAAAGTAGCGCCTTAGAGATTCCTTTGATCACATACTGTTTTGATCCTTGTAACTTGTGATTTTCATTGAGTTCATACACTTCCTTTTCTCCTATAGATGCTTGGGTAATAAATTTATGATCAAGTAAATACACAGCAATTTCTTTTGCTTGCGTTGTACTATGAGCGACTACATTTAATAACATCATACGACAGAAGTTTTGATAAAACGACTCTAATTTAATAATAAAAAGGTGTCCTACACGTTAAAAGCGAGTTAAACTATTTATTTATAATAGTGATACTATTAAATTTGAAATCTAATATAAAATAGTATGCAACGACTTCTTTTAAATCTAAAGATCAGTGTTCCTGAAAAACTGTCTCTGAAAGATCCTGAATCATCCAGCTTAGGAAAACGCATTGTCGAGAACAGTATCATTCTCATTGATCAATTAGGCTTTGAAGAATTTACCTTTAAAAAGCTAGGCAGTGACATAGGCTCTAACGAAAGTTCTATCTATCGTTATTTTGAAAATAAACACATGCTACTATTATATTTGACCAATTGGTATTGGGGATGGATGGAGTACAGATTGGTATTTGCAACAGCTGCTCTAAATGATCCAGAACAAAAGTTACAAAAAGCATTAGATGTAGTGACACAAGTAATTCAGGAAGATTCTAATTTTTCACATATCAATGAAGTCCTACTTAGTAAAATCATCATTAGCGAGTATTCAAAATCGTACCTTACCAAAGAAGTCGATGCAGAGAATAAAGAAGGATATTTTGTCATTTATAAACGATTAATTATACGCTTACGCGAAATCATACAAGAAGTGAGTCCCTCCTATCCGTATGCAACCAGTCTTGCAAGTACCGTGTTAGAAGGAACACTACACCAACACTTTTTGAAAGAACATTTTACATCCATTACAGATTGTAATGATACCGTATCACCCACAGATTATTTTACACACTTAGTTTATAACACATTAAATTTAAGATAATATGGCAAAGACTGTTCTTACAGCTACCCAACGTCTTTCAGGTCTATTGCAGTTAGATCGAAAAGATATTAAACAAATTATTTTTTATGCCATTTTTGCTGGATTAGTGAGTTTATCACTTCCGCTAGGAATACAAGCCATTATTAATCTTATTCAAGGTGCACAAATAAGCACTTCGTGGATTGTTCTTGTCGTCTTGGTCACTATAGGAACTATTTTTGTAGTTGCCTTACAACTTATGCAAATGCGTATTTTGGAGAATGTCCAGCAAAAATTATTTGCCCGTTCTTCTTTTGAATTTGCCTATAGATTTCCAAAAATAAAAATGAGCGAATTGAGTGATTTTTATCCACCAGAATTGGCTAATCGTTTTTTTGATACCTTGACCATTCAAAAAAGTTTGCCTAAAATCTTGATTGATTTCCCTGCGGCGATTCTACAAATTATTTTTGGATTATTATTGCTATCCTTCTACCACCCATTTTTTATCATATATGGAGTACTCCTTATCTTTTTGGTATACTTGGTTTTTAGGTTTACCGCACAAAAAGGCTTGGATACCAGCCTTGATGAATCTAAGCAAAAATATAAAGTAGCGCATTGGATTCAAGAAATTGCTAGAACCATTACCAGCTTTAAACTCTCAGGACAAACCTCACACGCACTTGAAAAAAATGATAAACTCGTGTTAGAATATTTACGTGCTCGTGAAAGCCACTTTAAGATTCTTGTTTTACAATTCATGCAGATGATTGGCTTCAAAGTACTAGTTACTGGAGGGCTATTATTAATTGGAGGAATTTTAGTACTAAACCAACAAATGAATATCGGACAGTTTGTAGCTGCAGAGATCATCATTCTTTTAGTCATAAGCTCTGTAGAAAAACTGATCACTGGATTAGAATCTGTATATGACATTCTTACTTCCCTTGAAAAAATAGGGCAAGTGGTAGATAAAGATTTAGAGCCACAAGATGGAGACCGTCCACTAGATGAGCATACACCCCTTCGTGTTGAACTTAAGGATGTCAGCTATAAGCATATTATAAAAGACGTATCCTTAACACTTCAACCAGGTCAAAATTATGTGATACAAGGTCCTCAAGGTTCTGGTAAAACAACCTTACTACGACTCATCGCTGGTATTTTTGAACCAAGTGCTGGTGATATATTTATCAACGAAAGATCTTTAAAAAGTATCAATTTGAATCACTACAGATCGTATGTAGGACAATCCTTAAATGAAGAGTCGCCGTTTGAAGGCACATTAAAAGAAAACATCACTTTTGGCGATGTGACTATCACAGAAAAGCAAATTGATTGGGCAATAGAAAAGACGGGGCTTTCCGAATTTATAAAGATGCAAAATAAAGGACTACAAACCATTATTTATCCAGAAGGAAGACAAATCCCGTACACCATCACCAAAAAGATTGTATTGGCTCGTAGTATTATCAGAAAGCCTAAATTACTAATATTAAAAGACCCGCTAGATCATTTTAGCGAAAGCGAAGCAGAAAGACTTATCAAGTTTTTAACAGAAGAAGAGCACAAATGGACGCTTGTTGTCGTGAGTCAAAACCCTAAATGGAAACAGTTTTGTCATAACCATATTATTGTAGAAAAGGGATCTATCATTAAAAAAGATTAATCATGCTTAATATTGCCGAAAACAAACTCAACAAAACCGTAGACCTTAAAAATTATAAGGCTATAGAGAAGGTAATGCATAAAAAGCATTATAAGCATTTTAATAGCTTTTTGCTTACATTCTCTGGCGTAGGTATTATTATTCTATTCCTTCCTTGGACACAAAATATTACAGGAAATGGATATCTCACCACCTTACGGCCAGAACAACGTGCGACCACAGTACAATCACAAATTCCTGGACGCATAGAAGAATGGTATGTACAAGAAGGAGATTATGTAGAAAAAGGAGATACCATTGTGCATATCTCTGAAATTAAAGATGACTATTTTGATCCTAATCTAATAGCGCGTACAGAAGAACAAATAAATGCAAAAGCTGGTTCTGTTGTAGCCTATCAAGGCAAAGTAAATGCATTGAATAATCAAGTAGCTGCCTTACAGCGAGAACGCCTTCTTAAATTAGAACAAGCACGTAACAAACTGTTACAATCCAAACTAAAAGTACAGAGTGATAGTATAGATCTGGAAGCAGCAAAAACAAATCTTATTATAGCAGAACGTCAATATGAGCGTACAGAGCAATTACAAGCAGAAGGCCTCAAAGCCACTAAAGATGTAGAAGACAAAAGATTAAAACTACAAGAAACACAAGCAAAACTCATCTCTCAGAAAAATGATTTATTAACCAGTAAAAATAATGTCATTAATGCGCAAGTAGAAATTACACGTACCGAAGCTGAGTATATAGATAAGATATCTAAAGCGCAAAGTGATAAATTTACGGCATCTTCTAGCGGTTTTGATGCAGAAGCACAAGTGACAAAATTAGAGAACTCCTTATCAAATTATCAGATCCGTAACAGTCTTTACTATGTACGTGCACCGCAAAGCGGCTATATCAATAAAGCCATTAGAGCAGGTGTAGGAGAGACATTTAAAGAAGGAGACGAACTCATTAATATTATGCCTGATAATGCAGATCTAGCAGTCGAGATGTTTATCAATCCTATCGACTTGCCATTGGCACATAAAGGGAGTCCTGTTCGTATCCAGTTTGACGGGTGGCCAGCTATTATTTTTAGCGGATGGCCCAATGTTTCTACAGGAACCTATGCTGGTAAGATCGTAGCTGTAGAAACCTTTATAAGCGATAACGGGAAATACAGATTATTAGTAGCACCAGACCCAAATGAAGAGCCGTGGCCAGACGCTTTACGTGCTGGTTCTGGAGCACGCGCCATCGCATTACTAGATGATGTTCCGATCTGGTTTGAACTTTGGAGACAACTTAACGGCTTCCCTCCTAACTATTATCAAGCAGATTCAGCAACCGAAAAGGCAACAACAAAATGATAAAACCATTTTTGCATATAGCTTTATTTCTTTTAGGGTCCGCTTTCGCGAAAGCGCAAACAACCACACTCCCCGAAGCCGAAAAAATACTAGGCTTTGAAGAATATCTTGGCTATGTAAAGCAATTTCATCCTGTGGTCAAACAAGCGCAACTTGTCTTAAGTGAAGGGCAGGCTGAAGTCTTAAGAGCCCGCGGAGGATTTGACCCAAAACTAGTTGCAGACTACGACCGTAAAGATTTTAAGGACAGTGAGTATTATGACCTTTTTGATGCAAAACTTAAAATCCCAACTTGGTATGGCGTTGAGCTAAAAGCAGGTTTTGAACGTAATGAAGGAGTGTTCTTAAATCCGGAGAACTTCTTGCCAGACGACGGGCTTTTTTCGGCAGGTGTGTCTGTAAACATCGGACAAGGGTTATGGATCAATGAGCGCATGGCAACCTTACGAAAAGCAAAATTCTTTAGACAACAAACAGAAGCAGATCGCGACTTACTCATTAATCAAGTAATTTATGATGCTGCACTTGCGTATTTTAACTGGTTGCAAGCCTATCAAGATGTCATTACCATAGAGCAATTTGTAAGCAATGCACTACTCCGGTATCAAGGAATTCAAAAAAATGTTGAAGTTGGAGAAAGTGCTCAAATAGACGCTACCGAAGCATTTATATCACTTCAAGATAGACAATTAAGCCTTGAACAAGCAAAGGTCACATTGTTTAATGCAAGAATGGAACTCTCCAATTTTTTATGGCTCAATAATGATATCCCCTTAGAGTTGGAAGACAATGTGATCCCTAATCTGGATATTAGAAGTGAGGTCGATATCTCCTTACAAATTGCAGGACAATCGCTGGAGACGTTTACGGTAGCCAACCATCCTAAACTACAATCGCTTGCTCTTAAACTAGAAGGACTCCAAGTAGACAGAAGCCTAAAGGCAAACAAGCTACTCCCAAAATTGAAGTTGGAATACAATTTCCTTACAGAAACTCCAGATATAGGAAATAGTTTTTTGGCCAATCAATATAAGGGGGGGATCAATTTTAGTTTTCCGTTATTCTTAAGGAAAGAACGTGGAGAGTTAAAACTTTCAAAACTGAAAGTACGTAATACAGAACTGGATCTGATTACAACAGAACTCACTATCGAAAATAATGTAAAAGCGATTTATAAGGAGTTAGATTCGTACACAAGGCAGAATACGCTTATAGTCGATATTGTAACAAATTATCAGGTATTGCTCACTGGCGAAGAACGTAAGTTTGAGTTAGGAGAAAGTTCTATATTCTTAGTCAACTCACGAGAGAAAGGACTGATTGATGCCTATCTAAAACAAAACAAACTTCAAAATGCCTTTTTAAAAGCAAAAGCGAAATTGTTTAAGAGTATAGGAGTACGCCCTGTATTGTAATATTCTTTTAATAATAACTTTAATACTTGACACAATATTAAGGTATAAGCATAAACGATTCCAGCTATTGGCTATTTGACTATAACTAAATAGCATTGGCTTTTAGTATAGATTAAACACTTTGAGTCTTTGTAGAAAGGGATTTTTTAGTTTTTAACTGATAAAAAGTATGCCCTAAAAGCTACCGACTAAATACGCTTAGCGATACGATCTTTTGCTAATTGCAAAATAGTATGAAACTGATCTTCTACATTGGTTTCTGTATTGTCAATTTCTATGGCATCGTGTGCTTTTACAAGCGGAGAGTCTTCACGAGTGGTATCTATCGTATCTCGCTCTACAACGTTGCTTAACACAGATGCATAGCTAACGGTATCTCCTCGCTCTAAAAGTTCGTTGTAACGTCTTTTAGCACGTTCTTCTGCACTAGCTGTCATAAATATTTTGAGCTCTGCATTGGGAAACACAACAGTTCCGATATCGCGTCCATCCATCACAATCCCTTTTTCTTCACCCATCCGTTGTTGCTGTTCTACGAGCTTTGCACGAACTTCAGACACGGTTGCAATAGGACTGACAAAAGAAGAAACTTCGAGCGTTCTGATATAACGTTCTACATTTTCACCATTCAGGCACACATCTGCTTTTCCAGTCGAGGGATTTTTCACGAAAGTGATCTCTACCTTATCTAACTTTTTAATAAGTGCTTCTTTATCAAAAAAACCATCGCTTATGAGTCCTTCACGCATCGCGTATAGGGTGACCGCGCGATACATCGCACCTGTATCCACATAAATATATTCAAGCCAGTCGGCTAGTTGCTTAGCAACCGTACTTTTCCCTGTGGATGAATATCCGTCTATGGCAATGATTATTTTCACAAAAGTGCTATTAAAAATACGAATGTAGAAATTAGAAATGGAGGGATGAAATAATATGGAAGTTTTTATTGGAGATGCTGGTTGTGGTAGATGTGCTGGATGCTGGATGCTGGATGCTGGATGCTGGATGCTGGATGCTGGATGCTAAAAATTAATTATTTTTTGGGATTTGGGATTTGGGATTTGGGATTTGGCTTACTAAAAAATAAAGAAATTAAAAACCAGCTACTGCAAATCAATATTCAATCCAAACAGACTACTTGCCGCTGCGCTATTAAAACGTGCGTAGGCATAGTTAAAACGAATTTTATTGATCTTAATTCCGATACCCGCACTAATCCCCGCAAAGCTTCGCTGATCGATAATACGTAACTCCTCACTACGTCTAAAATTATATCCTAATCTGATATTAAAACCACTTCTTGGGAAGAGTTCCACACCTACAATAGTATGCCGAATCACATTATCCAGAAATCCTATTTCTTCTCCTGTGGTATTCCCGTCAAGATCAGTAATGCCTCTCGCTTCATTTTCGAAAGCGATATTCCATAATTGAAGATTTTCAAATGTAAGATGCCATCGTATAGGAACATTGGGAACTATCTGAGAAATTCCAGCATCTATTTCTAATGGTAATTTTTCAATGGTATCTACATACGGAGTAATTTGTGTTCCTAGATTACGAACTACAGCGGCTACATTCAAATCCCATTTTTCGTAATTATAGATAAAACCAAGATCTACAGCTACACCAGCAGATGAGTATTGCTCTAGTTTGGAGGTAATCAACTTGACATTGGCTCCGACGTGAAAATCTGTATAGGGGATATTTGTCGCATATCCAATAGATAAAGCGGCTTCGCCACCTCCAAAATCTCCTGTCGGATTTCCGTTTTCATCTCTTCCATCAAAAGTTCCGTAGTTGATGTAGGTAATCCCTGCGTGAATTACTTGGGTACGTCTATCCCATAGATAAGCATAACTGGCAGTACCATAATTTATATCTGCCAGATAATTGACATAGTTTACAGACAATTGATTGTCCATTCTGTAATTGATGGTCGCTGGATTATAAAGCCCAGAATCAGGATCATAGTCGTAGTTTGTGATGACTTTGCCTCCTAGTGCGGCTTGTCTTGGTGATGTAGTTAGATTAAGAAATTGGTAGGTTGCACGACCTCCTAACTGCGCATGACAAAAGGTAGCTATTAAAAATAATACTAAAAATAAATATTTCTGCATGCGACTTATTCTAGTCTTTATAGACTACGTCTATTTTATAGGGTACCAAATGTACTATTTCAAAACGCATACAAGTATAATATATTTTGACAGGAGCGTAAAATATAAAAGGCGAGAATATAATCTCGCCCTTTCATTTGTATGCATTCTATGATTTTACCAAATATAATTTTAATACTCCCTTAAAATTATATTTGGTATTATAGCTTTTTTGCATTCTTCACTTTCTGTTTTGTAAGTGCCAATTCTAATACTTCGCTCATATCTTTGACATAGTGAAATGTCAATCCTTTCAAATAATCTGCTTTGATCTCTTCTATATCTCTACGGTTTTGCTCACACAAAAGAATCTCTTTTATTTTTGCGCGTTTTGCAGCAAGAATTTTTTCTTTAATTCCTCCTACAGGTAATACTTTACCACGTAGGGTAATCTCTCCTGTCATGGCAAGACTCTTCTTAACTTTACGTTGTGTAAATAAAGAGACTAGAGACGTTAGCATTGTGATTCCCGCGCTAGGGCCATCTTTTGGAGTTGCTCCTTCTGGTACGTGAATGTGTACATTGTATGTATCAAACATTTCAGGATTGAGCCCTAGTGTTTCAGCATTTGCCTTGATATACTCCATCGCAATGGTAGCACTTTCTTTCATCACCTTTCCTAGATTTCCTGTGATGGTGAGTACTCCCTTTCCTTTGGATAAAGCAGATTCTATAAATAAAATATCTCCTCCTACTCTGGTCCAAGCCAATCCTGTCACCACTCCAGCTACATCATTATTTTCATATTTATCACGCTCTAATCGAGGTGATCCCAATACTTCAATAATATCATCATTTGTCACTTTCACATTATAGTCTTCTTCCATGGCGATATTTTTTGCGCCATAGCGTACCATTTTTGCAATTTGCTTTTCAAGACCACGTACACCAGATTCTCTTGTATATCCTTCTACAATTTTTTCTAATTGTGGCTTTGCAATTTTAATCTGCGTATCATCCATACCATGCTCTTTTATTTGCTTTGGTAGTAAGTGACGCTTAGCGATTTCTACTTTTTCTTCAATAGTATATCCGGTGACATTAATGATCTCCATACGATCTAATAATGCAGGTTGGATGGTATTTAAACTATTTGACGTAGCGATAAACATCACTTTAGAAAGGTCAAAGCCCATCTCTAAGAAGTTATCGTGAAACTCACTATTTTGTTCGGGATCTAATACTTCTAATAAAGCCGAGGAAGGATCTCCTTGGTTTCCTGTACTTAGCTTATCTATCTCATCCAGGACAAATACAGGATTACTTGTCCCTGCTTTCTTAAGGCTTTGAATGATACGCCCTGGCATTGCCCCTATATACGTTTTACGATGCCCTCTTATTTCTGCTTCATCGCGTACACCTCCTAAACTCATACGTACATACTCTCTTCCTAAAGCTTCTGCAATCGATTTTCCTAAAGATGTTTTCCCAACCCCAGGAGGACCGTACAAACATAAGATAGGCGACTTCATATCGTTACGCAGTTTTAAAACCGCTAGGTATTCTATAATACGACGTTTTACATCATCCAGTCCATAATGATCACGGTCCAATATTTTTTTGGCGCGTTTTAAATCAAACTTATCGGTACTAAACTCATTCCACGGTAAGTCAAGAAATAAATCTAAATAGTTACGCTGTATACTATACTCCGCTACTTGCGGATTCATACGTTGCATCTTAGCAAGTTCTTTCTTAAAATGCTTTCCTACTTTTTCATCCCATTTTTTGTCTTTAGAACGGATACGCATTTCTTCTATTTCATCTTCAGAAGAAACACCTCCAAGCTCTTCTTGAATGGTTTTCATTTGTTGATGTAAAAAGTACTCACGTTGCTGCTGACTCATGTCACTTTGCACCTTACTCTGGATATCATTTTTAAGCTCCAGTTTCTGGCGCTCCATATCCATAAATTTAAGGGTCTCTAAAGCACGCTTATGAAGATCGTTCACTTCTAATAACTCCTGCTTTTCATCAACGGTAAGATTCATATTAGAACTTACAAAATTGATTAAGAAAGAGCTACTTTCAATATTCTTGATCGCAAAAGAGGCTTCTGATGGGATATTAGGCGAATCCTGAATAATCTGTAAGGACAAATCACGTATAGAATCAATCGCTGCCTTGAATTCTTTATTTGTTTTTGTTGGGCGCTTTTCAGGATACTCAGCAATACGTGCCATCATGTACGGTTTTTCTGAAGTCACTTCTTTGATCTCAAAACGCTTCTTCCCTTGAATAATGACAGTTACATTTCCGTCTGGCATTTTTAATACGCGTAAAATACGAGCCACTACTCCTACTTTATGAATATCATCTGCCGTTGGGTTTTCTACTTCTTCATCTTTTTGAGCAACGACACCTACAATTTTCCCTCCTTTATTTGCTTCATCTATCAGCTTGATAGACGTATCTCTTCCTGCTGAAATAGGAATCACAACCCCAGGAAAAAGCACCATATTACGTAACGGTAAAATCGGAATACTATCAGGAAGTTCTTCTCTATTAATCGCCTCTTCATCTTCTGGAGTCATTAGAGGGATTAACTCTGCATCTCCATCTATTTCTTGCAATGACAATCTGTCAAGTGTTGTAAATTTTGGTTTTGCCATACTATATATACGCCACTATGTCACATTTCTAATGGACTAGGGGCTTTATTTTTTTAATTAATTATCAGCGTATTAGATTTCTATAGGTACAACCCTATATATATACACTGTCTTCGCCATACAGAAGTCAATTGTTATGCCAGATTATTAGTGAAAATCTATTTTAAAAAGTCCGAAGGATGAATTCAAAATAGTTAGTTGAACTAATTCCGCTTTTTCCAGCGGGATCTTCGGTTTAATATCCTGAGCCTTGGGTTTAAGGTATAGGGTTCAGGGGTTGCCCTAAGGTTCAATACCTCTTATTATTTTTAAAAAGTATCTTTTACCTTCTTCTATGTATTTTTTTACGCTTTCGCGAAAGGGTATAATAGATTGTTGAAATCATTAATAAGTACATTTCAAAAAATTATGTTATTATACTTATATTTAAACAATTACACTTAAACCTTATAAATCAAAATATAAAATGATAATAGAAACAGCTGCTTTAATATCTGTAGGATCTTGGTTAGGGAACAAACTTTTAGATAAAGGTTTTGATGAAGTATATGATAAAATTACCTCGAAAAGTTTTGATGAAAAATTCTACAAAAAAGTAAACAATACTGCTAAAAAATTACAAAAAAAATATCCAGATGTTTTAGGTGGAAATTTTGAATATTTCTTTAAGCACGAATCTATCGTTAATGGATTAATGAAACTACTATTCATTGATTCAAAAGTTAACATTGCTATAATTGAAGAAAAATTTGATATAAAAACATTACCATCAGGTTTCATTTTAGAATTTATAACGCTTCTAAAAAAAGAACTTCATAAGGATATCTTCTTCAATGAATTATTAAGTAACAAAGAAATATATCTAATTACTTTAGGAATAGAAAACAAAATAGAAGATGTCTTAGAAATATCTACCCTTTCTTTTAACGAAGTAAAAGATCTAAGACAAATAATTGAATCTAAATTTCAAGATCAATTTGACTTTTCTGACTTCATAAAAAAATACAAAAAAAGTCTTATCAATAACTACACTTAATTGAATTTTATTGGATTAGGGCTAGATTTAAATGTAAAAAAGGGGAAAAGAAAAAAATTAGAAGATTTATTTGTAAAACCTATTTTCTCTGAAGGAAAAAAAATAAATAATCGGCAATTAGAAAATATTTTTGACAACGATAAAAGTATAATTATACTAGGTAATCCAGGGAGTGGGAAATCTATCCTTACAAAATTTATAACATTAAAAACGATAAAAAAAGAAAAAACAATATTCACTAATTCTGATATAACAAATAGAATCCCCTTTAGAATAGAGTTACGAAAATATCATGCTTTCAAAAAAGAGAAAAAAGGAGGGTTATTAAAATATTTAATTCATCTAATTGATCTTGAATATGCTATTTCTAACATTTTGCTTGAAAATTTAGAATTTATCCTAAATAATAAGCAAACATTGATAATTTTTGACGGGTTAGATGAAATCTTTGATATCAACGACAAATTATCTGTAAAAAATGATATCGAAAACTTTATTGATCAATACAAGAGAACTAAAACAATAACAACTTCGCGTATTATAGGATATAGTGATGCTCCATTAGAAGATAAAAACACTATTAGATTGACCATTAATAATTTTAATGACAATCAAATAGAAGAATACATAAAAAATTGGTATTCTATTGAGGAAAACAACAAAAAAATTAGGCAAAAGGAAATCAATGATCTTTTAGAAAAAAAGGATTTAATAGACAATGAGTTAATCTCAAACCCTCTGTTATTATCACTGATCGTCATATTATATAGAAACAATCTTAAAGTACCTGAATCTAAACTTGAAATCTATCAATCTTGCACAAAAACATTAGTCGACAAATGGGATCATAGTAAGAGCATGGAAATTAATTTATCAGAAGATATTTATAAACGTAAAGACACCATTTTTGCAGATTTAGCCTACTGGCAATACAGAGAGTTGAGTAACCAAGATGGTAAAGTAACCTATCAAAGAGCTAAAAATACAGTCGCTAAGAGTTTAACTGAAAAACTAAAAATTGCAGATGATTTTACTTCAGATTCACAATCTGAAGAGTTTTTACTATACGCACAAAAAAGATCCCTTTACTTTGATAATAATTTCACGCACAAAACATTTCTTGAATACTTTACCGCTTTCTGGATATTTTCTAATATTGAAAAGAAACATAAAAAAGGAGAGCGTAATGCTTTGATAGGTGAATATGTTACTAATTCTTATTGGCATATTGTACTTGAACTATTAATTAATCTAATTGATAAAGATCAGGCTGACAATGAAATTATAGATGACTTAATAGAATATCAACTAAAACTTAATGTAGATTCATCTATATTCTTTCTAGAAATTTTTGAAACAATACAAAATGTAAGCACCAGAATTTTTGAAGAAATTGTAAAAAAAATAATTTTTGTAATAATACACAAACAAGAAAAAGATATATATATTTTTAATCCAAGTTTTGACTTATTAAGTAAATATTTCAGAGATACTTATTATAGAAAATTAATCAACAAAACTTTTGAAAATTTACAATCAGCAAAAATTAACGAGTTAGAAATTACTGGGTTAAATTACTTATATGCAGAATTAATTCTAAAACATTCACATAACATAGAAAATTCACATCGTAAAGAAAACACATATACTATTGACAAACAATCGGAGGAGTACAAAATTTTCAATAGCTTCCCAGAATATATTTCAGAGGATAGTCCATTCTTGTCACTCTTTAAGACTTTAACTTTTGAAGAAGAAGAATTTAAAAAAAACCCTATTCCATTTATGTCTTTTTTTTTAAAAAAATTTCGTGATGTTTTTAGTGATGATTTGAATTCCAAGTATTCTGGAATCGGATACATTCCATTCCTTGATATAATTTTAAGAAATCTTTTAATAGCGCCTGATCATAAACTACTAGATAAAGGCATTAAGCTATTTGAGGAAAATAATATCTTAATGAATGAAATTATAAAACTACAGTTTAATAGCTCTATTTTTTATTATAATAATGATGAAAAAATAACAGCTATTATAAATACCTTAAATCAAACTCAAAATAAAAAATACAAAGGTTTAATTATGCCAATTTTATTTTCACTAAGATTTAACGATTTTACTGAAAAAAAATATTCAAATCTTAATAATTTAATAGGTTTATTTTCTGATAATAATTTTTCAAATGCTTTGAAATTTATCTTAGATGAAAATAATGATTCAAAATCTGTAACACAGTATATAAATAAATACATTGACAAGGAATATAATGATTTTTAAAAGTCTTTTTTAAAAAATTTCGTGACATTCTAAAAAAACAAAATTAGTCTTAAAAAATAGTTATACTAACTATATATAAAATAGACTACTTCATTACTCACAGAAAAGGTTACACATTCAAAATATTTTTTCACGAAAGTGTAACAAACCAAAAAAGCACGCATCTTTATAACAGAAGTAACCAAACCAATAAAGTGACATTAACCAATCGCGATATTACGGATCTTATTCCTTTGTGTAAAAAAGGACAGCAAAGTGCACAGCTGGAAGTTTACAATCGCTATTATAAAGCGATGTACAATACCGCCTTACACATTGTAAAAGATACCGCCGAAGCTGAAGATGTGATGCAAGAAGCGTTTCTCAATGCCTTTACAAAACTAGATAGCTTTAAAGGAGAAGCGACCTTTGGAAGCTGGTTAAAACGAATTGTGGTGAATAAAAGTTTAAATAGCTATCAACGAACCAAAAAGCGAGATGAAACGCCTATAGAAGATCATTTATATCGTATTGAAGATGATACAGAGGGTATTGCAGAAGCGGATCTAAGTCAGGTAAAAGCACAGCAGGTTTTACACGCTATGGATAGCTTAAAGGATAATTATAGACAAGCACTATCCCTTCACCTCATCGAAGGCTATGATTATGAAGAGATGAGTATGATATTAAATGTAAGCTATGCCAATTGCAGAACGGTCGTTTCCAGAGCAAAAGACAGTTTACGAAAAAAATTACAAAATTATGAAGAAGGACAATATAGAACAACTATTTGAGCGCCTAGATGGTCAGCTCAAAGTAGCAGAACCTAGCGCAGATCACAAAGCACGGTTCTTAAAAAAACTACAAAGTGCATCTCAGGTCAAAGAAGTTCCTGTACGCAAAATGAATTGGTGGAAACCACTTGCCGTGGCAGCAAGTATCGCCTTAGTTTTTATGATTACGCTTACGCGAAATACACTACCTGATGGAAGTGAACTTGCCGACGTGTCTCCAGAGATGGAACAAACACAGCAATTTTTTACGCAGACGATAGAAAGAGAACTCTTTGAAATCAACAAACAAGCAACCCCAGAGACACAAGCCATTGTCGATGACGCTACCAAAAGGCTCAAAACGCTAGAAGCAGATTATGATCAATTAAAGAATGATCTAGCTCAAAGCGGTCAAGACAAGAGAGTGATTTATGCGATGATTAGTAATTTTCAGAACAGAATAGATTTGTTACAGCAAGTATTAGAACATATAGACGCTATTAAAAAATTAAATGAATTACGTCCTTCTACATTATAGAAGACCTAATCATACCCATATTATGAAAACAAAAATTTATACTTTATTCTTTATCCTAATTACGATTCCTACGGTTGTATTGGCATACAATGGTTTTAAAGGACAGTATACCAAAGAGAAGAAAATAAAAAAGGAGTTTACAGTCAATCCTGATGCGCGTTTAAAAATAGACAATAGCTACGGCAATGTAAATATTGTCTCTTGGAATCAAAACAAAACTGTTATTGAAGTATTTATCAAAACTAATGGTAATAACGAAGAAAAGGTACAGGAGAAGCTGGATGAGATTAATGTTGTATTTGATGGGAGCGCTAGCTTTGTAAGCGCCATCACAAAACTTAATCAAGGAGGAGGTCGCTCTTGGTGGAAAAGTTGGAAAAGCAGTAACGTGAATATGGAAATACGATATGAAATAAAAGTTCCTGTAACCAATGCTATTGACATTAGTAATGACTACGGTGGTATCTCTATCAACAAAATACGCGGGAATGCAAGAATAAACTGCGACTATGGAAAACTTACAATAGGAGAACTGCTTGGAGAAAACAATAGTCTCAGCTTTGACTATACCAATAACTCTACTATTGAGTATATGAAAAGTGGTCGTATCACGGCAGATTACTCAAGCTTTAATTTAGAAAAAGCAGGTAAAATAGAACTAGACGCAGATTATACCAAAAGTGAATTTGGAACTATAGAAAATCTTAACTATGTATGTGATTATGGAAAACTACAAGTAGGAACTGTACGTGAACTTACAGGAAGAGGAGATTACTTATCTACGGCGTTTGAAATTATCCGAGGCAATGTAAATCTTAATACCAGCTACGGTTCTGTACGTATTAATGAACTTAGTGCTACCGCTGGTGATGTGGTTATCAAAAGTGATTACACAGGTATTAAATTAGGGTATCATAGTGACTACACTTTTACCTTTAATATTTCTTTGGAGTATGCAGGGTTTAGTGGTCAAGAGAACCTAGAAATTACAAAAAAACGTATTGAATCTTCAGATAAATATTATGAAGGATATTACGGAAATGCTAACAGTCAAAATAACATTAACATCAACTCTGAATATGGTGGAGTTACATTCACAAAATTATAAATCAATCTAAAAATCAAACATTATGAAAAAAGTAATCACAATCTGTCTCATTCTAGTAACTTCATTACAAGTCCAAGCACAATGGTGGGGTAAAGGAGAAAAAGGAAATGGAAATATCACAACCATTACGAGATCTGTAGGCAGCTATGACGAAGTGAACGTTGGAGGATCCTTTGACGTAGAACTTGTTGCTGGTAAAGAAGGAACTATCACGATAGAAGGAGATAGTAACCTTATGGAATATATCGTTACAGAAGTACGCGGAAACGCCCTTAAAATTAAAGTAGAAAACAACAAGAATATACGTGCCACAAAGAAAATCAAAATCACAGTTCCTTTTCAAGATTTAGATGAAGTATCACTTGCGGGTTCTGGAAATATGTGGAACAAAGATGTAATTAAAACCACCAACTTTAGAACCTCTGTTGCAGGTTCTGGTGACCTTACCTTAAAAGTAGATGCTGATAGTGTAGATGCAAGTGTAGCGGGTTCTGGAGATCTTACCCTCACTGGAAACAGTAGAGATCTGGATGTAAGTGTAGCAGGTTCTGGAGAAGTACACGCAAAGGATTTAAAAGCAGATAATGCTGTCGTAAGCGTAGCTGGTTCAGGAGATATCTCTGTATACTGTAGTAAAAGTATTAGAGCGCGTGTAAGTGGCTCTGGAGATATCGATTATTATGGAAATCCGGATAAGCAAGACACCAAAGTTTCTGGATCTGGAAAAATCAAAATGCAATAAAAAATATTGGATCCTATATAAAAAATGCTCTCCAGATGGAGAGCATTTTTTATATAGGATATTCTTGTTATTTAGTGATTAATCCTCACTAACTCTTAATCTGAAAGATCCATCAGTAATCGCTATAGTTTCACCAGGATTAGATTCGTTATATATTGTACAACTAAATGTTCCTTCTATGGTTTGACCCGCTTCAAATAGATTACCTGCTACAAATATATTAGCTTCCTCTGATGATTGAATACTAAAAGTGCTACCCGATTGTGATCCTCCTAAAGTGTTGAAAAAATTGTCCTCAGAGGGAGAATAACCAAATCCTACTCCATATTCTGAATCTGAAGTACTGTAAGAATAATTACCCGTAGGAAAAGCTAAATTAATCGCTTCACTTTCAGGTGTTGTAGTACAAAGATCATTAAGGCTTAGTAAATTATAAAACTCTACACCAGATTGTGGTATAAAGCTATCATTATTGGCATTTAAACCAGGACCGTAATCTCTTGCACAATCGTCACCAACTGGACCTGAAAAACTCATGTTTGTAAGAAAATCTGCCGAAGTACTTGCTGTGTCAAAACGCATATCAACAAGTTCTCCATTTGCCCTAAATGTTATAAAAAAAACACCATCTATTCCTGAATCATCATCATCGTCACCACCGCCATCAGTTACAAGATTACAGTCAGTACCCAACTCATCCAATAGCATTTGTAGCGTACCCCCTTCATCTCCACAAGTAGCTATAAAACTGTTAATAGTCGCTCTAAGAGAATCACATCCTGCTTGAGCATCGGCTGGATCTAAACCTATAAGTGCTATTTGTGCCTCAGCGATAGCAAGGAGTCCAGTTTCTGCACAAAATACAGCTGGATCACTTCCGTCTGGAGTACTAGAAAATTCCCCTTCTAATTGCTCATCGTCACAAGAAATAAAGGTTATTGCTGTACATAGTAAAAGAAAAGATAGATAGTAGGATATTTTTTTCATGCTAAAATAGATTTGTAAACTTCTAACGCAAACTTAAGTAAAATATTCTAGTCTGTTTTATTAAAATGTTTCAATGTAAAGATGAGTGCTTTTTTTATACGCTTTCAAAGAGCCTAGCGATGCTGAAGTTTATACTGAGCTTGACGAAGTACGAAAGCGTACTCTAAAATACAGCATCCTATTATTTTTCTTTCTTTGGCACCTTTTTTAATAGTAAAACACCCACACCAAAAAATAAGATTAAAAATATAATAGAGTATCTCATACTCTTTGTTACTTCCTGCATGGTTAAAAACATAATCATCCCAAATACAATTCCTATTTTTTCTGATACGTCATAAAAACTAAAGTAGGAAGTAGTGTCATCTGTTTCTGGAAGAAACTTAGCATAGGTAGACCTTGAAAGTGCTTGCACACCTCCCATAACCAAACCTACAACACCTGCAGTGATATAAAATTGGATAGGTGTGTACACAAAAAATGCCCACGCACAAATCCCTATCCATATCATATTAATAACGATAAGTGCTTTAATATTTCCAATTTTTGAAGACAATTTTGATGTCAAAAATGCTCCTAATACAGCAACCAATTGAATTAATAAGATACTTGTTATAAGTCCAAAGGTTTTATCAGTGTCCCCCCAATCTAATTCTTCGGCTCCAAAATACGCAGCTGCCAGCATTACGGTTTGAACTCCCATACTGTACACAAAAAAAGCGATTAGGTATGATTTTAAACGAGGTTTATGTTGCATCTCTATCCAAATGGCCTTAAACTCTTTAAAGCCCTGATAAAAAACACTTTTAGATAAGCTACCATCACTCTTATTACCTTTGGGCAAATAGAGATAGGTATACTGACTAAATACAATCCACCAGACCCCAGTTAAAACAAATGAAAAGCGCATCATGGTTACTTTGTCTTCTCCACTTTCTTGACTCATAATCATGATTAAACAAGCAACTAGAAGAATCACACTCCCTATATATCCTAGAGAGAAACCCTTGGCACTGATACTATCATGTTGGTCTACATGAGCTATGTCTGGCAAGTATGAGTTGTAAAACACCAAACTCCCCCAGAAACCTATAAGTGCGAGCAAATACAAGGTAAGACCTATATAGATATGCTCTATGGAAAAAAAGTATAATCCTATCGTACTAGATGCTCCCAGATAACAAAAGAACTTTAGAAAAATCTTTTTATTTCCTAAAAAATCAGCGACACCAGAAAGTAATGGAGAAATCATTGCTACTATAGAGAAAGCAACTGCTGTTGTTCCAAAGATTAAGGAACTACTCTTCCACTCTTTCCCAAAAACGACTAAGGTATTTATTCCTTGTATTTCGAAAATAGCATCGTAAAATATGGGGAAAATTGCAGATGCAATGACCAGACTATATACAGAGTTTGCCCAATCATAGAATGCCCAAGCATTCAAAAGTTTCTTATCGCCTTTTTGTAACAGTATCTTCATAGCACTAAAATAAGAAAGCTACACGATTGCGTAGCTTTCCTTATGATATATTATTCTTAAATCTTTATTGAAGTTGTTTAAAAGACTTTTTTATTTAAATGTAGTCACTCCAAATTTGGCAGCTTCTTGTTTGGCAAATGGTGCTTTTGCAGTGAGGTTTGCAATTCTAGTATCATTAGACGGGTGTGTACTTAATATTTGTGGTGGTGCTTGCCCGTTACTTGCCTGTTTCATGCGTCTCCATAAATTGGCAGCTTCGTCAGGATTATATCCTGCAATGGCTGCTATGACAATTCCTATCTCATCTGCCTGTGTCTCATGAGAACGGCTAAAAGGTAGCATCGCTCCTACTTGTGAAGCCAGACCATAGGCTTGCATCCAAGTGGCTTGTTGTTCTTGACTTTGTCCAGCTACTCCTGTTCCAACAGCAACCCCAAGCGCTCCTATTTGCTGTAACTGTGCGGCGCTCATACGCTGTGCTCCGTGGTCTGCAAGTGCGTGTGCTAACTCGTGTCCCATTACCATCGCGAGTCCTGTTTCTGTTTGAGTGATTGGTAAGATTCCAGTATAGACCACAATTTTACCACCTGGCATTGCCCAAGCATTAATAGCCTCATCGGCTACAAGGTTATATTCCCATCTATAATCTTTAAGATAGCCTGGCTCACCTAATGAAGTGAGGTAACGTTCTGCAGCAACTTTAATTTTTTCTCCTACACTTTTTACCATTCTTGCATCTTCCGTTCCTGTTATTACCTTATTTTCAGAAAGAAACTGATCATACTGCTGAAATGCCATAGGGAATAGTTGAGCATTGCTTACAAAATTTAGCGTTTTCTTTCCTGTAAAAGGGCTTGTTTTACAAGCGCATATTAATACAACAGTTAATAGAAGGGTACATAATTGCTTTGTTTTCATGGCTATTATTCGTTTAGTCACTAAAGTTACGAATTATCTGTGTTTCCGAAAATTTGTAACTCCGTAAAATTCTTAGTTACTTCGATAGAGCACGCTTTTGAATCATAATTTACACTTTCTAGTGACACCTTTGTATTGTCTACTTCTATTTCTTTGATTTCAAAAGGGAGTCCTATAAACTGTATTCTGTACGTTTCATAAGGCGTGATAAAGCTTCCTCTCTTATGCTGTTGTAAAACACAATCTTCTTCTCTTCCGTGAAATTTAAAAGTTCTATAACTATATCTTTCTTTTGTATAATCATAACCGTCCTGGGCATCTTCATAAAGATTTGATGAATGTTTTCCTAATGCATAATGTACTTCAAGTTCTACTTGTTCGATCTTCTTCTCTCCTACATATTGTTGAATAGGATATTTAGGAATAATAGATCCTGCTTTTATAAACAAAGGCATACTATCTACATCTGCATCTACCCATTGTTCTTTCCCTCCTTCTACAGGAAGTTTGTCCCAGTAATTATACCATATACCTCTCGGTATATACATACGTCTCCCTTTTGCATTAGGTTCCAAAATAGGACACACTAATATCTGATGACCAAAAACAAATTCATCCGTTCTATAATGGGTTTGTAAATCGTCTTGATCAAAATATACAAGCGGTTTTAATAGCGGCGTTCCATTTTGAGTGTACTCATGGAACATAGTATACAAATAAGGTAATAATCGATAGCGTAGGTTGATAAACTTACGAGCAATATCAGTGACACCTGGATCAAATGCCCAAGGTTCTTGTTCTCCGTGATGTCCAGAAGAATGCGTTCTACAAAATGGATGAAAAACACCAAGCTGTATCCATCGTGCATATAATTCTCCTGTAGGTTGTTCTGCAAATCCTCCTATATCTGTTCCCGTAAAAGACATTCCTGAGATACACATACGTTGCACCTGAATATTAGCTACCCATAAATGCTCCCAACTTGCAACATTATCACCTGTCCAAGAAGAGGTATATCGCTGTGCGCCACTATATGCAGAACGTGTAATGACAAAAGGACGTTTTGGATACGCAAATTTCTTGACGCCTTCATAGGTAGCGCGTGCCATTTGTGTTCCATAAATATTATGTGCTTTTCTATGACTACAAGGATTGCCATCATAATCATGTCTTACATCTGGCGGAAATGTCTTTCCTGGGACTTCCATAACCGCTGGCTCATTCATGTCATTCCAAACACCTTTAACGCCTATTTCGCTAATAAGTTCTTTAAAAAGACCTGCCCACCACTTACGTACTTCTGGATTGGTATAATCAGGAAAATTACATTCTCCTGGCCATACTTTACCTTTCATATAAGGACCGTCTGCACGTTTACAGAAATAATCATTTTCTACACCTTCTTTATAGACACTGTAATCTTCATCGATTTTAATGCCTGGATCTATGATTACAATGGTTTTAAAACCATCATCGGCAAGTTCTTTAACCATGCGTTTTGGATCTGGAAAATATTCTTTATTCCAAGTAAAACATCGGAAACCATCCATATAGTCGATATCCAGATAAATTCCATCGCAAGGAATCTTCAATTCTCTAAACTTAGCCGCTATTTCTTTCACATTGCTCTCTGGATAATAGCTCCATTTACATTGTTGATATCCCAATGCCCACATAGGAGGTAATTCTGGTACTCCAGTAAGATTGGTATAACTTTTTACAACATCAGACATAGAAGGCCCATAAATGAAATAGTAATTCATCTCACCGCCTTGTGCCCAAAAGCTAGTCACATCCATACGTTCGTGACAAAAATCAAAAAATGTTCGAAACGTATTGTCAAAGAAAACTCCATACGCTTTCTTTTTATTCAGTCCTATGTAAAAAGGAACACTTTTATAGATAGGATCCTGATCTTTACCAAAAGCATACTGATCTGTAGCCCAATTTTGCACACGCTTACCACGTAAATTCATGTGCATTGGCTTATCACCTAATCCATAAAAACTCTCGGCATGTTGTGCCTTTTTACTCATTTTGACGATGTTTCCGCCAAATTCAAAGCTTTCTTCATAATGAAAGCCTAACTCGTCTTCATTAATCAAAGTACCTTTCAAATCATAAATTTTGGCTTGAAGGCTTAGTTTTTCTATATGAACAACAAGCTTTGAAGTCGTTACAATATAGTTAACATCATTACTAGTTACTTCTAAGTGATTATAACCTCTGTGTGCATCTTCATCTATAGCATAAGAAAAATCATTTTCAAAAGCACCACCTGTCGCATATCTAAAACGCAATACACTGTCTCTTAAAACAGTAAGCTGTAGGATAACGTGATTTTGGGTTTTGAAATATAACGTATCTACTTCTTTGGAAAAATCTATAATTTGATTGGGAAATTGGTTCCCTTTTTGTTGCAATTCTGTATTAATAATCATAGCATCATTATTTTAATATTCAAATAAACACTATCTATTTAAAAGATGGAAATTAATCGTAATAAGTTATTAACGCTAACGTTTTCGTAGTGTAGTTATCTTGTTTTTTGTGAGGATTTTTACGCTTTCGCGAAAGCGTATAGAGATTTATAGCCAAATAACATTACACTTTTAACTCCAATACGATTCCTGCTAGCGGTGGCACCATAATTTCTGTCGAATGTGTTTTACCATTCCACGAAGTTTTGGAAACAGTTAGTTTTTTGTTGTGATATTTTCCAGTTCCTCCATAGATGGTAGCGTCGCTGTTGAAAATTTCGAGTAAGCTCCCTTTTAATGGGACTCCAATACGATATTTAGGACGAGGAACAGGCGTCATATTAAACACTCCGATTATTAATGTATCGGGTTTATTACCTCTACGTATGTAGCTTAACACTGCATTTTCACTATCGTCATGAGCGATCCACTCAAAGCCTTCTGCTTCAAATTGTTTTTCATAGAGTGCGGGTACTGTTCTATATAAATGGTTAAGATCTGCTACTGTTTTCTGTACGCCTTTATGAGTATCATATTGTAGCACATACCAATCTAGCTGATCTTTAAAATCCCACTCAGTACCTTGCCCAAATTCACTTCCCATAAAAAGAAGTTTACCTCCTGGATGTGTATACATATAGGTGTAAAGCAATCTGAGATTTGCAAAGCGTTGCCACTCATCACCAGGCATACGACCTAAGATAGATTGTTTTCCGTACACTACCTCATCATGGGATAATGGCAACATAAAGTTTTCTGTAAACCCATAAGTCATACTAAAACTAATCTCGTTATGATGATGATTTCTGTATAGAGTATCTCTTTTAAAGTAGTTTAAAGTATCGTGCATCCACCCCATCATCCATTTCATACCAAATCCTAAACCGCCTACAAATACAGGCTTGCTTACCATTGGGAAACTTGTAGATTCTTCGGCGATGGTTTGTACGTCTGGGAAGCTAGCATATACTTCTTGATTGAGTTCTTGTAAGAAACTAATCACGGCAAGATTTTCTCTCCCGCCCTGATCATTGGGTTCCCACTCGCCTTCTTCTCGGCTATAATCAAGATAGAGCATAGAGGCTACAGCATCTACGCGTAAACCGTCTATATGATATTGATCTAGCCAAAATAACGCATTACTGATCAGAAAAGAACGTACTTCATTTCTTTCATAATTAAAAATCAATGATTTCCAATCGGGATGATATCCTTTACGACGGTCTGGATGTTCGTAACAAGCGGTTCCGTCAAAATTACCGAGTCCGTGGGCATCTTCTGGAAAATGAGAGGGTACCCAATCTAAGATGACTCCAATATCGTTTTGATGAAACGCATCGATGAGTGTCATTAATTCTTCTGGGTATCCAAAACGAGAGGTAGGTGCAAAATACCCTGTAAGTTGGTAGCCCCAACTCGGATCATAGGGATATTCCATGATAGGCATCAACTCTACGTGTGTAAAGTTCATTTCTTTGATATAAGTTACTAGTTCAGTTGCGAGTTCTGAATAACTTAAACTTCTATTTTCTTCAACGTTACGTTTCCAAGATCCTAGATGGATTTCATACACAGAGTAAGGCGCTTTCAAGCTGTTATGCTTGTGTCGCTTTTTCATCCAGTCCTTGTCTTTCCAGACATGATCTGTACTATAGACGATAGAAGCCGTTTTAGGCGGATGCTCGGCACGTCTGGCAAAAGGATCTGCTTTTTCGGTAACAATTCCGTTATGGTTAGAATGAATTTTGTATTTGTAGGTATCGCTATGACCAACGGTGGGAATAAATCCTTCCCAAATACCGCTGGCATCCCAACGTACCTGAAGCTTATGTTCGCCATCTTGCCAGTGATTAAAATCACCGATCACTGATACTTGGTTTGCACTTGGTGCCCAAACAGCAAAATAGGTTCCTTTTACACCGTCTACCGTGCAAATATGCGAGCCCATTTTTTCGTGTAAACGAAAGTGTTTTCCAGCTTTAAACAACGAAATGTCAAAATCTGTAAATAGACTGTAGGTTTGTACACTATTCATAGTTAAATAATGGTTCCTGAAGGGATCAAAGCTCCATTTTTAACAACGACAATGCCATCTCTTACCACATAGGTGTCTGTCTCTATATCTTCTAGGTGTTTTCCTCCAGTGATACGAACATCGTCTCCTATCTTGGCGTTTTTATCAATAATACAATTTGTAATAAAGCAACGATCTCCAATTCCTTCATGGGGGATCCCTTTGGCACGAGCAGCATCAATTTCTTCTAAATCTAAAAAGCGATTACTTCCCATCACATAGGAGTTTTCTATCACTGTCCCTTTTCCTACTCTTGAACGAATTCCTATGACAGAGTTAGCAATACGACTCCCATGTATGATACTTCCTTCTGCTACAATAGATTTCTCTAAGGTGGTACCAGATATTTTTGTTGGGGGTAACACACGAGGGCGTGTTAATATGCTACGGTCTCTATTAAAGAGATTGAATTTTGGAATGTCAGATGTCAGGTCTATATTGGCTTCAAAGAAAGATTCTATGTTTCCTATATCTGTCCAATAGCCTTCATACGCATAACTTAATACTTTGTGCTCACTAATGGCTTGCGGAATAATTTCCTTTCCAAAATCATTGGTTTTTGTACCCTCTAAAAGTTCTATTAATAAGTCTTTATTAAAGATGTAAATCCCCATAGAAGCTAGATAGTGTTTTCCTTCTTTTTTCATAGCTGGAGATACATTTGATTTCCAGTCTGGTAACAATTTTTCTTCTGGCTTTTCTATAAAGGAACCAATGGTTTGGTCATCATTCGTTTTTAAAATTCCAAATGAAGTCGCATCTTTTGCATTTACGGGTAAGGATGCAATACTAATTTTGGCGTCAGATGCAATATGTGCTTCTAGCATTTCATTAAAATCCATCTGGTATAATTGATCTCCGGATAGGATTAAAATATAATCAGATTCGTAACCTTTAAAATGGTGCATACTCTGGCGTACCGCATCTGCTGTACCCTGAAACCATCCTTTGTTTTCTGGGGTTTGCTCTGCAGCAAGAATATCTACAAAAGCATCAGAAAAATAACTAAATTGATACGTATGCTTGATATGTTTGTTTAAAGAAGCTGAGTTAAACTGCGTTAACACAAACATACGTTTGATATTAGAACTTAAACAGTTAGAAATAGGAATGTCTACAAGACGGTACTTCCCCGCAATGGGTACTGCAGGTTTGGATCTCATTTTTGTAAGTGGATATAACCTTGACCCTTGTCCTCCTCCTAAAATAATTGCTAATACCTTTTTATTCATTTTACTTCTTTTTTTAACTTATTATATAAAGATACATACATTTGAGCAGATTTTTCCCAGCTGTGCTCTATTTGCATCATTGTTTTTTGTATTTCTTTAAATTTCTTTTGATCCTTGAAATGAGTGACGGCTCTCCCTATACTATACACTACATCTCCTACCGATGTATCGTTATGACAGATCCCAAAACCACCTTCTTCCCCTAGATCAATAACCGTATCTTTTAAGCCACCAGTGCTTCTTACAATGGGCATACACCCATAGCGTAAGGCATACATTTGGTTTAATCCACAAGGTTCTACACGGCTAGGCATCAATAAAAAATCTACGCCTGCATATACTTGATGAGACATCCGTTCTTGATATCCGATATAGGCATTGTAACTGCCTTTATATTTTATAGCAAGATTTGCCAATTGAGATTCGACTTCTGTTGCGCCAGAACCTAATACGATTACATTAACATCATATTCTTGTAAGGCTTGATCTATGATCGCTGGCAGAATATCTGATCCTTTTTCCCATACCAAACGACCTATAAACCCAAAAAGAGGTTTACTTGCATCCAGTCCAAACTCATCACACAATGCTGTCTTATTAGCTTTACGACCTGATTGTCGAGTACGGATATTATAATTTTTATGTAAATAGGTATCGGTTGCAGGGTTCCAAGTTTCGGCATCTATTCCATTGAGAATTCCCACGCATTTTGCACTTTCATGATTGAGCAACCACTCGAGTCCATTTGCTTTTTGCATTAATTCTTCCATATAGGATGGAGAAACGGTATTTACACGCCAGGCACATTTTATAGCAGCAGCTAGCGGGTTGATCATTCCTCCCCAATCGAGGAGACCTAGATCGCTTTCGCGAAAGCGTGGTAAAATTCCTCCCATTTCATGAGAAAATTGTCCTTGATATTGAGCATTATGTATCGAGAGTACGGTGGGAATATCTTTAAGTGCTGAAAAATCTTCACAATGACTCATCATAAAAGGGATCAATCCTGTGTGATGATCGTGACAGTGTACAACATTTGGAAGGTCATTTTTTTGTAAGATCCATTGAAGCGCTACTCGCTGAAATGCAACAAAACGCAGCGGATCATCTTCATAGCCATATACCTCTTTACGGTCTGTTAAGTCGGCAATACGAACTAAAAATAGCGGATACCCCAAAGAAGGATCGTCTACAGAAAGTATCTCAGCAAAATACGTCTTTTGATCCACCACAAGGTTGTAACAAAAATCGATTGTTGTCATTGCTTTTTCAACATAAGCAGTATCGTAATAAGGCATGATCACAGTAGCATAGTTTCCTATCCTGTTTTGATACTTAGGTAATGCACCCACGACATCGGCTAGACCACCCACTTTTGCTATGGGATAGCACTCGGCACTCACATGTATAATCTTCATAAATGTTGGTTCATTTTTACGAGTTTAATAATTTAAGACAAATCTCTTATTTTGTAACTATTAATATGTGAAAAATACATTAAAAAATCAACATATTAGTTCCCATAAAAAAGAGAAACCCTTGTTTACGGGCAGCTCCTTAAATCTACAACGTTATAGTTGTTAGTTTGTGCACAAAATTTTAATGTGTCATTTTAGAATAGTTTTAACGACATAAAAACCGATAAATCGTATTTTTACAAAAAAGAGAAACGTTATGATAAAACAATGTGCACTTGCTTTATTTACATTGCTGTTAGTAAGCTGTAATGGAAAAGCACAAGAAAAAGAAACTGAAGTATTCCCTGTTCAAAAAACAGAAGCTGAATGGAAAGCTGAACTGACTGAAGATCAATATTATATATTACGCGAGGAAGGTACCGAGCGACCGTTTTCTAGTGAATTGAACAAAATTTACTCAGACGGAACGTATAAATGTGCAGGTTGTGGCACTCCTGTTTTTGAAGGAAAACACAAATTTGATAGCGGTACAGGATGGCCAAGTTTTGATCGTCCTGTTGAAGGAAATGTAGCATACGCTACAGATCGTAAACTAGGATATACAAGAACAGAAGAGCATTGTGCAACGTGTGGAGGTCATTTGGGACACGTATTTAATGATGGCCCGAAAAATACTACTGGCAAACGTCACTGCATAAATGGTGATGCTTTGGTATTTGTACCAGAAGGAGAATGAGAAAAAGGAATTGCCTATTGACTTGTAATATAGAACTAACTAAGAAAAGATTTCCGCTTTCGCGAAAATAATAATGTTATGAAAAAATACCCCGTAGATAAAACTGAAGCTGAATGGCTAGAAGAATTAGGTCCAGAGCGTTATGCGATTCTTCGAAAAAAAGGAACTGAACGTCCATTTACAGGTGAGTACAACCTACACAAAGAAGATGGCGCTTATCACTGTGGTGCGTGTAATGCTAAGTTATTTGAGAGTTCCCAAAAATTTGATAGCGGCTGTGGATGGCCAAGTTTTGATGCCTCTATAGATGGTACTGTTGAATATATAAGAGATACTACACTTGGAATGATGCGTACCGAAATAGTATGTGCAAACTGCGGTTCTCACTTAGGTCATGTTTTTAATGACGGCCCTACAGAAACAGGACAACGATACTGTGTGAACTCTGCCAGTATCAATTTTAAAGAATAATTACTTTTCAAAATAAAATGAGGAATTAGAATCCTGAGGAAACACTTCGGGATTTTAGTTTTAAGATATGGTGTTTAATATGTATTTTCGCACTGTAAAATAGACCATAAAAAATCTAACTATGAGCAAGTATGATGTTATCGTTTTAGGGAGTGGCCCTGGCGGATATGTAACAGCTATTAGAGCTTCTCAACTGGGGTTAAAAACTGCAGTTGTAGAAAAAGAAAGCCTCGGAGGTGTATGTTTAAATTGGGGATGTATCCCTACAAAAGCATTACTTAAAAGTGCCCAAGTTTTTGAATACCTTAAGCATGCTGAAGATTACGGTCTTAAAGTAGATAATGTAGATAAAGATTTTGCTGCCGTTGTAAAACGGAGTCGTGGAGTCGCAGAAGGAATGAGTAAAGGTGTTCAATTCCTGATGAAAAAAAATAAAATTGATGTGATTGAAGGCTATGGTAAAATAAAGCCTGGAAAGAAAGTAGAAGTTGACGGTAAAGAGTATAGTGCAGATCATATTATCATAGCAACAGGGGCTCGCTCTAGAGAACTACCAAGTTTACCTCAAGATGGAGAAACGGTTATAGGATATCGCAAGGCAATGACCTTAGACAAACAGCCTAAGAAAATGATTGTGGTTGGTTCTGGTGCGATTGGAGTAGAATTTGCAAGTTTTTATAACTCGATGGGAACAGAAGTAACTATCGTAGAGTATATGCCAAATGTAGTTCCTGTAGAAGATGAGGATGTTTCAAAACAATTTGAACGTTCTATGAAAAAAGCAGGAATTACTGTAATGACCAATAGTTCTGTTGAGAAAGTTGAAAAAACAGAAAACGGAGTAAAAGCTACCGTTAAAACAAAAAAAGGAGAAGAAATTCTAGAAGCAGATATCGTACTTTCTGCAGTAGGTATTAAAACAAATATTGAGAATATAGGACTAGAAGATGTTGGTATTGTCGTAGATCGTGATAAAATAATTGTAAACGATTGGTACCAAACAAACATCCCAGGATATTATGCAATTGGTGATGTGACTAAAGGACCCGCACTTGCTCACGTAGCTTCTGCAGAAGGAATTACCTGTGTTGAGAAAATAGCTGGAATGCACGTGGAAGCTATTGATTACGGAAACATTCCTGGATGTACATACGCTTCACCAGAAATCGCAAGTGTAGGAATGACAGAAAAGCAAGCTAAAGAAGCAGGTTACGAACTTAAAGTTGGTAAATTTCCATTCTCTGCTTCTGGTAAAGCGAGTGCTTCTGGAGCTAAAGATGGGTTTGTAAAAGTTATCTTTGATGCGAAGTATGGAGAATGGCTAGGATGTCACATGATTGGTGCAGGTGTTACCGATATGATCGCAGAAGCTGTTCTTGGACGTAAACTAGAAACTACAGGGCACGAGGTTCTAAAAACCATTCACCCACACCCAACAATGAGTGAAGCCGTGATGGAAGCCGTAGCAGATGCGTATGGTGAAGTCATTCATTTATAACATATAAATCACTTCATAAAAAAACACCTTATTGAAATTTCAATAAGGTGTTTTTTTTATGGTATACAATGTATTTTTAATTTGATGATGTAGGAATCGAACCTATATTAAAAGAGGGTATGGGTAATCTCAAGCCAAAGTACCAATAAGGATCTCCTGTAAATACATTAATAGCAATTCCTGACTGCACATAATCGTGTAGTATGGAAAGAACTAAACCTGCTCCTAACTCGGGCACATCATCGCCATCAAAATCTGGAGCAGAAATATGAAGTCCAATTCCCCAATCAAAAATACGATTATAGGTGACACTTTTTCTTCTTAACTTTTGATCCCATAATCCTTTAAGAATTAAGTTATAATATGGAGCCATCTGAAATTGTGTTTTTACATTTGTTCTTGCCAAAGGATCTGCAAAAATAACACCTACCGTACTTTCTATATGAGGTAAAATTCTAAACATATACACTTCTCTATTCTCTGTATATATAGTTTTCTCCTTCGTAGCTACTTGAAACTTAAACGCTACTCGATCTCCATCTTGTCGTATTCCAGCAGTATATAAATCTAAATCTGCTTGTTTTGGTAGATCTTTTAACGATAATTTAAAAACCTTATCGCTAAATTTTAACAACTCAAAATCTACGGGAGTTCCTTGTAAAAGTTGTTTTATTGCAGAAATATCCGTTTTTTCTAGTGTAGTATCTAACCACGTTTTTAAATAATTCTTAATATTTTCTGCAAGCCCTTCTAGCGCATCGGCGTTGGTAATGGTACTATCTATTGACGCTTTAATATCATTATACAACTTAGTTGCTTGAGTTAATAATGCTTGACCCTCATTTTTAATAAAATCCACATCACTTTCAATTTGTGTTATTGCTTGTGTTACCACAAGTGCTGAGTTGATATCTAAACCTTTATAATAGGAGATACGTTGTTTTACACTACTCTTAAAAGTCTCAATGGATGTTTTTAAAGCCTCAAACTCTGTAATAATGGGGGTGATTTCATCAGTAGCTATTTGTTGCAACTGTTGCACTTCTAGATTCAAAGAGTCCACCAGTGAGTTAAATTGCCCTGTAAGCACTTCCTCTAATTGTTTTACTTCTATGTCAATAGTCTTTTTAAGCACTGATACCCCTTTATCCTTGTTCTCTTTTGCTAACGCACTGGCTTCTTGTAAATCTGCTAGTTGCTTGGGTGTAGGAAGTATTCTCCATCGATCTACTTCATAAGACGTTTGTGGTTGAATAGAATCAAATCCTGGAATATGTAATGGCGTATTTTGGTTATTCTTTTTATACAACCATGCCCCAAATTGAACGTAGATTCCTTGCTTCTCAGCAAAATCTTCGACTTCTTTAGTCATGCGTTCTAGTTCTATTTGCGCTCTTTTATAAGTTGGTCCAGGTCTTACACTTACATCCCTATCGTCCGGATCTCCAGACATAATATAAGGGCTTACATCCCAAAGACTTACTACACTCATCGCTGGTTGCTGCATAGCAGCCGCCCATTGCTCATTAAGAGCAGGTGTATCTTTGAATGTATCGTAGTCATACGTATTCAATAAACTATCAAATGTTTTCAGAACTTTTTTACGTTCTTTTAAAGCTATGGTAAGCTTTCTGATTTTTTCTCCAATATCAGTGGGCAATCCCGTTGTATTTTCTTCTAATTTTGAAGTGATTTCTCCCAAATCTAAATCAATTTGTAAAACACTATTGATATCTACGATTCGGTTATTAATATAGGAGGAATCTTTGTCCTGATAACCACCATCTCTATCTTTCTCTAAAATAGAAAATACGGATTTGTCATCCTGAGCATAAGACATGGTTACTGACAAACAAAAGCAGTAAAGAAAAATAAGAGCCCGGAAATTTATTTTTATGCTCATAACTTTATTCGTTTAAATTTTTATCATAAGCCAACGCCAACATAATCGATTGTTCTGTATTATAATTTGGTTGCGTATCATACTTAGAAGCTAATACCACATTGCTTATATTATTAAAAACATTAGTAATTGACAAAAACACATAAGAATTCACTGCAGTCCAATCTATAGCTTCTAATCTTGGACTCACATGCAACCCTTTTAAAGTATCTAGAATGTAATCAATCTTAGGAGCATGTACAACGCGTACTCCTTTGTAAAAATGATCATCAGAATTGATAGAATCTGAAATCCTTTGTATAGCTTCTTTTGCCAGTGCATTGTTACCTATTACCAAAATAAGTGTTGCTGGTACATTTTTCAAAGCATCGTCAAAGTCTGTATTCGCTTGAGTAGCGTTTGTTTCAGATAAAGTAATAGGTGCTATCATAATAGTATATTTTTTAAATAAAGTATTGATTACTAAAAGTATAAAAATACATCTAAAAAAAGCACGTAAAAATACCCAGTTCCTAGTATATTTTTTCTTATTACCTGATTAGTAAGTAATATAACAAAAAGTAGTTACACGACCTAAGTCATCTAAAATGATAGCTTACACCATTTGCGAATTAAATTTACTGTAATAAAATACCCTTTTTTCCTTTCTATTTCAAAATAAAAAGAAATCGTAACTAAGGCTATGATTAATTTTTCTTTCTTATATAAAGAAAAAAAATTATCATTTTCTTTTTCAGTAAATTTAATTCATAACTGGTATTACTTTATGAAGCTTTGAATAGCCAGATCATAACTTTGTAAGCCGAATCCTAAAATAACTCCTTTTGCATACTTTGATATAAAAGACTGATGTCTGAACTCTTCACGCGCAAATGTATTAGAGATATGTACTTCAATCACAGGAATTTCTATAGCAGCAACTACATCACCTATACCTATTGAGGTATGTGTATATGCCGCAGCATTTAAAATAATACCATCATACATGCCATCAGATTCTTGGATCTGAGTAATCAATTCTCCTTCTATATTAGATTGCGTGTATGAAAGTTCAATATTTCGATACTTAAATTGCAGGTCTCTAAAATAATCTTCAAAAGACTTACCTCCATATATTTCTGGTTCACGTTTTCCTAAGAGATTAAGATTGGGACCGTTAATGATGCGTAATTTCATCTGTTTATTTTATTGTTATAGAAGTCAATTGTAATTCGCATATTCATTATTTCTATTGTATTGAAACTTTTTAAATACGTTTATTGTACTAAGATTTACGCTTTCGCGAAAGCGTAAAAATACCACATTACAAGACATAAAAAAAGTGCTCCCAAACGAGAAAGCACTTTCTTATTAGTAAAACTTATAAGATTAGAATCTATATCCTACACCTATATTAAAGAAATCAATTTTTGACGTTATATCTTCACTTCCAGTAAAACTATTTGTTAACTGCACATTATAGTGTGCTTCTGCAAAGAACTTTTCTGTAAAGTCAAATCCAACCCCACCTGTTAATCCAACAGAAAGTGATGAAAAATCATCTGCTGTTTCTTCCAAAACAAGGTTAAACTGAGGACCTGCCTGTAGGTTAAGTCCAGTTTCTCCAATTAAGTATTTAGCCAATACAGGAATTTGTAAAAAGCTAGTATCATCTATATTTGTATACAATGCTTCAGGCTGTACATGAAATCCTTCTGATACAGGAATGTCTACAACAAGACCTACAAAAAATCCGCTTTCGCTAGAAGATACACTAGCACTTCCTACATCTACTTTTGCATTTCCGCTTGTAAAACCTGCTTTTGCTCCAAAAGTAGTCTCTTGTGCGTTAACACCTGTGGTGATCATAAATGCCGCAGCGGCTAAAAGAATAATTTTTTTCATAATTGTTTTAATTAATTGTTCGTTTGTATTAGACTACATAGTTACAAATTGTTACAAAACAAATTGATTTTTATATTGTAAATTTTTCTTAAAATAAGGAAAAATAAAAAAATCAGACTACTATTACTTTTGCCATACTAGTCTCATAGTCAAAATATAAGTGTCATAATAAAATTGAAAACTAATTTTTAAACGTGTAAAAACTTCCTTTTTAAGAATCATCATTACGCTAGATTAAAAATAAGTATTGCACTATTTTTTTTGTAAATACGTACTTTTTAAATTGAAGTAGAAATAGTCATATCCCTCTAGATTACATAAAAAACAAGTATTTTAGACTTCGTGTCTTTTATACATACTATACTAACGTTTTAATGACAAAAGTATCTCTGCATGAATTGGAAAAATAGTGTTACCGATTATAAGAATTATCTGCGTATAGAGCGCGGACTTTCTGACAATACAATTTCCAATTATTCTAGAGATCTCACAAAACTAATTCGTTTTCTAGAGGAACATCAGATCACCAAAAGTCCAATTACTATTACAAAAGAAGAGCTTCAAAAGTTTGTCTATGATATTGCAAAAGAAGTACAGCCAAGATCACAAGCACGGATTTTATCAGGATTAAAAGGATTCTTCACCTATTTGATTTTTGAAGATTATCGAAATGATAATCCTACAGATCTCATTGACCCTCCAAAAATAGGTCGTAAGTTACCAGACACGCTTTCTGAAGAAGAAATAGACCAACTGATTGCTGCTATAGATTTAGGACATCCGCAGGGAGAACGCAATAGAGCCATGCTAGAATGTCTGTATGCCTGTGGTCTTCGTGTGTCTGAGTTAATCACATTACAACTCTCTGATTTATATTTTGAGGAGGGGTTTATTAGTGTAACTGGAAAAGGAGATAAACAGCGTTTTGTACCTATAAGTGAGCACACGCAAAAGTATGTTAACTTATATCGTAATGAAGTAAGAATACATACCGCTCCAAAACCTGAATATAGCAACACCTTATTTTTAAATCGCAGAGGACGGCAGCTAACACGAGCCATGGTTTTTACGATTATTAAGGATTTGGCTATAAAAGCGGGAATACAAAAGACCATTAGTCCGCATACGTTTAGACATAGTTTTGCTACGCATTTACTTCAAAACGGCGCCGACCTACGCTCCATTCAGCAAATGCTGGGTCATGAAAGCATTACCACCACCGATATATATATGCACGTAGATAGGTCTCAGCTTTCTGATGTATTACAAAAATACCACCCTAGAAGTAAAGAAAACTAATCTATTGAAGTTCAAAAACTAACTTTCAATTAGAGTGATTTAATATACGCTTTCGCGAAAGCGTAAAAAACAATACTTCTCTTTGAAATCATATAGAAATTCTAATCTATCAAAATCAAATCTTCTTGTCTTCCTGAGACATATCTGAATCCATCTTCGCCCCAGAAACCTGCTTCTTCCAGCATAATCCGAATATCTTTTTCCCAAGCAGGAATCGTAACGGTGGTATTCAATTCTATAGCGTAGGCTGTATTTTCATACAGTGGATAATCTCCCGTGCCTGGCACACCGCCTTGACTATCCCACATACCAATGGTAGGTCCTGCGGAGTGTCCGTACAAACCTAATGGATGCGTATAAATAGAAGGGACAAGTTGCTCATCTTTTCCTTCTTTGAGCGCTTTTAATAGGATTTGATTTCCTGTTTTTCCTGTCTGAAAATTGGTGGTTAAGATATCTTGCACTCGGTTTCCATCGGCAAGCGCATCTACAAGATATTGAGGTGCTTGCTTCTCTCCGTCCTTAAGCACATAAGCATGTTGTTGACAATCAGTATTTAATCTTAAATAGGTAATTCCAAAATCACAATGTAACAGATCTCCTTTCTGGATCACTTTACCTTCAGGTCTATTTGAAAATGATTCTATGTGGCTTGCCAGTTTTTCGTTACTACGTTGTATATCTACAGTAGGATGAAACCAAGTTTCTAATCCCATATCTGTCACACGTTGTCTTAAATACCAAACGACATCATCTGTTGTGGTGGTACCTGGGGTAATGACTTTACTGCTAAAGGCGTCTTTAATAATATCATGTGTGATAGCTACCAATTGTTCAAAATACTGTATTTCTTTTGGCGTACGTGATTCGATCCAACCAATCGCCAGTTTTTCTGCTGATACAATTTTAGAAGCATACGAAGGTGGTAATGCTTCTAAGAACTCATTATAATCGGTACGTACAATACCGTCTGCAAGTCCAAAATTATCAGAATAGTTAAGTCCAATTTTTTTAGGGTTACGTGCTTCTATAATTTTTGTGAGGGCTTTCCATTGATCTGGCTCTTTTTCTTTATCCCAAGCAGAGGTGATACTTTTACCTATATTGTATCTTGCCACTGCTAATTTTTCGATGGTATTTTTTTCTTGATCTCTATAAAAAACAAGAATGGTACGTCTACGTGCATTTAACCAAGTAGCAGGTAACATGGTTTTAAGTACAGGGTCTTCATTATACTCTCTAGAAATTAAGATCCACATATCAATATCCGCTCGATCCATGAGCTTAGGAAGGAGTGTATTAAAACGGTCTTCCAAAATGTCGTCTACCACAACTGCGCGATCACGTTCTGATATCACTTGAGCCGTCGTAGCAAATGATAGTAGGATAAGGAAAAAAGTATATATTCTTGTCATCATAAAACAGGTTTTAGGAATGAATAAAATTACGTAAAAAAATAATCCTCGAAGCTTACTTCGAGGATTTAGATTTTAGATTTCGCTAAAAAGCGGGATTAATTCCACTAACCGTTTTATATGTATTGCTTCGCAACTCTAAAAAACAACGTTTCACTAATAAAAAAGAGTGCCGTATAGCACTCTTTTAAAATGGATGATACTTGAATATTATCCTTTTTCCTTTTTACTCTTCTTCTTCTTTTTCTTCTTTTTATCCTCTTTCTTTTTCTTTTTGGCTCTATTTCCAAATTGTTCTTCTAGAAGGATTTGTTCTACTTGATCATCTGAAAATACTTCCTTGAGGGCTTTCTCAAACTTCTTTTGCTCTGCGTTGATTAGCTTTTGTTTGTCCTCAAATTTTAATTCTGGGTTATAATCTACATCTACGCGGGCTGTATAGTAATCTTTTAGATAGGTACGTAATACTTCTTTTTGAAATACGTCAATACCTAACATTTCTTTATAAAGTGTTGCTTTCTCTATACTCAATTGGTTTACATCTGGCTTCTCAGGTTCCCCTGCTTCTGTGGGTTTTGCTTGAGGTGAATATCCTCGTTGACCTCGCTGGATATTACCTAAGTTTTGAGCTTCTACAGATAGGGTTGCTAAAAAAAGAACAAGCGCAAAAACAAGTGTATGTTTCATTTCTAATATTTTTTACAAAGATGCAATCTTTTATTTGATTATAAAATGTTTCAAAAATGATGCCTCAATCTTAATCTTTGATTATTTCTAGTACTTCTGGTAAAATACTAAGTGCTGTAATGGCGATAGCGCCTCCTAATTTATACGGCTGTCCAGCTTCTTTACGCTCAGCTCTTGTCATTTTATGTTTACTTTCTTTTTCTACTGAGGCGTTTGTAACGATGGTATTTCCTGTCACTTGATCATTACGCATCATAATCACTTTATTTTCTGAATCTTCTACATAATGGTTTTTTGCAAACTGATATGCGATATCTATACCGTCATTGCCAGTGTTTTGATGAGTGATGGTATATATTTTTTGTAATTCATTAAGTATATGACTTGCATTAGAAGCTTCTGTATAAGATACAATTGTTGTATTACTTCCTCCATAGGTGCCAATAGCTATTTTGTCTTCCGGCTGCAATCTTTTTAGCAATAATTGCACGCCCTGTTCTAAAAAGAACCGATGATCTGAAGAGACGCCTGAGACGCCTGTTTCTATTAATAAATAAATTTGTTGTGGTTCTTCATTTGGATATGAATCTGCTGCATGAGTGATTAAATCTTTTAATTTAATGACTGTTGTAGAAACGTCTTCTTGTGCTCTTATTTGTATTGTCGTAAGTATAAGTACTATATAAATGATATATGTTTTCATGTGTTCTCTATTTTAAATTATTACTGAGTGTATAAACTCTTCCTTATAAGTGGATCTATAGTGGTGGTATTAATTTCTTGTTTTCACAAGACGAATAAACTCTGCTCTAAAACCATCTTCATCTTCGCCTCTACCTGATTGTGCGAGTACTAGTACATCTTCTTGGGTTGTATTTTTTGTGAATTTTGAATCTCTAAGTTGCATTCCAAACATCGCTACCGCCGAAATAAATTTCACATCTTCACTCGCTGTAGCTATCGGTTTTACTTTATTATAGACGATTTCAGAAAATAATTTACTTTGTGTTCCTTCAGGAGCTTTATATCTGAATTTTACAGTGAGTAACTCATTATCCATCACAGGATTATTTATCTTTTGAGTTTGGTATTTGAGGGTATTATCTGGAACAGGATCATACGAAGAATCTACTAGAACAATTTCATAAAGTGCTGTTACTGTATGTCCACTTCCAATCTCTCCTGCATCTTTTTTGTCATCTGCAAAATCTTCATTGGCAAGTAATCTATTTTCATAACCTATCAAACGATATGATTTTACAAGTGTTGGATTAAACTCTACTTGAATTTTTACATCTTTTGCAATGGTATATAGTGTACCACCAAATTCTTTTCCTAAAAATTTATGTGCTTCTTGCATCGTATCGATGTAAGCGTGATTTCCATTTCCTTTATCAGCCAGTGTTTCTAGTTTTGAATCTTTATAATTCCCCATACCAAAGCCTAAACAAGTTAAGAATATACCAGAATCTCTTTTTTCTTCAATCAACCGTTGCATATCGTCATCACCACTTTGTCCTACATTAAAATCTCCATCGGTAGCGAGAATCACACGATTATTCCCCTTCTTAATAAAATGCTCTTTTGCTAACTTATACGCAAGTTCTATGCCTTGTCCTCCTGCAGTAGATCCTCCTGCACTTAGATTATTGATAGCGTTCATAATTCTTTCTTTTTGATCTCCAGAAGTAGGTTCTAATACAACACCAGCAGCCCCTGCATAGACCACAATAGAAACCTTGTCTTCTTTTCGTAGCTTTTTTACTAATACTCCAAAAGCAGATTGTAATAAAGGCAGCTTATTTGCACTAGACATTGATCCAGAAACATCAATCAAAAATGTCAAGTTAGACGCTGGAAGTTCATCGGTGTTTAATTCTTTTCCTTTAAGCCCGATGCGTACTAACTGTGTATCTTTATTCCACGGAGTTTCTACTACTTCTGAATGTACAGCAAAAGGTTTATCATCTGTAGGTGGCGCATAATTATAGTCAAAATAATTAATCATCTCCTCAATTTTTACAGCATATATCGGAATTTCCTGTCCGTTATTGATCATTCTGCGTACGTTGCTATATCCTGCTTTATCCACATCTATAGACATAGTAGAGAGTGGATCAAACATTACACTCTTAAATTGGTTTTCAAACAATGCCTTATAACTCTCGTCATTCTCTACACGATAATTTCCTTTTTTGGTAGTAATAATTACACAACCATTTCTTGCTTCTGATCCAAATAGTTTGATACTCTCGCTAGGAGCATGCACTGTCTTTCTTTCAATTACATCTTGATCTATATTTTTTACTAAGTCTACGTGTGATGGGTCAATAGGAACTCCATCAACGATATAGATAGGTGCATTTTTAGAAATATACTTTTGAGTATTTCTTTGTATTTTTTGAGTACTCTCTATGACATTAGCTCCTACTACTCGTCCATTTAGAATAGTAGAGAGTGATGTTCGTTTCTGTTTTCTACTTGACATTTCTTCTGATGATACAGTACTCACAGCATACCCAAAAGCTTTCTTTTCTCGCTTTATTCCTTGAGCAGTGACAATAACCTCATCTAGTACATTATCTGATGCTAGTGTGACATTAATAGTGGTTTGTGTTCCTACGGTAACTTCTTGTCTTGTATACCCCACATAAGAAAATACCAATACATCAGTTGATTTTGCTTTTATGGTATAGTTTCCGTCAAAATCTGTAGCGACTTGACTAGACGTTCCTTTTATAAGCACACAAGCTCCAGGAAGTGGACCGTTTTCTTCACTTACGGTACCGTTTATCGTGATGGTTTGTGCAAAAAGAGGTAGTTGGATTAATAATACGATGGCAATTTGTAATATTGTTTTCATGGCTTTAGATTTTTAAATTCAATCCAAACCTACTTTAGAATAACAGTATATAAAATAAACAATGAGGGAACTTACCCATCGGATGAGGGAAGTCTACTTTTTGAAGAAATGATACTTATGCTTTGAGCATTTTATAGACGGTTTGCCCTCTTTGCAGCTTTCCGTTTACGGTGCGTTCAAACCTTGGGATAGAGAAAATAGTTTTAGGAATTTCATATTTTTCAAAATGGGTGGAGTCGTATTCCGCTTTCGCGAAAGCGAACTCTTCCTCCTGCTCTACAAATAAAACTAACTTCTCTCCTAACGCATCATCTGGGATTCCGGCGACAAAAAAAGGTACATCAATCATAGGAGATAACTTGTGCTCTATCTGTTCGGGATATAGTTTTATACCGCCACTATTAATCACATTATCCACCCGACCTAACCAAATAAACTTCTTATACGTCTCTAGCTGCACCAAATCATTTGTGATCACAGGATCTGTACTTACCAAGGGTGCTTTGATGACAAGACAGCCACGATCATCTGTGTGAACGCTTACTTTTGATAGGGTTTTAAAAGGAATACGTCCTTCCTTTTTCTTTTTAGGATTGACACGCCTAGCAGCAATATGTGTTACGGTTTCTGTCATTCCGTACGTTTCATATACTTTGGTAGAAATTCCCTGTAGTCTTTTTAGTAATACCTCAGAAATAGCACCGCCACCGACAATGAGCTTTGAAAGAAGATGTAATCTAGATAAGGAGTTGTCTAACTGAAAAGGCGTCATCGCACAAAAATCATAGCGACGATATACGGTATCCAAAGGATTGGAGGTAGGTTGCGCCATGTCTATATGCCATCCTAAAACCATTGCCCGTACCAACATCATTTTACCTGCAATAAAATCGGCAGGCAAGCATAGTAATGCGGTTGTTTTTTCTGGAAGTTTAAAATGCTTAGCAGTTGCCTTCGCACTATTAAACATGTGTATTTTTTTAATCTTTATCGCTTTGGGAGCACCTGTAGACCCTGAGGTTTTTACCGTAACATAGGATTTATCATTCAGCCAGTCCAATAAAAATGTTCCTACGGACTCTTCATAAGGCTCGCCTTCTTTTATAAAATCGTACGCCAATGCTCGCAAAGAAGCCATAGAATAAGACGTCCCATTCAATTTGAATTTGGGATGTACACGTGTATATCGCTCTTTACTTTCTACCATAATTAACTAAAGTAGACCCTTTGTATAAAGCAAAAGTTACCTTAATGTTATCATTAATTTTCAAGTACTTCTACTTCTATAATTTCTTTAGGAAGGATACGTCCTGTTAATTTGTCTTTCCAATTTGTCCATTTGTATTTTTTGGCAAATACAAATAATAAGATAGGTAAAATAATGAATATAGGTACAATTTGACCGATGGCAGAGGGTTCTGATACATCAAGAAATATAGAATTCGTTTGTAAAGCCGTCCAATCTGATGTTACTAACAAGGCTATAATCATGTTATTAGCCGCGTGAAAGCCTAAAGCCAACTCCATACCATCATCCATTAATGTGATGATTCCTAAAAAGAATCCTAAACCTATATAGATAGATAATACACTGTATCCTAATTTTTCAATTTCAGGATTAAATGCATGCATCAATCCAAAAACCAATGATGTAAAAAGCAAAGGTACCCACCTGTTTTTAGCTATCATTCCTACACCTTGCATTAGATATCCTCTGAACAAAAATTCTTCAAAGCTAGTTTGCAAAGGCAACATCAGTAAAGTAATAGCAAGCAATCCCAAGAAGGGCATTAAATTAAAATTCCATTGTAGATCTTCTGGTGAGGCATAATACGCTATGATCGTAGTGATAATAGAAAAAGCCGCCCAAATGCCAAAAGCAAAGAATATTCGTTTCCAATCTAGCTTAGGTCTAGCTGTAAGCATCGTTACAAACTTTTGCTTATGGAAATATTTTACAACAGGAATCAATACAATGAGTCCTCCTATAAATGTGAATAACATCAAAACTAAATAGAGATTGCTCTCTCCTTCATAGAGATTTAAAAACATCTCTTCAGAAGATTTCAAAAACGCTCCCATACTAGATGACCTAGCAAAGGCACTCGCAAATATTGGAATCACCCCTATGATTTGCCATCCTAAAATAAATATGGCAAAAAATCCTAACAAATATCTCCACCAATCGTGTAACCCTTTATAAGCTTGTTCTATAAACATAATGTATCTGTATTAAAATTCCAATCTAGTTGATTATTGTAATGTAAAGCCCCTGCTCTTACTTCTAGAGGCGATTGTATATTGTTTGTAAAAAGGCTTCCGGTACCCAGTCCTTGTGGTCCTTCGGCTTGTAATTTGTACGTCCATTGTGCAATGGCGTTCAATCCTACATTGCTTTCTAAAGCAGAGGTGATCCACCATTGTATGCCTAGTGCTTCTACTTGATCTATCCATTCTTTACTTCCTCGGAATCCACCTATAAAACTTGGTTTCAATATGATGTATTGTGGCCGTACGGTTTGTAGTAAATCTCGTTTTTTTGTTACATCTGTGATGCCAATTAATTCTTCGTCTAGTGCAATAGGCGTTGGGGTTTCAGCGCAAAGTTCTTTCATCTGTTCCCAATTCCTCACTGCGATAGGTTGTTCTATAGAATGGATATCTAAGGTCGCCAATTGTTTTAAAACTTTTTTTGCTTTCGCGAAAGCAAACCCACCATTCGCATCTACTCGTAATGTGATTTTTGAAGCATCGTAATGCGTCCGTATAAACCGAAGCAACGCTAGCTCTTTTTCAAAATCAATAGCCCCTATTTTCATCTTGATACAATCAAAACCTGCAGCTAGTTTTTCTTCTATCTGCTCTTTCATAAATACTTCATCGCCCATCCACACCAAGCCGTTGATTGCAATAGCATCTGTATGATCTGTGAATTTGGATGGAAACAACACAAAAGGATCTGAAGATTTCAAAGAAAGAAACGCCATCTCCACACCAAATTGAATGCTCGGAAAGTCTTTAAGTGCTTCCCAAAGAACGTCTGAACCTTTGGCGATATTTGCACACGTCCATCGCAAGCGTTCTTCATAATCTGGGCGATCGTCAAAACTTAATCCTCTTAAAATACCGCATTCTCCGATTCCTTTTTTAGCACCATCTTCTACGACGATATACCAAGTCTCTTTTGTTTTTAAAACCCCTCTAGACGTACCGCTGGCTCTTTTAAAATTGAGAATATGTTTATGATAGGTAGCTTTCAAAAAAAAAGTTTAAATAGTGACGTATGCAATGGTAAAGAATAACACCGAAAGTAAAAAAGTAGATAATGCCACCACTTTTAATTGCGGATCTAATAAGATATGATTTTTTGTTTTTTGCACTTTTATAAAATGAGCTAACAATGGTAAAAAAGCCAAACAACTCATAAATAAAATCGGTTCTGCATGAGAAAGCAGTAAATAACCTAACCAACTCAAGATACTACAACCAAATAAGATATTGTGATAACGCAAAGCACCGTGTTGTCCTAACATCACTGCCAATGTGTTTTTTCCTACTTTCTGATCTTGTACACGGTCTCGCATATTATTGAGATGTAATACTGTTGTAGATAATAAACCAATCGTAATAGCGCCTAAAAAATGAACTAAGGGAAGTTGTTGTGCATATAAAAAATAAGAACCCATCACGGCAACTAGTCCAAAAAATAAAAACACAAAAACATCTCCTAACCCTTTATATCCATACGCACTTTTGCCCACCGTATATTTAATAGCAGAGACAATAGCACTGATCCCCAAAAACATAAACACCAGTGAAAGCACTAATTGATCTGCTCCAAAAGCGATATAAATCAAATAAATAACGACAATAATTGTAATGATGGACGTAACGATAATTCCCTTTCTGAGATCGGAAGCTGTAAGCAATCCGCTTTGCATCGCACGCATGGGCCCTACTCTATCTTCATTATCTGTCCCTTTTACGCCATCGCCATAATCATTTGCATAATTAGATAAGATCTGAAATCCTAAAGTAGCTAACAATGCACATACACATATCCTCCAATCAAAAAAACCAGTACGTACAGCCATCCCGCCTCCTACTAATATTCCTGATATTGATAATGGCAAGGTGCGTAATCTAGCCGCTTGAATCCAAGCTTTTAAAGATGACATAAATCAATTTTTATAATACCAAAAATACTTATTTTCTTTCGCTTTGCGCGAAAAGGATTGCTTTTTAAATGCAATTTAGTAGCTTAGCTTTTCAAATAAATCATTATGAAGAATTACACGCTCTATTCCTTATTTATTTTATTGTTTTTAGTATCAGCCTGTAAAGAAGATACATCAGAAAAAAGCGTACCCGATATTGCTGTAGAAGAAGTAGAAATACCAACCCCTTTTTTATGGGAAGCGTCCAATATGTATTTTCTGTTGACAGATCGTTTTCATAATGGTGATCCTTCTAACGATATTAATTTTGACAGATCTAAGAAAACAGCTGTGTTACGAGGATTTGAAGGGGGTGATCTCAAAGGGATCAAAGACAAAATCGAAGAAGGATATTTTAAAGAACTTGGTATCAATGCACTATGGTTTACACCTGTTGTAGAGCAAATACACGGAGCGGTAGATGAAGGTACAGGAGCCACCTACGGATATCACGGATATTGGGCAAAAGACTGGACACAGCTAGATCCTAACTTTGGAACCATGGAAGAATTAAAAGCATTGGTAGATATTGCACATAACAATGGAATCCGTATTGTGATGGATGTGGTATTAAATCATACAGGTCCCGTGACTAATCAAGATCCGTTCTGGGGAGAAGACTGGGCAAGAGAAGATCCTAACTGTAAATTCTCTACGTATGAGAATACAACAGCCTGTAGTCTTGTAGAAAACTTACCCGATATTCTTACCGAAAGTACTAAAGAAGTCGAACTCCCAAAATACCTTGTTGAAAAATGGAAAGCAGAAGGGCGCTACGAGCAAGAAATAAAAGAACTCAACACCTTTTTTACTGAAAATGAATATAAGAAAACACCGCGTAATTATATTATCAAATGGCTCACAGATTATGTGCGTGAACTAGGCATAGATGCGTATCGTGTAGATACTGCAAAACACGTAGACGAGGCATCTTGGGTAGTCTTACGTGAACAAGCCGAAAAAGCATTTGCTGCTTATAAAACGGCACATCCTGATAAGGTGTTAGACGATAATAAATTCTTTATGCTAGGAGAAGTATATAACTATTCTGTCGATGGTGGACGTGCCTTTGATTTTGGAGATGGCACCAAGGTAGATTACTTTGCAAATGGATTTGACAACCTGATTAATTTTCAGTTTAAATATGATGCACAAGGGGATTATGAAACACTGTTTGCAAAATATGACAGCATAAACAATACGTCTCATAAAGACGTAAGCGTCACCAATTATGCCACTTCTCACGATGATGGACAACCCTTTGATATAACAAGAAAGAAAGCAAAAGAGACGGGTACAAAATTATTATTGACCCCTGGAATATCACAAGTGTATTATGGTGATGAAAGTGCCAGAAACCTTGTTATAGAAGGAACCCAAGGTGATGCTACCCTACGTAGTTTTATGAATTGGGATGATCAGAAAAATTCTACGGAGACAAAAAAAGTACTCGAACATTGGAGAAAACTAGGTCAGTTTAGAGCTAATCACCCTGCGGTAGGAGCAGGAAAACATACGGTCATAAGTAACAACCCCTACTATATTTTTAGTCGTCATTTGACTAAAGGCAAGTACACAGATCATGTGGTGGTTGGTTTGAATCTACCCTTTGGAAAAAAAGAGTTTTTTGTTGATGACGCTTTCGCGAAAGCGGACTACCTCATTGAAACCTATTCTAAACAAAAAGTAAGAGTCATTGATGGGAAAGTTAGCTTCAGCTCTCCATTTGATATTGCTTTATTAGAAATGGGTAAATAAGATAATCACTTTACTTCCTGAAGAAAAGAAGCGATAACTTCATCTACTCCCATAGCTAATGTAGCATCTTTAATAGTATTAGATTCCGTATCAAAGTTGTCTTGAAATGAAGGGAAACTAAAACTCTCTACAACAGTACCACCGAAACGTGGCAATACCTCTTTGGTATATTCTAATGCCATTTTAGCACCTCTGGCGCCAGGAGATGTACTCATTAAAAGAATCTTTGTATCACTTAAGAAATTACGATCTACTCTAGAGAGCCAATCAAGAATATTCTTAAAAAAAGCAGAAACCGTTCCGTTATGTTCATTGACAGATAAAATAAGTTCATTTTTTTCAATTTTTATATTTGATACTTCTTTCCAATTTCCAGTTGTAAGAGGGACA
>NZ_CALEMI010000148.1 GCF_937910895.1 uncultured Dokdonia sp. | reverse complement strand
AGTGGGCGACCTTGATCATCCACAATGACTAGCCCATGCATTTGGTAGGAGATTCCTAATGCAGTAATGTTGCTAACATCTATATGTGTTTCAGAAATGACTCGTTTGATTGCGACACAGGCGTATCGCCACCAAGCATCTGGATCTTGTTCTGCCCAGTCTGAGTGTATCGATTGAATCTCCATTTCATTGGATGGCTCATGCACACTCAGTATGTTTTTTCCTGTAGCGGCTTCTACCAAAGCTACCTTAACAGACGAACTTCCTATATCTAAACCTAAATAATACATATTACAGGGATTCTCTCAAGGTTAATGTCGTCGGAACATAATGTTGCATGGGTTCCTCTTGTGTAATGAACTGTGCGGCTTTGGTTCCTAGTTCTTTAAAATCTGTTGAAATGACGGAGATTCCTTTATAAATAAATTTTTTCATAGGAGTCTCGTTATAAGATAGAAAACCTACATCTACCCCTGGCTCAAAATCATGATCTCTACATTGCTCTAAGAATCTACCTAGCATACGATCACTTACGCTTATATACGCAATGTCTTTTTCTATTTTGAACTCTTTTGGATTGGTCATCACTTTGAAATCAAACTGAAAATCTTTACAAAATTTTTCAAAGAAAACAATCGTTTCCGCAGGATGATCACTAAAGGTTGGGTATAGAAAATCTATTCGTTTATACTTTCGAAATAGATCGGTAGCGCCTTTGAGGGATTCGTAAAACGAGGTGCCGAAATCTTGAAAAACATAATTATTTTCTGAAGTTGAAAATATATTCCAATCGATCAATAACAATTTATCGGAACTGATTTTAGATACAGTTTCGGCTACTTCTTTATGATCAAAATTCATCACAATGTATTTGTAGTACTTCCCTACACTGTTGTTGATGATCGTTTTAAAGTTATCTATATTATAATGATGAAATTGCACATCGGTACTGATGGTGTCAGGTACATTATTTACAAAGGAGTGATATAGGACTTCTTTATATGCCTTAAAGGTATCGAGTACTAGCAGTACTTTCTTTGTTTCAGTCGCTACATAATATCCTTTATTAGGTACCGATGCTACAATGCCATTTTCTTTTAAAATAGAATACGCTTTAAAGACCGTATCTCTAGAAAGTTGATTTGCTTTGCAGATGGTATTTACCGAAGGTAATGCCTCGCCCTTTTTCAACACATCCTCTCCTACCGCATCACTGATAGCGGTAACAATTTGTTGATATTTTGGAATATCGCTTTGGTGATCAATCGATACTATCATTTCTTTTACATCCATACTGTTCTGTTCCGGTATGTAAACTTATGAAATAAAATTTAAGAATCGATCAATATTGAGACCTTTTGTAATACAAAAAATTACTTTGACAGCTTTGAAGAAAATATTTAATCTTTTTTTTATGGCTTAATTATTCTGGCAAGAGATATTATGAGGAATTAGAAATAATAAGTATAATATTATATAGAGCTTTATTTTTTAGTGTTTAAAAAATTCAACACTTCTTCCCATTGACCGTTCCAATTATCAAAGTCATGCGCTCCTTCTGTCTTAATTTGCTTTACATGAAACCCTTTAGATGTATAGAGCTGATACAATGGACCCACATAGTTCTCAGCATCATGGGTTCCTGTAGAAATAAAAATGTTTAGATTTTTATTCTCTGAAAAAGCAATAGCGGAAAGTGCTTCTTTGCAAGGATACGTAATGGGTGACAACAAAGCATAGTTCTGAAATAAAGTAGTTTTTCCAGAAAAATAGGCAGCACTAAGACCACCAAAGGAAATCCCTATGAGACTCCGTTGTTTTACTTTTAGCGAAAGCGAACCTTCAAGAGGTATTAATTCTTCTTCAAAAAATCGAATATACTTATCATTACAAAAAAAGTAGGTGTTGCGCTGATCCTGATTGGTTTCTGGATGTATAGTACTTACAAAAACATAATATGCCTCTGGTATTTTTCTTTGATCTGTAAGTTCCTTAATTCTATCTAAAGCACCATTTTCAATCATTTTCTGTCCATCTGTGATATAGACAATAGGAATATTTTCATCATCAGGAAAGATACCATAAGTCGTAATCGAAATCTTCTCAGAAAGGATCTTGCTATCTATAACAAACGATTTTTTTACAGAAACAGCTTCCTCACATTGGCTTATCAATATAGGGATTAGTAGTACTAAAAATGTTTTGATTGAAGTAAATTGATTCATTGGATACTGAATTTAATTCAATCTCATGGCTTGATTAATCTTCTTGTCATTAATAATATCCTGAAGAAAAGTTTTCTTATCAAAATCCTTTTTAAAAGGCATTTGCCTGTATAGTTCATCAAACTTATCTTCAACCGTTTCTATCATAAAATCGGCATCTGGCTTAATTACATCTTTGAAGTTAGAAAATTCGTCTCGATTAAAAAGTAAATTTTTTGCGTCTATAATTTTATTATCGATCGCAAACTGTACTTTTTTATGACATCGACACGGATTATCTTTATTGACTAGTCCACATTTATTATTCATATAATTAAACATATCCTTGCGTGCTCGCGAGAGTTTCTTTCTATAATTATCTTTTGAAATATTTAGAATTTCAGAGCCAATAGTTTGGTCTGCATCAAACATTTCTCCTAAAATATAAACGATACGCTGGTCTCTATTTAAACAAAGTAACATACCACTCATACAAGAATAATTCATCTCCTTGATCAATTTTTCATTGGCTTTTTTTTCAGCATCCGTCATGGTTGTATCAGGAGTATTTTCTAGTGCATTTGCGTGTACGTCAAAGCTGGTAAAGACTGCTTCACTAGCTTTGCGTTTTGAGGCTAAAAAATGATTAACAACAATCCGATAACACCATGTTGAGAATTTACTTTTTCCTTGAAACTTACTCAGATTCGTAACAATTTTTATCAATGCTTCTTGTGTCAAATCTTTAGCATCGGCTGGATGACGTACCATTTTCCAAGCTACGTTATAAATAAAGGGTTGATGCTTCAATAAAAGCTCTTCTAGTGCTTGTTTACTTCCGCTTTGAGCATCGGCAACAAGTGTTGCATCTGTCTTCTCACCTGTATATACTTTTAAAAAAGGATTATCCATTGTCTTGTTATTTTACTAATTAGATACCATTTTTTGCAAGGTGTGACAACTAGAAGTAATATTAGTAATGATTTCAAAAATAAGTAAATATGTAAGAGTTCGCTTCCCTATTTCGGCTACGCTCAATATAAACGATAGCAAAAAAAATATTACAACTCGTCACACATGAACTATTACTGCATCAAAAGGGCATAACTTTTAAATAAACATACAATGAAAACTTTAAAATTAGTAGCCTTTGCATTCTTATTTGCTTTTGGGTTCAATAACACAAATGCTTCTGCACAAAATGCCGATGCTAAATTAGTACACACTCAAATCGTTGAGAAAAGTGCAGATGATGTTTGGAAAATCGTACGAAATCTAGATTTCTCAAAATACACACAAACTATAGATCAAGTAAAAGTCATTGGTCAAGCAGGTGCTGGCGCATCTCGTGTATGTTCTACACCCGATGGAAAAGGTCAATTTAAAGAAAACATATTGGCTTATGATGATGTCAATAGAACCTACACCTATGCGGTAGTGGAAGGTGTACCCGTAAAAGGTCTTATCAACAACTTCAAAGTAATTGATTTAGGATATAATAAATCTATGATTGTATGGTGGTCTAACTATGAGGCGTTTATGCAAAATCCGCAAATGAACGAGCAACAGTTTACTGCCTTTATGAAATCATCTGTCAATGAGATTGTCACAAATATGGCAAAAGACGCTTAATTTTTTGTTCTCAATAAAAATGCTCGTTGTTATGACGGGCATTTTTTAAAATTATTTTTTGACTTGTCACAAACAGGCAATTTCTGAATCAAAGTGTAAACAAAGAAAGTGACCTTTTTTATATCGCTTTCGCGAAAGATGCCTGAAGCTAAGTTGAAAAGGCATAATTAAAATATATCAATATGAAAGTCAATAGGACAGTGCAAATTAACGCATCAGCAATTACCGTCTGGGAAATGTTGTATAAAAACTATGGTCAGGCTTGCGATTGGGCAAGTACGGTAAACGAGTCTGCATTCCGTAACGTAGTAGGATCACCATACGGAGGAAGGACGTGTTCTACCACCTTTGGAGACGTAAGCGAAATCATAGATCACGTCAACGAGAAAACTATGGAATTACAATACCATTTGGATGATACACCCTTTATTATGAAAGCAGCAACTGCACATTGGAAAGTAACCTCGACAAGTGTCAATACCTCTGATGTCACTATGAAACTTGATGCAACGCTGGCAACAATTCCTGGTTTACTGATGGGGTGGCTTATCAAGCCAAAGATGAAAAAGGATATCTATCAGACCATCGATGACTTAAAACACTTTATAGAAAATGGAGAACCGTCTGAAGCAAAAAAGAAGTCTGATGCCAACTATTTCAAGAAAAAAGGCAGAAAAGCCGCATAACCCTAAATCACAATAAATCTAAAACATATAACAATGAAAAATAAATTTATCATAGTAGCCGTCATTACAATCATGGCAACTACCCTCTCTTTTGCACAATCAATGGAGAAGAATTTTAAAACACTTCAAGTAGAACTTAAAATCAATGCTCCTGCAGAACGTGTTTGGGAAGCCATGGTATTGGATTATGGAGAAATAGCCAACTTCTCACCCTACATATTTGCTTCAAATTATGAGAATGGGTCTCTAAAAGGAACATTAGGAGCAGAACGCAAATGTTACTTTAATGAAAAAGGGACACAGTGGTCGCACGAGCGCATTGCTACTATTGATAACGACAAAATGGAGATGAGAAATGTCATTATAGATGCGGCTAAGTTTCCACTTAACCTTGACAATTCTCAAGCCTTTTATAGTGTAAAAGATAACGGTGACGGAACAAGCACGGCGTCTTACAAATTTCAGTTTAGAACAAAACCCGCTTTTATGGGATTCTTTGCTAAAGGTCCGTTTAAAAGAACGCTCAAAGGAACCTTAATAGGCTTAAAACACTATGTGGAAACTGGAGAAAAAGTGAATGGTGTAAATGGAAAATACGATGAAATAAAAGACAAGTACCAAGAACCTACTCTAATAAAAAGTTAATTACAAAAACAAAAAAAATGACAAATCAAGAAATAGCAAACAAGTTAGTCACTTTACTAAGACAAGGACAATTTGAAACCGTTTATGATGTCCTTTTTCATAAAGATGCACACCATATAGAGCCACAGTCAGAATATTTCGCAGATATAAAAGGTGTTGAAGCTATAAAAGCTAAAGATGTCGCAATGGCAGAAAATATTGTGGATGTAGAGGGAATGGAAGTTGGAGATGCGATTATTGCCAAAGATTATATCGCATTACCCTACAAAATGAACGTCACACTCAAGGATGGAAACAAATGGTCATTAGACGAGATTATTGTTTACAAAATAGAAAACGGTAAGATCGTTTCTGAACAATTTTTCTATTAGAAAAATGTGGTTTTGGTTAGGTTAGGTAGTTAGATGGTTTGCATGAGAATGCAGACCATCTATTTTTTGTTTGATACACAAAAGAGTGTACAATTTTACGAAGGGCATTATTTTTAAAATCCCTTAAAACATGTACCTTAGTTGTATATTCTCTCTTGTATGCAACTTTCCAATGAAATTGTACTTAGGCCTAGGTTTGAAAAAAATCTAGCCTATACCTCAGAAGAGGTATTAAGCGCTTTTGAAATTGCAACTACGACCTCAAAGGATTTTAAAATTAGTCGCGTAGATAGTCATGTGTTTATTAGAATCCCAAAAAGTAAACAGCATTTCTGGTCACCACAATTACACCTAGAAATTACCGAAGACCCAACCAACGGTACTATTTTAAAAGGGCTTTTTGGTCCCAACCCCACGGTATGGACAATGTTCATGTTTTTTCATTTTGTCATTGCTGTTTTATTTATAGCTGCTGCTATATGGCTGTATACTAGTATTTCCCTCCAAAAACCATACGTATTTCCTTTAATCACCATGTTCCTTCTCATAGTGGGATGGTTTGGGTTGTACGTGGCAGGAAGACTAGGAAAAAAGAAAGGCGAACAAGAAATGCAATCTTTATATGCTTATATGAAGCAGATTTTCAGTACGATTTAGTTTTGAATTATGTACACATTATCTGCTTATTTATTAATAACTGAATCTATAATATGTAGCCAATAATATAACTTTACCAACAGAAACATAAACTATGTATCATAATACAACAAACCCATAATGGATCTTATTACTAACCAAATTAAATTGGTCGAGGGAACGTATTCTCCGATCAATTCGGCAGATGTGTTGCTATCGTTAATTGCTGACAAAATAAAATTTCATAGCCTTCAAATTTTAAACATACAAGATAAAAGTGATCCGCGTGTGATACATGCTGAACTAAGAATTGTAGAACTAAAAGAATCCCGAAAATTAGTTACAGAACTCATTGTAAAAGCACAACATGAAGGATATGATATGAAAATTGATGGGACTATCCACATTGAAATGATAAAGCAACCACGATAGAGAACTTCTTTGATAGATTCTAATGTCGTTGCATAATTGTGTATAGGTAAATACACTTTCACGTCATATTTAATGACAAAGAAGTTTATGCTGAGCTTATTCGGAGTACGAAAGCGTAAACATATTAACCCTAATACGGCAATAACTTCTTTAAACTAACAATTTTAAATCTGGGGTAGTGTATATAAAGTATATATACCTAGTGTGCTATCCCATAATTTTCACTAAGAGTTCCTTTAATAAATCTGGTGTTGAAAAAGCACTAGATCCTACACCTTTACTTTTTACATCGGCTTCTCTTAATAAGGAAATCGCTGCACTCACCTGCTTCATTGGATAATGTTGTGCCGCCGTTGTATATTCTCCTACAAAATAAGGATTGACACCCAAAGCTTTGGAAACCGTGCCTTTATCTTTATGAGGGAGTCCGTGATATTTTAATAAATTAAAGAAAAAACCATATAAAGAGGATATGGTAAGTACTAGCGGATTGTCTTTAGGGTTTTGTGTAAAATATTGACTAATACGTTGTGCTTTAACAATGTCTCGCTCTCCTACTGCCTTGCGAAGCTCAAAATTATTAAAATCTTTACTAATTCCTATATTCTCCTCTATAGCTTCTGGTGTAATCTCACTTCCTTTGGGAAGTATCAGCATTAGTTTTTTAATCTCATTATGTACTTTACTGAGATCTGTTCCTAAATAATCCACCAGAATATGTGCCGCTTTTGGATTAATATGATAGCCTTTCTGTATGACAAGTCTTCGTAACCAATCACTCACTTGGTTTTCATACAGCTTTTTGTTCTCGTAGTGGACACCATTCTTTTTGAGAGCTTTTGCGAGCCCTTTTCTTTTGTCTAATTTTTTATACTTATAGCAAATAACCAGCACTGTAGAGGGTTGTGGATTTTCTACATAGGAAGCTAACTTGTCTATCGTACGTGACAACTCCTGTGCTTCTTTTACAATCACTACCTGGCGCTCTGCCATCATAGGGTATCGTTTTGCATTGCCTACAATATCATCTACCGTCACATCGCGACCATACAAGACCATCTGATTAAATCCTTTTTCTGACTCTTCAAGGATATAATCTTCTATATAGTCTGCTATCTCATCTATAAAATAAGCCTCTTCGCCACTTAAAAAGTACACAGGATGTATGATCCCATTTTGAAGGTCTGATAGTATATTTTTTGCGTTTTGCACTATGGATGTTTAGTATAAAAAAAGTAATTTGCAGTCATGCAAGTACTCGAATTTCCAGCGTATGACTTTCGTCTCAAAAATAGCGAAAACAAACCGTATATTTTTGACCCTATACGTAAAAAATTTGTACATCTTACTCCAGAAGAATGGGTGCGACAACATGTATTGCAATTCCTGATACAAACCAAAGGATATCCGACGAGTCTTATTAATGTAGAAAAGGAAATTAACATTTACAATACAAAAAAGCGATATGATGTCGTAGTCTTTCATTCGGATGGGAGTATTTTTTTGGTGGTAGAATGTAAGCGTCCCAAAGTGGGGATTACGCAAGCCACCTTTGATCAGATTGCTCGCTATAATTTACAATTAAAAGGAGAGTTATTGATGGTGACTAATGGACTACAGCACTACTTTTGTGCTATGGATTTTGAGCAAGAACGATATCACTTTCTTAAAGAATTACCTAAATATACTATAAAATGATGCTTTATATGCTTTCGCGAAAGCGGAAAACCCTTTTATTTGCACCGTGAAAACAGCCATCGTTATACTCAATTGGAATGGACGTCCTTTATTGGAACGTTTTTTAGGCAATGTTGTACAACATAGTGCGCATCTAGCCACTATTTATGTAGCAGACAATGCCTCGACAGATACTTCGGTAGCCTTTTGTAACGACTATTTCCCAAATGATGTGACGGTTATTCAAAATGCAGAAAATGGAGGATATGCCAAAGGATATCAGGATGCCTTACGCCACGTAGAAGCAGATGTGTATGTATTACTGAATAGTGATGTAGATGTAAAAGAAGGGTGGCTTGAGCCTATGTTATCTGTTTTTGAAAGCTCCTCTTCTATTGTTGCCGCACAACCAAAGATCAAAGACCTGAAGCGTCCTACCTATTTTGAATATGCGGGTGCCGCTGGGGGCTATATAGATGCCTTAGGATATCCGTATTGTAGAGGACGGATTTTTGATAGTTGTGAAGAAGATATAGGTCAGTATAATGATACGGTAGACGTACAATGGGCAAGCGGGGCTTGTCTTTTTATTAAAGCAGCGCAGTATTGGGAAGTAGGAGGTCTGGATGAGGATTTTTTTGCACATCAAGAAGAAATAGACTTGTGCTGGCGTATTAAGAATAAAGGATACAGAATTGTTGCTGTGGGAGCTAGTGAGGTATTTCATTTGGGTGGTGCCACACTTGCGGCTTCTAATCCTACAAAAACCTTTTATAATTTCAGGAATACACTTTTTGCCGTTGTGAAAAATAGCGCTAGTCCAACCTATATTTTACTTATTTTCTTTCGTTTGATACTAGATGGCATCGCTGGAGTAAAATTCTTGCTAGAAGGAAAACCAAAACATCTTGTTGCTATCATAAAAGCACATTTTAGTTTTTATAAGCATTTACCTAGTTTACTAAAAAAACGAAAAATCCTACAACAACGTCAGGATTATTATCAGATTCACTCTATTGTTTTTGAGTATTTTATAAAAAAGAAAAAGTCGTACAGAGATCTTTAGTAAAAAATATTTTGGGCAAGTTCTATAAACATATATAAATGATATTTTTTGATTTCTGAGGCTAGTTTCCAAGTATAAAATACCTCATCTAAAATAACTGGAAAAAGACTTAGATCCCGCTGAAAAAGTGGAATTAGTTCAACTAGTCGTTTTAAATTCGTCGCTTTCCAACTTTTTAAAACAACGTTTCACTAATAATCCTCTTGATAAGTCCTGTAAACATGTAATGGAATATATTTTTTTGATTTCTGAGGCTAGTTTATAAGTATAAAATCTCCATCTAAAATAACTAGAAAAAGACTTAGATCCCGCTGAAAAAGCGGGATTAGTTCAACTAGTCGTTTTAAATTCGTCGCTTCGCTACTTTTTAAAACAACGTTTCACTAATAAAATCAATAAAATATTGTTAATAGCTATTTTAACATTTCCATTTTTGGTACTTTTGAGTAAACCCAAAATAAAGTAAAAAATTATGAAACGTATACTATTAGTTAGTGGTGCTTGTTTAGTATTACTCGCTTCTTGTGTGTCAAAAAAGGAATATGCAGCGCTTGAAGCAAGACAGCAAGAAACACAAGATTTATTAAACTCTGCAACTGTAAAATTAAATTCATGTTTAGAAGAAAAAGCGAGTGCAACAACTCGTGTGACTTCTCTTGAAGAACGTCTTGCAGAATTACGAAGAGATAGAGAAGACCTTATTAAAAGTTCTAAGGATTTAACGATGCTCACAAAGCAGGGAGCAACAAATTTGGAGAAATCTTTAGAAAGTCTTAAAGAAAAGGATTTAAAGATTAATCGTTTGCAAGATGCCCTTACCAAAAAAGATAGTGTCACTCTAGCGTTAGTAACAAGTCTTAAAAGAGAAGTTGGTCTTAATGACAAAGATATTGAGATCAATGTTGAGAAAGGTGTGGTATTTATATCTCTTTCTGATAAAGTTCTCTTTAAAAGTGGAAGTTATAACATTACTGATAGAGCAAAAGAAATCTTAGGGAAGGTAGCCACCGTTATTAATGGTAAGCCAGACTTTGAGGCATTGGTAGAGGGTCACACTGATAATGTTCCTTATCAAAAAGGAGTTTTATTAGATAACTGGGATCTAAGTGCGAAACGTGCTACGGCTATTGTACGTGCTCTTGTGGAGCTTGGTGCAAACCCTGCACAACTTATTGCCGCAGGAAGAAGTGAGTATGTGCCACTTGTACCAAATGACAGCGCAGAAAATAAATCGATTAACAGAAGAACAAAAATTTATGTACTTCCTAAAATTGATCAATTCTACACGATGATAGAAGAAGAAATGAAAAACTTAGAAACCGAAGGAGGAAACTAAGAAATTTCTTTTAAATATATATTATAGACGGCTGCCTTATGGTAGCCGTTTTTTTGTTTTAAGAACTAATTTATAGTTTATGAATTTATACGTCTGTATCCTCTTTCTATCTCCTTTTCAAAAGAGTATATTATATAATAGACAGATAGATATCTGTTAAATTCTACTGAGGCATATTCTTTGTTTTATTCAAAAACATCGACGAAAAGCATAAAAATTAAGCCCAAATACGCAATTTTAACATCTCAACCCCTTTTAACTTAATTTTTTTATATAGATTAGCGCTTTATATAATTTAGCATACCCCAAATCATACTAATATATATACAATAACCCCAAATTACATTGATTAATACATATTACCTACTTTAAAACTATGAAGAAAACTACTTTAAGACGCACGGCTCTCGCTTGTGCGTTATCGTTAAGTACTATTATTGGCCTATTTGCTCAAGATGATGCAAATAGTACTACAGATACAGATAAACGTATTTTAATCACAGCCCCATCTTCGGAACAACTTAGATCAATCCAAGAAATAGGTATTGACTTACATTGTGGAGCAAAATTTGAAGGAGACAATTTACGTCTTGATCTTCATTATACTGAAGTACAAGCTATAAATCAACTTGGATTAAATTATGAAGTTATTCAAGATGATTTAACGACATTTTTTGTTGAGCGTTATGAAGCAACGCGTGCGCAAGCAGAAACTGAGTTACGCCAGATGAAAGAACGCTCTCTTGCTGAAAGAGCACAACGTGCTTCTTTAAGTACAGGTGATGCTAGCTTAGAAAGTTTTATACAGCGCGAAGAGTGCGAAGAGATAGACTGGGTAGCACAAAACTTTAGACTAGGAAATTCTTTTGGAGGATGTCTTACAGTAGATGAGATGATCGCCGAATTAGATAGAATGCGTACACTGTATCCTAATTTAATCTCCATGCGTCAAGATGCTTCTCCTATTGGACAGCAGACTTATGGGAATACAACAGGTACTGCTTTTGACCCACAAACCGTATGGTATGTTCGAATCTCTGATAATCCAGACATCGATGAAGCTAACGAACCAGAATCACTTATCACTGGAATGACTCATGCACGTGAGGTCAATAGTATGATGAATGTCATTTACTATATGTGGTGGGTATTAGAAAATTATGAATTAGATCCTGCGGTAAGAAACTTAGTAGATAATCAAGAAATGTATTTTATTCCTATTACCAATCCTGATGGGGTAAAATGGAATGAGGTGATTGCTCCTAATGGAGGTGGTTTACAACGTAAAAACTTACGCCCAGGTGTAAATGATAATGGAACTACGGGTACTGCTAACAGATTAAGAGGAGTGGATTTGAATAGAAATTCTGCTTACTATTGGGGATTTGATAATTTAGGTTCTAGTCCAACACAATCTAGTGATGTTTACAGAGGTCCTTTTCCTTCATCTGAGCCAGAATCACAAATTCTTGCAGATTTTGTGCAATCAAGAGACTTTAAGTATGCAATTAATCATCACTCTGGTCTTAACTCTATCGTAACCTCATCTTATAATGGAAATCCAAATGCGGCCCCATCCAATCGTGAGGATGAGTATCAAAAACTAATGCATGATGCAACTCGGTTTAATAGATATATCCACGGCTCTGCTCCAAATACGTTAACAAACGCCAATGGAGATACCAATGATTTTATGTTGGGCGGACCGGATGTAACCTATAATACGGTAATAGATTATGATGGAGATAATCAAGGAAGTCCAGGTTTTAATCAATCCTATACCGCTAGTGGTTCTGGAAAAAATGTAATTACGTTCTCTCCTGAAAATGGAGATGAATTCTGGCCTGCTGCTACAGATATCATCAGAGTATCGCAAAGAGCTGTGCGTATGAACTTGATGACTTCTATATACGCTGGAAAGTATGCAAGACTACACGATTTCACAAAAACAAATCTTACTTCTACAAACCCACAATTAGATTTTGAAGTTGAATATCTAGGACAAACTGCTAGTGACTTAACGTTAACAATCACACCAATATCTGCTAATATTACGGGAGTAACACAACCTGGAGCAACTTCTCTTAATGGAATGGATATTTTAGAACAACGTGCTACAAGTGCTACATTGACATTAGATGCTGGTATTGCTGCTAACGATCCTATAGAATATCAAGTTAGCTTAAGTAATGACACCTACACCATTTACCAAGTAAATTATATTAAATATTTTAATCCAACAGTACTTGTAAATGGAGATGGAATTGGTAACTGGACAACAAGTGGTACGAATAATACGTGGTCAGGAACGACTGATGGATATAATGGAAGCACCAATGCCATCACCTCTACCCCTTCTCCTCCTTACGGAAACAATATTTTAAGTTTTGTAACACTAGATACACCTGTAGATTTATCTACAGCAAATAGTGCTGTGATTCATTTTAATGCAAAATGGGATATTGAGCGTAATTTTGATTTAGCACAATTGGAAGCTAGTATAAATGGAGGAAGTACTTGGGTAGCTTTATGCGGAAAATACACCAAAGTACCTTCTGGAGAACAAGGAAATTTTCACTTGAATAAAAGTGGTTCAGACCAAGTTCATCAAGGAAATAACGGAACTCTAATTTATGATGGTGATCTTGTTTTAGATCCTAATGTTACAAATACAGCAACCGCTACAGATGATGTAGATAAATGGGTTTTAGAAGAATTCTTATTGGATCAATTTAATAATGAAGGAATTGTAGGAAATAACAGTGTAATTTTCCGATTTAGATTTGATACCGATTCTACAAACCGAGCAGATGGATATGATACCAATTTTGAAGGATTCACCTTTGATAACTTCCAAGTTTCTGTTATAGATCAAACTTTTGCTTGTACAAATGAAGTCGTAGATGCCTTTCCTTTTACAACCAGTTTGGAAGCGCAAGGTCTTGGTGCATGGATGCAAGATACTACTGATGGTAATAATCCCAATGGTAATAATAACTGGACATTAAATACAGGAGGTACTGTTAGCGGTCCGACAGGTCCAAGTGCTGGTAAAAGTGGTGATCAATATTTGTATTTAGAGGCTACAGATCCAGCAGTTACTTCAGATACGAATGCTATTGGTTTTAATGCCGTAGCAAGATTAATAAGCCCTTGTATTGACCTCACGGGTGTTAGAAATGCCGTGTTTGAATTCGATTATCATATGTTTGGAGCTGATATGGGAACCCTTGAGATAGAGGTTTCT
>NZ_CALEMI010000147.1 GCF_937910895.1 uncultured Dokdonia sp. | reverse complement strand
CTCCACAAATTCCGAATCCAGACGCGCCTCCTTTTGTTATAACCTCTTCTAAAATTACGATAGAAGATGGTTCATTCAGATATATAAATGAAAATTTAGAAGATCAAGTAGTTATTGACTATACAAGATTGGAAACCCAATTGGATGATTTTAAACTCGTAAATGATGTGGTGGATACGCGTATAGATCATCTTACATTTACTGCAAAACGAGGTTATGCGATCTCTTCTTTGGAAGGTGATTTTCATTACGATCCCGATTCGATCACATTACAGAAATTTATTCTCAAAACGGAATTTTCAGAAATAGAAGGGGATATCGCTTTAGACACTTCGGGAGATAAGATGTCTGATTTTATCAATAATGTTGATATTGAGGCCGCTTTCGCGAAAGCGAACATCTCCACAAATGATATTTACCCATTTTATGATGGCTTTGCAAAGGATCAGACTTTTTCCTTAACGGGAAATGTGACTGGAGTTCTTAATGATTTTAAAGTAGAAAATCTTGATGTAACGGGGTTGAAAAATTCTATTATACAAGGCGATATACAGTTTACACATCTCATTTCTGGCGATGACTTTAAAATAGATGGTCATTACACGGCACTACAAACCACATATTTTGACTTAAAGTCATTATTACCAGAGGTCCTTTCGGCATTACCACCACAATTGTCAAAACTTGGCATGATTGAATTGATTGGATTTACAACGATTACAAACAAGACACTAGAGACAGAAGGAGTCGTAACCTCTGCACTTGGAAATGGGTATGTAGATATGTTATTGACCAATTATCAGAATACAGATATAGCTACATATAAGGGAAGTATAGATTTTGATAATTTTAATTTAGGTAAATTCATTAATGATCCAAGAATAGGAAAAACGTCTATGGATTTTGATGTAGATGGTAAAGGATTTCTTCAAGAGTTTCTAGACACCAAATTATCTGGTGTGATCTATTATATTAATTACAATAATTATAGATATAAAGACATCACTGTTTTCGGAGATCTTAAAAATCCCGTTTTCAATGGGGAGATTATTATAAATGATGAGAATTTAATAGCCAAGGTTGATGGTCTTATAGATGTTTCAAAAAAGATAAATAGCTATGATTTTGAAGCAGATATTACCTATGCAAATCTAGTGAATCTCAACTTTGTAAAAGATAGTGTTTCCATTCTTAAAGGAAATGTTATTATGGATATGAAAGGAACAGGGATCGAAGACGCTTTTGGTAAACTCTCCTTCTTTGATGCGGTGTATCAAAACAAAAACGACACGTATTATTTTAAAGATTTTGATGTGACCTCTGTTTTTGATGATAAAAATGTACGTACCATAGCAATTAATTCTTCAGATATTATAGATGGTACAGTACGAGGAAATTTTAAATTTAATGAGGTAGTCCCGCTATTCAGAAATGCTCTTGGAAGTTTATATACAAACTATCAACCAGAAGTACTGACAGAAAATCAATTTATGGAGTTTGATTTTACGATCAATAATAAGATTGTAGAAGTCTTTGTTCCAGAAATAGAATTTGAACCAGAAACCATCATAAAAGGAAGCGTTGTTTCTAATGATTCTGAGTTTAAACTTACCTTTAAATCTCCAAGAATAGAAGCTTTTGGGAATATGGCAGAAGCCATAGAAATCAAAGTAGATAACAAGAACCCTTTATTTAACACCTATATCGCTGCCGATAGTATAGACGCAGGTTTTTATGCGGTTTCAGATTTTAATCTCATTAATGTTACCTTAAAGGATACCTTGTTTATGAAGTCTGAATTCTCTGGCGGAACTCGTAATGATGACCGTTATGACTTATCGCTATACCATACCATTAATGAAGAAGGAAATTCTGTACTAGGCTTTAAGAAATCGCAAGTTGTTTTTAAAGATAACGCTTGGTTTATTAATGAAGAGAACAATCAGCGTAATCGTATTATTTTTGACAATAACTTTAACGATATTGATATACAAACGATTGTACTGAGTCATAAAGACGAACGGATAGACCTTAAAGGCTTTATAAAAGACAGTACATATAAAGATATTAAAGCACGATTTACAAATGTAGATTTAGCTAAAATCACCCCTGAAATAGAGAATCTAAATCTAGAAGGACGTGTGAACGGAAATCTGGATGTACTTCAGAAAAAAGGTGCCTATTATCCTAATTCAACAGTTGCTATAGACGAGTTTGCAATAAATGATTATTTATTGGGAAAATTTGATCTAAGCGTTGAAGGAGATACCTCACTATCTACTTATGAAATCAAATCGAAGCTAGAAAATCAAAAAGGAGCGCCTCTCGTAGCCGAAGGAAGTATTACCGTAGGAACAGGAAACAATGCTACGATAGACCTAGATGTAGGATTAACTAATTTTAATCTAGCACCCTTTGATCCTTTAGGAGAAGGTGTCATAACACGGATAAGAGGTTTTGTAGATGGGAACGCAAAAGTGACAGGAAATTATAAGAATCCTGACATCAATGGAGAGTTAAAAATAAGAAACGGCGGTCTTAAAATACCGTATTTGAATACAGATTACGATTTTAGAGGGATTTCTAGTGTATCCCTAAGCAAGCAAAAATTTATCTTTAATGCGATCCAGCTAGAAGATGTAAAATATAAAACCCTTGGTGCATTAAACGGTAGCATTTCTCATAATGCCTTTAGCGATTGGCGACTTGATTTAGGAATTACTACAGACAGATTATTAGTATTAGATACCAAGGAAGAGCTAGAATCTCTTTATTACGGAACCGCATTTATAGCGGGTCAAGCTACGCTTAAAGGGCCTGTAGATAATATGGTGATAGATGTCTTTGCAGAAACCGAAAAAGGAACTGTTTTTAATGTGCCCATTGATGATACAGAATCTATAGGAGATAGTTCTTATATCCATTTTTTAAGTCCTGAAGAAAAAGCAGCAAAGTTAAACGGAGTGGTGTCAGAGTTAACCGAAATAAAAGGACTTTCTGTAAATTTTGACCTTGATGTAGATGCAGATGCACTTATCGAAATTGTTGTCGATAAAGAAAACGGAAGTACCTTAAAAGGTAGGGGAGGAGGAACGCTCTTAATACAACTAGACACCAATGGGAAGTTTGACATGTATGGAGACTTTATTGCGTATGAAGGAAGCTTTAACTTTAAATACAAAGGTCTTTTTCAAAAAGAATTTAAATTTAGACCAGACGGTAATATCCGATGGGAAGGAGATCCAGCGGGTGCTCTGCTTGATATCAGTGCCGTGTATAGAGCGGAGGCAAACCCTAGCATACTTTTAGAAAACCCCTCTTTAAACCGTAAAATTCCAGTGGATGTTATTATTAATCTGGAAGGTGAACTTTTAAAACCAGACATTACCTTTGAGATAGAGTTTCCAGGAACTGGAAGTAGCGTTGTCTCGGAGTTAGAATACCGTCTTAGTGATAAAAATGCAAGAGAGCTTAATGCCATTTCTTTAGTTTCTCAAGGCGTTTTCTTAAGTAATGCTTCCATATCTGCTGCTGGTGCGGTAAATAATCTTTTGGAAACAACATCTTCTGTATTATCTGGAATTTTATTTAACGATGATGATAGTATTTTTGATGTCAATCTAGATCTTGTACAAGCAGATAACTCACCAAACCTACAATCGGCGGGACGTGTGGGGATTACATTGTCTACTCAAATTTCTAACCGCGTTCTTATTAATGGCAAAGTGGGTGTCCCAACGGGAGGTATCAGTGAGAGTGTGATCGTGGGTGACGTTGAGATCGATTTTCTATTGAGTGAGAATGGAGCCCTGAGAGCAAAAGTATTCAATAGACAAACTGACATCCAATTCATAGGGGAGACAGAAGGATATACCCAAGGCGCAGGTATCTCGTATGCGGTAGATTTCAACTCTTTCAAAGAACTTATTAGAAAGATTTTTAATGGAAAGTCTAAAGAGGCTCTTGATAGCCTTAAAGAACAACAAGCGGAATCAGAAAAAATAGGTCCCGATGGTGTTACTTTCAAAAATTAAGTTATCAATGTTTTATAATGATTTACTAAGTAATATATTAACATTGTGATATGTTACAAATATGTATCTTTATGTAGATATAACAAAAAATCATTACTTATGAAAAAATTAAAAAATTTAGGAAAAGTCTTAACTTCTCAAGAATTAAAAAAAATTCAAGCAGGAACATTATGTGATTCAGGTTTTGCTTGTATATGTAGTTACCACTTTGTAGGTTGCTATACAAGCATGGGTGCGTGTATGAGTCAATGTGAGTCTAGTTTCCCAGGTGGTCACGGAGAGCCTATTTTATCATTCAGTTAATATATAGCAAACATAAACTTTAACGCCTCATCTTGAGGCGTTTTTTATTCTCATGTTCACAGCTATTCCATTTCAATCGGAAATAATAAAGTATTAAAAAGTGTTACTTTTAAAAATTAATCAATTCTGAACCTGTTAATTTTGATGCTGTTTTAATTGATGTTTTTGAAAGATTATTAAAATAGGATCTTTGTTTATGAAGATAGTATTGATAAGTACGCTTTCGCGAAAGCAAAAAAAAACCATTTCCCCCTCTTTTTTAAACGTAAGAACGAGCAAGCCATAAAAAGTTGTTAAACGAAAACGTTTGAAATTACAAATAGTCATAAATCAATGGTAAATACTTGAATTATGTAGGTTAAGTTTCCTAAATTTATTTTTTATTTGCCATTATATGAACCAAAATATTAAGAAAATTGCAGTTTTGACCTCAGGAGGAGACTCCCCAGGAATGAATGCTGGTATTCGATCTGTCGTTCGTACTTGCGCTTATCATAAAATTGCCTGTGTAGGCGTTTATAGAGGATATGAAGGGCTGATAGATGGAGACTTTATTGAGTTAGATGCACGTAGTGTAAGAGGGATTATCAATAAAGGAGGAACGTTTCTTAAATCTGCAAGAAGCAAACGTTTTATGACCAAAGAAGGGCGTAGAATCGCTCATGAGAAGCTAGTTGAAGCTGATATAGATGCTATTGTACTTATAGGTGGAGATGGAACTTTTACAGGAGGTCTTGTTTTTAATACAGAATATGGTTTTCCTGTGATGGGCATTCCAGGAACTATTGATAATGATATCAGTGGTACCGATAGAACATTAGGATACGATACCGCTTTAAACACAGCTGTCGAAGCTATTGATAAAATACGTGACACAGCACATTCCCACGATCGTTTATTCTTTGTGGAAGTAATGGGACGTGATGTAGGACATATCGCACTCAATGCGGGTATAGGAGCTGGAGCAGAAGAAATCCTTATTCCTGAAGAAGATATGGGAATAGATAGACTTGTAGAGTCGTTAGAACGAAGTAAGAAAAGTGGAAAATCCTCTAGTATCGTTATTGTTGCCGAAGGTGATAAAATAGGAAAAAGTGTTTTTGAACTAAAAGACTATGTTGACGAGAATCTTGAAGAGTATGATGTACGTGTATCTGTTTTAGGACACATGCAACGTGGAGGCTCTCCTACCTGTTATGATCGTGTACTTGCCAGTAGAATGGGTGTAAAAGCAGTAGAATCTCTTCTAGAAGGGAAAAGCAACTATATGGTAGGAACGATTCATGACAAAATGGAACTTACCCCACTTGAAAAAGCGATTAAAGGAAAAACAAAAATTAATAAAGAATTGATACGTGTGTCAGATATCATGACCACATAAATTTAATACAAACACATGGGAAATTTAAAATTAGGAATTAATGGATTTGGACGTATAGGTCGTATCGTTTTTAGAGCGACTGTAAAACGTGATAATGTAGATGTAGTTGCTATAAATGATTTACTAGATGTAGAACATCTAGCTTATTTATTAAAATATGACTCTGTTCACGGACGTTTTGACGGTGATATTTCTGTAAAAGATGGTAATCTTATTGTGGATGGAAAAACCATTCGTATCACAGCTGAGCGTGATCCTAGAAATTTAAAATGGGATGAAGTAGAAGCGACAGTCGTTGCTGAATGTACTGGAATATTTACAACATTAGAATCAGCAGACTACCATATCCAAGCTGGAGCTAAAAAAGTGGTGATTTCTGCACCATCTAAAGATGCTCCGATGTTTGTGATGGGTGTAAATGATGATAAATTAACAGCAGCAGATACCATCGTGTCTAATGCTTCTTGTACCACAAACTGTTTGGCACCTATTGCAAAAGTGGTAAATGATAACTGGGGACTTAAAGAAGGACTCATGACAACTATACACGCTACGACAGCAACTCAGTTAACGGTGGATGGTCCTTCAAAAAAAGATTGGAGAGCTGGTCGTTCAGCACTTAATAATATTATTCCAGCATCTACAGGAGCTGCAAAAGCAGTAGGGAAAGTACTTCCTGAAGTAGATGGTAAATTAACTGGAATGGCATTTAGAGTACCTACAGTAGACGTTTCTGTAGTTGACTTGACGGTTCGCACAGAGAAAGAAACTTCTTTAGAAGAGATCAAAAAAGTATTTAAAGCAGCATCAGAAGGAGCTTTAAAAGGAATCTTAGGATATACAGATGAAAGTGTAGTATCTCAAGATTTTGTAAGTGATGATCGCACAAGTATTTTTGATGCTGGAGCTTCTCTAGAATTAAATGCTACTTTTTTCAAGTTAGTTTCTTGGTATGATAATGAGTTTGGATATTCTAACAAGCTTGTTGATCTCGCTGAAAAAGTAAACGAACTATAAATAATATATTGTTTTCCTTGATAGATACTACGTGTTTGTCAAGGAAAATTATTTGACTAATTACTGGTGCTATATGATTTTAGTAGTTGATAGTGGATCTACGAAGACCGATTGGATTGCCTTAGGTGATGATGGAACTATGTTATTCCAAACACAAACCTTAGGATTAAATCCTCAAGTATTATCACAAGAGATATTAAAAGAGCGTATTATCAATAACTTTGAATTGTATAAGCATAGAAACGAAGTAAGTCGTCTTTACTTTTATGGAGCAGGTTGTGGTGTAGAAAAACCCCGTAAACTCATTAGTGAAGTTTTTGAAGAGTTTTTTAAAGAAGCCCAAGCGATTATTGTTAAGGAAGATACGTATGCTGCATTATATGCGACTGTAGATACAGAAAAGAAAGAAAAAGCAATCGTTTGTATCTTAGGAACGGGGTCTAACTGTAGTTACTATAACGGACACGACATTGAGCAAAAAGTAATATCCTTAGGATATATCCTTATGGATGATGCTAGCGGAAATTATTTTGGAAGACAATTACTAAGAGATTATAAATTCAATCACATTCCTGAAGACTTAGCTTCAAAGTTTGAAAATGCGTATGATTTAGGTTCTGAAGCTATTAAAAATCAGTTATATAAGAGTCCAAATCCTAATACATATCTCGCTACTTTTGCACGTTTTTTAATAGAAAATAAAGACCACTCGTATTGTCAATCCTTGATCCGAAAAGGACTTTCTTTATTTATAGAAAATCAAATTTTTCAATATGATGATGCAAAAGAAGTGCCTGTACACTTTGTAGGCTCTATTGCTTTTTATTTAGAAAAAGAGCTTTCTATCCTTTTAAAGGAGTATGGATTGAAAAAGGGTAAGGTTTTAAAACGTCCTATTGACGGACTTGTATCGCATCATAAAGCTCATATTCTGTATAAGTAGCATAAAAGATAGAGTTAAGTTATATAAACTTACTCAAAATAAATAAATCCCGCTTCTATTTAGGAGGCGGGATTTTTTTATTATGATTTACTCCGATCACTTAATTGCAATCGCAGAAATTTCTACATTCACATATTTAGGAAGATTTGCAACCTCTACCGTTTCTCTGGCGGGTGCTGTTGCCTCATCAAAATAGGTTCCATATACTTTATTTATAGCAGCAAAATCATTCATCTTGTTTACAAAAATAGAAGTCTTAACAACATCTTCAAACGTCATATCGGCGGCAGCTAATACTGCTTTTAGATTTTCCATCACAAGCTTTGTTTCCTCTTTGATGTTTCCTTCAAAAAGCTCTCCCGTCTTAGGGTCTATAGCAATTTGACCAGAAGTGTATAAAGTGTTTCCAGAAAGTACCGCTTGGTTATAAGGGCCTATAGGAGCAGGCGCATTTGGTGTTGAGATTATTTTTTTCATGATAGATTTGTTTTTACGAAGTTGGGTAACTTATGTAAGATTAACAAATTATTGGATTAGAAAATAGTTTAGATGAGAATTTATGAACCTTTCATATCTGAATTACTGTACGTATATTAGAACTTCTAATCCGTGACAAAAAAGTCTTGATTCTTGTAGCGCAGTGATCTTGCTTCTGATACTTTGAAAGCTCTTCTTGAAGTTTTCGTATTAAAGAAGTATCGATCAATTGGCCTATTTCTTATAATCTTTCATCTGGAGCTCGACGTTTATCGTACTTAATATCACCTAGGATATTTCCTTTAATTCCAATATAGAAATTCCAAGAAGAACGTGTACTAAAGGGCACCCAGTTAAAACGTAAACTCCAACTTTCTAGATCTCTACCAAATTGTAACGATGTAAATGTAAATCCAGGATTAGCAAGATCAAATCCGGAAGAACCACCAACGGTCCAGCGTTTCCCAAGCTCTACATCTCCACTAAAAACGATAGAATGCGTTCCTATTTCATTTTGTCTAGCATTGTTTACATAACTCACTTCATAGGACAGTCTTAAATTCCACGGAATTTTAAAGTTATAAAACTCCACTTCCTGTTCTTCTTCATCTTCATCATCTTCGGGTAATCCATTGCTATTTCCAGTAATATCTACACCACCACCAAATAAGTCATCAGGTCTTCCCCCAGCAGCAAATGTTTGGTTTTTAGTACGGTCTGTACTTTTGTCTTTTCCTTTTTCAAAATCTCTACTAGAAAAGTTATATCCAAAGTTGGCGCGTGCTGCAGTAATTCTAAAAAGACTCCCTCCATTATTAATGTTAAGCCTATTAATACGTCTGTTATTACTATTTAGTGCATAGATATCTAACGATGCACTAAAGTTAATATCAAGTTTGTTTTCAATAATTGGAATAGCACCACTCACAGCTATAGGCGATAGTTTTAAGCTATCTGCCGTGATATTATAAGCAGTCCTTAAGTTTAGGTTACTCAGTAGTGCAACTTTTCGATACTCTTCGGTAGCAGTAGTATCTTTATCTCTCACTTTTGCTTCTATAATATTGCTTAGCCCGAATGACACAGAGGCACTTTCCCGATTACTAGGTGCTCCTAATAAGCTACCTTCAAATCGAGAAAATTCAACAGTTTCGGTAAGCTCAGTAGCCGTAGGATCATTAGGATCTGTACGTTGGTAACTATCAAAAAACTGATCAAAAGCAGGCGTGTAGCTAAAACCAAGACTAGGACGAATTACATGACGAATAGATTGTATTTTACCGCCTTCTTTAAAAGGGAAAATACCATACAAGGTCGTTCCTAAGCTGGCACTTGTCCCATACGTTCTATAAGATGCAAGTCCATTAATAGTGTCTCTTACAACCTCTCTGTCCTCTATATCAAAAGATTGGTCAATCGTTCTAAAAACAGTATTCTCTGTATAATTGGCACCAACACTCGCACTTATGTATTTGAAAACTTTAAAGTTGGTTGAGATTGGAATGGTTTGCTGGATACTTGAACGACCATCTTTAAACATTTCTGATGTAAAAAAGAGGCTGTCTGTCGTTACATATTGATTATTAGCACGTAAAGAGTAATTAAAGTTAATGTTTTGAAAAGCCCCTTTTTTTGCTCCATTTTTTGGTGCAAACGGAAAGATTCGATCTACGTTTACTTGCGCAGTAGGCAACGTCATGTTAATAATTTCTGTTTGCGAGTTCTGAGAGTGCGTTGCCGCTACCGTCACATTTACAGGCGTTTTTCCTGTAAAGGTACGAGAATAAGATATAGAAGAACTAAAATTGTTTGTCAGGAAGTTACCTGTATTACTCTGGTTTATAGATTGTTGGAAGAAATCACTACTCCCCAAGTTAACAGAAGCAGAAAATCGACTATTAGGACTTGATTTCTGATCTTTGGAGTGATTCCACCTGATGTTATAGGTGTTTGTTTCAGAAAAATCGGGTAGTCCTCGTTCACTCGCTAGTATTTTCTCAAAGTTAAAACTCAACCGCCCATTATACTTATAACGCACTCTATAATCAGAATCTGCTCGTAAGGCATAACTACCATTGGTATAATAATCTCCAGTAATAGCAAGGTCGTAATAATCACTCAATGCAAAATAGTATCCTCCATTTTGCAGGAAATAACCTCTTTGTCTGGTTTCTCCAGGACTTGGAACAATAAAACCAGACACACTTTTTTGCTTATCTAAAGGGAAAAAGGCAAAGGGTAATCCAATAGGCGTAGGAACATCGGCTATATACATATTGGTAAGACCTGTAACAAGCTTTTGCCCTGGAACAAATTTCACCTTTCG
>NZ_CALEMI010000146.1 GCF_937910895.1 uncultured Dokdonia sp. | reverse complement strand
ACTCATATCATGAAATCACTTTCCTTAGAACATATCATCCAGGAACCAACAAAGACAACAGAAGGAAAAGCTCCGTTATTGCTTTTATTACACGGCTACGGAAGTGATGAAAATGACCTCTTTAGCTTTGCGTCAGAACTCCCTGAACACTACTTTATTATTTCAGCGAGAGCACCTATCGCTATGCAACCGTATGGAAATGCTTGGTATGCGATTACCATAGATCAAGAAGGTATAAAAACCTCAGATACTGAAGCTGCTATCGTATCCAGAGATTTGATCGCTACTTTTATTACAGAAGCCGTTGCAGCTTATAACCTAGATCCTTTTAATGTGACCTTACTTGGGTTTAGCCAAGGCACAATTTTAAGTTATGCTGTTGCCCTTACCTATCCAGAAAAGGTAAAAAATGTGATTGGGTTAAGTGGCTATATCAATGGAGATATTATCGATGTAAAGTCGGCAGCCTCCTATGCACATCTGAATATCTATAACTCGCATGGTACGGTAGACCAAGTCATTCCTATTGATGCTGCACGTCAAACACCCGGATACCTCAGCAAGTTAGGTATAGAAAGTTCGCTGAGTGAATTCCCTGTCGGACACGGAGTACATCCTACCAACTTTTATGAATTTAAAGAATGGTTGCTGAAATTGTAGCTACTATTAATTATTCTACATTTTTCTTTCACTTTTCATTTTGTTTAGTACGCTTTCGCGAAAGCGTAAACAATAGTATTTCCGAAAATAAGTAACAATCTTGAAAATGGATTGCTCTTATGTGAAACCATTGTTTCTGAGAAAACTATCGCAGTAGCTTATCTCAAAAAGTTTTGGAAAACCATTCTTGAATTTGAAAATGAACTGAAGTAAATAGCTAGCATTCACAAACACTTGACTTACGTTTTTAAAATTTGTAGCTCGTAAGAATTAATTCCCATTTTACTTTAGTACTTTGTTCCGTATAAAAGTAGTAGAAGAACTACGTACTATTCATCCTAACAAAAAATCATGCAAAACATTCAATTTCCTGTCAACTTCGAATTTAAGATCTCTACACTTGCCAATGATTTTAAAGCGACAGACGCCAGTGGAAAAACCATCGCATACGTTCGCCAAAAAATGTTTAAACTTAAAGAAGACATTCAGATTTTTAGTGACGAATCAAGAACAAAAGAAAATTACAGAATCAAGGCAGATAAATGGTTGGATTTCTCAACTGCCTATTCTTTTTACGATGAGCGAAATACCAACTTTGGAAAAGTAGTACGTAAAGGATGGCGATCTATTTGGAAAGCACAATATCAAATCATTGATGAATCTAAAAAACACCAATATTCTATAAGTGAGGAAAATGCATGGGTCAAAGTACTCGACTCTTTGCTAGGTGAAATTCCTGTCTTGGGTATGTTTACAGGGTATGTATTTAACCCTTCCTATATCGTAGAAAATATGAATGGGAAACCAATTATCAAACTAAAGAAACAAGCTTCTTTCTTTGGTAGAAAATTTGAACTTACAAAATTAGGTGAGTTGGATGCGGATGACGATGACAGAGTCATGTTGAGTTTGATGATGATGATTTTATTGGAAAGACGAAGAGGGTAATATCCTTTAAGACATACTCTACCGATCTACTTGAATGACCTCTAGGTTGTCAATCTTACCAGCATCTACTGTAAAACGAAGCATCGTACGTACTTTGTGAAAACCGTGCTTACCGATCGCGCCTGGGTTCATGTGGAGTAAGCCTAGTTTTTTGTCGGGCATTACTTTTAAGATATGGCTATGCCCGCATATAAATAATTTAGGCGGATTTGCACGTATGGCATCTCTTATAGCAGGCGAATAGTGACCTGGATAGCCTCCAATATGTGTGATCCAGACATCCACACCTTCACACACAAAACGATTATTCAATGGGAATTCTTGACGTGCTTCACTATCGTCTATATTTCCAAAAACAGCACGTAAGGGTTTCATTTTTTGAAGCGCATCGGTTACCTTTAAATCGCCGATATCGCCCGCATGCCACACCTCATCTGCCCATTGTGCATGACCTAAAATATGATCGTCTATATAACTATGCGTATCGCTGAGAAGAAGTATTTTTTTCAAAAGATATTAGTATTTCCTTTTTTAAAAGGTATGTTTATAAAATAGAATCGGTGATGAGTTCAAAAGTAGCATAACCGTATTAATTGTTTTTTATACGCTTTCGCGAAAGCGTATATTTGCTCAAAAATAAGACACTTTGCGGTATTTTATACAACTATCTTATAACGGAACTCCGTATCACGGATGGCAACGCCAACCGAATGCTGTCACTGTGCAACAAACCATTGAAGAAGCATTGTCTACTTTGTTGCGTACACCTACGACCATTATGGGAGCAGGAAGGACAGATACAGGCGTACACGCCCGCATGATGTATGCACACGTAGATATTATACCTGAAGATGTAAATGATTCCGCTTTCGCGAATCTGCCTGCCGGCGAGACAGGAGCGAACCTAACAAAACTCACGTATAAACTCAATAATTTTTTACCGCCGAGTATTGCCATTCAAGCGATTCTACCTGTTAAGGAAGATGCACATGCACGTTTTGATGCCACACATAGGTCGTATCTTTACAGAATACATACCACCAAAAATCCGTTTACGCAGGAACGTGCTTTTTACTATAAAATTCCGTTAGACATTCAACGTATGCAAGAAGCATCAGACATCCTACTCACCTATTCAGATTTTGAATGTTTTAGCAAGTCAAATACAGATGTCAACACCTATCTTTGTAGTATTAAAGAAGCCTCTTGGTCACTGGTGGATAACGAATATCATTTTACCATTACCGCAGATCGTTTTTTGCGTAATATGGTACGAGCTATTGTTGGTACCTTAGTAGAAATTGGGCAAGGAAAAAAACCCGTTTCTTGGATGCACGAGGTGATTAAAGGTAAAAATAGAAGTCTCGCTGGCGCATCTGCTCCTGCACATGGATTATACCTAACTGATATTGGGTATCCTAAACATATATTTGTAGATTAATGGAAGATACCAAGGGAAAAGCATTTGACACCAAACTCTTTAAAAGGTTATTGCAATTTGCAATGCCTTATAGATGGCAATTGTATGTAGCTGCGATTAGTGCTATTCTTCTTTCTGTATTTGCAGCATTACACCCTTATTATATGAAGGGTGCCATTGATATAGGAATTAGTCAAAAAAATCCTGAAAGCCTTATTTACTTTATCACATTGATGGGGTTAGTCCTTATGGGGCAAGTTGTTTTTCAATTACTATTCATTTATTTTTCTAATTGGATAGGGCAACAGGTTATACGTGATATCCGTGTAAAATTGTTTAAGCACATGCTTCGGTTTAAGATGCAGTACTTTGACACTTCTGCTGTAGGAAGATTAGTAACACGTGCCGTAGGGGATATAGAAACCATTTCTAGTATTTTTAGTCAAGGACTGTTTATGATCATTGCCGATTTATTAAAAATGGGCGTTGTTTTAGGATTTATGTTTTGGGAGAGTTGGCGACTTACTCTTATTGTATTAGCAGTTTTTCCTATCATATTATATGCTACCAGAGTTTTTCAACGTGCTATGAAAGTTGCTTTTGAAGAAGTACGAACTCAAGTATCTAATCTAAATACGTTTGTTCAAGAACGTGTCACAGGGATGAAAATCGTACAGATTTTTAATCGTGAGAAGATTGAACAGGAAAAGTTCGGAAAGATTAATAAAAAGCATAAGGATGCTTGGAATAAAACGGTATGGTATAACTCTATCTTTTTTCCGATTGCAGAAATGTGTACCTCTATCACAATAGGACTTGTCGTATGGTATGGAGGGTTAAAGATTGCAGAATCAGACGCGATTACACTAGGTGTGATTACTGCTTTTATAAGCTATATCCAAATGTTATTTACACCCTTACGCCAAATAGCAGATAAGTTTAACACCCTCCAAATGGGTATGGTTGCTGCAAATCGCGTATTTGGGATTCTAGATAAAAATTCTCAAATTAAAGATATAGGAACCAAAGAACTTAAAAACGTAATTGGCAAAATTACATTTGATAACGTACGTTTTAGCTATGTTTCTGATGAGGAGGTTTTAAAAGGAATTTCTTTTACTGCAGAACCGGGACAAACTATTGCGATTGTAGGGTCTACGGGCGCAGGAAAATCGACTATTATTAATTTATTGAGTCGTTTTTACGAGATAGATAGTGGTCGCATTATGATAGATGAGGTTTCTATTGCAGACATCAAATTATACGAATTAAGAAAAGAAATTGCCGTAGTGCTGCAAGATGTTTTCTTATTTGCAGATTCTATTTTGAATAATATTACACTTAATGATCCTTCCATTTCTGAAGAAGAAGTTATTGCATCAGCAAAAGCAATAGGGGTTCATAAATTTATCTCTAGTCTTCCTGATGGGTATCATTATAATGTAAAAGAACGTGGAGCTATGCTTTCTAGCGGGCAGCGACAGCTTATTGCTTTTTTACGTGCGTATGTAAGTAATCCATCTATATTAATATTAGATGAAGCGACCTCATCTGTAGATTCACATAGTGAACAGCTTATCCAGAAAGCTATTGGTAAAATCACTAAGGGACGTACCTCTATTGTTATTGCACATCGCCTTGCTACTATAAAAAAAGCAGATCTTATCATGGTGATGGATAAAGGAATGATCGTAGAAAAAGGCACACATAAAGAACTCCTTAAAAACGAAGGAGGTCATTATCACGCACTTTACGAAGCTCAATTTACAGAAGTAGTGATCTCATAAACGCAGTAAACGCTTATACCTCTCGATACGTAACGAGTGTGATCTCTTCAGACTTTCCTCGTAAATGTACTTTTCCTATGGTTTCTTTTTTAAGACCTTTTGGTAATTGGTATAAGATATTTGCAAAATCACTAGAAGTAAGAATATCTACTTGGTGCTCATTACAGCTTGCTTGAATCCGTGCTGTAGTATTGAGGACGTCTCCAGAAAAAGCAATATCACGCTTAATTTTTCCTAGCTCACCTACCATCACAGCACCATAATGAAGTCCTACTTTAAATGTAGGTACATAACCATACCGCTTCATATAATAGGTTTCCCGTTTTTTTATGGCGTCTCGCATTCTATAAAAACATTGTAAGGCATTTGCTTTTCGGAGTCCGTTTTTCATTTTCCAGGTAATAACGACCTCATCGCCTACATATTGATAGACTTCTCCTTGGCTTTTTTGTATGGCTGAAGCAATATCTTCAAAAAAATCCTTGAGAAAATGAAAATATTTTTCTTCTCCTATAGCTTCAGCAATTCCTGTTGCGTTACGGATATCGGCAAACATAAAAATACGGCGTTCTCTTTTAGGACTGAAATACTTTCCTTTGAGGTAATCTGGAAAAACACCAGGACCATACTTTTCATTGATCATAAAAACAATTACGGTTCCCAAAACAATAAACAACCAGATAATAAGATTTTTAATAAACAACCATCCTACAAAAAATACTTTAACCGCTGCAATGACTTCTTTACTATGAAAAGGTTTTCCTAAATAATCACTATAATAAAAAACACTGCCAATCAAACTAATAATGAGTGCTACAATAAGATAGGTAATGGCAATAACAATAAGTGCCTTTCCAAAAGCATATTTTCTAAGACTACGCTCCATAAAATTGAGCGTCACCGTTCCTCCTATAAGCCCTGCAATGATAGAGACTAAAAGGCTTGCTTTAAAAGATATAGTAAAATCATATTCTGATGTTAAAGCATCATTATCCATCAATGTCAAGTATTCATAAAAGAATAGGACATTAAAAATAAGTACCCAAGCAAAAAGTACCCAAAAAGCTCTTTTTGTATAATACCAGATTTCTTCTTTAGAAAGTATATTCATTGATATTTTATTGCTTTCGCGAACCTACCTGACGGCAGGCAGAAGCGTATTCCTACTGCAAAGTATCTTTTATGACTTGGATAGTTTGTTTTATAGTATTGCCATTAATAGAATCTTTGACTGCCTGTGTTGATTCTTTTAATGCTTTTTGTGCCTCAGCTTGTTCTTTCATTAATTTTAAAAATTCTATATCTGTATCAGTGCCTGTTTTTATTGCAACGACGCTTAGAATCACCACAAAAACAAAAAACACCAAGAACATCAAACCTATTAATAAACAAAAGAGACCTAATTTTAAAATAGTATTCCCAGCATCTAACTCAAATAAACGCTTTAGTACAAAGGTCATATACCCTATAAGAATGAATATCGATACAAAACTAAATATTTTATATAAAGATTGATTCCATATGGTCATTAACGTTATTATCGTTGTGATTAAAGCAATATGCGAGTATCCATAGAGGTAAATTACAAAGTGCTCCACTAAATTGTATTTTTTATAATTCCAAAAGACAATTCTAGAGAATATAGCAAGAATAGGGATCATAGCAAAATATACAACAGATTGGTATTCTACTAATTCCTTTAAAAATTTAGAAGTGAAGTTTTTTTGCATTTCTGCAGTAGTTCCTGTATAAAAACTCGTTTGTGCTTGGATCATATCCTCCATAAACCAGTTTTTAATCACAAAAGCTGAAACTCCTGCCACCGTAAGTGCTACTGCAAAGTAACTAAAAGCAGGAAGGTATTTTTTACGCATTCCTTTTAGATAACCACCAATAACAGCTTCTGGTTTTTTGAAAAGTGCAAGAAATGTTCTTAGAAACGCATTCTCAATATTTAAAAATCGATCTACAAAATCTTCAAAAAGATTACGCCAAGTGATTCGGTTGTAAATACGCTTCCCACCACAGTTAGAACAAAATCGTTGATCTAATGCAAGAGGTTGATTGCAATTAATACACGTATCACTTACTTCAAGAAGTTGTTGTTTTGACTTTGCTACTTTTCCCATAGGGATATCATTTGATCCATTAGTGATGATAAGTTAAGATACTATATGAACTAAGTTCCAAAAAGTAACAAGGTGTCCTTGACGCTTTTTGCAAGCTGCTTTACACTATCTACTTGAAGGCTATCCTTTACGGCCTTGGCTGCTTCTTTCAATGCTTTCTGATTTTTTTGCACTTCTTTCATCTTTTCTATAAAAGTGTCAAAAACTCCTATTTTGTAAAGTAATGCGCTTGCAATTCCAAAAAACAAAATACTCAATATTAAAAATACAACAATAAATAGTATCGTTTTTAAGACTATTTTTTCGATTGTTAGATCAAATAGGCGCATCAATACAAATGCTGTATAACCTACATATACAAACATTAATAAAGAACTTATAACAATCTGAGCTACACTAGACCACATAAATAAGATCCCCAAAATAGACGCTACAATTTGAGTATGGGAATAGACATATAGATAAATTACTACATGTTCAATAAAATTATATTTTTTGTAATTCCAGAATACAAGTTTAGAAACCACAGCGTAAAAGGGAATATTGACAAATGTGAGAATAGATTGATACTCAAACACCCAATTAATCATTTCCTTAGTGGCTTCGACAGTGCCTTTTACATCAACACCATCGGTAGCTGTTATTCCTTGACGAAACATATCGTCAGTCATAAACCACTTTCTAAAGACAAAGGTGTATAATCCTGTAATTGTAAGAGAGATTGCAAAATAGCTAAAGGCTGAAAGATAGCGTTTCCGCATTCCGTCAATATAGCCTCCTATAACATCTTCTGGTTTATTAAAAAGTGCAAAAAAGGTTCTTAGAAAGTTATTTTCAATATTTAAGAATCGATCTACAAAATCTTCGGTAAGGTTGCTCCAATTTAATCTGTTGTACATCCTTTTTGCCCCACAACTTGGGCAAAAAGCTTGATCTAAGTTTAATGGGGCATCACAGTTTTTACATCGATTAGAAATCGTAGGAAGCTGTTCTTTCTTCTTTCTCTTTTTAGGTTTCTTAGGAGTTTTATTTTCTTCAGGGAGTACTTCTTCTTCCATGTAATTAGCTTAAATCGGATGTGATTAATTCACGTAACTCATCTATTGTTTTGTAGGGGACGAATTCTCCATTCTTTATATAACTTATCTCTCCAGACTCTTCACTGACAACTAGGGCTAGAGCATCTGTTTTTTCTGTAATACCAATGGCAGCCCTGTGCCTAAGTCCAAAACGTAATGGAATATTACGCTCTTGCGTTACTGGTAAAATGACTCTAGTTGCCGTAATTGTATTGTCTTCTATAATCATTGCACCATCATGTAGCGTAGAATTTTTATAGAAAATACTTTCTATAATAGGTCTATTTACAGCAATTGCCATGGCATCTCCTGTTGCCTTTACAAATTCTAGACTTGTCGCCCTTCTAATCACAATAAGGGCTCCAGAGCGTACCTCTCCCATATTAACACAAGCAGCTAATATCGCATTGACATCTATCTCTAAAATTTTATCATTTTTAGAAAACTGGAAATTTTTAAATACCCCTTTGCCTCTTGCTAAGTTTGTACTCCCTACCATTAATAAAAACTTACGAATCTCTTGTTGGAAAACAACGATCAAAGCAAACATTCCTACTCCTATAAATTGCCCAAGAATTGTACTGAGCATTTCCATTTTTAACAACACGGTTAGTTGCCATATAAGATAGATCACTACAATACCTATAAATATATTAATAGCAACAGTTCCTTTTACCAATTTATATACATAGTAAAGTAAGGTTGCTACTAAGACAATATCTATAATGTCAAAAATTCTAAAATTTTCAAATATTTCCAAAAAACAATGCTTTGTAGTAAAAGTAAAGGAAAAAACGACATACTAAAACTAAGGGTACAAAAAAACCGTTTTTAGTTTGCTAAAAACGGTTTTTTGATATGAAGGTGAATGGTTAAGTGTTAAAAGTGTCTATCATTTTTAAAGCTAGATATTACATCTATGCTCATAGTTGAAAATTAAGTCATGAACAACTCTGTACCATTAATGGATGCTCATTAAAATTAAATTGAGTAATAAATTCTAGCAGTTACCGCAACTTGGCTTAAGTGGACCTGAATATACAGTGGTTATACAAGTATCAGAAGGACACCAAATAGCAGTAAGTCCAATTATAGAACCAGTTCCTCCATTAACTTGATTTTGATCTAAATTTGAAATAACTGTTTTGTCAAGACTTAATGACTTTAGATTCTTTTTTTTCATAATGAATTGATTTTAAATAGTATTCCTTTAATATTACAAATAAAAATTAAACATAGCACAGTATAAAGTGTTAAAACGGACGAACTTTTTCAAAGAGTATAGTGAAATTAATTGCTCAAAAAAAACGCAATAATCTTACATAATATTATTTCTTAATAATCACCTTTTGAGTCGTTGTTATTCCTGTGTCATTTTTCAATGTTAGAAAATACACCCCATTTCTATATTTTGAAACATCAATAGACGTAAGATTTTCTGTAATAGGAAAACGAGCTATTTCTTGTCCCATAATATTTAAAAGTATAGCTTCTTTTACTTTTACAACAGATTTTATATATAATTCTCCTTTTGATGGATTAGGATATATATTGACACCTTTAACTGCAAAAGTATCTTCTACAGAAAGAGATTGATCAAAAAGTATTTGTAATTCATCAATTGGCTCAAAGACTTCGCTAGTGATCCATACATTAAGATCTAATGATAAGTTACCGTAAGAGCTATCCGTATCAGAAGGATCTGCAACACGTATAAAAGCGGATGCCGAGCTTATACCAAATTCTAGACATCTTGAGTCAGCACCAGGGCGTTTTGCACCTTGTAATGCTGCCATCAGTTTTTCTGCAAGACTCCCTTCTGTAGTTAGGAACGCAGTTTCCATATCTGTCACAACATCTTGAGATATTAATATATTCCCTGCTATTGAATAATTGGGACCTGTCGCATGAATAAATTCTTCAAAACAATTAGGTCCTGTAAAAGCAGCACTCAATGGATTTCCATTATTTAAAGTAACTGCCGTATACTGACGAAAAGACGGATCATTTGACACATCATTATCTTGAAGCCATTGCATAATTTCTTCTGGCGTATCACCAGCTTCCATTCGGGTTCTTGCATTATTTTGATTTGTAGGGCTATAAAAAGATTGGGTATGGATCGCCCCAACTCCCAATACAATATCGCTTATAGCTAGTGCACCATCTTCTGCAGAAATACACGTAGCACCTGCACTTCCAATTTCGCCAGTAACAGGATCTACTGCAACAATAGAAAAAGTGTGTTGACCATACGTGAGACTAATAGATAAGAAGAAGAATAGAAAATAAAATGTAGTTTTTTTCATCGTTGTAGTTTTATACTACAATAACAACTTATGAAGTAAATCTCCTACAAAATATAAACAGTATTTATTATTTAAAATTTAATCCAATCGTTAAATAGTTAATTTACAAACTAAGAAAGTCATTTATTATTTCCATTTGATACTACAACCTATACTTGGTTTCTGGATCATGGTTTGTGGTCTGCTATTAAATACATTATCCAAAGCTTCTCTCAGATCACGACCATTTACGGAGATTCCATTTCCAGGTCTTGAGGCGTCTAGTTGTCCTCGATATACCAATCGATCATCTGCTCCAAAAAGATAAAAATCAGGTGTGCACGCAGCATCATAAGCTTTTGCAACTTCTTGTGTCTCGTCAAGTAAATACGGAAATGTAAAATTATTTTTTCGTGCATTTTCCCACATAGCGGCAGGTCCATCCTGTGGGTACGCACTAATATCATTGCTACTTATCGCTACAAAACCAAATCCTAAAACACGATAATCATTGGCAACACGTACAATCTCATCTATTACGTGAATTACAAAAGGGCAGTGATTACATATAAACATCACTACAGTACCAAGTTCTCCCTTAATATCCTGATAACTAAACACGTTATTTGTAATCGTATCTATCAGCTTGAAATCGGGAGCTTTTGTACCAAGCTCAATCATATTAGAAGGAGTAAGTGCCATAGTATTTAGTATAAATTTAAGTGATTGTACATCTTGTTTAAAGATACATACTAATTTGACGCAAAAAAGCATGGTTCGTTACGTCGTTTTCTACTCTTTTATTTTATAGATTTTTCTATGCTAGTGCTATTCTTAATTTTTACGCTTTCGCGAAAGCATAAAAAAGCCACTTTCCGAAAAACAGAAAGTGGCTTTAGTTTAAATCTTATATTTATAAGATACCCGTCTTTACGAGTATTTATTTAATCATACCATACGAACGGTTGATAAAATTGGTAAGTTCTTCTCCTTTTAAAAGGTTTTGAGATAGCTTAGCAAGGTCAAAAGATTGCTTAATTAAACGTTCTTTTTTCTTTGCAGTCTTCGTATTTAAAATCTCTGACACCAACTCATGGTTTGCATTAACTACAAGATTGTACATATCTGGCATGTTACCCATACCAAACATACCGCCACCACCACCGCTTTGTTGCATCTCTTTCATACGACGTATAAACTCAGGTTGTGTAATGATAAATGGTGCTGCATTACTATCCATCGCTTCCATTTGTACAGTGTACGAAGAATCTGCTATAGACTCTGTAATGACAGTCTTAAGAGCTTCTTTTTCCTCGTCAGAAAGTTTACTAATTTGTGTATCTTCTTTCTTAATAAGGTTATCTACATGATCACCATCGACACGTACAAAAGAAACATTTTCTTTAGTTGTTTCAATCTTCTGGATTAAATGACTTACGATTGGAGAGTCTAATAAAAGCACCTCATATCCTTTGTCCTTTGCTCTTTGAATGTATGCGTGTTGTGCATCCTTATCACTTGCGTATAAGACAACGAGTTTATCATCTTTATCGGTTTGTGTATCTTTTATTTTTGCTTCTAGTTCTTCCCAAGTTAAATACGTATCGTCTACGGTTGGGTATAAAGCAAATTTGTCTGCTTTTTCAAAGAATTTTTCTTCAGAAAGCATTCCGTACTCGATCACTACTTTGATGTCATTCCATTTCTTTTCAAAATCTTCACGATCATTTGTAAATAGAGACTTCAACTTATCTGCTACCTTACGTGTGATGTATCCAGCGATTTTCTTTACAGCTCCATCTGCTTGTAAATAACTACGAGATACATTCAACGGAATATCTGGAGAATCAATCACACCACGAAGCATTGTTAAGAAATCTGGTACAATTCCTTCTACATTATCTGTTACAAATACCTGATTTTGGTATAACTGAATGCGGTCTTTTTGTGCATTCATATCTTGTCCAAGCTTAGGGAAGTATAAAATTCCTGTAAGGTTGAATGGGTAATCGACATTAAGGTGTATGTTAAAGAGAGGCTCTTCAAACTGCATCGGATATAACTCACGATAGAAACTCTTATAGTCTGCATCTTCAAGATCTGCAGGTTGTTTTGTCCACGCTGGTGTAGGATTGTTAATGATATTATCTACTTCTTGAGTAGGAGCTGGATCTTCTTCTTTTGCGTCTTCTGGTTTTGGAAGTGTTTCTGTTTTTGTACCAAACTTAATGGGTACTGGCATAAACTTGTTGTACTTAGTTAACAACTCCGTAATACGACTTTCTTCAAGAAACTCTGTACTGTCCTCTGCGATGTGAAGAATGATTTCAGATCCTCGATCTGTTTTATCTGCTTCTACCAATGTAAATTCTGGAGACCCATCACATGTCCAATGTGCCGCAGGCTCGTCTTTGTGAGATTTTGTAATGATCTCTACTTTTTCTGCGACCATAAATGCAGAATAGAATCCTAATCCAAAATGACCTATGATGCCAGTATCTTTTGCACCATCTTCGTATTTATTTAAGAACTCTTCAGCTCCAGAAAAAGCCACCTGATTAATGTACTTCTCTACCTCTTCTGCAGTCATACCAAGACCTTGATCTATAACATGAAGTTTTTTTCCTTCTTTATCTATTTTTACTTCAATGATAGGATTTCCATACTCGACCTTAGATTCACCTATACTAGTAAGATGCTTTAACTTAAGAGTAGCATCTGTGGCATTGGAGATTAATTCTCTAAGAAATATCTCGTGATCACTATATAAGAACTTTTTAATAAGTGGGAAGATATTTTCTACCGACACATTAATTTTTCCTGTTGACATATTTTTATTTTTTGATAATTAGATGTTGATTAAAGACTAGACAAAAAAAATACCACTTCGTAGAATATGACAAGATGACATCATATAAAATACAAAAGCCTGAAATAACTATGTATTTCGGGCTTTTAATTTAGTATCAAAAAGTTATGTCGCTTTCAGAACTTTTATGCTTGTCCTGTAGGTCCAAAATTTAATGGGATAGGTTGTTTCTCATAATCCTTAATTTCACCGTGCGCATTTTCAAAACGTTTGATGTTTTCTGCTAGTGCTTTGGTCAATCTTTTTGCGTGTTGAGGCGTAAGGATAATTCTGGATTTTACTTTACTTTTTGGTGTTCCTGGCATGATGTTTACAAAATCAACTACAAATTCTGATACGGAGTGATTAATAATAGCTAAGTTAGAATACGTTCCTTGAGCGATAGCTTCATCCAGTTCTATATTGATCTGTCCTTTTTTCTTTTGAGTTTTTTTGTTGTCTTCCATCTTATATGAATTTCCGCAAAGGCGGAAATCTTATCCCGTCTATCGCTATTACTTTTATATATAAAACTTCCAGCTTTATGGAAGTATCTAAATTAAAAATCCCATCTTACACTATGCAAGATGGGATTGTTATTATGAATTAGTATGCTTTCGCACTTCGACAGAACTCAGCATAAACTTCTTTGTCGCTGTGCTACTTGAAAGCGGACTAGTTATAATTTACTTCTTGCTTTTCAGCCATCATATTCTGTAAATCTTCTTTGCTTCCTACGATAATATTATCATAGCGACGCATACCTGTTCCTGCTGGTATTTTATGTCCAACAATTACATTCTCCTTAAGTCCTTCTAACGTATCTATTTTACCGCTTACAGCAGCTTCATTTAATACTTTAGTAGTTTCTTGGAAAGAAGCTGCAGAAATAAATGATTTTGTTTGAAGTGATGCTCTTGTAATACCTTGAAGTATTGGCGATGCTGTTGCTGGGGTAACGCCTCTAGCGACAACAAGGTTTTTATCTTCTCTTCTTAGTATAGAGTTTTCATCTCTAAGCTCACGTGGAGATACAATCTGACCTGCTTTAAGGTTTTCTGATTCTCCAGCATCTTCTACCACTCTCATTCCGAAAATAGCATCATTCTCTTCAATAAAATCATCTTTATGTACTAATTGATTTTCTAGGAAAATAGTATCTCCCGGATCCTCAATACGTACTTTACGCATCATCTGACGTACCACTACTTCGAAGTGCTTATCATTGATCTTCACCCCTTGTAAACGATATACTTCTTGTACTTCATTTACTAAGTATTGTTGTACAGCCGATGGGCCTTTTATGTTTAAGATGTCGTTTGGTGTCACAGAACCATCAGAAAGTGGCATACCTGCACGTACATAATCATTTTCTTGTACAAGAATCTGATTAGATAACTTCACCAAGTATTTCTTTACCTCTCCTAGTTTAGACTCAACGATAATCTCACGATTACCACGTTTGATCTTACCAAAAGAAACAACACCATCAATAGCTGATACAACTGCTGGATTAGAAGGATTACGTGCTTCAAATAATTCTGTTACACGTGGAAGACCTCCTGTAATATCTCCTGCTTTTGCAGACTTACGAGGTATCTTCACAAGAATCTTACCTTCTTTTACTTTTTCACCATCATCTATCATTAAGTGAGCACCTACAGGTAAGTTGTAAGAACGTAAAGCTGTTCCGTCTTTATCCTCAATAATTAATGTAGGTATCTTTTTCTTATCCCTAGATTCTGAAATTACTTTTTCTTGGAAACCTGTTTGCTCATCAGTTTCTACACGGTATGTAATACCTTGCTCGATACTTTCAAACTTGATCTTACCAGAGAATTCTGAAATAACAACTCCATTAAATGGATCCCACTTACAAATTACTTGTCCTTCTTTTACTTTAGTTCCAGGCTCTAAAAAGAGCTGAGAACCATAAGGAATTGTATTTGTACTTAATGTGATTCCTGTTTTAGTATCTGTTACTTTAGCTTCAGATGTACGAGAGATTACAATAACCACTTCGTTACCTTCATTATCTGTCCCTTTTACTGTCTTAAGATCTTCAATATCTAATTTACCAGGGAATTTTACAGTTACATTACTATCTTCAGAAACACCTCCTGCTACCCCACCTACGTGGAACGTACGCAATGTAAGTTGTGTACCTGGTTCTCCAATAGATTGTGCTGCAACAACACCTACAGCCTCTCCCATTTGTACTGTTTTACCAGTAGCTAGGTTACGACCGTAGCACTTTACACAAATTCCTTTCTTAGCTTCACACGTAAGCGCTGATCTTACATCTACACTTTCTATAGGAGCTGCTCCAATAGCAGCTGCAATATCATGTGTGATTTCTGCTCCAGCGTATGCAAGAATATCACTTGTAAGTGGGTTAATTACATCATTTAATGATGTTCTACCTTCTATACGATCTTGTAGCTTTTCTATAATCTCTTCATTCTTCTTAAGTGCAGAAACTTCTACACCTCGTAACGTACCACAATCTGTACTATTAATAATAACATCTTGTGAAACATCTACTAGACGACGTGTTAAATATCCTGCATCTGCTGTTTTAAGAGCGGTATCTGCAAGACCTTTACGAGCCCCGTGAGTAGAAATAAAGTACTCAAGAATTGAAAGTCCTTCCTTAAAGTTCGAAAGAATCGGGTTTTCAATAATTTCACCACCAGATGAAAC
>NZ_CALEMI010000145.1 GCF_937910895.1 uncultured Dokdonia sp. | reverse complement strand
AGATTGTTTTTAGAAAATGCTCTTTGTAATTTATTTGAAGGTATGCCGCTGCTCTTCGGTGGAAGAGGCTTTTAATAATTGATGAAATGTTCTTATCGTATTAAAATCACGCGTAATTTCTTCAGATACAGCAATTCCAGAAATACCTGTTTCTAATATAGCGGTGACATCTTCTGTAGTAATACCTCCAAAACCAATTATAGGGGTTTTGGTTTGTAACGTTTCTATAATAGTAGTGTATCCGTTTAAACCTAAAACTGGAAATGCTTGATCTTTAGTGGTTGTAGCTCTAAAGGGTTCTAAATGTATATAATCAACTTCTTTAGTTAATAATGTTTCACAATCTTGCAACGTATTTGCGACACCACTTATCAGTTGCCAAGTATATAGATGCTTTCTCGCAATCGTAGGGCAGGACCCCGTTTTGTCCAAATAGACACCATCTGCTTTTACGTCTTTAGCAAGTTTATAATGGTTGTTAATAATTAATCGGGTTTGAAAATGAGAAGTAATTTCTCTTGCCTCTTGGGCTATCTTTAGAATTTCTTTTTCTGAACGTTGTGTTATATCTAACTGCACTAATTCTATCCCAGAATTACACGCATTTTGGATATTCACCAGATGTTGTTTCGGAGAACTTCCTTGGGATATATAATGTAATTTAGGGATCATTGGGTCTTATTTTTCCTTTCAGAGAATTTCTTCAAATATCGATGAATTAAATGAAGAGTACACAATCATCGCAGTTTTTTACTTCGCCATAATATGTTTCACGATATTTATGTATCGTTCTGATAGGCAGTCCCATAAAATAACTTTTTATATAGGTGACTTTTGTAATGAGTTCTCCCATTTTAAAACTGTATCGTTTTTCTGTTTTTGTTTCTCTTTTAATATATAATAGTTTCATGTAAAGTTGTTTTGTAGGGATAACTTAAACTATTTCATTCCTTAAACAAGAATACAGTGTTAAGGTTTTGTTATTGTATGTAGGAGTGGTAAAGTCTTGGGACAACATCTATACGCAACTAGTGATTCAATAGTTTCTCATAAGTCTAAAGCAATAAATCTATTACAATAGAAATTACTTTAAAAGAGCTATTTATTTTTAAAATGTAGTGGTATACGCTTTCGCGAAAGCGGACTTAACTTAACAAAAAATGATGTGTCGTAACGACAGTTTGGAAGGTATCAAACTATAGATTCTGCTGAAAAGCGAGATTCGTTCAATGAACCATTTTGTATGCGTCTTTCTGACTTTACAAAACAGTGTTTCACTAAAAAATTAAAGACGATCGATCGCTGGTTTTAAAACCTCCCAAACTGTGTTGGCTAGAATTTTATGCCCTGCAACCGTCGGGTGGATACCATCATTCTGATTTAATTCAGCAATTCCTCCTACATCTTTTAAGATAAAAGGAATAAAAGGCAAATCATTCTTTGCAGCTAGATCAGCAAAAATAGCTCTGAATTGAGTTGTATAATCCTGTCCCATATTTGGAGGTAATTCCATTCCTGCCAAAATAATAGTAGTTTTTGGGTTTTTAGTCCGCACGGCATCTATGATGGCTTGTAGGTTGGCTCGGGTTTCTGTTAGCGGAATTCCCCGTAGACCATCATTAGCGCCCAATTCTAAAATAAAAACGGCTATTTCCTGATTGAGCACCCATTGTATTCTACTACGTCCTCCTGCCGTGGTTTCACCACTCAAACCAGAATTGACTACATCATAATCCAAATCTAAAGAATCAATTTTAGCTTGAAGCAGTGCAGGATACGCATCATTCGTATCGTCCAAACCGTAGCCAGCTGTGATGCTATCACCAAAGCAGAGTATGGTTTTTTTTGAAGTTGTTTCTGTTACAGTAGCATCTGTGGCAGTTGAAGTATGGGTGCTAGGTTGTTCTTTGGTTTTTGCTTCGTTTCCGCAAGAAATAAAGACAAAAAGGATCAGAAAATAACAAAACTTTAAGAAGAATGGTTTCATATCATACCACGACTTTAACAACCTTTGTATGTTTTTAAGCAGATGCGTCTGTTGTAGCATTAATTTAGATTTATATGCCAAAGATATTAAAGATTAACGGACTAGAAAAGACATATACGAGCGGTTCTAAACAATTAACAGTATTGAAAGATGTGTCCTTTGACGTAGAAAAAGGGCAAACTTTTGCTATTGTAGGACCCTCTGGAAGCGGGAAAACCACTTTATTAGGTCTGTGTGCTGGTTTAGATGCCCCCGGTGCGGGTACGGTACACTTATGTGGTTACGATTTAAACACGCTTACCGAAGATGAGCGGGCACAATTACGCAATAAAGAGGTTGGTTTTATTTTTCAAAATTTTCAATTACTACCAACGCTTACAGCCTTGGAGAACGTTAGTGTTCCCTTAGAGCTTCAAGGTGACAAAGATGCTACTAAAATCGCAAAACAATTGTTAGATAAAGTGGGGTTAACAGATCGCTTACATCATTACCCTTCACAGTTATCAGGAGGAGAACAACAGCGAGTGGCGTTGGCAAGAGCATTCTCTAATTCACCTTCTATTTTATTTGCGGATGAGCCCACTGGGAATTTAGATCAAGAAACTGGAGAAAAGGTGATCCAATTACTATTCGAACTTAACAAAGACGCAGGAACTACGTTGGTGATTATATCTCATGATTTGGACTTAGCCAATAGAACCCAACAAATATTAACACTAAAAGGTGGGCAAATACTTACCAATCAACATACGTAAGCATTTTGAGCAAAACAGAATTCACATCTAAAAGCAATACCGCTTGGCTTTTTAAAATGGCTTGGCGTGATGCAAAGGCGAGTAGAATACGACTGCTACTATTTATGGCGTCTATTATTTTGGGAATTGCAGCGGTAGTTTCTATTCAACTATTTAGCGAGAATTTAAAAGATAATATTCAATTACAATCCAAAGCCCTGATGGGCGCCGATTTTATTATTGATAGTCAGGAGCTTCCTAACCCAAGAGCACAGGCTATTATTGACTCTTTACAACCTAATGCACGGGAAGTAAATTTTGTCTCTATGGTTGCTTTTCCAAAAAACGGCGGCACCAAATTAGCACGTGTTCGCGGTTTAGAAGGAGATTTTCCATTTTATGGAACCATAGATACAGAACCTGTAGACGCAGCACTAAATTATCAGGAATCTGGTGGCGTTTTGGTAGATGCTACACTCATGTTGCAGTTTAGTATTAAACCAGGGGATTCTATTAAAATAGGGGAGTTAACCTTGCCAATTTCTGGGGCTTTAAAAGCCATTCCTGGAAGTACAGCTATTTCTAGTTCTGTGGCGCCGCCCATCGTGATTCCATTTCGTTTTATAGAGAAGACCCAACTTTTACAATTTGGAAGTCGCAAAGAGTATCAGTTTTTTTATAAAAATCCTACCATAGACCTCGTAGATTTAGACAAACGAATCGATCCTATTCTAGACGACCAAAACGCCGATTTAGACACGCACACAAGTACCAGTGAACGTTTGGGGCGTCGTTATGATAATGTGGGTAAATTTTTAAATCTAGCGGCCTTTATTGCTTTGTTATTAGGCTGTATTGGTATTGCAAGTTCTGTAAATATTTACATAAAAGAAAAACTAAAAACAGTAGCGGTTTTAAAATGTATGGGTGCTACAAGAAGGCAAAGCTTTTTGATTTACTTAATTCAAATTGCAGGGATAGGCGTTATTGGTGGTATTATTGGATCACTAATTGGCGTTGGTCTTCAGGAACTATTTCCTTATATTTTAAAGGAATTTTTGCCTTTTGATGTCACCGTTCGTATTTCTGTACAGCCTTTAATTATGGGCGTACTGCTTGGGCTTTTTATGTCAGTTTTGTTCGCACTGTTGCCGCTCATACGTACTTGGTATGTCTCTCCATTAGAAGTACTTCGTATAGACCAGACTCCTATAGAAAAATCAAAAAGAGCTGGATATGTGGTCTTTTTTATCATTCTATTGTTTTTGTATTTATTTTCGTTTTGGTTACTCAAAGATGGGCTATTTGCCTTGTCATTTGTTGTTGGTGTTTTTATAACCTTTAGTGTTTTGGCAGGTATTGCTATCATGTCTATGAGACTAGTGAAATATTATTTTCCCAAACGAGCCGTTTTTACCGTTAGGCAAAGTTTGTTAAACTTATTTCGCCCTAATAATCAAACGTTGGTATTAATAGTAGCAATTGGTTTAGGCACCTTTTTGATAAGTACGCTATACTTTACCAAAGACATTTTATTGGCGAAGACAAGCGTGGGGCAAACTTCACAAAACGCAAATATTATTGCTTTAGACATTCAAAGCAAACAGCTGGACGATGTGTTAGAAACATTCAGTGCAAATAACATGGAGCCCATTGATAACATTCCGCTTGTGACTATGCGCATGCACAGTATTAATGGAAAGCTTGTGAATACCTTACGTAGAGATACAACCAGTCAAGTAAGAGGTTGGATTCTAAATCACGAGTTTAGAACCACCTATCGCGATTCACTCATAGCCTCAGAAGAACTTCTAGAAGGGGAGTGGGTAGCTAGTCAAACGCCTCAAGCTCCAATTAAAATTTCTATTTCGGATAATCTAGCTGCAGATGCCCAGGTAGCTATCGGCGATCCTATTATTTTTAATGTGCAAGGAGTCCTAATGGAAACTATTGTAGGTAGCATTCGGAAAGTAGATTGGGGACGCATACAACTCAATTTCTCGATTGTATTTCCCAAGGGCGTGTTAGAAAATGCACCGCAGTTTAATGTGTTAACCACCTACGCTGCAGACGAACAACGCTCAGCAGATTTACAACGAGATTTGGTAGCAAAGTTTCCAAATGTATCCATCATTGACCTAAGGCAGGTATATACTATAGTAGAAGATATTTTAGACAAAGTCTCTTGGATTATCAATTTTATGGCATTCTTTAGCATGCTTACTGGTATCATTGTCTTGATTGGATCTGTGCGAAACAGTAAATATCAACGCATTAAGGAAAGCGTGTTATTACGAACCTTAGGTGCTCAAAATAATCAAATCGTAAAGATATCGGCTTTAGAATATTTATTTTTAGGAATTCTAGGTAGTTTGGTTGGTATTCTTTTAGCACTTGTGAGCAGTTTATTATTGGCATTATTCGTTTTTAAAGAGCCCTTTGTGCCATCAGTCGTTCCATTTTTAGTCATTTTACCAAGTATTTCGCTATTAGTACTAGCAATTGGTTTAAGTAATATACAGAGCGTTTTAAAAAGTTCGCCTTTAGAAGTACTTCGCAGAGAGGTTTAATAATCTATTCTATTTTTACTTTTCAAATAGTACATATCGATTTTTCCCTGTATTGCAGCGATAATAATTTATTAAGGCGCCTAAAGTATATAAAAATTAAGATTTACGCTATTTCATTGAGGAGGTAAATTTTCGATAATAAGACAAAAGTGTTGTTGTAAATAATTGAATAAAAGACTTGTATATGTTGTGAAATATAATTTATTTGATTAATCAATGTAGAATAATCGCTATATTTATTCAAATTTATTATTAATCTCAAACACTTAAATTATGATGAAATCACTTTTAAATTTAAAAGGAGCTCAAAAATTATCTAAAGATGAGCAAAAAAGTACTGGTGGAGGTATAAATATACCTTCTGTATGTCGCGGTGATGGCTCGTTTATAACCGTTAATGGTCAGAAAGTTTGCTGTTACATACCATGGAGCGGTTACTACATCTGCTAATAATTTTTAATTAAATCTTAGGTATTAAAATTCTTATTAAATTTTAATACCTAAGATTTAAACTTAATATTAAAGCGGTTTTATGTGCTACATATTTTTAGTCTTTACAACTTTGTAAACTACAATCTTGTACTATTTGTTCTGGTGAAGTAAACATAAAAGTTATCTAATACAGATTTATATTTTAAAAATTAGCCCCTCTCAAGCAGAGGGGCTTTTTTAGTACACAATGGTTTGCTCTCCAAAAAGAGTGGTTATCTTTACTGAAATTTTTTTCATATCAAAATAGTTTTAGATTTTGAAGAAAATAAGCATATCGTCGATAAAATCTGATGTATCTCAAAAGAGTAAAAGTAAGTATGATTGAAAACAAACCGAATCTAGAGATCGCATCTTGTATTAAATTATTACAAGAATTAGTAGAAGATACCAACCAACTTTTTGGATTACCAGAAGATCAAAGAATAGCTCTTTACAAGGTAGCTGGGGAGTTATCTCGACCCAATCGTGATGAGTTTCAGCGTAGACGAAAAGATGCTAAAAAAGCGGCAAAGCGGAAAATGATCGCCAAAGATACGCATGCAAGAAAAACAACAGGCATTAGGTCGGCACGTGAAGCAGCATTATTTATAGCTCCAAAATTACTAGCGCCCACCTCCATTCAAGAAGACACGTTAGAATTAGAGTCTCCTAGAAACTGCTACGTTTGTAAAACGGTATATACAAAACTGCATCATTTTTATGATACAATGTGTACGGCATGTGGTGATTTGAATTATGCTAAACGCTTTCAAACGACTGATTTAAAAGACCAAGTGGCAATCATTACAGGTTCTCGATTAAAAATAGGATACCATATTACCTTAATGCTGTTACGCTCTGGAGCTACTGTGGTGGCTACGACACGTTTTCCTGCAGATGCTGCCATTCGATTTTCGAAAGAAGATGATTATACCCAGTGGAGTGATCGCTTGCATATTCACGGACTTGATTTACGTCATATACCAAGTGTAGAAATTTTCTGTAATTACATAGAGCAAACATACCATCGGTTAGATATTTTAATCAATAATGCAGCACAAACTGTGCGTAGACCCTCAGGGTTTTATTTTCATTTGATGGAAAATGAAAAATTATCCATAGACCAGCTACCTACATTAGCACAGCCTTTATTAAAAAACCATATCAGCTGTTTGCAAGAATTATCTGATGTAAGCATGAGACCTTCAAAAGCCAGTAAAAATAATGTGCTACCTGTTACTTGGCACGGACCAGAACCAGGAATAGGCTTACGTAACTCTGCGGCACTTTCACAAATTCCTTATAGTTTTGATACGACCTTACAAACAACCGAAGTATTCCCTGAAGGAAAACTAGATGCCGATTTACAGCAAGTAGATTTACGAAAGACCAATAGTTGGCGTTTAAAACTAGGGGAAATTGAAACGACAGAAATGGTAGAAGTTCAACTAGTAAATGCCGTAGCACCTTTTGTGTTGTGTAATCGATTGTCTAATTTGATGATGAAAGAAAACACAGGCAAAAAGCATATTATAAATGTATCGGCGATGGAAGGGAAGTTTCATCGATTTAAAAAAGAAGACAGACATCCACATACAAACATGGCAAAAGCTTCTTTAAATATGCTCACACATACGGCTGCTGCCACCTTTGCTAAATCTGGGATTTATATGAATGCTGTAGATACAGGTTGGGTGACTGATGAAGATCCAGCAGCATTATCAAAAAAGAAAGTAGAAATTCACGATTTTCAGCCCCCACTAGATATTGTAGATGGCGCTGCGAGAGTTATGGATCCTTTAATAGACGGTATTAATACTGGTACACATTGGTGTGGGAAGTTTCTAAAAGACTATTTTCCTATAGATTGGTAGTCTCTATATGCTTTGTGGCATCATATTTGAACACTACTAAATAATTATTAAAATTAAATATATTAAAATGAGTAAAGGAACAGTAAAATTTTTCAACGAGACCAAAGGATTTGGATTTATAACAGAAGAAGGTGTTGAAAAAGACCACTTTGTACATATTTCAGGATTAAGAGACGAAATTCGCGAAGGCGATGAAGTTGAATTTGATCTACAAGAAGGTAATAAAGGATTAAATGCAGTAAACGTAAAAGTTATCTAATACATACACTTCAAGTTTTTAAAAGAGCCCATCTATTTATTTAGGTGGGCTCTTTGTTTATAGGGATTTAAGACGCTTAACGAATTACTCAGCTTCAACTGTAAGAGCATCTATCATTTCTGCCTTTTCATCTACCTTGTTATCTGTAGGTACAGAATCTTTCAATGCGGTAAATTCTTCCAAGCGTTCTAGGTCACCTTCTTCACCAGAAAAATATGGAAACACATCCATAATAGGAGATTCTGAAATAGCAGGGATCGTATATTCTCCCATCGTATCTTTCATCGTGCTCACTGTATTTTCATACGCTTCCTTTACATCATTTGCCTGTACCAATAGGTATAAGTTCGTTTTGCGTTCTTTACCGCTTTCTTCATCAAAGGCAATTAAAGATACCCGAGATTTAAACCATCTGTCAGCATTCTCAAAAGGATGTATTTCGGCATAATTTGCCACTTTAATATTTGTAATTTTAATTTCGTCACTATCACTTAAATAGGCGGACATCTCTTCGGTAATTCTACTTTCGGCTTCGGTATAAGAAATAGCATCTACCAAAAAAGGTTCAGTCTTTACCTTTTGCATTCCAGACGCTTCATCCATTTTTCTATATTTTACTTTACATTCATACCATGTTGCACTCATATCTTTTTGTTTTTGGGATGCCAAAAATAGGGTTTCGCTCAAGGTTAAAAAATCAAAATGAGAATAGATATTCACAATTTTAAGAAAAGCGTTGTAGCCGATTTAAAATGAGTGCGTTATGACTTTTAATATTTATATATCAGATTTGAGTATTCTTTTTTACGCTTTCGCGAAAGCGTGCTTAGATTTATACCCAATAGGAGTAAAATAAGTACCACATTTACGCTCCATTTAAAATTTAATAACAACGAACTATTCACTTATATTTGCCTCAAGCATCAACTATGAGTTTTACACTTTTATCATCGCCTTTACAGGGATTTACTGATTTTCGTTTTAGGAATGCCCAAAATAAATATTTTGGAGGGATCGATACTTTTTACGCCCCTTACATTCGTTTGAATGGGAAACTGAAAGTAAAATCCTCTTACGAGCGTGATTTATTACCAGAACACAATACTACCTTAGAAGTAATCCCGCAAGTCATTACAAATGATGCAGATGAGTTTTTATTTGTTGCTAAATATGTACTGCAATTGGGGTATAAAGAACTCAATTGGAATTTAGGGTGTCCTTACCCAATGGTGACTAATCGTGGAATGGGGTCTGGTCTCATTTGTGATCCAAATAAAATAGATACCATTTTACATCGTGCTCACAACGAAACGGATATTTTGGTGTCTATGAAAATGAGAATGGGCTATGAGAACAGTGAAGAAATCCTACATACCTTTCCGATTTTAGATAAATACCCTTTAAAAAATGTTGCTATACACGCACGCATTGGAAAACAATTGTACAAAGGTGGTGTCGATTTGGAAGCCTTTCAAAAATGTATAGATGTAGCAAAGCATAAACTATATTACAATGGCGATATTACGACGGTAGAACAGTTTAAAAAAATGCAAGAACGTTTCCCTAGTATTGATCATTTTATGATAGGTCGTGGTTTAATTGCAGATCCGTTTTTACCTAGTATGATCAAAAACAATACAACGGAATATCCAAAAGACCGTTGGGATTTATTTGAAGCATTTCATAACGAAATCTATCAACAATACGATGCTACTTTATCTGGACCGACCCCTATAAAAATGAAAATGTTAGGTTTTTGGGAATACTTTTCCCAATCTTTTTCCAATCCGCAAAAGACTTATAAAAAGATAAAGAAAGCAACCAATCCTATAAAGTATCAATTGGCTGTCAAAGAAATTTTAAATAGTGAAAAGTAACTAGTAACTTTTAAGCAGTGTAATGACGTAGGAGTTGATATTGAGCATCGTAGAAGTACGAAGACGTGCCTAACCTAACTGTAATTCATCAATGATACAAAACATTTTTGTTCGAATGTTTCTTTAGAACGACCTATTTATATGTTTGATAAAGCCTTTGTAATCTTTATAATTATCTTCTAAAAAATTTATTTAGCTATAAAATTCAACGCTTTCATCAAATCAGCTTCATCTTTTAAAGATAGCCGGTTGCTATTGATATAATTTAAAATAGCTTGTTGATTAACAGTATCAGATTGAAGGAGCTTAGAAAAAGCCTTCTTAGATAGTTTCATTTTAGTTAAATCTCCGTCGGTGTATAGATAATATTTTTCGTTCTTAATGTATTTGTTTTTCTTTCTGACAAGCATAGGATTTGGTGATGCTTCTGAATAGAGCACACTGTAATATTTATAAACCGAAAATGAATCGTTAAAAATTAATTCAAAAATCTTTAACTCTTCATCAATGTTAAATATTCGAAACACTTTATCATTTATTTCTATTTTCAGTAAGTTATCACTGTCAAATGTATATACAGAATTCTCATCATAAAGCGCATCAAGCGTGTTATTATATAGATTTATATTGACATTTTTTATTTTAAAACTCCCATTGCTTTTTGTGTAGATGACACCTTCCGTATCCCAATCTTCAAAATAATACGCAGAGCCATCTGTCCTAAAATTTGGGTTCACAAATCCCAGTCCCGCATCAAAACCCCCGTGTGTTCCAAATCCTTGTCTTGTAATATTAGTTGGATTTTGTTGATTAGTGCTTTCTTGAGCGAAGGATGGGAGGATAAATAGTAGGTGTAGTAAAAAAATAACTGCTTTCTTCATAATAAATTGTGTAAAGGCTTTGTTTCGGTATTCCGCTGATTCATAACCGCTTTATGCAAGCTGAAAATGATAGGTTTATTTTATTTTAAGTTCAAATATATCCCAATCCTATATATTAAAAAACTAATTATGTTTATTTTATATCATTAGCTATCATTATTTTACAAATGCAATGTATAGGGCCCATAAAAAGACGTTATAATTCTCTTGAAGTTAGCTGTAATGTGTACGCTTTCGCGAAAGCGTACTTAGCTTTGATCAAAAGGCTAGATAGTTTTGACTTACAATCTCCATAATGACTTTGCATCAAGGTATTATACTTTAAAATGATTTTAAATCTCATTGAAATCTGTACATGAGTCTACATCAAGCGTAGTTAGGATCATGTTAGGAGAAAAGTGAGCAAAATTATGGATTTTCCATACTTTTTATGCGGTCTTTTATAATTTAAAACTCATTAGAATTTATTATTTTTAATCTAACAATCAGTTAGTTATACATTTAAATCATCTTTTCTTAATCAAATAATGATTGTGTAGTTCACTATATCTAAATACATCTAGATCCAATATATAATGATTTACTAAAAAAAGACGTAAACCGAAAAGTCTTTAATAGAGTAGGTGTAAATTAAAAATTATTTTATTATGAAAATTAGTTTAAAAGACATTAAAAATGGTCTAAAGAGAGATGAAATGAGAGCTGTACGTGGTGGCTCTGGTAGTTCCGGCTACAATATGTGTTGTTGGTCAGGTACTAATAATTGTAGTGGATGTACCATGGGTACTGTTTGTGTTCCAGGTGCAGTTTTAAGATGTTGTTGTTAAACTATTTAAATATACTAAGGGAGTAGTCTGGTTTAGTGTACTATTCCTTTAGTATAAAAACTAAAATTCATATCCACTTTTTTATAAAACTCACCAATTTTTCTTCAATTTTCTAGTACATAAAGTACTTATGATAGTAAATTATAAAAAGATAAATCGACAATTCTTAAATTCTGATTCATAAGCTACTAGAAGATTTTATAAAATTCTTGACGTAGTGTGTCGAGATCTACGCTTTCGCGAAAGCGTACTCAGTATCAATCATAATGCTAGGTGATAGGAATTTTATCAATCCTTACAGCAAGTCTAGATTGCTTCAAGACCAAATAATTTCTCAAGATGACTTTGTGCCAAGGTATTACACATTAATTTTTTTTTAAATGTAATTGAAAATTTTATGTGAGTCTGTATGGAGCGTAGTTAGAGGAGTGGTAGTGAAAAAGTGAGCAAAATTATGGATTTTCCATACTTTTTCGGTGGTTTTTATAGAATCAAAACTCATTTAAGTTTACTATCTTTAAACTAACAGTCAGGTAGTTATGGATATAAGGAATCATTAAAAAGCTGGTGTTATGTTGTAGTTTTCTACTTCTATCATGTATTAATAGTAGTTATAGAATGCTTGCAACACTATCCTGAATTCAAGAATTAATCACAGAAATAAACTATCGTTATTAGATATCATAAAATATAAAAAAATGCTTAGCAAGTGTTCTAGATACTAAAAATGGATGTTAGTGTCGGAGAACTAAACCATAAATTCCGCTTAAAGGCGGGATTAGTTTTAAGGAACACTTTTGTATACGTCTTTCAGACGTTATAAAACAGTATTTCACTAAAAAAGGCGTAAACCGAAAAGCCTTGAATAGAGTAGGTGCACATTAAAATTATTTTATTATGAAAATTAGTTTAAAAGACATTAAAAATGGTCTAAAGAGAGATGAAATGAGAGCTGTACACGGTGGTTGCGGTGGTGGAGGATTAAACAAGTGTTGTTGGTCAGGTACCAATAATTGTAGTTCTTGTACTAGCGGTACCGTTTGTGTGTCAGGTGCAGTTTTGAGAAGTTGCTAATAATTTAAATATACTAAGGGAGTAGTTTAATAAACTACTCCCTTAGTATAAAAACTAAAATGCACATGCGCCTTTTTTTTATTATATATATAATTTTTATTTCATTTTCATCTGCACAAACCAATGACTATGGAAAGCCTGTTAAAGACCCGTCAATCATTTTAAAAAGTTTTCAAAATTTCTGGCAATATCAAAACACGTATATAAAGTTATCCGATGATTTTATTGGATTAGATACTTCATCAAATAGTATTGATAAAGGTGAGTTTTTAAGGCAACTTATAACGGGTAACTATCTACCACTAAGACTTCAATCCAAGACATCCATTTACTATAAACTATCAGAAGTAGACTATTGGGATGTAAAGGATATTAGAAATACGACAGTCAATTTGGCTAAAATTGAACTATGGAATTATACTATGGAAAATAACCTTTTTCCAAAATTTAACGCCCAAGACTTAAACGGAAATAACTATAGTAATGAATCACTAAAAGATAAAACAGTGGTTCTCAAACTTTGGTTTATTGGTTGTCAACAATGCATTAAAGAAATGCCATCTCTTAATAAGCTCTTTGATACGTATAAAAATAGAAAAGACCTAGTCTTTTTAAGTATGGCTTTAGATGAAGATGATGCCCTAAGAAAGTTCTTAAAAAAAAGAAAATTTGATTTCCCTGTAATTGGTAATCAAAATGATTTTTTGAAGAATAAATTACGCACATATATGTATCCAACGCATATTATTATAAATAAGGAAGGGAAAATCGTTAAAGTCGTCAATAGCTATGAGGAACTAGAAAAAGCGCTGAAAAAGAATATTTAAAATAGAATATTGATGTTTTACTCGATAATCGAGATTTAAATACTCCCAAGCTTGCCTTGAAACCAAATATTTTTCCCTTAAAATACCATGGGGTTTGTCCCGCAGTAGTTTAGTAAGAGGTAATAACCAAAAAATAACATCCTTTTATATGACCGAAGAAATTAGTTTTAATAACGTTTTTCATTATTTGGAAAAGGAATTTATTACTTTCGATAAAGAAGAATTTTTATTCCAAATCCAATCTCATCCTAATTATCCTACCGTACTTTCCATTTCAGATACCTTAACATTTTTTAATATTGACAATGGTGCTCTCCGAATTGACGCTTCTCAAATAGATCTTTTACCAGATCAATTTATGGCATTGTTAAAAGAGGCAAATAACGAAACACAGCTTTACTTTATACAAAAAGAAGGTGATAAATACGTTACCATTAAAGATAAGATTCCGTATGAAATCGATCGTCAAACGTTAGAATCAAGATGGCAGGATCTTATATTTTTAATTGAAAAACCCGATTTAGAAAGTACACCTACTATTAAAAAAGGAAAGACACTAGAGGTGTTATCTATTACGTGCCTTATTCTATTTTTACTACTATACTTCAATAGTAATCAAACTATTTCAACGCTATTATTTTTACTATTTCCTTCCATAGGAATTTTGTTTTCAATAGCTGCTTTAAAGGACTTATTTGGAACTAAAAGTAAGTTGATCAATCAGTTTTGTAATATAACAACATCTACAAACTGTACAACCGTAGTATCTTCTACTAAATGGAAGATTTTTGATGTTGTTAACTTTAGTGATTTAAGTATTTTATTTTTTTCGTCACAATTGTTCGGACTGGTACTTTTCCTTTTATCAGGAAACTTTTTAGAATACTTCGCTATTCAAAAAATACTACTCATCACTTCAATTCCAGTGATCCTACTTTCACTTTACTATCAGAAATTTGTAGAAAAAAAATGGTGTCCTATCTGTTTGGTCATTGCAAGTATTGTAATCCTAGAAATTGGTTATCTATTTTTATTTGTCAATACAAGTATTGATGTTCCCATCAAGTCATTTTTTATATACACGTACATTATTCTAGCGACGATCACGCTTTGGATGATCTTAAAAAAGACACTTTCAAAACAAAAAGTATTAAAGGAATTTCAGATACATGCCAATCGCTTACTACGTAATTATACAGTTTTCAAAAACACATTAGTTTCTACACCAAAAATAGAAATACCTCCGTCTATTGGCATCATACTAGGGAATCGTGAAAGTCATTTGCAAATTACCATAATCACAAATCCCTTTTGTGGACATTGTAAAGAAGTACATGAAATAGTACATAGTATTTTAGACAAGCATGGAGATCAAATTCAAGTAAAAATGCTATTTAAAACAGCTTTTGAATTAGACAATGAAGAGACAAGAAGGTTTTTCCAGATACTAATGACTCTATATCTAGAACATGGAGAAAAAGCGTTTACAGATGCTTTAAATGATTTTTTTGAATCTAAAAATGTGGAATCTTGGAATGAAACCTATCAATCTTCTATACAAAACGAAAAAGTTGATCATCTATATTCAGAAATGAATGATTGGTGTATAGAAAACCAAATTAATTATACCCCAGAACTATTTATAAATGGTTTCAGATACCCAAGTGAATATGAAAAAGAGTACTTAGCGTTTTATATAAACGATCTTATAGAAGACACTAATTTTTAATAGGTTGACATGAAGATAATTCAAAGCTTTTGGACAGGAAAGATAAAACATATAAGCGAAAATAATTTTGGGTGGGCATCCTCAAAATATAACTTAATCAGTTGGATTTTAAGTATTAATCAATTAAGAAAATACTATGAAAACGTTGAATTATATACAGATGAATTAGGAGCAGAAATATTAATTGACACCCTTAAACTCCCATATTCAAAGGTGCATATTGTCTTAAATGAGCTGGATAGCTATCATAAAGATTTATGGGCGATCTCTAAAATTAAAACATACGCCCTTCAAAAGGAACCCTTTTTGCACGTGGATGGAGATGTATATATCTGGGATGCTTTTCCAGAAGATCTCATGAAAGCTGATCTCATTACTCAAAACTTAGAGCGGACAACAGCGTATTACAGAAAGATGTGGAGTGGTATCGAACCTAACCTTTCCTATATTCCTGAAGAGTTCAACACCTTTAATTCTACCAAAAATGGATTTGCATGCAATATGGGAATTGTTGGAGGAGTAGATCTTGAGTTTTATAATACCTATACCGAAGCGGCATTCAAATTTGTAGATAAAAATTCGGATGCTTGGGATACAATCAATAATAACAATTTTAACGTGTTTTTTGAGCAACTCCTATATTATGAATTGGCTAAAAAGCAAAATAAAAAAATTGATTATTTATTTACAGACATCCCAGATGATAATAAATATATAGGCTTTGGTGATTTTGATAAAGTTCCAAACAAAAGGACCTATCTGCATTTATTGGGCAATTATAAAAAAGATAAACCCACGTATAAAGCGATGGAAGATTATGTGTTGAAATTCTATCCTGAATACTATAAAAGAGTACTTGATATCTTTAATGAGCATACTTTTTTTAGTGATTTTAGTTATAATTTTTCAATCCGTGAAAATCAGCAATTAATTGATGATTTCACATCAACAGTACAGACAAAAGAAAAAATAGGTAAGCATTATTTTTTAAGCAGAGACTTAACATCCATTGGTTTATCGTTTCAAATTCAAGAGCTTATCACCAAAGGAGAAGATTTTATACTCTATAAATTACCCTGTAATACACTCTTTACTTCAGGTGAATTTAAAGAAATAGTGATAAAAGATCGTTTAGGAGATGACTTTGGTGTACCCCTTGATGAAATTGATCAAATCGTATTATTAAAACTCACACAACCCATTAAATACATCTTACTCATCAAAAAACTCAAGACCTATTTAGACGATGACGTTACGGACTCAGAGATAGATGGTTTTACGAGTATGATCAATGAGAGAATCGTTTTTTTTGCGTCTAAAAAAGTGCTGTCTATTGTTATATAGGGATGAAATGATTGTTTTATTTTTTAAAGTTTACTAGCGTTTCTTAGGAATCTTAACTCATTCAAATTAGAAAAAGAGCTGGAGCGTTGGCGTTCTTCCCTCAAATCTTCTTTTCTTTTATTTTTTGCTTTCGCGAAAGCTTTCTCCTAAAATGTAATGGAATACGCTTTGTTCAAGCGGTCCTGAGCGTAGACGAAGGAATAGGAGCGAAGTGGGAAACCAAACTTGAGAGGTTCACGATTTCCAAAATAAAAAATAAGAATCCCAATGAGTAATGTGTGTGGAATGGTAATTAAACTACGTATTTCATATCCAGCTTTTTTAAAAAGTACAAGAAAAAGTTACCAAATATTTTATAAAAAACGTTGAAAAGAACAAAAGAGATGTATTAATTTTGTCTAGAATGATTTACATAAATTTAAAAACTTGTTAGAAAAAAGACAACTAGTACCGCAAGAACAATCAATAGATTTAGATTATTTCATTTATTGCTTAGAAGCTGTTGATGATATAGAAACGGTCACTGTTACCGAAGCACAAGAAAACTTGAGACAATTAGCCACGAAATATGGAGTTGCCAGCATTTATAAAACCTGCGACACTATTGAAGGTTTGGAAGATAGCTTAAATGCATTGGTCTTAGATGATCATAATTTTAAGGATTATGAAATCATTTATTTTATGATTGCAGGCGAAGGCAATAGTATTTGTTTAAATGGCTACTACTACAGTTTACAAGAAATTGCAGAAATTTTTGAAGGAAGGTTAACAGGTAAGGTTTTACATTTTTCAAATGCAAAGGTGCTAGATTTAGACACAGAAGAAGCACAATATTTTTTAGATATCACTGGTGCAAAAGGTATTTCTGGCTATGGAAATGAATACAACGGAATAACAAGCTCAAATCTTGACAAAGCATTCTTTTACTTATTTAAAGAGGATAGTAATATGTTGGACGTAGTAGAAGAGTTACATAAACGACACTACAATGTTTGCAAATTACTTGATTTTAGATTGTATTATTAATTTAAAGTGCTACACTTTAAATAAGTCTCTTTGAAAACAACTAAATCAATACCATTGAAAAATCAACTCTTAGAAGAAGCAAAACGAGAACTTGTAAATGGACACGCTAAAAAGCGACACCCGTTTCGTTATTTTACGCTCGCCACTATTGAAAATGGTGAACCACGACAACGCACGGTAGTGTTGCGAAAAACATTAATAGACTCAAGCCTAGTGTTTTATACGGATAAAAGAACTCAAAAAGTAGAAGACCTTCTACATAATGCATCATGTAGTGCCATATTTTACCATCCTAAAAAACTACTGCAAATACGTGTATGTGGAACAGCCGAAATTATAACAAACAAAGAACAAATTGCAACCTACTGGCATACTGTACAAGAAGCTTCTAAAAAGGATTATACCACCAACTTAGCTCCTGGGACTCCAATTAAAAATCTTGATGCTGTAACGTATAATAAAAAAGAGAATCATTTTTGTCCAGTTAAAATTATTCCTTACTCAATTGAATATTTACAATTAAAGCGTCCTAATCATTTAAGAGTCTTATTTTCTAGAGATGATAAGGATTGGACGGGTGCTTTTTTAGTGCCTTGATTGTTTGTTTTTAGAATACTAATAAATAGACTACCAAGGTTAAAGCAATTTTATACTTCGACAAACTCAGCACATCGCATAATGACTGGTTATGACTATATCTAAAATGTATCACACTATTCTTCGTGGCGCCTGCCCTGAGCTTTTTCCGAAGGGTCACTTTGCTTTGACGACCGAATGAAAAAGGTCTAAGCAGACCTTTTGAAGTAGGAGCGAAGTAGTATATTGGCTTTATCACCTCATTTTTTCTTTTTTTTGCTTTCGCGAAAGCTTTCTCTTAAAAATGTAATGAAACCCTTTAGAGTTCACGAGCACTTATTTATCAAATAGGTGAGGAGCGAGTACATACGCTTTGTCCGAAGCGGTTCTGAGTGGAGTCGAAGGATAGGAGGGAAGTGGGAAACCGAACTTGAGAGGTTCACGATTTC
>NZ_CALEMI010000144.1 GCF_937910895.1 uncultured Dokdonia sp. | reverse complement strand
TTAAGACAGCAGATGGTTCGTGTTCAGCATACTCTTGGACTAAATAAAGGAGTAATAATGGATGGAAGAGATATTGGTACAGTTGTTTTTCCAAAAGCAGAATTAAAATTTTTTCTTGAAGCAACGATGGAGCTTAGAGCTAAAGGACGTTTTGATGAGTTATCAAAAATTAGAAAATACAGAGAATCTATTCCAGATTGGATGGATGCGGTTGGAGAAAAAGCATTAGGAAAACAATGGGATAAAGAGCTTGCTGCATTAAATACACAAGCACCCGTGGTATTAAGAGCCAATAGCCTTAAAACAACGCCTAAAGATTTACGTAATGTGCTTGCCGATCAAGACATAGATACAAAACTTGTTGATGGCTACCCTGATGCTGTGGAGTTAATAGAACGTAAGAATGTATTTACTTCAGAAGCATTTAAAAATGGTTTTTTTGAAGTACAGGATGCTTCTTCTCAACGTGTTGCTCGTTTTCTAGATGTACAACCTACGATGCGTGTTGTTGATACTTGTGCAGGTGCAGGAGGTAAAACACTACATCTTGCCGCACTGATGGAAAACAAAGGGCAAATCATTGCAATGGATATCTATGAAGGAAAGCTTAAAGAACTGAAAAGACGTGCGAAGCGTGCTGGAGCTCATAATATAGAAACCCGTGTAATTGATACGACCAAAGTGTTCAAAAAACTGTACGGTAAGGCTGATCGAGTTTTAATAGATGCTCCTTGTACAGGATTAGGAACCATAAAAAGAAGCCCAGATCTAAAATGGAAACTTCAACCAGACTTTGTTCAAAAAGTAATTGACCGTCAAGCAGAACTTTTACAATCGTATAGTAAAATTGTAAAGCCTGGAGGAAAAATGGTGTATGCAACCTGTTCTATATTGCCTCAAGAAAATCAAGAACAAATCAAATCTTTTTTAGCTACTGAAGAAGGAGTTCATTTTTCTCTTGAAAAAGACCAAACAATAAGTCCAGCAAAAACTGGATATGATGGATTCTATATGGCTTTGCTTTCGCGAAAAGCGTAAAAACTTTAAAAAAACATGAAAAAACTAGTACTCCTATTTATTACTATTTGTATAACATCACTAAACGCACAACAACCTTATTATGACGATGTAGATCTCACACTTACAGGACAAGATTTATATTGGGAATTACAACTGAAACTTTCTTCTTTTAATGAAGATTATAATTATGGAGATGTGAGAGATTCTTTTTTAATTACAGATCTAGATCCTACCAATAGTAATGATGTATTATTAGTGTATGGTTTTAATGATACTGATGGTGATTGTACTACGGATAGGACTAGAGATAAGGATAATTTTGGAGGAGATAATTGCGAGTATAATCGTGAACACGTATTTCCAAGGAGTAGATCAGTGCCTCCTATGGGAGATGCTGTAAACAGTGCAACTGGTATTGTTGCAGATCCGCATAATTTACGTCCTAGTGATGTACAACGCAATGGAAATCGTGGCTCTAAAAGATTTGACGATGGTTCTGGAAATTCTGGAGATGTAAATTCTGGAAATTGGTATCCTGGAGATGAATGGAAAGGAGATGTTGCTCGTATTATTATGTATATGTATGTACGGTATGGAGAACAGTGTCTTCCTGAATTTACAGGAATAGGTCCTACTGAAGATGGAACAGATATGCTTCAAGTTTTTCTAGATTGGAATGTAGAAGATCCTGTATCAGCTGTAGAAGATCAACGCAATCCACAATTAGAGATTGAATACGGGAGTCGTAATCCTTTTATTGATAATCCTAGTTTTGCTACCTTAATATGGGGAGGAACTCCAGCCGAAGATCGTTTTGATCTTTTAAGTACAGATAGTTTTGAAACTACTGTTGTTACTATTTATCCAAATCCAGCCACAAACGTTGTCACGATAACAGCCACTCAAGTATTGCAAGATATTAGACTATATGATCTCACTGGTAAAGTTGTATTAGAAATTCCATCTGATATGACAACAACCAAAACCATAGAAACTTCAAATTTATCTTCTGGCATATACCTGATGCGCATGCAAAATAATGTGCAGAAGTTAATTATTAAATAGTTTTCTCTTAGTTACTATGGAGACTTTACAACATAAAAAAGGCGAGCATTGCTCGCCTTTTTTATGTTGTAAAATATTCTTTTACTGCACGATAACTCTTGCTGTTTTATATCCTTGAGGATTTCTACTACCAAGACGTATTAAGTACACTCCAGATGCCATAGCGTTCAAATCTAATGTAATACCATAGCCATTATTTCTTCTTGAAATTTGCTTATAAGTAAGCTGTTGCCCAAGAGTGTTGTATACTGCCATAAATAATAGACCATCAAACGTAGTTGTCAAGTCTACATCAAAACGATTATTCCCTAACGTACTTACCACTAAATCTCCATCTTGAATAGCTTGCTCTTCTACACTCAACGTACCCGTAATATTAGCTGTATAATCATTAGTCCTACCAAAAGCCAAATTACCACAAGGGTCTAATACATTACCCGCAGTACTTTCGTCTTCTCCTCTTAGTCTCATTCTATGTGTACCATTCGTAACTGCTGGAATAGACTCAAAATCAACTGTAAATGTAAAATCAGTATTTGCATTAGCTACAAAATCATTGGCAACTAATTCTTCTGTTTCAAAAATACCATTATCATTAAAGTCAATCCATAATGCATATACAGAATCATTAAAGCCCATTTGTAATATCCCTTCAAACGGATTATCATTTAAAACAAAGTTGAATACAATATCTGTATCATCACTATATCCTGCTGGTGAACTTCCACAATTGGTGGTGATATCTTGATCTGCTAGTGCAAACTGTGTAACTCCGTCATCAAATCCGGCGCAGTTAGAGGTAGGTTGACAAAGATTATTTTGTATGGTCTCACATGTAGAATCATTTGATGGATCTCCATCATTAGTTAAAACTGTTGAAGCACAAAGTACATATTCTTGAAAAGCAGATATGTCTATGGTTTGTGCAAATGTGTACTCTATTGTTTCTCCAGAAACAACAGGCCCAGCAACAACTTCTGTAATCATTGTACCATCTAAATCATACGTTACATCAAAATTTGATTGAACTGAAGTTCCAAAATTTTCTATTACAATGGTTACCGATTCTGCATCTGAAAGGTTTTCTCCTGATTCTGGAGCTGTAATTGCTATAACACCTAGATCATTTGCAAACAGATGTTTTACCATTTCTGTAGTACAATTATTACTTTCAAATTGATCTCCTGTTAGGTCTGTACAAACTGTAACATCGTATGTTTGTCCTTCTGTCGATAAGTCTACCGTTTGCGTAAATGTATAATTTACAGAAGTTCCCGCAGAGATCGTTCCTGTAAAAACTTCATTAGCAACCACCATATTATCAACACTAAGTGTTACGGGTACATTTGATATATCTTCTATCCCAAAATTTCTAATCTCTATCTCTACACTTTCAGTGCTTGTTAACGTACCGTCCATTGGAGATATAATGGCACTTATTCCTGCATCTATTTCAAAACCATTAGAAAGACGAAAAGAAGCAATACCAGTTACCCAAAAGTTATTTGATGAAAAATACTCTGCAGTATGCCAAAATGTAAAGTTATCTGGATCCATCGTAAGCTGAGAATAATCCCCAAAACGATTTGTCGTTGATTGTACCCCTACGCCATTTACAATAGTCTCTTCTGGAAGTGTCATTGTTCCTAAGGGATCATCTGCAAATCTTCCTGTATACGCAATACCTACTGGCATATCTTCACTTCCGATATTGAAAGCAAGACCTATATTTCCTTGTGCATCTATAGCACCACTTCCCATAAAACGACTATTACCATCTCCTGGCGCATACGTTCCTTCTTGGTGAACAGTCCAATCATTAGTATCATTGTTTCGCAATTCAACCCAACGGATTCCGGCGGTTGTATTATCTCCCAAAGCATCAACATTAAAAGTCACCAACCAAGAATTATGGTTCTCAAAAGGTCTATAATGAGCAGCATAAGAGATCACTCCTGTGATCATATCAAGGCGCTGGTTAGTTCCTGGTTGCTGTAATTCTCCATTACCAAATGGAGCTAGAAAGGAATCAAACGGAGATAAAGGAATTTCAAGCGGTGCAGATACTGTGGAATTTCCGGGTGTATCAAAATCGATATCAAGTTCCCATACTTTTAAATGGTCAAAGGCTGCTCCCCAACCGTCATCTTGTAAATATGTAATGTATCCTGGCGTTGAAGGATCAAAGTCTGTCCCCAGAAGATATGCAGGCTCTGGGCTAAAAACTGTATTTGGATTATTGATAACACCTGGTAAGTTAAAACCAAAAATTTGAGGATCATCGCCCCCTGCTATCATAACATCTCTTTCAAGTGCATATACATTTTCACCACCCTTATTGGCAGTCATGTAATAGGCATCATGCCATACCGCATAATGAGGGTAATCTGGAAAGGAATCTAAAGGGAATTCATATAAAAAATAAGAGCCTGTTGGATCTGGAGTCTCAGAAATAGCAATAGCAAGTCCGTTATTAGAAGTATTAAATTGACTCACAAACCAACGGTCTGCCAATTGATCATACATAATTATTGGATCTCCACTGTTTTGTCCATCTCCTATAAAGTTTCCTAAAGAAGTAGGCCCAGCAAGCACATTTCCTGATTTATCAAAAATCTTAACAACAACATTTACAGCATGGACATAATGATTAGGCCCTACTGCTCCAGATGGATCTGGAGGTAGTGCACCTCCTTCGGCTGCTGTAATTCCAACAAAATTTTGATCAAGAGTACGCTGCTGTAAAGCCATATTGACTGTAGACTGTCGTATAGGATCTTCCCCAACAGGAAGAGAATTTTCACTAACATATCCATTTACAGGAAAATTATTAGGTACAATTCTGTAATCTGTCTTACCGTCAGGAGCTTCTGTTATAAGAGGAAAATCACGTAATGGTATTGTTTTTCCAAGGAAAGTACCTTGTCCGATACTTCCAGGTGGCGTAGTATCCTGTGCAAATAAATGTATGGTGGCTAGTAAAGCCAATACATATAAAATAGTTTTTTTCATAAGAAATAAGTTGAATGAAGTTTTGTTACTATATAAACAACTAAGGTATAATTTTCCCTACCTAATTAAATAATATATTTAAAGAATTGAAGATCGGCTTTTATCTATACTGAGTGTATTCATTGGATTTTGAAAAAACACATATTTGAATCTTTTGATAAGCAGATTATAAATTTAAGCTCTTTGTTATTAATGGTATGTAGCTTTTATACGCTTTCGCGAAAGCGTACTCAATAAAAAAAGGTGAGCAATGCCCACCTTTTTCATAACTGTATGTTAAGTTCTATTTTACTAGAATCTTCTCTGTTTTAAATCGGCTTGATCCTATCGCCATCATTTTCACAAAGTAAACACCCGATGCAACATTAGACATATCTAATGCTACTCTAAATGTATTTCCTTCTTTTTGTACTTTCTTATACTTTAACTGTTGACCTAGTGAATTATATACGCCAATAAAAACGTTTCCTTCTAACGTTGAAGTTAATGCAACGTCAAAGTATTCATTATCTAAAGTAGCTATCGTGAATGTTGAATTTGCAAATGCCATATCATCCAAACCTAAAGTATCATCTATAATGACGGTATAATCTTGTACTTCTCCAAATGCAAAACTAGAACACGCATTGTTGATATCACCACTGGCAGAACTATCTATTGCTTTTGCTCTTAAAATGTGACTTCCAATAGGTGATCCTGGAGGAATTACTAAATTAAAATCTTCGAGAACACCAGCTTGTTGAAAGAATTCACCTGCAATGAGTTGCTCTGAAGTTTCAAAATCTCCATTATCATTAAAATCAATCCACACAGATAACACCTCTACACCTGGTCCGCCAGCCCAATTTTGCTGTGCTTGCAGGATATATTCGTTTTGACCAGCAACATTACTTAACGTTGTAGATAAGTTTGTTCTATTTGCATATCCTTGAGGACTACTATCTGGCTCTGTATTACATCCATTTCCTCCATCATCTGCACTAATTGTATTCAAAACAAATTGTTTGATCCCATCTATATTACATCCATTTGTAGCTATAGGCATACAAATATTTAATAAATTAATACTAGCTTCATCGTTAGAAGTGTCTTGATCTCCTGATAAATTTGTTTTAGACACAATCGTATGGTTTCCGGCTTCACTAATATCTGCCTGTTCAGCAAATGTAAAACTCACGGTTGCTAATGGAGGTACATTCCCTGTAAAGGTTTCTACTACAGGAGATCCATCATCTAGTATATATTGAACATCAAAGTTTGATTGTGCAGCGCCTCCATAGTTTGTAATATCAATAGTAACATCCTCTACGCCCAACATTCCCGAAGTAGGTGATGTAATTTGGGCTACGCCTATATCATTAGCAAAAAGATGTGTCACTTCAATAGAAGCATCATTATTTATTACTTGTTGATCTCCATCTAGTAGTGTACTCGCAGAAACTACGTAGGTTTGATTTTCTATACTTAAATCTACAGTTGCTGTAAATACATAGTTAGCAGAATCTCCAGCGAGAATCGTACCTGTGAACGTTTCATTAGCGATAAGTACGTCGTCTAATCGTAATTCTAAAGGAATATTCGATTGATCTTCTGTTCCAAAGTTTCTGATTATGACTTCTACGGTTTCTGTAGCCGTAAGATCTCCTGTAGAAGGGGATACAAAACCATTAACGCCAACATCTGTTGCAAAACCATCAGATAGCCTAAATGATGCTATTCTTGTCGCCCAAACATTATTAGATTGGAAGTATTGAGTGGTATGCCAGAATGTAAACTCATTTGGATCCAAAGTCATGTGTGCATAATCTCCAAAACGATTTGAAAAAGTTTGTACACCTGGTCCATCAAAAATAATATTTTCTTCTACAGTCATTTGACCCAACGGATCAGTAGCAAATCGTCCTGTATGACGAATTCCCACTGGCATCGTAGAACCCGCAATGTTGTAAGCCAACCCAATATTACCTTGAGCATCCATAGCAGCACTACTCATAAAACGGCTATTGCCATCATCTGGAGCAAACGTCCCTTCCTGAAAAACAGACCAAGTTGTATTTGCCTCTGTATTACGGAGCTCTATCCAACGTATGCCGGAGGTGTTGTTTCCATCTACATCTACATTAAATGTGATGACCCAAGAGTTATGATCTTCAAAAGTTCTATAATTTGCCATATACGATATAATACCACCTTGACCTGCTAAATCTTGGTCAGTACTAGGTTGATCTATATCTCCAACCCCAAACGGAGCAAATAAAGAATCAAAAGAGTCTACTAGAATTTCTTGTGGATTGGCAGATATGGTAGAGTTGGCTGTATTATCCCAATCTATATTTGCTTCCCATACTAATAAATTATCAGCATCAATATTTCCATTCCAAGAATCATCTTGTAAATACACAAAGAATCCTGGGGTATCGTCTGGATATGCATAACCTGTTAAATTTGCAGATGCAGCACTAAAGATGGTCGTAGGATTTGCAAATTGTCCTGTAAGATTTAGTCCTACGATTTGAGGATCAGAACCACCTGCTAGCATAACATCTCTTTCTAGAACAAAAACCTCTCTAGGATTAAATCCACCTCCACCACCAGTACCATTGGTCGTTAAGTAATATCCGTCTGGCCACACTGAGTAATGTGGATAATCTTCAAATTGTCCACTAAGAAATTCATAAACATTATACGATCCTGTAGGATCTGCTGTTTCTGATATTCCAACGACTAATGATAGTGCACCAGCACCAAATTGACTTACCAGCCATCTGTCTGCTAATTGATCGTATAAAATGATAGGATCCCCATTATTAGCATTATTCCCTAAAAATGTACCTAAAGCTACAGGACCTACAAGTAAACCTCCTGTTTTATCATATATTGAAATTGCTGAGTTGACAGCTTGTGCATAGTGATTAGGTCCTACAGCTCCCGTAGGATCTGGTGGTATAAAACCAGACTGAGTTCCATTTATACCAGGAAAGTTAGCTTCAATAGCATTATTAGCCTGTAAAGGTCCCATTTCTCGTTGTAGCGTAGCTTCAGAACTAGATAGTCCTTCTACTAAATTTTCAAACGAACCTTCATAACGGTTAGGAACTATAGTGAGTTCTTCAATTCCAAAATTATGATTTTGTAACGTAGCAAAATCTCTAAGAGGCACTGTTTTACCCTTATAAATAGCTTGCGATGTGGAACTAGGTCCCTGTGTTTCTTGCGCATAGACTCCTAAACTAATAAAGAGCATCAACACAAATAATGTTGTGGATTTTTTCATGAATTTGTAGTTTTTATAGTAAATAGTAGCGAAAATAAACATATATCATAATAAAATCTTAATTATTTCTTAATAATTAAGAGAATTTATAAAATCCCAGTATAGATCAAAGAGGTTAAAAACATGTTTATAATATATGTAAGCAATCCTATTTAATCGTGCATATTTTAGCTAAAAAATGTAAATTTGCTGTTTATTTAACATCACAGACTACCTGTATGATTTACTTCTTCGGAAACCCAAAAGAAACTGTATTTGCAGTTCAATGCAACCAAGATTTAACGCAAGAAGATAGCCTAAAGCTACTATGGCTTTTTGGTAATCAGCCTAAGATAGAAGCGTCCACAATAGACGCTTTTTTTATTGGACCTCGTGCTACGATGATTACACCTTGGAGTACCAATGCTGTAGAAATCACCCAAAATATGGGTATTGATCATATCATAAGAATAGAAGAATTCACTTCGTCATCAGAAAATGATATAGCTTTTGATCCTATGATTTCTCAAAAATACACAAGCCTTCATCAAGATATTTTTACCTTCAATATAGAGCCCGAAGCCATCATAGAATTAGATGATATAAGCGCCTATAATGAGCAAGAAGGTCTCGCTCTTAATGAAGAAGAAGTTCTCTATTTAGAAACTGTTTCCAAAAAAATAGGAAGAAAACTTACTGACTCCGAAGTGTTTGGTTTTAGTCAGGTAAATTCGGAGCATTGCCGTCATAAAATATTTAATGGCACCTTTGTGATAGATGGAGAAGAAATGCCTTCTTCCCTATTTAAATTGATCAAAAAGACAGCAGCAGAAAACCCTAATACGATTGTTTCGGCTTACAAAGATAATGTTGCTTTTATAGAAGGACCGCGCGTGACACAATTTGCACCTAAAACAGCAGATAAGCCCGATTTCTATCAAGAAACCATATTTGATAGTGTGATTTCGCTTAAAGCGGAAACCCATAATTTCCCCACAACAGTAGAACCTTTTAATGGAGCTGCTACAGGATCTGGAGGAGAAATACGAGATCGTCTTGCTGGCGGAAAAGGATCATTACCACTCGCAGGGACAGCCGTATATATGACTCCGTATTCTAGATTGCAAGAAGATAGACCTTGGGAAGAAAACATGCCTGCTAGAAAATGGTTATACCAAAATCCCATAGACCTCTTAATAAAAGCATCTAATGGCGCTTCAGACTTTGGAAATAAGTTTGGACAACCCCTCATTGCTGGGTCAGTACTTACGTTTGAGCACCAAGAAGAAGGACGCAGATTAGGCTATGATAAAGTCATCATGCAAGCGGGAGGTATCGGCTATGGAAAAAAAGACCAAGCGCTAAAAGACACCCCTAAAGAAGGTGATAAAATCGTAATCTTAGGAGGTGAAAATTACCGTATCGGAATGGGAGGTGCCGCTGTATCTTCGGCAGATACTGGAGCATTTAGTTCTGGTATTGAGCTAAACGCTATACAACGCTCGAATCCTGAAATGCAAAAACGTGCTGCAAATGCGATACGCGGACTCGTAGAAAGTGAAGAAAACCCGATTGTTTCTATACATGATCACGGAGCAGGAGGACATTTAAATTGTCTTTCAGAACTAGTAGAAGAAACAGGAGGGCTTATAGATCTTGATCAACTTCCAGTAGGAGATAAAACCTTATCGGCAAAAGAAATTATTGGTAATGAATCACAAGAACGTATGGGACTTGTGATTGGTGAAAAAGATATGGAAATGCTTAAGCGGATTTCAGAACGTGAGCGCTCCCCTATGTATGAAGTAGGAGAAGTAACTAACGATCATCGTTTTGCATTTGTAAGTAAGTCTACTAGAAAATCTCCTATGAATCTTGCTTTAGAAGATATGTTTGGTAGTTCGCCAAAAACAGTGATGGTTGATAAAACGATTCATCGTACCTATAAAAATCCAACCTATCAATTAGAGCACTTTCATGAGTATCTAGACCAAGTGCTTCAACTAGAAGCCGTAGGTTGTAAAGACTGGCTTACCAATAAAGTAGATCGTTGTGTAGGTGGGCGCGTTGCCAAACAACAATGTGCAGGTCCCTTACAACTTCCGCTTAACAATGTTGGAGTGATGGCACTTGATTATAAAAGTACAGAAGGGATCGCTACGTCCATCGGACACTCTCCCGTAAGCGGACTTATTGATCCTGTTGCTGGAAGTAAAAATAGTATTGCTGAAGCCCTGACAAACATAGTATGGGCGCCACTTACAGACAATCTAAAGTCTGTAAGTCTCTCTGCCAACTGGATGTGGCCGTGTAAAAATGAAGGTGAAGATGCACGTTTATACAAAGCCGTTCAAGCGATTTCTGACTTTGCTATCAACTTAGGAATCAATGTTCCTACAGGAAAGGATAGCCTTTCTATGAAACAAAAATATCCTGACGGAGATGTGATTGCACCGGGTACGGTAGTGATTTCGGCGGCGGGAAGTTGTCTTGATATTAATAAGGTTGTAGAACCTGTCTTAAGAAAAGGCGGAGGAAGTATCTATTATATCAATATGTCTCAGGATTCCTACAAACTAGGAGGATCTAGCTTTGCGCAAGTATGCAAGACTATCGGAAATGAAGCACCTTCTGTTATGGATGATTCCGCTTTCGCGAAAGCGTTCCATACCCTACAACATCTTATCAAAAAGGATTTGATTTTAGCAGGACATGACGTGGCAAGTGGAGGATTAATCACCACATTATTAGAAATGTGTTTTGCAGATACAGAACTAGGCGCTACTATAAATTTATCTGATTTAGGAGAAGAAGATCTGATCAAAGTACTATTTGCAGAAAATGCAGGTGTGGTTTTTCAAGCAAGAAATGAAAGCGTCGAAACTATTTTAAAAGAGCAAGGCGTTTCTTTTTCAAAAATTGGAACCGCCACACAGGGTGACACCTTAGAAATAAAAAATCACGGTGTTGAGTTAGGACTTACCGTATCTTCTTTACGAGATACTTGGTATAAAACATCGTACTTATTAGATAGTAAACAAACAGCAAATGGTCTGGCTAAAGAACGATTTGACAACTATAAAACACAACCACTATTTTATATGTTTCCTGGACATTTTACAGGAAAACGTCCGCAAATAGATACAAGCAGACCAAGACCTAAAGCAGCAATCTTAAGAGAAAAAGGAAGTAACTCTGAAAGAGAGATGGCAAATGCGATGTATCTAGCTGGTTTTGATGTGAAAGATGTACACATGACCGATTTGATTTCTGGAAGAGAAACCCTAGAAGATATTCAATTTATAGGTGCTGTAGGTGGTTTTTCTAATAGTGACGTATTAGGATCTGCAAAGGGATGGGCAGGAGCTTTCTTATATAATGAGAAAGCAAACAAAGCGCTCAAAAACTTCTTTGCAAGAGAAGATACTATGTCTATCGGGATCTGTAATGGATGTCAACTATTCTTAGAATTGGATCTTATTAATCCTGAGCATGAGCAATTATCAAAAATGACGTATAATGACTCTAAGAAACATGAGAGTGGCTTTGTAAGTGTGATTATTGCGAATAATAGTAAGAGTATTATGTTGGCATCGTTAGCAGGGACTTCGCTAGGCGTTTGGATCAGTCATGGAGAAGGTAAATTTAACCTCCCTATGCAAGAATATGAATACAATGTTGTAGCAAAATACGATTACCATGGATATCCTGGAAATCCAAATGGATCTGACTATGATACCGCAATGCTTTGTGATAAAACAGGACGTCATCTCGTTACGATGCCACATATAGAACGTTCGATTTTTCCTTGGAACTGGCCACATTATATGTATGGAAGACAAGATGAAGTGTCGCCTTGGTTAGAAGCATTTGAAAATGCTCGCAGATGGATTGAATTAAAAAATTCTAAATAAAACAAGGCAACGGTAGGAATACAGAGCGTTGAATTGTTTTATAATATGTACAGTATACAAACCCCTGAATTAATGAAAAAAGCCTATTTGATCGTATTTCTATTTTCTTTTTTTGCAATTAGTGCACAAGAGAAATTAGAAAAATACCAACGAGCTAAAATATCTTTTAATCAAGATAGTGACCTATCACGATTACAACAACTTGATATCCCCGCAGATCATGGAATTAAGAAAAAAGATCACTTCATTATTTCTGATTTTTCTGTCAGTGAACTTGAGCGTGCACACCTTAATGGATTCCAAGTAGAGGTCTTGATTGATGATGTAAGACAACACCTCGCCGAACAAAATAGACAAAACATCCCTTTGCAGAGAAATGCAAGTTGTAATCAAAACACGGGAGAAAACTATCCTACACCAGATAATTTCAATTTAGGCTCTTTAGGAGGATATATGACGTATCAAGAATTTCTAGATGAACTTGACGATATGCATGATTTATATCCCAACTTAATCACAGCTAGAGACGGAATCAGTGATTTTTTAACCGAAGGACAACCTGATAACTCTGTAACACCTTCTATAGGTGGAAATAGAATTGAATGGGTGAAAATAAGTGATAACCCAAACGACAACAGTGAAGGCGAAGCGCAACTATTATATACAAGTATTCATCATGCCCGTGAGTTTGCAACACTTTCGGAATTAATCTTCTATATGTGGTATCTATTAGAGAACTATGATACCAATCCTGAAATACAAAGCATCTTAAATAATACAGAATTGTATTTTGTGCCTGTTGTAAATCCAGATGGATATTTATACAATCAGGTATTGGATCCTTCAAACGGTCAAGGGTTCTGGCGTAAAAACAGAAAAAATGGAAACGGTGTTGATAATAACCGTAACTACAATTACCATATTAATGGAGATCCAAATAATGGTTCTTGGGGTGGACCTGGAGCTTCAGCAAATCCAGATTCAAGTACATATCACGGTCCTGCTCCTTTTTCTGAAATAGAAAACCAAGCCATCAAATGGTTTGTAGAACAGCACGACTTTGTCATTGCCTTAAATAATCACTCTTTTGGAAGATTATTATATTATCCTTTTGGTTATGCTGATGTAGCAACACCAGATGATGCACTTTATCAAGGAATAGGTGCTGAACTCACCTCTCAAAACGGATATAATGCCCTTAGAGATTCACCATTTTCTGGAGATAGCGACGATTTTATGTATGGCACTGTAGGTACACATGACAAGATATTTGCATTTACACCAGAAATAAATAATGATTTTTATCCTCCTTCAAATCAAATTGAAGATATCGCTAGAGAAATGATGTTCCTTAATCTTACGGCTGCAAAAATGAGCAACAATTATGGAACCCTATCAGATACGTCTTCTCTTTTTATTGATAACACCACACCAAACGCTTCTTTTAATCTTCGCAGATTAGGAATCAATGGATCTGGAGACTTTACCGTAAGTATCAATCCTGTATCTAGCAATATTATATCTGTAGGAAGTCCTGTTACCTTTTCTGGACTTGCCACACTTGAAGATCAAGATGGTACCATAGGCTTTACATTAGCAAATACAATAGCTGCTGGTGAAGCTGTAGAATATGAACTCGTTGTAAATAATGGCTCTTTTGATATTGCTATCGCTGTTTCTAAAATATTTGGAGAATCAGAACAGGTTTTCTTTGATAATGGAAATAGTTCGACGACAAACTTTGAGGCAAATGATTGGGGAGTGACTACTATTATTTTTGAATCCGCGCCAACATCTATTACAGACTCTCCAAATGGAAATTATAGCAATAATGAAAACTCTTCTATTGTTATCAACACACCTATCGATTTAACCGAAGCCGTATCGGCATCTGTTTCTTTTTATGCTGCATGGGAAATAGAAAATACATGGGATTATGTGCAGTTTGAAATCTCGACAGATAATGGAGCTACTTGGATTCCGCAATGTGGTAATTTTACAACAGAAGGAACCAATATACAACCTGCGGGAGAGCCATTATATGACGGAACACAGCCTGACTTTGTGTTAGAAGAAATTTCGCTTTCGGAGTATCTTGGAGAAGAAATCATTGCCCGATTCCAATTAGTTTCTGATGGTGAGGTAAGACGGGATGGATTTTATTTTGATGATCTAGAATTTCTAGTGATCAATCAAGAAGAATTATCTGTAGGTGAGAATATTCTTCAAGGATTTACTGTGTTTCCAAACCCAGTAAGAGACTTCTTAACCATTCAAGCACCACAAGGCGAATACACGACAACTATTTATAACATACAGGGGCAACGTGTATCTGAAACAGCAACACATATTGGAAATGCACAATTAGATTATAGCAGCTATGCAAAAGGGATTTACTTTATAAAAATAACCTCCAATAATGCTATAAAAACAATCAAGGTGATCAAAGAGTAAGCTTTTGCGACATCTATAAAATCTATAAAAGCCTAACGCGAACGTTAGGCTTTTCTTTTTTTCACACGCCTTCTTATTGCCTTTTGGATAAGCCTTAGTATAACTCATTTATTTAAAGAGGTATGCATTTCGAAAAATATCCTACAGGATTTTAACATAATCTCATTAAATACCATCATTTTTTCATATTTTGCATGATAAATTATAGTATATGGAAATTACGAGACTTTTTGATTTCCCTTATTACCAGTTAGAGAAAAATAATATCTCTGATGCTCTTTGCACAAAGAAAAATGGTGTTTGGGAAGCTACTTCAACTCAAGAATATATAAACAAAGCAAATGCGTTGAGTCGTGGGTTATTGCGTTTAGGTGTAAAACCAAATGATAAAATTGCACTGATATCCATGAACAATAGAACAGAATGGAATATTTGTGATATTGGAATACTCCAACTAGGAGCACAAAATGTACCTATTTATCCTACCATTTCTATGGAGGACTATGCGTATGTTTTAAATCATTCTGAATCGACCTACTGTTTTGTTTCTTGTGCTGAAGTGCATGGAAAGATTTCTGCTATTATGGATCAAGTTCCTTCATTGAAAGCCGTGTATTCTTTTGATGAATTAGATGCCTGTGATCATTGGACAAAGGTTCTAGAACTTGGCGCAGATGAGAGCAATCAAGATGAAGTAGAAAAGCTAAAAAGTAATGTCAAGACGGACGATTTAGCTACGCTTATATACACTTCTGGTACTACTGGAAGACCTAAAGGAGTGATGCTATCTCATAAAAATATAGTAAGTAATGCATTGGCAAGTTCACATAGACTTCCTATTCCAGATCACGATGTCCGTGCGTTAAGTTTCCTTCCTGTATGTCATATCTATGAACGTATGTTGATGTATTTATATCAATACCTGAGCGTGTCTATTTACTTTGCAGAGTCCTTAGAAACGATAAGTGACAACCTTAAAGAAGTAAAACCTGTAGTCATGACTGCTGTACCTAGACTTTTAGAAAAGGTATATGATAAAATTATAGCAAAAGGAGCTGATCTTTCTGGGATCAAAAAAGCGCTGTTCTTTTGGGCGGTTAAAATTGGATTACAATATAAACCGTATGGAGAAAATGGATGGTGGTATGAAAAAAAATTAGCTCTTGCACGTAAACTTATTTTTTCTAAATGGAAAGAAGGATTAGGAGGAAATCTACAACTTATCGCTTCGGGTAGTGCGGCGTTACAACCAAGACTTGCTCGTATTTTTAATGCCGCAGAAATGGGTATTATGGAAGGATACGGACTTACAGAAACATCGCCAGTATGCTCTGTAAATGATATGCGTAATGGCGGTTTTAGAGTAGGCACTGTAGGAAAGCTACTCCCAGGTGTTGAAGTAAAAATAGCCCAAGATGGAGAGATTCTTGTAAAAGGACCTAATGTGATGTTAGGATACTATAAAGATCAAGAAAAAACAGATGAAGTCATTAAAGATGGATACTTCCATACGGGAGATATTGGAGAGATTGATAGCGATGGCTTCTTAAAAATAACCGATCGTAAAAAAGAGATGTTTAAAACATCGGGAGGTAAATATGTAGCACCTCAATTACTCGAGAATAGATTTAAGCAAACCTTATTTATAGAACAAATCATGGTTGTAGGTGATGGCGAAAAAATGCCAGCAGCATTGATACAACCTAACTTTGATTTCTTAACCGATTGGGCAGACAAGAAGGGAATTACCTATACAGATCACGCAGATCTTATTGCTAAAGAGCGCGTCGTAGAACGGTATCAAAAAGAAGTTGATCTAGCAAATGAGACCTTTGCAAAATGGGAAAAAGTAAAACAATTTCGTTTAACACCAGATATTTGGTCTGTAGAAGATGGACACCTCACTCCTACTATGAAGCTAAAACGCAAAATCATTAAAGAAAAATATATGGCATTATATAATGATATATATGGTCATACAGAATAAATGATAACACATACCTGAAGACAAAAACTCCGTTACAATAGTGTGACGGAGTTTTTTTATGCCTTATAAGTACTTGCTTTTTTTGCTTTCGCGAACCTGCCTCGCCAGCAAGTAGGAGCAGAAATACAATAAAAAACTAAAATAATAGTTACATAACTATAAAAATAGTTGTTTAACTAAAAAAATCGTTATACATTTACTTTGTGAAGAGTCATCCTCTTAAAATAGGAATCTTATCAAGATATCAATCAGAAAGTATTCAATCATTAAAAGTTACCCGCCTATGCGGGCAGAAATATGGAAAAATTAACAAATAAAGAAGAAGAGATTATGCACGCCTTATGGCAATTAGAAAAAGCTTTTGTAAAAGAAGTGGTTTCTGAGTTACCTGAAGGAAATCACTATAATACCGTATCAACTATTGTGCGTAATCTTGAAGAAAAGGGATATGTGGCTCATACTGCTTATGGAAAAACACATCAATATTATCCTGTGGTTACTATAGAATCTTATCGTAAACAATTTATGCAAACAGCAACGCAAAAGTATTTTGACAGCTCTTACAAAGAGGTCGTTTCATTTTTTGCAAAAGAAGAAAAGATTTCTGCTACTGAATTAAGAGAAATTCTAGCCATTATTGAAAACAAAGAAAGTAAAGCGTAGTTTATTATCAAGAACTCTCCATTCTAAGAGCAAATTAAAAACGTATGGAAACATTCATTTACATCACAAAGAGCATAGCCATCCTCTCTATATTTTATGTCATCTATCGGATCGTGCTACAAAAAGACACTTTTTTTTCGGCGAACAGACATTATTTATTGTCTGGCATTATCGCAGCCTTCATTGTTCCTTTTATACAGTACACACATACCACATATAGAGACATTCCTATTCTAGATACTTCTATGATGGAAAATACGTCGTTTGTCGCTACTGTTGCGACAAGTATGCAACCACCACAAGAAGCCATTATCATTGACTGGTGGGAAATTGCTCTTATTATATATGGAATTGGTTTTGTTGTTATGATTTCACGTTTAGGGATACAACTTATTTCATTACATAAATTAATTGCTGCGTATCCTAAAGTATATAAAGACGGATATAACTATGTCCAAATTACTGATAAAACTATTACCCCTTTTTCTTTCTTTAAAACAATATGTTACAATCCTAATTTACATACGCCTAAAGAGCTAGATATGATCTTAGCTCATGAAAAAATTCACGTACGCCAACGGCATACAATTGACATCTTACTTACACAATGTATTTTGGCAATACAATGGCTTAATCCGCTGGCATGGTTGTATAAAGAAAGCTTAGAGCAAAACTTAGAGTTTATAGCAGATAACGGAGCCATCCAAGAGGTTTCTTCTTCTCAAGAATATCAACGCACACTGGTCAAGGTCTCATCAACCGTCGTACAGCCAGCGCTTACTAATAATTTTTATCATTCATTAATCAAAAAACGAATCGTTATGTTACAAAAATCACAATCCAAAACCATTTCAAAATTTAAGTATTTGATCATTCTACCAGTATTGCTGGCAATGCTTACAATTGTTTCCTGTACTCAAGATGATTCACAAATTTCTGCAAAAGATGAAACCGCCGCAGCTAAGAAGTCTGCCGAACAGATTGCTGACATAAAGCAGTATCTCAAAACAGACAACATTTTACTTGATTGTGGAACTGGCTATGGTCGGGTAGCCAAATATTTGTTGCCCGAGATGCCACTTGGTGGATACGTTGGTGTGGACAGTTCGTATGAGATGTTGACGCTAT
>NZ_CALEMI010000143.1 GCF_937910895.1 uncultured Dokdonia sp. | reverse complement strand
AAATAAATGTTTTTTGAAAATAATTGTAAATGACTACAAAACAAGACTATATATAAAAATGATAGCCGACAACTACTCCTTATTATTAGTGCGATAAATAAGTGGGAAATGAAACAAGTTTTAGTAATAGATCATTTGGATATTGTACACCATACTAGAAGACATTATCTTTGTGTCGCAAATAAAATATTATGATCAATATAAGCTTGCCTGATGGCAGTGTAAAACAAATGGAAATTGGGACAACTCCAATGGATGTCGCAAAAAGTATTAGTGAAGGACTGGCTAGAAATGTTATTTCTGCTAAGTTTAATAAAGAGACAGTTGAAACCTCTACCCCACTAACCACAGATGGATCTATTGTTTTATACACTTGGAATGATGATGAAGGAAAAGAAGCCTTTAGACACTCTTCTTCTCACGTGCTTGCACAAGCCTTATTAGAACTGTATCCTGGTGTAAAACTCACCATAGGACCTGCTATTGAAAATGGTTTTTATTATGATTTAGATACTGGAGATCACGTTATTTCTGATAAAGACTTTAAACATATAGAGGATAAAATGCTTGAAATTGCTCGTGGTAAGCATGATTTCAAAATGAGATCTGTTACTAAAGACGAGGCATTATCAAAATACAAAGCAGAAGGAAACGAATATAAAGTTGAACTTATTGAAAATCTAGAAGATGGAACGATCACTTTTTGTGATCACGATACTTTTACAGATTTATGCAGAGGAGGACACATTCCTAATACAGGCATCATTAAAGCTGTCAAAATCATGAGTGTTGCCGGCGCCTACTGGAGAGGAGACGAAAACAAGCCTCAGCTTACACGTGTATATGGCACTTCTTTCCCTAAACAAAAAGACCTTAAAGAATACTTAGAACTTCTTGAAGAAGCTAAAAAAAGAGATCATAGAAAATTAGGGAAAGAACTTGAGCTTTTTACATTTTCTAAAAAAGTAGGTCAGGGACTTCCATTATGGTTGCCTAAAGGTGCCGCTTTACGCGAAAGACTTGAAAACTTTTTAAAAGCTGCTCAGAAGAAAGCAGGATATGAAATGGTAGTTTCTCCACATATAGGACAGAAAGAACTCTATATCACTTCTGGTCATTTTGCTAAATACGGAGAAGATAGTTTTCAACCTATTAGCACTCCAGCAGAAGGAGAAGAATTTTTACTAAAACCTATGAACTGCCCACACCATTGTGAGATATACAATGCGCGCCCTTGGAGTTACAAAGAACTTCCTAAGCGTTACGCAGAGTTTGGGACCGTATATCGTTATGAACAATCTGGAGAACTTCACGGATTAACACGTGTAAGAGGATTTACTCAAGATGACGCTCATATTTTCTGCACACCAGATCAGATAGATTATGAATTTAAAAATGTAATTGACCTAGTTCTTTATGTTTTTGGTTCCTTAGGATTTGAAAACTTTACAGCACAGGTGTCTTTAAGAGACCCAGAAAAGCCTGAAAAATATATTGGAAGCGATGAAAATTGGGAAAAAGCAGAAAATGCCATCCTGAATGCTGCAAAAGAAAAAGGATTAAATTATACAGTTGAAACCGGTGAAGCTGCTTTTTATGGCCCTAAATTAGATTTTATGGTAAAGGATGCGCTTGGCAGAAGCTGGCAATTAGGAACTATTCAAGTAGATTATAACCTCCCTGAACGTTTTGAACTTACTTATAAAGGCAGTGACAATGAGCTACATAGACCTGTTATGATCCATCGTGCTCCTTTTGGAAGTATGGAACGTTTTATCGCAATATTATTAGAACACACAGGTGGTAATTTTCCGCTATGGTTGGTACCAGATCAAGCTATTATACTTACACTGAGTGAGAAATATGAGAAATACGCTAAAAAAGTTTTAAATTTGCTAGAAAATGACGAAATTCGCGCCCTTGTAGATTACAGAGGAGAGACTATGGGTAAAAAAATTAGGGATGCAGAAATGCAAAAAATCCCTTTTATGATTATCATAGGAGAACAGGAAGAAAATGATAGCACGATATCTGTAAGACGCCACGGTGGTGAAGATATGGGGAATATGACAGTGGACGCTTTCGCGAAAGCGGTACAAACCGAAATAAAAAGAACAATAAAAACATTTGAAGTTTAACTTAAATATAGTAAGCCATAGCAATACGTAGAAAAAGATCGAAAGGTCCCGCAAGGATTATCAAGGAAGATCAACACAAGATCAATCAAAAGATACGTGCCCGTGAGGTACGGCTTGTAGGAGACAATGTAGATGTAGGAGTGTATCCTATAGACAAAGCATTAAGTATAGCAGAAGAGCAAGAATTAGATCTTGTTGAAATATCTCCTAATGCCTCGCCTCCCGTTTGTAAGATCATTAACTACAAAAAGTTTGTATATGAGCAAAAGAAACGTGAGAAGGTCATGAAGGCGAAAGCCTCTAAAGTGATTATTAAAGAAATACGTTTTGGTCCCAATACAGATGACCATGATTACGAATTTAAAAAGAAACACGCAGAGAAGTTTTTAAAGGAAGGCGCAAAGCTTAAAGCTTACGTTTTCTTTAAAGGTCGTTCGATTATATATAAAGACAAAGGAGAAATTCTTTTATTGAAACTAGCTCAAGAGTTAGAAGATCTAGGAAAAGTAGAACAATTACCTCGTTTAGAAGGAAAGCGTATGACGATGTTTATCGCGCCTAAAAAGAAATAAAGTACACACCTAAATAGGGTGTTAAATAATAAACCCTTGAACTTTATACGTTCAAGGGTTTATTAACGATAAAATGCCTCGTGATAAGTGGCATAAAAGAAAAGAGAGTTAATTAATAAAACTAGGAACAGATGCCTAAAATGAAAACAAAATCCAGTGCTAAGAAGCGTTTTAAGCTTACAGGTACAGGTAAAATCAAAAGAAAGCACGCTTTTAAGAGTCATATCCTGACTAAAAAATCTAAAAAGCGTAAGCTTAAGTTGACTCATGATGGATTAGTTCATGATGCAGACAAAAACAATGTTAAGTTAATGCTTCGTTTGAAGTAATCATCTTAACCGGTTAACATTAAATTATAAACCCTGGAGTTAGGCCATTAAATTGAGCAAGTGTTGATAAGACCGCCTACTACAAAACAATTAAAATTATGCCAAGATCAGTAAACTCAGTAGCTTCTAGAGCCCGAAGAAAAAAGGTGATGAAGCAAGCAAAAGGTTATTTTGGACGTCGTAAAAACGTCTGGACCGTTGCAAAAAATGCGGTGGACAAAGCGATGCAGTATGCATACAGAGACCGTCGCCAGAAGAAAAGAAATTTCCGTTCTTTATGGATTACTCGTATTAATGCGGGTGCTCGTATGCACGGAATGTCTTATTCTCAGTTTATGGGAAAAGTAAAAGCAAATGATATCGAGCTTAACCGTAAGGTGCTTGCAGACCTTGCGATGAACCACCCAGAAGCTTTTGAAGCAATAGTAAACAAAGTAAAATAAGGCTCAAGCCGAATTTATAATAACAATTAACTCTTTTTAAAAGTCCTATTCAGATTGAATAGGACTTTTTTGTGCGCTTTATTTAATTTTTATCGATGTCTATTACCAATTAAAGAGTACTTCTTTATCAATATCAGGATGTAAACTATAATGAACAGGACAAGTCTTTGCGGTGTTTTCTAATATTTTTTGTGTTTTTGAATCTAGTGTATTAGGAAAATCAAACTCGACTTTAATTTTTGATATTCTTCTAGGATCTGCACTCATGGTTTTAGTTACTGTCGCTACGGCTCCTTTTATAGAAACATTCATTTGATTTGCTTTTATTCCCATAACAGTAAGCATACAGTTAGCAAGTCCTGTAGCAACGGTATCTGTCGGAGAAAATGCCTCCCCTTTTCCTTGGTTATCTGTAGGGGCATCAGTGATGTAACTATTCCCCGACTTGAGGTGTATATTTTCTGTTCTGAGGTCTCCTAAATAGGTTACTTTACTAGTCATATATCTTGTTTTATGTAAATATAACGCTTTCGCGAAAGCGTATACATCCTACCAAAAATAGAATTTATCAAACGAATTACCATAACTTCTATAGCTCAACATTGATAAAAATATAATTCTATAAAGTTATCTTAAAATATATTGCCTATTTTTAGAAGTTAACTTACTACACCATCGAATCAATTTCTCACTTATGAAATTAAAGTACATAGCATTTTTTCTGTTTTCTCTAGTATATATATTTCCATCTACAGCTCAGCTAGGATCAACGCACTACCTACCTCCACTGCATGCGCGTACAGGTTCAGATATTACAACCGCTACGGTATATCTATCTACTCCTTTTCCTACACCTATCAATGTAACCATATCTAGAGGTGATGGTACATTTCTGACAACACTTACGATTTCTCAAGGAAATCCTGCTTTGTATGATCCTGGAGTATTTATCAATTCACCAGTAATTGTACAAAACTCAGAGCTTAATACGCCTATCGTAGGAAAGGGACTCATATTGGAGTCAACTCAATTATTTTATGTCAGTTTGAGAACATACACATTTAATCATGCTGGCTATCTCACAGCCAAAGGAGAAGATGCACTAGGACAAAGTTTTAGATTAGGAAGTGCTCCACTGAATCCTAATAATGGTGCTCATAATTTTTTTGCTTCCGTCATGGCAACTGAAGATAATACTGTACTTACATTTTCTGATTACGATGCCGCGAATATGACATTTCAAAATGGACTCAACCCCAACCCTACGCTCAATGCGGGTGAAACTTTTGTCGTTTCTGGATATAGTGGAGACCCGGATAATAACGAAGGTTTTATTGGTGCTCTTTTGACGGCAGATAAACCTATTGTAGTTAATAGCGGTAACTTAAGAGGCACGATGCCAAATCCTGATGCAAATGCGGCAAACTGGTCAGATCACATGATAGACCAGATTGTAGATGAGAATGCGACAGGTTTTGAATATATGCTTATACGTGGAGGAGGAAACCCTGTTTCTGAGAGACCTCTTATCATTGCTAATCAAGATAATACAGAGCTATTTGTAAATGGTAATCCAATAGGAGTTACATTAAATACGGGCGAACACTTTATTCTCAATAATGACAATCTTTATTTACCAGCAGATCCCAATGCTGTACATAGAAATATGTACATCAGTACAAATGACGATACAAAAACTATTTATGTGTATCAATTTCTAGCAGGAAGATCAGGTGCAAATAATCAAAACATTACACCTCCTGATGTTCCTGACGCGACTCCTGGGATGAATTTTATCCCACCGCTAAGTTGTTTCTTTCAAAATAATGTAGATCTTATTCCTGCTGTAGATGAGATCTATCCAAGTAGTATTGAAGACTATGCTGGTAATTTATTAATTACATCAAGAGTCGGAAATATTGTAACTGTAAATGGAGCGGTAATTCCTGCTGCAGATGCATTAACAAATCCTGGAACACCAGATTGGGAAACCTATTTTTTAGCAAATCAAATGGGTAATGTGTCAATTATAGCTGACGGTCCCATAGCTGTAGGTCTTTTTGGAAGTGATAATAGAGATGCAAGTCTGGGGCTTGGCGGTTCTGCAGGATTTGGAGGATATTACTCTGGATTTGCTGTAACACCAGAAGATACAGCAACTGATGTTTGTACTGGTGCTGGTCCTATTAACTTATTAGATCGTTTTGATGGTAATCCTCCTACTGGAGGAACGTGGACACCCCCTCTTAATAGTGGTACAGATATTTTTGATCCACTTACAGACCCTATTTCTAATCCATCACTTATCTATAATTATATTGCTGTTGGAGATTGTGACCCTATAGATGTTAATATCACAATTACACTTGTAGAAAACCCTGTATTAGATCCAATTCCTAATATTGACGCTTGTGAGACATATACATTGCCAGATCCTAGTACAATCACTGGTAATTTCTTAAACAATCCTCAATACTACAATGGTCCTCAATCAAGTCCTACGACTAGCCTTATTGATTGGACAATTCCAATTACTACTACAACTACATTATTTGTGTTTGATGAAAATCAAGCAGATCCAGATAATTGTACCGCAGAGCTTAGTTTTATTGTTACTGTAAATGATACTGCTGTTGCAAATCCTGTTCCTGATCAAATCGTATGTGATGATCCTACCAATGATGGTCTCTATATCTTTGATCTCACACTTCTAGAAACAATTATATTAGGAACTCAAAGTCCTTTATCATATACAGTGACCTTTCATACAACCCCTGTGGATGCTACAAATGGTACTGCTCCAATAGGCGCTCCAAATATGTACTCGTCAACGACAGCTACTATTTTTGCTCGAATAGAAAATAATATGAGTGATGTTTGTTTTGATACGACACCTATTAATCTCATTATAAGTGTTCAACCAATTGCAAATCCAGTATCTGATCAAATTACCTGTGATGATGCTTCTAATGACGGACTTGAAGTTTTTGATTTGACAAATACAGAAACTATACTTTTAGGAGGACAAAATCCTTTAAATTTTACGATTACATATCATCCTGATCAAACTAGTGCAGAAAACAATATCGCAGCTATTGCTACACCTACAGCTTATAACACAACCAGTGGTACTATAGTTGTTCGTATTGAAAATAATGACAATACTAGTTGTTTTGATACCACGGAAATTGTTTTAATTGTAGATTTTCTTCCTGAAGCTATAGCTCTTTTGGATTATGGTATTTGCGACAACACAAATGATGGTAGCGATACTAATGGTTTTACAGAGTTTAATCTTGCTTCACAGAATGCCACTATATTAAATGGGCAAAGTACCGCTGATGTTACACTAACATATCACAGTAGTCTTGCTAATGCTCAATCTAATACGGCACCTTTACCTAATCTGTTTACAAACACAGACGTAAATAGTCAGCCTATTTTTGCAAGAGTAGAAAATAATGATAATACAGATTGTTTTTCTATTGCAGAATTTAATATTGTAGTCCATCCGCTTCCTATAATTATAAACCCAGCACCTTTATTAACACAGTGTGATGTGGATAATGATGGTTTTGCCATTTTTAACTTAACACAAGCTGAAATACTGATCTCTTCGGATTTTATAAACGAGACATTTCAATATTTTGACCAAACAGGAATGCTTATCGCAGATCCTATTGCGTATACAAATGCGATAGTCAATAACGAAACAATAGATGTTATTGTAAGTACAGTGAATGGCTGTTCACTTCCAGCTCAACTATTATTAGAAGTAGATACTTCTCAAATCCCGCCTGATTTCTTATTAGAGTATACAGCCTGTGATACGGACAGCGATGGTGTTTCTGTATTTGATTTTAGTGATGCAACCCCACAGGTTTTGGCTTTATTTCCACCGGGACAATTACTTACCGTAACGTATTATGAAACACTTCAGGAAGCACAAAGTGAAGTGAGTCCTATTCCAGATATTTCAAATTACACCAACAATATCGTATTGACAGATATGAATGGTATTCAAGGAATTTATGTGCGTGTAGATGGTGACACCGCCAATGATTGTGTAGGTCTAGGGATTCACGTACAACTTACCGTCCTTCCAAATCCTGTATTAAATAAGGATGTTTCTGATTTTGTAGAATGTAGCGACACTCCTAATTTTGGCATCTTTGATTTAACTTCAAAAGATATCGAGATCACAGGTGGAAATCCAGAGTATGCAGTGAGTTATTATGCCTCTATAGCTGATTATACCGCTACACCACCTATACCAATTCCAAATCCTACCTTATTTAATGGTGCGGAAGGACAAGAAATCTTTTACAGTGCTGTAAACACCATTACAGGTTGTGAGACCTTTGATGCTGTAAATTTATCTTTTCAATTATTTATCAATGAAAATCCTACCACCACTACTCCCACAGACTTATTAGTATGTGATGAAGACGGTACAGCTGATGAGTTAACCACGATGGA
>NZ_CALEMI010000142.1 GCF_937910895.1 uncultured Dokdonia sp. | reverse complement strand
AATGTAATGGATTTGTGTACGTATTATGTTCCAAAGAACTATCTTAATTTTAACATTTCATGTATGTTTGATGTATGCTAAAAAATATATTCCTATATCGTATTCTAGTCGTATTCTTGGTGTTTTCTTGCACTACAGATCAAAATTTGACAAGTAAAAGCATCAATAATCGTATTGCTCAATTACAGGAAAGATCGCGTCAGAGTTCCTCAGACTCAACCTTATTCTATTTAAAAAAAGCAGAAGCACTGATACAAACAGAACTCACTGTTTCTGATTCTCTCAGCATTGAAAATGATTATTTAATAGGTACTTATTATTCAACATTAGGTAAAACAGATAGCGCTTCTGTCTATTATTACAAAGCCATGTCCACGATTAAAGACGCTCCAAAAAGTGAAAGAGAACTCTTTTATTTTTATGAAGCCTGGAGAAGTCATTATCAATTACAAGAATATGGTGAATGTATTGCGATTTCAAAGAAAATAGCATCTATACTCAAAGAAGATGACTACAGTAATATATCAAAAGTATATTATCAATTCATACAAACGTACAAAGCCACTCAAAACTATAAAGAAGCGCTGAAGTATGCCGATCTACGTATTGATATTTTAAAAAAAACTAACAATAAAGAGTTATTAATTCGGGCAATTATTACCAGAACAGAAATACAATATTTTTATCTTAAAGATAAAATAGGAGCTTATCAAACTTTAGATACCATATTACAAGACAAAGAAAGTTTAAACCATGAGCAAAAAAGGCATTTGTATAGTGCATACGGGTATTACCTTCACGTAGATCAGCAATTTTCCGAAGCTCGAGATTATTATCTTAAAGGATTACAGGAACTCACCTATCTTGAAAGAACACCATTTTATATTGCCGAATACGCTAAAACTTATACAAATCTTGGAGAAGTATATTTAGATTTAAAAGTATATGATTCTGCAAAAATATACCTAGACAAAGCTGTATACGAAGATAATTTATATAGTTCTGAAAATACAAGGAATGGAATTTTAAGTTATAAACTACGATATGTCTATGAAACAAAATCTAGCTATACCGAAATTCAAAAATACCTAGATACGATTACTAAATATCAAAATGCGAGGTATGAAGAAAAGTATAACAAAGATTTAAAATCGCTAGAATCTTCATTCAAGGAAAAAGAACAGTTACAAGTTCTAAAACAACAAGCAGAAATAGACACGATAAAGACACAAATACAACTACTACTTCTATTTATACTATCCATATTATTAATTGGATTTGGTATTTATTTTTACAAAAGACGCCAGCGTTCCTTTGATAAAATGAGTTTACAAATGCAACAACGTTTGCTACGCTCGCAAATGAGTCCGCACTTTACCTTTAATACCTTATACGCCATCCAAAATAAAATTAAACAGGATCAACAAGGCGCTATCGATTACTTACTGAAATTCTCTAGATTATTAAGACTCATCTTAGAAAACTCTACAAATAACTATGTGTTACTGGAAAAAGAATTAGAATCGTTGCGTAAGTATATGGATTTACAATTAGTACGCTTTCCAGACACATTTGATTATGAGATTAAATTGAATGATTTAGAAGAAGAAGATTTTATATTTATTCCGCCTATGCTTATACAACCCTTTATAGAGAATAGCATAGAACACGGCTTTCAAGGCATTGATTACAAAGGCAAGATTACGATTACATTGACCGAAAAAGGAAATTTTTTAGAGTGTCGTATTGAAGACAATGGTATAGGAACCAATGCCAGTAAAAAGACCTATAAAGAGAAGGAATCTGTATCAACTACTTTGATTACAAATTTTATAGAAAAAGCAACCAAACAGAAAATTACCAATGTCAATAAGAAGGAGTTGGATGCTACTACGAGTGGAGTGATCACTACCTTTTTAATCCCTTATAGACTAACAGAGCATGATTAAAGCTATTATTATTGATGATGAAGCCAGCATTCGGGCTGATATCAGAGAACGTATTACAACTCATTTTAAAAATGAAATTAATAGTATACAAGAAGCAGATAGTGTCGCCTCTGGTATAAAAGCTATAGAAGCGTGCAAGCCACAATTAGTCCTGCTAGACGTAGATCTTGGAGATGGAACTAGCTTTGATTTATTACAAAAAGTAACCTATAAGGATTTTGATGTCATTTTTGTTACCGGATATGATACGCATGCTATAAAAGCCATTAAAGTAGGTGCGTTAGATTATATTTTAAAACCTGTAGATCACGATGAGTTTATAGCAGCACTACAAAAAGTAACTACAAAAGAAAAAAAAGAAAGTAATTTAGAAAAGTTAGTCGAGATCTCTAGTGAATATTTTAATGGCGTCAAAAACAAAAGAGTCGTTCTTAAAACCAGTGATAACGTATATGCTATTTATGAAGATGATATTATTTATTGCCGATCTGATGGTAATTATACAACTTTTTATACGCAGCAGCTGGAAAAAATTATGATCTCAAAATCCATTAAAAAAGTCGGAGAAATTCTTTCTGAAGATACTTTTATACGCTGCCATCAATCCTACATAGTAAATAAAAAACATGTGCTTAAATATAATAAACAAGGAGTTCTTGTAGTGCACCTTGATATTAAAGTACCTGTATCTAGTAGACGAAAAGAGTATGTACTTAAACGTATTTTTGATTAAAATCAAAAATGAAACAAGAGCTAGCAAATATGAAACAAACACATACGTATATATAAGTACGCTCCCATTTTGTATAAAAATTAGTACTATTACCTTGCAATTAAAATTTAAAACTATGAAAGCATTAATCCCTATTTTACTATTCACATTGTTTACAGTATTCCTATCCTGTGATACTGATGAGATCGTACCGCAAGAAGACTCTGTTACCTCGAGTGATTTAACAATTACAACAACACAGACAGAAACAGTAGAAAACAATAATGCTAGAGCTTCTTTTGGAGCTACTGCTCCAATAACACCAGAAGCTGTAGCTCTTGAGCATACGCTGCAATGGATTTCTTTTACCACATCCAACCTCATCTTTAGTAATACGCTTGCAAAAGAGCAATTTCTTGAACGTATAAACTATAATATCCTTACTAATTATAGTGATAGCACCATATATATAGAAGATTTAATAGGTCCAAATATTCCTGACACAGATCCATTTAAATTAGCGTTTAGAGAACGTCTTATTGAGATTGTCTCTCAATCTTATGTAAATGAAGGTTGCCCTCTAGGACCAACTGAAGCACCAGAACCACCTTTAGATACAGGAAATGGAGGAAATGGAAGTCCAATTATGCCTGGTCACTTTGAGCAATTAAGAACAAGTACACCTACTCCATTGGAAATAGCAATTATGGTAGATGGATTTTTAGCCTATATCATTGCTGATGAATGTATTGAAATATATCTGCCAATAGGCATGACACCAACGTTTACAGAAATCACATCATCCGCACACCCTATGACTCCAGAAACTGCAAATAATGGATATCGTATGTATGCTTTTCAACCCTGTACTCCGGGTGAGATTAATACAGCTACTGAAAATCAAACTGTAAACGAAGAATATGCCTCTGCTGCAAACGGTCCTATTATTATTGCAAGACCTACAAGATCAATGGGATGTGAATACTCAAATTATACTTTTGATTTTACCGATTTTTTAAATTAATATCAAACTAATACACATAAAAGTTCCCCATACGGTAATTACTGTATGGAGAACTTTTTTTAAAATAATAACGTATTTGAAATAAAAACAATCAGTTATGAAGTGACTATTGCTTTAATAATATAAAAAAGCAACATTTAGATATTAATACTTTATACTGGTTTTAAGTTGTTTACAAAAACCAGTATACACTAAAGCCTTTTTCGCGAAAAGCAGACACAAAAGGTGAGTGTCTTTAAAAAAGTCATTCTTATTTTAATAGCTAAAAATTTCAATATTATGTTAAAAAACATTTCAAATTTAGGAGAAACGTTAAGCAAAGTTCAACAACAAAAGGTCCATGGAGGAAAAGCCGCACCACCTGATTGTCCAATAGGATGTGGTGGAAAAGAAGCAGGAGATACCTGCTATAACTCTGCAGGGTGTAATTGTCAAGGCACTTGTAAAAGCTTTGGTGGCAATATTGTTTGCGACGGTATCCAATAATCGTCCTAAATCAAATCAAGGAGAATGTCATGTGTATTCTCCTTGATTTATATAAGATTACAAAACACCTTAAATCTCAGTCTACAGATTTGAAAAAAATAACATCACTTATGAAACGGCTATTGTTTTCTTAGAACAAAAAAGCCAACTTTAGATATCTTTTTTTGTAAAAGGCAGACACAAAGGGTGAGTGTCTTTAAAATCATCGCTTTTATTTTAATAGCTAAAAATCTAAAAACCATGTTAAAAAAGATTTCAAACTTAGGAGGCACTTTATCAAAAAAACAACAACAAAGTATCCATGGAGGAGCTGACTATTGTTTTGGAGGTTGTGTTGGAAAAAATGCAGGTGATAAATGTTATACCTCATCAGGAAATTGTAATACCGTATTATCAGGGATTTGTAAAAACTTTGGTGGGACACTAGGATGTGATCCTTCTTAAGACTAATTATTCTATCCATTGTCAAATTCCTCGATATACATCGAGGAATTTGTGTTTATAAATTATCCAGTTGATTACTATTCTTATCATCACTAATCGTCCAGAAAAAACCAACAAAAAAGAACTGATCTGCAGCGGGTGTTAACGCTCTTCTTTCAAAAGTTCCATTGGTATTGGGAGTGTTACTGTATTGGAACCCATTTACGTTATTAAAGCCTAACACATTATTGACAGAAACGTATAAAATCTTTTGTTGTGAGATCAAATACGCCCAGTTGAGACTAATACTATTAAAAGACTTGGTTTCCTCTTGTAAAAAACCTGACGTATTAGGATTGGTGTATGTACGTCCAGAGCCATACTGATAGCTAAAGCCCACTTGCGATTTCCAATCGGTAATAAAATACTTTGCCACTGCTGAGAAGTTATGTGTATTTGCAAAAGAAGGCGTTGCCCTTTCTGGAAAATTCAAATACTGTCGCTCTGTATCCAAAAAAGAATAACTTATCCAATAATCCATACTTTTTATACTCGTATTATCTCTCCAAAACACATCTAATCCTTGTGCAAACCCATTACCCCCATTCTCAAATACACTCTCTGTACTTGCAAATTCTGTATCAAAAGTCACAAGACGATCATACGTTTTTCTATACGCTTCTGCTCTAAAAATACGACCGTTGTTATTGTATTGATAGTTTAAAATATAATGCTGTGTTTTTTGAGCTTCTAACTCCTGACTAAACTTTAAAAAATCATTGGTGGGATTCTGGTAAAAATCACCATACGCAAATGACAATTGACTTTTACTACCTGTTTTATACGCCAAAGATACACGTGGCGAAACAGTCAACTGATTGACAAGATCACTATAAGAACCTCTCAACCCAGCTTTTAAAGCTAACTTTTTAGAAAAAATAACATCTGCTTCTGTAAAGAGTGCACTAATGTTACTATCGTATCCATACGTATCACGTATTGTTTGTGTATCAAAAACACCTGTAAAATCTTCATTAAAATCTGTAATAAACTGCTCTACTCCCATTGAGATTTTAAATCGATTTGAAAAACGCTTCTTGAATTTTAGTTTAACATGTGCTGAATTTTCGGTATTATTTATATCATTAGTGATAATACCTACATCTGTTTTTGCATACGTATAGCTCCCTCCTGTCTGAATACTCCACGTATCTGACAATACACCTGTATAGGATGTATTCACATATAGATTACTATTTTTTAAAGCAAAATCAACGCCATCTTCTAGATTAATATCTTCCTGATTCAATTCAAAGTTGGAAGTGTCAAAAGCTGTATATAATTTAAACAACCCATCATTGGTTCTGTACCGATAGACCGCTTCACCTGAAAGCGCTTCAAAAGGTTTTGACCAATCATTACGATCAGGATACGCAGCAATGTAGGGAGCTAGGTTGATATAGGAAGTACTTAAACTTAGAGAAGACTTCTCCCATTTTCTAGTGAGTCCTACTCCACCGCCAACAGACATCACAGAGATATCCGTTTTATTTTGATCAGGTTCATCAACAGTATTTAGTAAAAGTACACTCGAAAGTGCTTCTCCATATTCTGCCGAATAGCCTCCTGTAGAAAACGTAATGCCATCAAATAAAAACGGACTGTATCGCCCACGTGTTGGAATATTATTGGTAGTGGGCGTATAAGGCGTAAACACCCGAATCCCGTCGATAAATATCTGCGTTTCTCCAGCATCTCCACCACGTACAAAAAGGCGCCCATCTTCCGCGACAGTTGTCGTACCCGGAAGCGTTTGTAAAGCACCCACAAAATCGCCTAAAGCACTTGCCGTCGTAACAACATCTAGCGGTTTTAAAACCGATATTTTACTGTTATCACTCGCCTCAAAACTCCCCGCTGAAATCACAACCGCATCCAACGAATTGACATCTTCTTTAAGTTTTATAGGTAATTCCTTCATACTGGATACAGGTCCAAAATAAGAATACGGTTCGTAAGACAGAAACGTAACAATCAATACCTGATCACCTGTCTCACTTGTGGTAAAACTAAATGTCCCATCCACAGTGCTTGAGGCGCCATCGTAGGTACCGTCCAAGTATATGTTAGCCCCTTCGATCGGAATTCCTTTGTTGTCTGTAACCTTTCCAGAAACCGTCGCCTGTCCATAACTGCTGACACATAAAAAGAAAAATAAGACATATAAATAGTTCATAATGATTGATTTTGATGGATGATGGATGATGACTCTTTTAGACGACTTGATACTGTGAAGTCTGTGCCAGTCGTTTATTAGAAATAGACAATACAACGATAAGAATCGCTAAAGTAATCGCCATGGCGAGTGGTACCATCATAGGTGATGACGTCACTACCGTAAAGCTTAAGATAACCGCTCCAACCGAGATGATTCCTGCCATGATGGCGTATATTGGTTGTTTGTAAAACCACGCATACGGAAAGAAATGAGCCCCCGTAATGATCATATAAACAGGTACAAAATAGTCTGGTATCAACTTGATCACCAACACAAGAATAGGAAAATAGAATAGCTGTGCGATGTTGAGCAATAACCCTAATGGATGCAAAGGATTCTCCTTTATCTTCCATTGCGACTTATACACTTTTGAAAACAATAAAGCTAGTGGCATCATCATTCCGCTTACCGCCAGTGTTGCTGTATTTTTAATAGAGAGATCAAAATTTGTACTCCAAATAATTGTAATCAATATCCAAATAATAGTAGCAGCGGTAATAAAATCAATCCCTTGTTTTGCTCTGTATGCCAGATCTAATCGAGCTTCGTTTAATTGCGTTTTAGAAATCATAATATATCGTTGTTTGATGTTGACAAGACAAAAGTGTGGTTAATTACGCTTTCGCGAAAGCATAACCTACCCAACCGTCATTTTTTAATACCCAGTTGTATGTTCCCTACCAAACCTTGCTGTAAGCTTAGCAACCAAGATGTATTCACAAAAAACCGAAGACATTCCTAAGAATTCCTTAACTTTAACTTTAAAAAATACCATGAAAAAAAACTACACCTTACTTCTCGCTTTGCTCTTCAGTCTTAGTCTTTACGCGCAAGACACCTTTTCTATTATCGCTGTAGATCCCGCTACTGGTGAAGTTGGCTCTGCAGGAGCTTCTTGTGTGGATGGTATAGGCGCTTTTGGCGGTCTTATCGATATTATTACTGACATCATCCCAGGACGTGGCGGTGTGAACTCCCAAGCCTATGTGTGTATTCCTAATTCAAACCTTGCGAGTGCCATTGAGCAAATGGAAGCCGGACTCTCACCAGATGAAATCATTGATTTTTTAATCAATAATGATAACTGTGGTTCTCAAAACTTTAATCCAGCCTTTAGACAATACGGTATCGCCGATTTTGACCCAGAAGGAAACCCTAGAACCGCAGGTTTTACAGGAAACCTCGCAGACGATTTTAAAGATGATATCCAAGGTGCTACCTACAGTGTGCAAGGTAATATTTTGCTTAATGAAACCGTATTAACCAATATGGAAAACAACTTTAATACGACCGAAGGAAGTCTTGCCGATAAACTGATGGCAGCCATGCAAGGCGCCAATTTTGCAGGAGCTGATATGAGATGCCTAGATAGAGGTACTTCTTCTACCTCTGCCTACCTTGTGGTTTATCAAGCGACAGATGCACCTGGAAGCCCAACATTGCGATTAAATATAGAAGAAGTGCCTTTTGGTGAAGAGCCTATAGATGCACTTCAAGTCCTGTATGATAATGTGCTCTCGTTACAAGACAATACCCTTGAAGATACAGTACGTATCTTTCCAAATCCCGTCTCAAACCAGTTTCAGGTAGTCTTACCACCATCTACATTTATCTCTACTTTAGAAGTGTTTGATGTGAGTGGAAAACGAGTATATCTACAAACGCAATTTACGGGCTTAGACAGTGGAGAATTAATAGATAGCAGTTCTTTCAAAAAAGGGGTTTATTTTGTGCGCATTACTGGTAAAAAAGAAATACACACAGTAAAGATTATTAAACAGTAACATGAATACGCTTGAAAAAATAGAACACTATTTTACAAAATCATCCCCTTGGCAAAAGGGTCTTCAGCAATTGCGTACTGTTATTAAAGATACAGAACTTCAAGAAGACTGGAAATGGAGTTTACCTTGTTACACCATTAACGGGCGTAATGTGGTGGGCATTGCAAATTTTAAAAATCATTTTGGGGTTTGGTTTTTTCAAGGCGTATTTTTAGAAGATAAAAAGAATCTTTTACGCAATGCCCAAGATGGAAAAACAAAGGCGATGCGGTCTTTACATTATGAATCTCTAGAAGAGATTGATCCAACCATTTTAAAAGAATATCTCCTAGAAGCTATTCAAAATGCAAAAGACAGAAAGGAGATCAAACCCAATCGCAGCAAAAAGAAAACAATTATTCCCGTCGAGTTGGAGTCTGCTTTCAAGTCATATAATAACGAAGAAGTTTATACTGAGCATAGCCGAAGTACGAAAGCGCAATCATTAAAAACCGCATTTGAAGCCTTATCCCCGTCCAAACAAAGAGAATACACAGAACACATAGGGGGTGCCAAACAAGAAGCCACGCGATTACGAAGACTTGAAAAATGCATCCCCATGATATTAGAAGGTAAAGGGCTTAATGATAAGTACAAAAAATGTTAATCTATAAACCTCTAAGGTTGTTGCAATAAATTAGTATATCTAGTATTAATAAAAGCAAAAAAGAAGTGAACACAGCCGATTAGCAACTACAGGTTAATACTTAACTATATTAAAAAAAAGGGTTAAAGTCTAAAAAATAAACCCGCTGAAATTCTATTTACACAAAATTTTGGATACTGTCTATGAAAGATTTAAACCCATAAACTTTTAAACTCATCCGCCCATCCACCTAATTATATCGTTTAAAAAGTAAAACGTGCGCAATCGCATCACATTTTAATGCTAATACGTCAAAATTACTAAGACCATAAGTAAGTACTTTTTACAACAATGTTATACATTTACCGTTTATAAATCTATTGTAAAATACACCTTAGATAAGAGATCAGTAAACTACCTCGGGGCAAGCCCACGGAGGCATTTTAAGAAACGAACCATTTAATTTCGAGGCAAGCCTCGGAGCATTTAAATCTCGATTATCGAGTAAAACTTCCTATAAGGACCCCTTGTGAAAGAAGCTAGTAAAGACAAAGTAAAAAAGAAAAAGCGTTTTAAAATACTTCGTTTTGTAGGCAAATCACTTCTTGTGCTACTCATAGTATGCATTTCCTTAGTTCTTTTTGTACGAAGCCCATGGGGGCAGAATATCATTGTCAATAAAGTCACTTCATATATCTCAGACAAAACAAATACACGTGTCGATATTGAGCGCTTTTTCCTTACGTTTGACGGTAATTTGATGCTAGAAGGACTTTACCTGGAAGATCTCAAAGGCGATACACTCGTCTATTCAAAATCATTAGAAGCAGGTGTCGCGATTTGGCCACTTATTAAAGGTGATGGTATTGGTATCTCTTCCCTAGACTGGGAAGGCGTAAGAGCGACAGTTTCCAGAAAAGATACCACACAAGGTTTTAATTTTCAGTTTTTGATCGATGCATTGGCAGCACCTACGGAAGAAAGTGTCACAAATGAGCCTGCGCCTATCCCCGAAATTACACTCGGAGATCTTTCATTTAAAGACTTTGATATCGATTATGTAGATGATGTTACAGGAATTGATAGCAAGTTTGTGATAGGATCGATGCTACTCGAAGTGGATACTTTTGATTTGGAAGAAATGGCGTTTAACGTCTCAAAAACCGTATTGAAAGACGCTCGAATAAATTATCATCAAAGCCCTATTCCTCCTTCTGATGAGGAAGTTCCCTTACCAAAACTGGTTTTGGATGAGATTACCCTACAAAATGTAGTGGCAGATTATACCGATGTAGCTATGGGCTTGGAAGCAACACTAGATATCGATTCCCTATTCACTGAAATCCCGCTAATTGATCTTCAAACTAATACCATTGATATTACTACCGTAGAGTTAGCGAATTCTGAGATTGGTATCAACATGAATTCTGATGTGCAAGCTGCAACAACTACAAACAGTCCACAAGAATTTGAATGGCCAGCGTTTGATATTGAAGTTGGAAAGATTTCGCTTTCGCGAAATAATATATCATATCAGGTTGGTAATGCTGTTCCTGAGAAGGGTGTTTTTAATCCGAATGCTATTTTTCTTAATGACCTTTCATACCAAGGAACCAATTTATACCTAAAAGATACATCTGCAGGTACAGATATCAAAACATTACGTTTTAACGAAGCCTCTGGCATCCAACTCAAAAACTTCACGACTCGTTTTGAAATAACAGATCGTAGACTTATTGCAGAAGATATCGCCTTAGCCCTTAATAACAATAGCTTACAAGGACGGTTTCAGTTAGATTACAATTCTTTATCTAGCTTTATCAACGCACCAGAATCTGGTACCATAGCCTTGAATTTTCCTACTTTTCAGTTGGATGCAAAAGAAATCTTTCAATTTCAACCATCGCTTAAAGAAAATGAATATCTAGTTGCTGTTAGTGAAAAACTCATTTCAGGATCGTTAAAAGCACAAGGCGTTTTATCTTCTATACAAATTTCAAACGCAGACATCCAATGGGGTGCGTCTACAGAAATTGTGATGTCCAATGGAGTCGTAAAAAATGCGACAGATCCAGACAATTTGCAATTTGATTTCCCGACTGTACAGGCATCAACCACGAGGACAGATCTTATCAACTTTGTAAAAGAAGAAGACCTTAGTATCCGACTTCCAGAAAAGATCCAACTAAAAGGACGTTTAGAAGGAACGGTAGATGCGATAAGTACAGATATAAAAGTGACCACTTCGCAAGGAATTGCCTCTGTAAAAGGGATGTTTGAGAACAAGAAAGAACTTGCTTTTAATGCTAATATCAACATACAAGAATACCGTCTAGATAAATTGTTGCAAAATGAAAAACTAGGTCCTATCAGTTTGACTATTAACGGGAAAGGAAGTGGTACCAAAATCAATACCCTAGACGCTGATCTTACAGCAACAATTTCAAGTTTTCAACTAAATGAGTATGCGATCAAAGATCTTGAAATCAATGGTGCGATCAAAAACGGGAAAGGAACAGTAAAGTCTACTTATAAAGATGAAAATCTTAATATGAATCTAGAAGCCTTTGTGGTGGCAGATTCAATTGCTCCTGAGGCAAATATCAATATGAATATTATTGGTGCCGACCTACAAGCCTTAGGACTCATGCAACGTGATGTACGTACAGGCTTACAACTGAAAGCAAATTTTAAAGGCAATGCAAAAAACTACGAAGTCGATGGAAGTATTATTGATGGCGTTGTTGTCTATGATAATCAAACCTACCTATTAGGAAGTTTTGATGCTGCTGCGTATGTACATACAGATACCACGTCTATCTCTATAAGAAATAAAATACTAGATCTACAGTTAGAATCAAACACAGACCCTCAAACATTCGGAAATGCTCTACAACGTCACGTATTCAGCTATTTTTATCGAGATACAGAAGTCCCCGATTCTATTACAAAACCAGTGCGTATTAAAGTGAAAGGAACCATAAGTCAGGCACCTTTACTGAATGAAGTGTTTTTAGTAAATGTTAAAGATATTGATACCATTACCATTGCCGTAGATTTTAATGAAAAATCAAGGCAACTCAAGGCGAATGTAGTCGCTCCTCATATCAACTATGCAGGAAATGAAATAGATAGTCTTGCCTTTTCTATAGCAACAGATCGCGATGACTTTAATTTTGATTTCGGATTTAATGAGATAAATGCAGGTCCTTTTTCCATTAAAAAAACAAGCCTAACAGGTATTCAAGTCAATAACGAACTAGACCTTGAATTCCTTTCTTACGATGATGAAGTTAAATTAGTTCATGTCCAATCACGCATCACAGGAAATAGAGAACGGTTACAATTTAAAGTAGTTCCTGAAGATTTAATCCTCAACAAAAATGCTTGGACGATTCCTGCATCTAATGAGGTAATCTATACAGAAAATAAACTGGAATTTAATGACTTCAAAATCACTAAAAATGGACAGTCTATAGCAGTGACTGATAAATTCCCTTCCATTGAGAAAGACCATATTGCCATTGATTACACCAACTTCAAACTCAGAGAAATTCTAGATTACCTGAATCCCGAAGAACGCTTCGCAGATGGAAATCTTAATGGCGATTTTATTATAGAAAATCCTTTTACAGATGTAGGCGTGGTCGCAGACCTTACCATTGACAAACTGCAAGTGCTCGATGTTCCGCTGGGTACATTGACGATGGATGCAAAAGCATTGGGTAACGCTAAGTATGACTTTAACATGGGAATTAAAGGCGGTGAGGTACAATTAGATCTTACTGGAGATTATCTTGCAAAAGACGATGGCGCATTGTTGGATTTAAATCTCGACATTTCACAGTTTAATATGAAAGCGCTAGAAGGCTTTACGTTAGGTGAAGTGAGTGATGCAAGTGGATTTTTTACAGGAAAATTTGCCATAGATGGTCCTATTGCTGAGCCCAACTATAAAGGCGAACTCAATTTTAAAGAAGCACGATTTGAAGTGACTAAATTTAATACCCCTTTTACATTGCCTAATGAGAAATTAAATATTGACAATCAAGGACTCTCCCTAAATAAATTTACCATACTTGATGCTAATAAAAATAAATTAGTCCTCTCTGGATCTGTAGGGACTAAAAATCTTATAAATCCATCGTTTAACCTTTCGGTGAAAGCCAATAATTTTCAAATCCTAAACGCCACCGAAAAAGATAACGACTTCCTCTATGGAACCGCCGCATTTAATGCGGATGCAACACTAACTGGAGATTTACAAATCCCAAAATTAGATCTTAAACTCACGGTAACTCCTACCACAGATGTGACGTATATCATGCCTTCTGCTGCTGTAAACATAGAAGAAAAAGATGGTGTCGTTACTTTTGTAAACAGAGAGAATCCCGATGCTATCCTTACCAATACCGAAGAGCAGACAGCAGCTACCGTTACTGGATTTGATATTTCATCACTAATTACTGTTGGAAAAGGCGCTAAAGTAAAAATCATTATCGATGAAGAAACTGAAGATAACTTCCAAGTTTCTGGAGAGGGCGATTTTAATTTTACCATGCGACCTAACGGACGAATGAATCTTGTGGGCGTATATAATGTTGTAGACGGTCATTATGAAATGAATCTTTATAATCTGGTCAACAGAAGATTTGAGATTGTCAAAGGAAGCCGTATCTCTTGGTCTGGCGATCCATTTGATGCAGATCTTGATGTAAAAGCACTCTATGATGTAGAAGCTTCGGCATCTGCTTTAATGGCTGCACAGACTTCTGGTGCTGATCCTTCCATACGAGGAAAATTTAGACAAGTCCTCCCCTTTTACGTGTATCTAAATATTGATGGCGAATTATTACAACCAAAAATATCCTTTAATTTGGATATGCCTAAAGATGAGCAAGGAGCCATCGGCGGACAGGTATATGGAAGAATCCAACAACTCAACCAGCAGGAAGCAGAACTGAACAAACAAGTATTCTCACTCTTAGTACTCAACCGTTTTTATCCTGAGCCTGGCAGTGATGGAAGTCGCGGTGGCGCGGTAACCGTAGCAAGAGATAATTTGAATGATGCCCTTTCTGATCAGCTGAATGTATTTTCAGATAAAATTCTTGGAGATACAGGCGTAGAACTCGACTTTGGATTAGATAGTTATACCGACTATCAGGGTGAAAGCCCTACAGAACGAACGCAACTTGATATTGCAGCACAAAAGAAACTATTTGACGATAGGCTTATTGTACGCGTAGGTAGCGAAGTAGATTTACAAGGAAGCAGCTCCACAGGAGAAGCCACCCCACTTATTGGAAATGTAAGTTTAGAATATATCCTCACAGAAGATGGAAGATATCGTTTAAAAGGATTTAGAAGAAACGAATTTGAAAATGTAATAGATGGACAAACCATTACCAGTGGTATCGCACTTATCTTTACACAAGAGTTTAATAAATTCAGTGAATTAACAGATGCCCTTTTCTTCAAGAAAGCAGTAAAGAAAAAGGAAGAAGAAGAAAAAAAAGAAAGTGATGATGAAAAGGAGGAAAAAAATGATCTGCCAAAAATTGAAGGTACTAAAGATGAAGAAAACTAATTTACATATCGTATCGTGAGTAGACAAGGCTTTTATATCGCTTTAGGAACTATCATCAGTACCATGCTGATGGCATCTTGTAGTATTCAAAAGTTTATTCCAGAAGGAGAATTATTGTACACAGGCGCTTCTTTGGAAATCGAGAGCGATACACTTATAAAAAACAAAGACGAATTAAAAACAGTACTTGAAGAAGTACTGCGGCCTAAGCCTAATAAAAAGTTTTTAGGGATGCGACCTAGACTCTATTTCTATTATAAGAATCAACAAGAGAATCCAGGCTTTCTAAATAGATTATTGTTTAAAAATGTAGGAGAAGAACCTGTCTATCTAAGTGATGTAAAAACGTTTCAAGTAGAAGAGTTACTTCGAAACAGACTAGAAAATAGAGGTTTCTATTACAACAAGGCAGCATCATACATTATTGAGAATGAAAAAAAGAAACGAGCAAGTGCCGCCTACACTTTAAAAATATCGAGTCCTTATATTTTAGAAACCTATCAACTAGATACTTTGGTTGCTCCTATCTACAAAGATCTTAAAGAGGTGATTGCAGATTCCAAATTTAAAAAAGGAATGCGCTACGATCTCAATGCATTAAAAATGGAAAGAGAACGTATAGATAGTAAACTCAAACAAAAAGGATATTATAATTTTAATCCCAATTTTTTGCTCTTTGAGGTAGATACTAATCAATATAAAAACAAACGATTTGACCTTTTCTTGACCTTAAAAAAAGACGTTCCTGAAGAAGCTATTGTGCCGTATACCGTCTCTAAAGTAAATATTTATTCTAACTACGATTTACAGAACGATTCACTACAAAAAGAAAGCGTTCGATTCGCAGATAAAAACTTTGTAAACGACAATGACTTCTTTAAACCAAAATACCTAGATCCCTTTATTACGGTAGAAGAAGGAGATCTTTACAATCCTGTTACATCTAAAAATACTGCACGTAGACTCTCAACCATCGGTGCCTACAAGTTTGTGAATATCCAATATGAAGAAATCGATTCAATGTTGACAGATGGCACTCGGAACCTAGAAGCTTCTATCTATCTATCGCCATTAAATAAGCGAGCCATACGAGCCGAATTACAGGCAGTTACAAAGTCTAATAATTTTGCAGGACCCGCATTAGGATTTACATTTACTAACCGAAATTTGTTTAAAGGAGGTGAGTCGCTGAATATTAGTGCAAACATAGGATATGAAGTACAAATTGCTGGCGGTAATAATGCAGGATTGAGTAGTTTAGAATTAAGTCTAAAATCAGATTTAATTTTCCCTCGTCTCATCTCTCCTATAAAGATAGATAGTGATGTTTTTGAATACACCATCCCTAAAACTAAAATAGGTTTAGGAGCAGAATTCTTGAATAGAAGTCAGTTGTATAGTCTTTTATCAGGTACAGGTCAATTTGGATATATCTGGACTGCTAATAAATATGTAACCCACGAGATTTATCCAATATCCATCAACTATACAGAACTTTCAAATACGACTACTGCCTTTGATGATATTCTAGCAGAAAATCCTTTTTTACAAAGAAGTTTTGAACAACAATTTATTTCTGGGCTTACCTATTCTTTTATTTATAACGGAATGGTCTCTAAGAAAAAAAATAAGTTTTACATCAACAGCACGGTTGACATCGCAGGAAACAGTATTAGCCTTCTAGGACAAACACAAGAAGACAGTACTCGGAAAACTTTTCTAGGTGCCGAATATGCACAGTATGCAAAAGTAGATGCCGATATACGCTATCATTTTAATCTTGGAAATGATCAAAAAATCGCAACCCGATTATTTGCTGGGTATGGCTACGCTTATGGAAATTCTGATGTATTACCTTTTATAAAACAATACTATTCTGGAGGTCCTTATAGTGTACGTGCGTTTAGAATTCGCTCTTTGGGACCAGGCACTTTTTCGGGTGGGAGTACCAACAACGGTACTTTTTTTGATCAAACAGGAAATATAAGATTGGAGGCAAATGTAGAATATCGCTTTCCTATTTTTGGGTATGTAAAAGGTGCTGTATTTGCAGATGCAGGCAATATCTGGTTATCACAAGAAAACGAAGCCGTACCTGGTGGGAAATTTACGAGTAACTTTATTAATGAATTGGGAATAGGCGCTGGCATTGGATTACGCGTAGACATACAAGGTTTTGTGATTCGATTTGATCTTGCAGCTCCTTTTCAAGATCCTACCGCACCCGAAGGAGAACGCTTTGAATTTAAGATTGATGAACCTGTACTCAATTTTGCAATTGGATACCCTTTTTAATATGATGAATGTATGGAAGAGCAAACAACAGACAAACCATTAGAACTCCATTTTAAAATTAAACACTTGCCCGAATTGCTGGTTACCTCAGCAAAATCGTGGTTTAATAGCGACCCCTTTCAAAAAAGTGCCATCGTTGCCTATTATGCCATTCTCTCCTTACCTGCTCTCATTATCATTATTCTAAATGTGGTAGGTTCTATTTGGGGACGTGATATCGTACAGGGAGAACTCATTGATGAAATCTCTCAAGCATTGGGAAAAGAAACTGCCAAATCTATACAGGTAATGATGGTAGACAGAGGAGACGCACCTACCTCTATGTTTGCCAATATCATTGGAATTGCAACGTTACTCTACGGATCTACAGGGGTGTTTTTCCAAATTCAGAATGTGCTTGATGAAATTTGGAATGCAACAGCACCTTCTACAAACGGGATTATAGCGACCCTCATTGGGCGCTTTAAAAGTTTTGGGTTTATACTTGTTATTGGTTTTCTCTTACTCATCAGTTTTGTACTCACATCTTTACTCAGTACGTTTGGGAAAAACCTATCAAAATTCATTCCCGAGAATATGATCGATCTGTTGTATATATTTGACATTTTGGTGTCATTAGCCTTCATTTATGTATTGTTTGCGATGATGTTTAAATTGTTACCCAATGCAACTATCAAGTGGAGAGCCGTACGTATAGGAGCGGGACTAACATCGCTACTTTTTGTGGGGGGTAAATACCTATTGGCTGTTTATTTTAGTGAAATGGAACCAGGTTCCACCTACGGAGCCGCAGGATCTATCATTCTAATCATGTTATGGGTTTCTTATTCAAGTTTGATTCTATTTTTTGGCGCCCATTTTACAAGAGCTTATTCAGAGAAATATTTAAAAACGCGACCAAAGCAAGTATTAGAATAATTAGATTTGTAAGTTTCCACTCCTGCCTGACGCAGGCAGGTTCGCGAAAGCGCACATATCCATATCACCAACTATAGACAAAATACGCCAATTATAAAGTGGTTTTCATTTTTGATGCACTCTCAACCATTTGATATGAAAAGATGATGACTACTCCAGAATATCTTTTATAAATCTGGGTGTATAGTTTTCCATCATTTCTAGTAATACAATTTCGGAGTCTGATAGATACTCTCTTTGTTCGTTGAGCGCGTCTAGCTTTTTAAAATCTTCTGCAATCGAATCATTTGTATATCGATGTACCACCATAGGGTGTACATAATACTTTCTACACACATTCCGAGTATTACCAAGCTCTTTTGCAGTCGCGTCAAAGGCAGTTAGTAGGTGTTGTTTTTTTTCCTTTTCTGAAGAAGCAATGCCTAATTCTACTATAGTTTCAAAGAAGATACTAGTCCCAGCCCAAGTTCTAAAATCTTTTGCTGTAAATAATTCCCCACATATATCGTGTATGTACTCATTAATCATACTGCTATCTATGGTATGCTTGACACCATCTTCATCATAATATTGAAAAAGCTCCCATCCCGGAATTTCTTCACAGCGATTCACGAGTCTGGCGAGTTTCTTATTCCTAAGGCTTACGCTATGCTCCTTCCCTTTTTTACCTACAAAGTGAAATTTTAAATTGTCTTTTACAACAGAGACATGTCTTGTACGCATAGTGGCAAGACCATAGGTTTTATTTCGTTTTGCATATTGCCGACTCCCTATCCGGATATGTGTTTCTTCCATAAGACGAATCACAAGTGCCAATACTTTTTCTTTTGGCCAGCCTGATTTTTCTAGATCGGCATCTACACGGGCACGGATTTTTGGTAATTGATGCCCAAAGTTTGCCATTTTTAAAAACTTTGTTTGATTTCGCACCTGATTCCATAGCGGATGGTATCGGTACTGTTTTCTGTTTTTCAGATCTCTTCCTACCGCTTGTAAATGTCCGTTAAATGGATAGGCAATCTTTACCTGTTGCCAAGCTGGTGGGATCACAAGATTATCAATACGCTCTAATTGATCACTATCTCTCAAAGGTTTTCCTTTGTGTAGGTAGTCAAAGTCTTTTTCTTTTTTGATGCGTTCGATACTCAAGGAATCATCATATACATAAATCAAATCTAGCTTATCAATTACCTGATCAGGTGTCTGCAACAGGGCGTTAATAAAATCTAGGTTTTTGTAATCTTCAAGGTTCATCATACGATTGGGTAATTGAAAAAATCAATTTAGGCTAAAAGTAGACTAAAAATTAGTTAACTTTTAGCTTTAAATAGTAGACTTTTATTGCTTTCGCGAAAGCGAACCATTTTAATTGCATTAATAATACTATAATTTAAGTTAGCAAAAAACTATAAATGAAGCGTATCTTTCCCCTGAAGAGATATCATATAATTTACAACGTGTGAGAATACTATTAAAGACTTTAAAAGCGAGTTATAAACGTACGTTACGGAGTATAGCCTTATATCCTGTAGTGATTAGTATCCTTTTCTTACTGCTCTCTATATGTATTCCACAACTAGAAACCTCTTCTCTTGTTGCGTTTCTTAAAGATAAAATTCCGTATTTATTAATAGATAATATAGATACGGCCCGTACTACTTTATCTACATTAATAGGAGGTATTCTCTCCTTAACCGTATTTAGTTTTTCAATGGTGATGGTCGTGCTTAACCAAGCGAGTTCTAACTATTCCCCTAGATTGTTGCCAGGTCTTATCTCTGATAAAAAGCATCAGATTATTTTGGGAATGTACATTGGAACATTATTGTATGCGCTTGTCGCTCTTATTACGATGGATGCAGCCGATAGTGATAGCTCTAAAGAAATTATTGGACTTACGACCATGTTTGCTGCTCTTTTCGGGATTATATGTGTAGGGCTCTTTGTGTATTTTATCCATACGATTTCCAATGCGATACAGATTCACGAGATTACAGACAGGATTGCTACAGAAAGTGAACGTTATGTAAACCAAAAATGCGAAGAGCCAGAAGCTGACATCACTACCACAGAACTCTGGAAAACCATCATAAGTCATCGTACAGGATATTACCGAGGTTTTGATATGGGTATTTTAAATAAAACCCTACAAGATTTTGAAAACGAAATCCATATAATCCCTTACCAAGATCAGCATGTTTGGAAAGGACATCCATTATTGAGAATAAAAGAAGATATTTCTGAAGAAGGATTAGAAAAAATACAAGACTGCCTCATTTTTTCTAAAGACCGTCATGAAGACAATACGTATACAGGCGGAATGATTAAACTCATGGAAGTTGCTGTAAAAGCGATGTCTCCTGGAATTAATGATCCAGGAACTGCTATTGAAATCATCACAAGATTAGGACCGTTACTTTATAAAACCATAAAGATTTGTAACCATACACAAACGAAGAGTAGCACAGAAAAATGCATCATTATCCAATCAAACATTACCACTGCTGAGGTGTTACGGTTAATCATTCAACCACTCAGACGCTACGCAAAACACGATAGTCTTGTGATGCACGAACTTATTTTGATGCTACAATATATCTTACAAACTGATATTGCACTTCACGAAAAAATACCCGTAAAAGCCGAGCTTGAGGCTGTAAAAGAAGACATCACTGCTCATATTACCAACACAGCCGATCAGAAACAAATTTTCAAATTATTGAAATGATACTGGTTTTGCTGCTGCTTACCAGCAGACAGGTTCGCGAAAGCGAACTCAGGATTGAAAAGAACCAAGATTCAAGACGTATTTGGAATATAGATCGCTTCGCTTATAGAATATAGAGAATAGACCAAAAGGTTTTGGATACTGTCATGAAATAGGATCACTACGCTACAGGAATCAAGACGTGAGATTAAAAAATAAAATACTCACAAACCATGAACTTTTAAACTTTTAAACCATAAACTAATAGACTCATCAACTCATCAACTCATAGACTCATAGACTCATTGACACATCGACTAAACACATCTGCTTTGATTTGGCAATATGTGCTTTAATACTTACCTTAGTTTTACAACTCTTTTGAGATCTTATTTCCACAACTCCTATACGTCTTAATCGTATAGTAAACTGACATCCATGTTTATAAAAAAACTTACTCTTAAAAATTTTAGATGTTTTAAAACATTGGAGATTGATTTTAAAAATGAAATTGATGTTGATCAGTTACAACAACAGTCAATATCTTCTGATTCAACATCTAATAATAGAGCTCGCACATTAATTTTAGGAGAAAACGGTACTGGAAAGAGTAATATTTTAAAAGCGATTGCCTTGGTAACGGCGGGTAGTAATGCTTTGGGAGAGTTACTGGGCGATGTCAATGACTGGATTCGTTATGGCACCGATGAGTGTCGTATTGATCTAGAGATGACCATAGAGGATGGGGCTTCTCGTCATATCTGGCTTGAAATACATAGAGGCGATCATCTGGGGGATATTATGAAACGTTCTGGAGAATCACTCCAAGAGATAGATGCGGCATTAAGTCATACCGATCGGAATTATTTTATAGTCGGCTATGGCTCTTCCAGAAATGCAGGTTCCGGAGGGAATAATTTCAAGTCCAAACGATCTTCTTCCCAACGAGCACAATGTGTGGCATCCTTGTTAGATAAAACCGCAGAACTTAATTCTATAGAAGAATGGGCAATAGATCTTGATTACCGTAGTGATGACGGTATGAATATTATAAAAAAGGTATTTGATGATTTTTTACCTAATACCAAATTTCATAGTATCGATAAGAAAGAACGTAGGTTATTACTGGAGACCAAAGACGGTATCATTCCTTTCAGTGCGTTAAGTGATGGCTATCAGAACATGGCGGCTTGGATCGGTGATATTCTTTATAGAATCAATGATATCTTTTATGATAGAAAAGAACCTCTTCATACAAAAGGGGTTTTACTTATAGATGAGATTGCACTCCACTTACACCCTGTATGGCAACGAGAGCTATTAGGTTTTATAAAAAGAACACTCCCTAATATGCAACTCATAGCGACGACACATTCTCCCTTTATCGCTCAGCAAGCAGGAAAAGATGAGTTGTATACCATCGAGAGAATAAAAAACGACTTACGTCTGGATGTCTTTAGCGGAGATCCAAGCGGACTTCTCCTCCACCAAATACTAATGAGTGACGTATTTGGAATGCCTACCGATGAATCTCTGGAAGTAGAAAACTTAAAGAAAAAAAGAGCGACAATTACCAATCGTAAAAAGCAATCTTCAAAAGATAAAGAAGAGCTAGAAGATATTAATGAAAAACTAAAAGACGTACCTATCAAATCATATTCAAATAGTATCATTAATAAAGAAGAACATGCGACTTTAAAGGAAATTTTAAAAACGTATAAGAGATAGTCATGCGTAAGTTATCCAGAATACGAGATGGAGGAATCCCAACAGCTTTTATAGGAGAACACAGAAAAAGTCAGTTACTAAAACTAGTAAAAGCCGAACGAGATATAAAGAACGGACTACTAAACAAACACAAATTTCCATCTACTTGGTCACCTTGTAAAACGCAACTACATAAAGAAAGTGATTCAAAATGTGCTTATTGTGAATCCCCTACTACGGTTGTATCTTATGGAGATGTAGAGCATTACAGACCCAAAAGTAAATACTGGTGGTTAGCCTATTGCTATGATAATTATTTGGCGTCTTGCACATTATGTAATCAAAAATATAAAAAGGCAAAATTCAAGACTTTACATCCCAAAATACAAGGACCACAGATTAAGAAAAATAATACAGACACCCATTTAAAAAATATAGTAGCTACCATCACACCAGATCCGATACAAGAGACCGATGGGGTAAGTTGGAATGAGTATATCCAACAACATAATGATGAGCGACCCTTACTACTCAATCCCTATATAGATGATCCCAAAAACTTTTTTGCTTGGGAAGTGAAGCCAGAAGATGAGTCGGTGGTATTAGTTCCCTTAGACAATCAAAATGATCTCCACGTAAGAATTGTCAAAGCCTCCGAAGAGGATTATGGCATTAACCGACCTGAGTTGTGTTTACACCGTTTTGAAGCATACTTAGTGTACTGTGCGGCGCGTCTGATGAGTGAAGATGCACAATTACCTGAAAACTATAGAAACATGCAACGAAGAATAAGAGAGCGACTTCTCAGAAAAGAAGGCGCCTATTCAGGAATACTCACATTTTTTGAACAACAACCTATTGATCAACTTGTGATACCGTAAATATCTATATTGAGAGTACACAGGATTTTGTGCTGTTTTTTTCGCTTTCGCGAAATATGATAAAGGAAAAAATTAATGTGGAGCTTTATTAAATTCCAAAAGAGTAAATGATTGTTATACCAAGCCTTTAGAAGTCCCAAAGTAGACCAAGAAAATTACTTAAAATATTCGTCTGAGTTATTAAAATCTGCATTTATAGACTTATAAAATAGACAGAATCCTGTAAAACTTGCTACAAAAAAGAAAAAAGACATCACGATAAGTATAAATCCTAACAGACCTCTAACAGGTCCAAATATGACGAGTGCAACGAGAACCGCTGCAATAACGAATCGTGATACACGATCCAAAGTATTCATGTTTTTTTTAGATGTAATCATAAGGGGCTGTACGATATAAAGGGCAAAAGTAACCATTTAATCTTAGAAAATAAAAAAAATACGACTCGTTATTTAATTCTTACTTTATTGAATTTCAGTTAAATAAAATATAAATTTATCATATCAATGGAAAAAAATCAAGAAGAATCATCATTCTAAAAAATATAGAATGAGCAGGGACTTATACTTTCAAATAAGTAGTGAAAAATCGTGAATTAAAAAATTACTTATACATACTATAATCTTTTTTAATACGTATCATGTCGTGCCAGACTTTTTAATGTCTAATTTTGATTACAGAATAGAAAAAAAATAGAAACATATACTACTTAAACAACACCTACCATCTACACTATGAAAAAACAACTACTACTTTTAGCTTTTCTTATTTCGGCGAGTATCATAAACGCACAAGATTACTTAGATGTAATGAAAGCATCTTATCATAGCACTACGCTAGGAAATACTGAAAATGACAGTGAAACCGATGTGAGTAATGCCAATATAGAAGTCTATTTTCCGCTACCGCTTACCAGTGATATCACAATGATCACAGGATTTACGTATGAAAATACTCGCTTAGGTTTAATAAATACCACTGAAGCAGTAGATGCTGGATTTATGGATAGATCCAATCTTGTGATGACGCGTCTTAACTTGGGTGTAAAACTAGAACATGGCAAAAAATGGTCAGGTACGTATGTCGCGCTACCTAAATTTGCGTCAGATTTTAATAATCTAGGAAATAATGATTTCCAGATGGGAGGTCTTGCCCTATTAGAAAAAAGATACTCAAGTAAGTATAGCTTAAAATTTGGTACCTATATCTCTTCAGAAAATTTTGGTACCACCCTGACGCCACTTATAGGACTTTGGTATAAATCAAAAAACAAAAAGTTCTACATCAATGCGACTTTACCAATCCGTGCAGATGCAAATTACTCATTAACAGACCACTTTAGCTTAGGAGCAAATTTGATTACTTCTATCAAATCGTACAACTTATCAGAATTTGATTCTAATTTTTATGTACAGGAAGAGTCGATACGTTTCTCAGCCTTTGCCGCCTATGGGTTCTTGAATGACGCTCTGATCGTTCGTGGTCGTGTTGGTCTAGATACAACTGATTATGGTGTATATGCAGAAGGAGATACCGTAGGACTCCAAGTATTGACATTTCAAGTAGGTGGTGATGATCGAACCAGACTTAATAACGAATTTTCAGCAGCTCCATTTGTAGGCATCGATCTGATCTTTAGAACAGGTCTTTAGTATAAAACTCCTATAAAAATCTTACATTAGAAAGCTCCGTTATCAAATCGATAACGGAGCTTTTTTTGATGAAACCCTGTAGGAGGTAAACTGTTTTAGCTTTCGCGAAAGCGGTCTTCGTTTCAAAAGCATCAATAGAACTATGCATTGGGTTAGTACACTCTTATAAAAGATACTTATCTTTCCTACACAAGTTTTGTTGAGTATATTACTCTTGTAAAATCAAAAAAAAGCTTTAAAATAGATGAAAACACCCTTACTAATCTTTAATGAAAACGGTATCTATTGTGAGGCAGCAGACGTATATCTGGATCCTTGGTATCCTGTTGATAAAGCGATTATAACCCACGGTCATGCAGACCATAGCCGTTATGGGCATAAAAAATATATTACACATCATACCAACGTCCATATCATTAAACACAGACTAGGAGATATCACGGTATCTGGCGTTTCTTATAATGAATCATTCACCATTAACAATGTAAAATTTTCACTTCACCCAGCGGGTCATATTATTGGAAGTTCACAAGTACGTGTAGAACATAAAGGAGAAGTTTGGGTCTTTACAGGCGATTATAAACTCTCTAATGATGGCGTATCTGTTCCCTATGAATGTGTGCGTTGTGATACGTTTATTACAGAATGTACCTTTGGATTACCCGCTTTTGCATGGAAACCGCAAGAAGAAGTGTTTACAGAAATCAACACCTGGTGGTCTGAAAATAGAGCGGAAGGAAAGACCTCTATTCTCTTTGGCTATTCGCTAGGAAAAGCGCAACGTTTACTCAAACATCTTGATCCATCGATTGGAAAAATTTATATCCATGCGGCTATTGAGAATATGACAGAAGTGATTCGCCCGATGGTTTCTTTTCCAGAAACCACACGTATTACTCGAGAGACGACCAAAGAAGAATTAAAAGGTACCATGGTCATTGCGCCTCCTAGCGCACATGGAAGTCCGTGGATTCGGAAAATGGTTCCGTATGTAACAGGATCTGCAAGCGGATGGATGACCTTTAGAGGTGCCAGAAGAAGACGTGCTATAGACAAAGGTTTTGTACTCTCCGATCATTGTGACTGGGAAGAATTACTCACCGCAATTGAAGGTACAGGCGCTCAAAAAATAATTACCACCCATGGATATACCGAGATTTTTTCTAGATATCTCAGAGAGAAGGGATATGATGCGCGGACGGAGAAAACACAATATGAAGGTGAAGCCAATGAGATGGAAACGTCTACCAAAGAAGTAGAAGAAGTATGAAAGATTTCGCACATCTCATAAAACTGCTGGACAGTACCAATAAAACCAATGCAAAAGTAGCCGCATTGACCGACTACTTTACAAAAGCAACCGACACAGATAAGGTGTGGACGATTGCGATCCTCTCCCACCGCAGACCACCACGCCCCGTAAACACGACACTTTTAAGAACCTGGGCGTCTGAGTTATCTCAAATTCCATTATGGTTGTTTGAAGAATCCTATCACATTGTAGGTGACCTTGCTGAAACGATCGCCCTTGTGATTCCGACATCTACAGAAACTTCTGAGAAAAGTCTGACGCAGTTTGTCCAAGAAATTATTGCTTTAAAAAAGAAAACGGATGAAGAGAAAAAAGAATATCTTTTTGATAATTGGAGTGCACTCAATTATTATGAACGTTTTGTATTTAATAAATTGATTACAGGAAGTTTTAGAATTGGCGTGAGTCAGAAGTTAATGACCAGAGCACTTTCTAAAGCTGTTGATATTGATGAAGATATTCTTGCTTATAAACTCATGGGGGATTGGAATCCTGATACCATTAGTTTTACAGACTTGGTATTAGAAGAAAAAGAATCTGATTATTTATCAAAACCCTACCCTTTTTATCTTGCCTATGCGATAGAAGATGAGGTCTCCGATTTAGGAGACGTATCCGATTGGAGTGCAGAACATAAATGGGACGGAATCCGCTCACAGGTGATTATCCGAAAAGGCGAATTATACGTATGGAGTCGAGGCGAAGAATTAGTCACTGATAAATACCCTGAGTTTTCATCTTTTGTAGAAGCACTGCAAGATGGCGTCGTATTGGATGGTGAAATCTTACCATTTATCAACGGACAGATAGGTACCTTCAACGATCTACAAACACGCATCGGACGTAAGAATGTGTCTAAAGCACTCCTCGCAAAAGTCCCTGTGATTTTAAAAGCGTATGATTTGTTGGAATGGAAAGGTAAAGATATCAGATCGATGCCTTTTAAAGAACGAAGAGTTCTTTTGGAAACTTTGGTAGAAACTATAGACAGTGAAGAAATTCCTTTACATATTTCAGAAACCATTTCTTTCTCCAATTGGGAAGAGATGGCAATAGAACGTGCTAAATCCAGAGAAATGCAAAGTGAAGGACTCATGATTAAGCGTTGGGATGCGAGTTATAAAGTAGGGCGCAAGAAAGGAGATTGGTGGAAGTGGAAAGTAGATCCGCTTACCATAGATGCTGTGCTTACGTATGCGATGCGTGGTCACGGGAGGCGTACCAATCTATTTACAGATTATACCTTCGGATTATGGAATGAGGAGAAGGAATTGGTCACTTTCGCGAAAGCGTACTCAGGACTCACCGACGCAGAGTTTAGAAAAGTAGATGCTTGGATTAAAAAGAACACGTTAGAACGTTTTGGTCCCGTACGGAGTGTCACCCCACAATTAGTATTTGAGATTGCCTTTGAAGGCATTGCACTTTCATCTCGTCATAAAAGTGGAATTGCCACGCGTTTTCCAAGAATATTACGCTGGCGACAAGACAAAAAAATAGAAGACGCCAATACCTTAGAAGACCTTAAAATGATGATTCCTAAAACTGAAACGACATGAATCGAGCGGCATTAGTAGAAATTGCCGAAGCTTGGTTTCAAGAACAAGATTGGAAACCGTTTCCGTTTCAAAAACAGACATGGCAAGCCTTTTTGCAAGGAAAACATGGGCTTTTAAATGCGCCAACAGGAAGTGGGAAAACCTATGCACTCTGGATTCCCATTGTATTGGATATTATCAAACAAAATCCTGAGTACAAAACCAATCCAAAAAAAGGACTAAAAGCAATATGGATTACACCCTTACGTGCTTTATCAGTAGAAATACAACAAGCCGCCGAACGGTTTGTCGCTGGAGTTGATGCACCATTTACCGTAGGCATTCGCACAGGTGATACTTCGCAAAAAGAACGCACTGCTCAAAAGCGGAAAATGCCAGATTTGCTTATTACGACCCCTGAAAGTTTACAATTGCTCTTAGCCTCCAAAGGTTATGCAAAAACCTTCGAAAATTTACACGCTGTGGTAATTGACGAGTGGCACGAACTTTTGGGAAGCAAGCGTGGCGTGCAAATGGAATTAGCACTTTCCAGACTAAAAGTAGTCGCCCCTCGATTACGGATTTGGGGAATTTCAGCAACAATTGGAAATTTAGAACAAGCCAGAGATGTGTTGTTAGGTACTGATCAAAAAAGCTTAGAAAATTCGGTATTAATCAAAGCTAATATACAGAAGAAAATTACCGTAAAATCCATCATCCCAAAAAATATAGAAACCTTTCCTTGGCGGGGTCATCTTGGCATTCATTTACTGGATGAGGTCTTACCGATTATAGATAAAAGTAAAAGTACGTTGCTCTTTACCAATACCAGAGCGCAGTGCGAGATCTGGTTTCAAAAAATTCTAGCTGTACGACCAGAACTCGCGGGGTCACTTGCGATGCATCATGGGAGCATCAGTAAAGATACCCGTTTATGGGTCGAGAATGCCATTCGATCTGGCGATTTGAAAGCCGTGGTTTGTACCTCAAGTCTGGATCTTGGCGTCGACTTTGCCCCTGTAGAAACCATTATCCAAATTGGAAGCCCAAAAGGCGTTGCACGTTTTTTACAACGAGCAGGACGTAGCGGGCACCAACCTGGAAAAGAAAGTGTGATCCATTTTTTACCTACACACGCTTTGGAGCTTATAGAGGCGTCTGCCCTTCAAAAAGCAGTCAAACAAAAAATAGTAGAAGATCGGATTCCCTATCTTAATAGCTATGACGTGCTCGTGCAATATCTGGTGACCCTCGCTGTATCTGACGGATTTTATCCAGATACCATTTTTAAAGAGATCCAAACCACCAGTTGCTTTCAGGCAATTACACAAGATCAATACCAATGGATTCTTAATTTTCTAGTATTAGGAAGTCAAAGTTTACAAGCGTATGATGAGTATCGTAAAGTGGAGATAGAAGAAGATGGAAAATTTAAAGTCAATAGCCGTGCAGTATCCATGCGTCATAGACTACAAATAGGTACCATTGTAAGCGATGCAAACCTGATGGTCAAATATCTAAAAGGAGGTTTTATAGGAACGATTGAAGAATGGTTTGTCTCCAAACTTAAACCTGGCGATGTATTTACGTTTGCAGGTAGAAATCTGGAGTTGTTTAAAATCAAAAATATGCAAGTCCTCGTCAGAAAATCTAATAAGAAAACAGCCAAAGTTCCAAGTTGGATGGGAGGACGCATGAGTTTTTCTTCAGAAATGAGTGATATGCTTCGCGACGAATTATATAATGTGAATCGCACCGATCTCCCATTGTCTAAGGAATTAAAAGCATTAGAACCCATTTTCACGAGACAACAAAGAGAAAGTATTATTCCGTCCAAAAATGAATTTCTGATAGAAACTTTTAAAACCCGAGAGGGCTATCATGCCGTCTTCTACCCTTTTGAAGGACGCTTTGTACATGAAGCGATGGCAAGTCTGATCGCCTATCGGATTAGTTTGTTATCGCCTATTACCTTTACCATTGCCTATAACGATTACGGTTTTGAACTGCTGTCAGATCAGTTTTTTGATATTCAAGAAGTCATTGACAATAATCTGTTTACAGCAGCATACTTAAAAAGTGATTTACAAAAAAGCCTAAATGCTACCGAAATGGCTCGGCGTAAATTCAGAGATATTGCGGTAATTTCTGGACTCGTATTTACAGGCTATCCAGACAAACAAGTAAAAAACAAACACCTACAATCAAGTTCGCAACTCCTCTTTAATGTCTTTGCAGATTACGAACCTGTTAACCTACTATACCAACAAGCCTTTACAGAAACATTTGACCATCAGCTAGAAGAAGGAAGATTGCAACTTGCTATGGAGCGTATTGAAGCACAAACCATCGTATGGAAAGATTGTGAGAAGCCAACTCCCTTTTCATTTCCTATTATTACAGACCGCTTACGCGAAAAATTATCATCAGAAAAACTAGCCGACCGTATCAAACGAATGGTAGCGTTGCTTACCAAGTAACTTGTTTGTGAGTCGTGAGTCGTGAGTCTATTAATCTAAAGGTTTAAAATTTATTGGTTATTCTAATGTGTATCCCTTGATTAGTGTTGACTGCTAACTTAAAAATTTTACAAGTTTAATAGCATATCGATTTCTGTCTGCCTACTAAGAAAAAAACAAACAAACCTATAAAGATTCCATACCCCTATATTTCCTAGAATGTATATCTTAGTCACGCATGGAGACAACGGAAATTACCATCCAAAATCAAACTTTCACACTACACCCTTCAGGAGCGCTTTTCTGGAAAGAAAAAAGCTATCTCCTTATCGCCGATGTACATTTCGGAAAAATCACACATTTTAGAAAACACGGTAGCGGAGTCCCTCAAGAAGCTATCCACAAAAACATCAAAGACTTAGACACTGTATGTTCCTATTTTAATCCGGATACTATTATTTTTATGGGAGATCTCTTTCATAGTCATTTAAATACAGAATGGTTTTTATTTGAAAAATGGGTAGAAACCATCGCGAGTAACATACAATTAGTCACTGGAAATCATGATATCATCGCTCCACTACACTATGAAGAATTAGGTATTCAAATTTTTGAAGAACGTTGTGTGGACACTATTCTTTTAACACACCATCCAGAAACCAGAAATGGTTTTTTTAATATCGCGGGACATATTCATCCAGGAGTTCAATTAACAGGAGTCGGGAAACAATTTTTAAAAGTACCCTGCTTTTTTATGAAACCTAATCAGTTAATACAACCTGCGTTTGGAACATTTACAGGGAACTATATGCTTACTCCAAACCCAGAAGATCGTGTTTTTGCAGTAGCAGATGATCAAGTCATAGAAATAGTATTAGGCCTTCAATAATCTTCACTTACTATACTTAAGATGATGGTATAAACGTATCTCTTTCATAAGATACATTATTAATCATCTGTATGATTTCTTGAGGTGATGAATACTGACTTTTAAGTCGAAGTTTTTGAGGAGGAGAAAGCCTCGCTTTTTCTAAAATAAAATGTTTAGTCTTTAGCACATACTCATTCAGGCCTTGTTTACTCGCATATACATCGGCTATTTGAGTTACCTCTTTTCTATATTTTTTTGAAAAGAAATAATACAAGCAATGTTGTAATAAGTCTTTTTTTGAAAGACTTTCCAGATATATGACAATTCCCAGCGTATGTCCCACCAAACCTATAATGATTTCCCTTGGAATTTCTGTCGTAAAGTAAGTAGCTCCAGAAATCGTAAAAGATTCGTTGAGTGCCATTGTATAAGATTTCTTCCTAACCCAAGGCAATAGGCTCATCCAGTAAGGAGAAACCTGAATTAAAGGCTTATTAGAATTTTCTATGAATTCAATATGAATAGGCACTTCCCCTAATTGAGGATAGAAAGAAAGTGCTTTCCAAGCCTCTTCTTTTATAATTTCAGGGATGTGATGTGTAACGTACATTTTTTTATTTTTAAAATTAGGAATAAACAATATATCGTATGCGTCCAATACATTTAATTCTTGCCGTTTTTAAAAAACCAGTCTCCATTTAAAGTAAGCAACACGCTATAAATTTGAGAATACTAAATCATTAAAAACAAGTAGCTAACTAAAACGATACGTTAAAAACAACGACTATGTTAAAATAATTGCTAATTTTGTAGTTAATGAAACAATTCATCCACAAATCTCTAGCAATTTTTATGGCTTGTGTAGTATGCTTTACTACCATGTCATTTACAATTGATATGCATTATTGTGGAAATACGATGGTGGATTATTCTTTCTTTCATAACGTAAATACCTGCGGAATGGAAAAAGCAGCACTCGCCTCTAGTTGTGAAAATCCAGAAATGTCCAAAAAATCATGTTGTTCAGACAAACAATTGGTTATAGAAGGACAAGACGATTTAAAAGATGCTTTCAAGAATTTAACTTTTGAGCAACAAACCTTTGTTACTGCATTCTCTTATTCATATCTCAGTCTCTTTGAAGGAACTATCTCTAACGAAGTTCCACGCATAGAATACTCCCCTCCCCTTTTTAAACGGGATGTGCAAGTACTGCACCAAACGTTTCTTATTTGATTTTAAACAGTAGTAGATAGCCCAGCGATACAATCGTTTAGGGCTGATTTTGTTGTGTTTGTTTTTCTGATTTTCCAGAACCTCAACCCTTTCATCACTGTTTAATTATCAAATGATATGCTTAATAAAGCAATTAAATTCCTTATCGAGAACAAGCTTGTCGCTGTTTTAATGCTCCTCCTCTTCGTAGGTTGGGGTTTGATAAATGCGCCCTTTATTTCTGAAGAGTCAGGAATCTCAGCCTACTCAAACCCAGTTGCCGTGGATGCGATTCCAGACATTGGTGAGAACCAACAAATCGTATTTACCAAATGGCAAGGACGTTCTCCACAAGATATTGAAGACCAGATTACCTATCCCCTCACAACATCCTTACTAGGGATTCCGGGAGTAAAAACCATTCGAAGTTCCTCGATGTTTGGTTTTTCCAGCATCTATATCATTTTTGAAGAAGATATCGAGTTTTACTGGTCACGAAGTCGTATCCTCGAAAAATTAAACTCATTACCCGCCAACTTATTACCAGAAGGTGTCAATCCCGCTTTAGGACCCGATGCAACAGGATTAGGGCAAATTTATTGGTATACCTTAGAAGGACGTGATGAAAACGGAAATGTCACTGGCGGATGGGATTTACAAGAACTTCGCAGTATTCAAGATTACTATGTTAAATATGCGCTTTCTGGCGCCAGTGGTGTCTCAGAAGTTGCCTCTATAGGAGGCTTTATAAAGGAATACCAAGTAGACGTCGATCCTGAAAAAATGCGCCAATACAATATTGGTCTCAACCAAATTGTAAAAGCCGCAAAAGAAAGCAATCAAGACATTGGTGCACAAACCTTAGAAATTAATCAGGCAGAATATCTCGTACGTGGTTTAGGCTATGTAAAGTCTATTGAAGATATAGAGAATGCTGTTGTTGCTTCAGAAAATTTCACCTCACTTCGGATCAAAGATGTGGCACGTGTCACACTCGGTCCCGCAACCAGACGTGGTATTCTGGATAAAGAAGGAGCCGAAGTTGTAGGAGGTGTCGTCGTGGCTCGCTATGGTGCAAATCCCATGGAAGTCATTACCAATGTAAAAGCAAAAATTGAAGAACTCAAAGGTGGCTTACCTTCAAAAGTACTACCCGATGGTCGCACATCACAACTCACTGTCGTTCCGTTTTATGACCGTACAGAACTTATTGAAGAAACCCTCCATACACTCAACGAGGCATTGACGTTAGAGATCTTAATTACTATATTGGTCATCATCATCATGGTGTTCAATGTAAGAGCCTCTATCTTAATTTCAGGATTATTACCCGTCGCGGTGCTTATGGTTTTTGTGGCGATGAAACTCTTTAACGTAGATGCCAATATTGTGGCACTTTCAGGCATTGCCATTGCGATTGGCACCATGGTCGATGTAGGCGTCATTCTAGCCGAAAATATGATTCGTCACATGAATGATTCTAGATTACGCTTTCGCGAAAGCGGGGAAGAATTTACGACAAACGAGATTATCTATAATGCTACCGCCGAAGTTTCTGGAGCCATCTTAACAGCTGTCCTTACTACGATTATAAGTTTTGTACCCGTATTTACCATGATAGGTGCCGAAGGAAAACTATTCCGTCCACTGGCATTTACAAAGACCATGGCGTTATCGGCTTCATTGGTTATTGCCTTATTTATAATCCCTCCAATTGCCGCCTTTTTATTCAAAAGAACAAGCATTCGGCAGCGTTCAAAATACATCTTGAACGGACTGTTAATCGTTTTGGGAATCGTAGCGATTGCATACGGTTTTTGGTTAGGGCTTGTCTTAATCGCCTTTGGAATTACGGCATTACTAACGATGCAGGATACGCTTTCGCGAAAGCGTGCTAACCTTATTAACATAAGTATTTCCGCTGCTGCCATCATCTTTCTATTAGCTGAATATTGGCGACCTCTGGGCTTTGACCGAAGCATCCTCATCAACTTAATTTTTGTCTCGATCATTTGCTTCGGAATCTTGGGGATATTCTCTCTTCTAAAAAGGTATTACCATCAGATTTTAGCATGGGCACTAGCTCATAAAGTCCTATTTCTTATCATCCCGACAACCATTCTTATATCTGGGGTCTGGATTATGAATAATACAGGAAAAGAGTTTATGCCATCGCTCAATGAAGGATCTTTTCTTCTAATGCCTACTTCCCTTCCACACGCTGGTATAGAAGAAAACAAACGGGTACTACAACAGTTGGATATGGCAGTTGCCACCATTCCTGAGATAGAAACGGTTGTTGGTAAATCAGGTAGAACGGAATCTGCCTTAGACCCCGCACCGCTCTCTATGTATGAAAATATGATTCAGTACAAATCTGAATATATGCGTAATGCACAAGGCAAACGCCAGCGTTATAAAGTAAATAAGGATGGATTTTTTGTATTGAAAGATGGTTCATTCTATTATAATAAAAATACAGATGTCAGTTCGAGCCCTTCGACAAGCTCAGGACAGGCGCTGTCGAAGAACTTCTCTGTAGAGAGCCTAGATTTAATCGAAGACGAAGACGGTGAATACTTCCGTAACTGGCGACCAGAAATAAACAGCCCAGACGATATCTGGAATGAAATCGTCAAAGTCACCAAGTTGCCTGGCGTGACATCAGCACCCAAATTACAACCTATCGAAACCCGATTGGTGATGTTGCAAACAGGAATGCGAGCACCTATGGGAATTAAGGTAAAAGGACCTGATTTAAAAACCATCGAGAATTTTGGCTTACAACTAGAAGATATTCTCAAACAAGCCGAAGGTGTCAAAGAACAAGCTGTTTTTGCAGACCGAATTGTTGGCAAACCATATCTACTCATTGATATCAAACGGGAGCAACTCGCCCGTTATGGAATCTCCATTATGGATGTACAGCAAGTATTGCAAGTCGCCGTGGGCGGAATGCCCCTCACACAAACCGTTGAAGGTCGTGAGCGCTACGGAGTACGTGTGCGGTATCCAAGAGATTTGCGTGGCAACCCAGATGATCTTAAAAAGATATATGTTCCTGTTGCTACGGGTACTCCTGTGCCTTTAGGCGAGTTGGTGGATATTCGCTATGAACAAGGTCCGCAAGTGATTAAAAGTGAGGACACGTTTCTTGTTGGCTACGTATTGTTTGATAAACTAGATGGTTTTGCCGAAGTAGATGTCGTCGAAAACGCACAGGCGTTAATTAAACAGAAAATAGCTATCGGCGAATTAAGCGTTCCTAAAGGAATCAGTTATCAATTTACGGGAACGTATGAAAATCAGTTGCGGGCAGAGAAAACACTTTCTCTTGTCGTGCCACTAGCACTTGCTATTATCTTTTTGATTTTGTATTTCCAGTTCCGATCTGTTTCTACATCGTTAATGGTATTTACAGGAATCACCGTAGCTTTTGCTGGAGGTTTTATTATGATCTGGTTGTATGGACAGGATTGGTTTTTCAATTTCAACCTCTTTGGAGAGAATATGCGAGAGCTATTCAATATGAAAACCATCAATCTGAGTGTAGCGGTTTGGGTAGGATTCATCGCACTATTTGGTATTGCTACCGATGATGGTGTGGTCATGGCGACCTACCTTACACAAACCTTTAACCGTGACAAACCCACAGATAAAAAAGCCATTCGACACTCAGCGCTAGAAGCGGCTGGTAAGCGTATTCGTCCTTGTTTAATGACAACCGTCACCACCATTCTTGCTTTACTTCCCGTATTGACCTCTACAGGAAAAGGAAGTGATATCATGATTCCTATGGCGATCCCTATTTTCGGAGGAATGATCATTGACATTACCTCCTATTTTATTGTACCTGTATTGTATAGTTGGCGAGAAGAATTCTTTTTAGAAAAGAGAAAAAAAAGAGAAGAGAGAAGAGAGAAGTGAAAAGTGGAAAGTGAAAATAGAATTGACTAAAAGAATATAATTATGGCAGAAAGTATTTTAAAAACCAAAAGTTATCAGTTTGCAATTTTAATTGTGAAGCTATCACAGATGTTAGTTTCTGAAAAGAAAGAATATATTTTAAGTAAACAGCTTTTAAGAAGTGGAACCGCAGTAGGTGCTCTTATCCGAGAAGCCGAATTTGCTCAAAGCAAAAAGGACTTTATAAATAAAATGAGTATCGCATTAAAGGAAGCAAATGAATCTATTTATTGGATTGATTTACTTAAGGATACAAATTATATTCTCAAAGAGCGTCATCATTCATTAGTGTCAGATTGTAAAGAATTGGTAGCGATGCTCGTGAGTTCAATAAAAACAACTAAGTCTAGAATGTAATATGGATTTTTCAAAAATTAAAAGTGAAAAGTTAAAAGTAAAAAATGACACGTTCACTGTATTTACAATGGCTATACTTCAAAGGTGGCTTAGGAACGTTGATGTTTATAGTTTTTCACCTTTCACTTTTCACTTCAAAAGAGTTGCAATTTTTAGTTTTTCACTTTTCACTTTTCACTTTGCGTCAGCACAGCAACTACAAAACTACATTCAAGAGGCAGAAAAAAATAATCCAGAAATTCAGGCTTATGAATTACGATATAACATCGCAGAAGAAAAAATACATGAAGCCGACTGGATACCGAATACAGAATTTAGTGCAGGCTATTTTGTGAGCGAACCAGAAACGAGAACAGGAGCGCAACGTGCACGGTTTTCAGCGAGACAAATGTTGCCTTGGTTTGGTACCATTACCGCTCGAGAAAACTATGCGAGTTCGATGGCAGATACAGAGTATGTAGACATTGTTATTGCCAAGCGCAAACTAGCGCTTTCTGTTTCGCAATCGTATTATAAGCTCTATGCAATCAAGGTAAAACAAAAAGTATTGGAGGAGAACATTCAATTACTAAAAACCTACGAAAAACTGGCACTTACTTCTGTAGAAGTTGGCAAAGCCTCCGCAGTTGATGTCTTGCGATTGCAGATCAGACAGAACGAATTGCTACAGGAAAAAGAAGTCCTAGACGCCGCGTATGTAGGAGAGCAAACCGCTTTTAATAAATTATTGCATCGAGACAGAACCACGGCGGTACCGATTCTAGAAGAATTTGTATTACCAAATGAAGATATACTATATGCGGAGGATGCTTTGGCGCTCAATCCTGAGTTGCTTAAATATGATAAACTCTATGAATCTGTAGCCCAATCAGAAGCGTTGAATCTAGCAGAACGAAATCCTATGATAGGTTTCGGATTAGATTATATACCAGTTTCCGAACGTCCAGATATGAATTTTAGTGACAACGGAAAAGATATTTTTATGCCGATGGTTTCGGTTTCTATTCCCATTTTCAATAAAAGCTATGATTCAAAAAGTAAGCAGAATGAGTTGCGACAATTAGAAATCACCTCGCAAAAAGAGTCGCGATTAGATGTTTTAGAGACCGCTTTCGCGAAAGCGATATCACAGCGTACACAAGCCAGAATTATATACGCTACACAGGAGAAAAACTTAAAACAAGCTCGTGATGCCGAAGAAATTCTCATTAAGAATTATGAAACTGGAACGATTGATTTTAATGATGTATTGGATATACAAGAACTTCAATTGAAATTTCAGATCAATCAAATAAATGCCATCACCACTTACTATGCGCAAAGTGCCGTAGTCAATTATTTAATAACTCAATAATACATAAAATGAAATTATTCAAATCAATTTTAATCGCCATCGCAGTCATCACATCAGTCACAATGCTGTCTTGTAAAGAAACAAAAACCGAAACCAAAACAACGACAGAGAAGCTAGGAAAAGAATATACATCTACGTATGTATGTCCTATGCACTGTAAAGATAGTGGTAGCGATACAGAAGGTACGTGTGATACCTGCGGAATGACGCTTGTAAAAAATGAAGACCATAAAGCTAACGGACATACACACGAATAGTTATAGATTCCTTTCACCCCTAAATGGAAGGAAGACGGATTGGCACGCCTAGTGTTCCCTAAACGCTAGGTGTCGCTCATCCTGATTGAATACTGAAAGTAACTCCATCTAAATACACTACGGGCATAAATAAAAAATAATGAATATGAATGAATTTTTAAAACAATGGGCTGAGGCAGCTTACACCAGTACTGGATTTTTCTGGATGGCATTATGGGCATTTGTTTTAGGATATATCATCAGTAGTATGATACAAATTTTTGTAACCCAAGATAAAATGCAAAATGCAATGGGCGAAAACGAAGGTAAAGCAATGCTGCTAGGTACGTTCTTCGGGTTTATAAGTAGCTCGTGTAGTTTCTCAGCATTAGCGGGTACGAAGTCCATTTTTAAGAAAGGAGCTAGTTTTGTGTCTTCTATGGCTTTCCTATTGGCATCAACAAATCTTGTGATTGAATTGGGAATCATCATTTCTATATTCTTAGGTTGGCAATTTGTAGTAGGCGAATATGTAGGCGGTGTGCTGCTTATCCTTATTTGCTGGATGCTTATCCGTCTTATCAATCCTAAAAAGCTTATTGAAAATGCTCGAAAGAACCTAGAGAATGAAGATGATGAT
>NZ_CALEMI010000141.1 GCF_937910895.1 uncultured Dokdonia sp. | reverse complement strand
CTCCTGCAAGACAAGACACGTGAAGACCTACTAGCTCGTGGTTTGCTCTTTCCTGCCGTTGTGGTGGGCGAATTGATGGGCCGTGTCGATTACCACCCTGAAGAGGTTCATCTGCCAGACGATCAGCTTGAGCAGCTTGGTTACAACGTTGACGCAGCGATCTCACGCTTTCTTCGCCACGGTCAGAAAGATATTCGCCCTGAAGATGGATCCACCGAATCGGATCAGGTTGGTGGGCAGCCTGAGGGACGTGCTTGGAAGTTGTCGAGCCGCTTGCAGGAGAGGCTTGGTTACCTCGGGGTGTTCTACAAGCGAGATCCCTCGCGATTCTTGGCCAATCTTCCTCCCCATGAACAGCGTGAGCTGCTGCAGTCGCTGCAGCGCACCTATCGAGATCTGTTGATTGGTTACTTCCGTGACCCTGCTGCTGCCAACCAGGCGTTAGAGAGTTTTGTAAATACCGCTTTTTTTGGCGACCTGCCCATTACTCAAACCGTTGAGATTCACATGAATCTGATTGACGACTTTTGGAAACAACTCAGACTTGAAGGGCATAAAGACGACTTCCTTCAGGATTACCGCCTTGCACTGTTGGATGTCATGGCTCACCTTTGCGAAATGTACCGACGGTCAGTCCCTGGAGATATTCCCTTGGCTTCTGCTGGATCTAAGCGCCGTCAGCTTCAGGATTCGGAAGTGATCTTATGAGCCCGCGCAAGACTTATATCCTCAAGCTTTATGTAGCTGGGAATACTCCGAATTCGATGCGTGCACTCAAAACGCTTCGCAATATTCTTGAAACGGAATTCAAGGGTGTCTATGCCTTGAAGGTCATTGATGTCTTGAAAAATCCTCAGCTTGCAGAAGAAGACAAAATTCTGGCAACACCCACGTTGTCCAAAATTCTCCCCCCTCCTGTGCGTCGGATTATTGGTGACCTTTCTGATCGTGAACGAGTGCTGATCGGGCTTGATCTTCTTTACGACGAGCTTGTTGACAACGACCTCAGCTCTTCCCTGATGGATGCGTTGGAAGTTCCGGACATCGAAGAGGCAGATTCTTAAGTCACGGGGTGATCTAGAGGGTACTGAGGATTTTCCTTATTAACGTTGGAGAGCAAGGTCGCGGTTATGCAGATTTCTAGCTCAAGCGGTTCTCCTCAGATGCAGGTCCAGAAGCTCCCCACTGGAATTGAGGGCTTCGATGATGTGTGTCATGGCGGCTTGCCAATTGGACGCAGCACCCTGATTAGCGGAACGTCCGGAACGGGTAAAACTGTTTTTTCCTTGCACTTTCTCCACAATGGAATTGCTCATTACGATGAGCCCGGAATTTTTGTCACGTTTGAAGAGTCGCCACTCGATATTCTGCGTAACGCTGCAAGTTTCGGCTGGAACTTGCAGGAGATGGTGGAGCAAGATAAGCTCTTTATTCTTGATGCTTCACCGGATCCAGATGGTCAGGATGTGGCGGGCAGTTTCGATCTGTCTGGCCTGATTGAAAGAATTAATTACGCCATCCGAAAGTACAAAGCCAAAAGGGTGGCAATCGATTCGATTACGGCTGTATTTCAACAATATGATGCGGTGTTTGTTGTGCGCCGGGAGATCTTCCGTCTCATCGCACGCTTGAAGGAGATCGGTGTCACAACTGTGATGACCACTGAACGAATCGATGAATACGGGCCAATCGCGCGTTACGGCGTTGAAGAGTTTGTCTCTGACAATGTTGTGATTCTCCGTAATGTGCTTGAGGGCGAGCGCCGAAGAAGGACCGTTGAGATTCTCAAATTGCGAGGCACCACCCATATGAAGGGTGAGTTCCCGTTCACGATGGGGGCCCATGGGATCAGTATCTTCCCTCTTGGTGCGATGAGGCTCACGCAGCGCTCATCCAATGTGCGCGTGAGTTCTGGTGTGCCACGGCTCGATGAGATGTGTGGCGGCGGCTATTTCAAGGATTCAATCATTCTCGCGACGGGAGCGACTGGTACAGGCAAGACCTTATTGGTCTCGAAATTTATTGAGGATGCCTGCAGTAATAAAGAGCGAGCAATTTTGTTTGCCTATGAAGAATCACGTGCTCAATTAATGCGTAATGGCACAAGCTGGGGTATTGATTTTGAGCAGATGGAGCAAGATGGCCTGCTGAAGATTATTTGCGCCTACCCAGAGTCCACTGGTCTGGAAGACCATTTGCAGATTATTAAAACTGAAATCAGTCAATTCAAGCCAACCCGAATGGCGATTGACTCATTATCTGCGTTGGCGCGTGGTGTAAGCCGCAATGCCTTTAGGCAGTTTGTGATCGCATTGACTGGATATGCAAAGCAAGAAGAAATTGCCGGCTTCTTTACCAATACATCAGAAGAATTCATGGGGAGTCATTCGATCACTGATTCCCATATCTCAACCATCACTGACACGATTTTATTGCTCCAGTATGTTGAGATACGTGGTGAGATGGCTCGAGCGATCAATGTTTTCAAGATGCGTGGGTCCTGGCATGATCGCGGTATTCGAGAATTCTTGATCACTGGTAATGGACCGCAAATTCAAGATTCTTTCTCCAATTTCACGCGCTTTTAAAATACTTGGTCTATTGTCTAAGCATTTAAAAACATCATCTTCGATTTTGGAGATATATTTATCAACTTAGATAAAGAACGTATTATTACGTCTACAGAAGCGTTAAAACTAAAAGAAGTACCAAAACATTTAATAGTAATTGGTGGTGGAGTTATAGGATTAGAATTAGGGTCTGTATATAAGCGTTTAGGTGCAGAAGTTACTGTTGTAGAATATGCTCCTAAAATCACACCAACCATGGATGCTGATGTTTCTAAAGAATTACAAAAAGTACTGAAGAAACAAGGAATGAAATTCGCAATTAGTCATGGCGTAACTTCTGTAGAAAGAAATGGCGATGAGGTACTTGTTAAAGCAACTGATAAAAAAGGAAGAGAAGTTGAGTTTACTGGAGATTATTGTTTAGTGGCTGTTGGTAGAAAACCTTTTACCGAAGGTTTAGGATTAGAAAACGCAGGCGTTCAATTAAATGAAAGAAACCAAGTAGAAGTTAACGATCACTTACAAACTTCTGTTTCTAATATTTATGCCATTGGTGATGTTGTTAAAGGTGCCATGTTAGCACATAAAGCAGAAGAAGAAGGTGTAGTTGTAGCAGAATATTTAGCAGGTCAAAAACCACATATCGATTATAATTTAATTCCTGGTGTTGTGTATACATGGCCAGAAGTAGCATCCGTTGGGAAAACAGAAGAGCAACTGAAGGAAGCGGGTGTTGAATATAAGTCAGGACAATTTCCGATGCGTGCTTTAGGACGTAGCCGTGCGAGTGGTGATATCGACGGGTTTGTAAAAATACTTGCAGATAAAACCACAGATGAAGTATTAGGCGTACACATGGTAGGCGCTCGTGTCGCCGATTTAATTTCGGAAGGAGTGACCGCTATGGAATTTCGTGCCAGTGCAGAAGATATTGCTCGTATGAGTCACGCACATCCTACGTATGCAGAAGCCGTCAAAGAAGCCGCATTAGCTGCGACAGAAGATAGAGCCTTACACGTGTAAAGAAAGATGTTTTTAAGAAGTGTAGCGCACTTAAAACAAATTACTCAATACATCCCGCGCTCGTCGCGGGATTTTTTTTAGTGAAACACTGTTTTGTAAAGTCAGAAAGACCCATACAAAATAGGTAGTTGAACTAATCCCGCTTTTTCAGCGGGATCTATGGTTTAATACCTCGACCTTTGGGTCGATTTTATTGTCTATAGCTTGTTCTATGGTTTAATACCTTTTATTTTAGTTAACTTATTATGTACAGAAAGACGCTTAAAATTTCTATCATATTTTTGTATCTCATTATCATTGCAGGCGCTGTAGTTCGGATGACGGGTAGTGGGATGGGATGTCCCGATTGGCCTAAATGTTTTGGCTTTTATATTCCGCCTACAGAAGAGTCACAACTGCAATGGGAGCCTAATAAGGATTATACAGAAGGACAGATTATTATAGTACAAGAATCTTTACGTATTGCTCCCAAAGATTTTACATCTGCAACAACATATACAGAAAACAATTGGGCTACCTATGATAAACATGATTATGCGGCATTTAATGTATGGCATACGTGGATCGAGTATATCAATCGTTTAGTAACGGTGTTGGCAGGGATTCCTATTTTATTAATGATTATCAGTGCTTTTTGGTATTGGAAACGACGTCCGTGGCTTATTTTTGGTTCCTTTTTTGTACTTCCGCTTATGGGCTTTCAAGCATGGTTAGGAAAACAAGTAGTAGACTCCAATTTATTACCTGTAAAGATTACCATACACATGATTGCGGCCTTACTTATTGTTGCGTTATTACTCTATTTATGGTACAAATCTCAGGAGAAGGAAAGTGTTGTGGGTACGCTTTCGCGAAAGCTTAAAAAGTATGATCCTCAATTTAAGAATTTAATGCTACTAGCGGTTGTATTGACCCTAGTACAAGTGGCTTTTGGAACCCAAGTACGTCAATATGTAGACGAGCAAGTCATGGTAGTGGGCTATGATGCCAAAGACCAATGGCTGAATCCACCTACTGTGATGTTCTATGTACATAGGTCATTTTCTATATTGGTGACACTTCTGAACATTTACCTTTTCTGGCGCAACCGAAAATATATACTTGGACATACAAGCTTATTAAAGTGGGTATTGATCTTAATCGCTTTAGAAGTCATCACTGGCATTCTAATGTATTACATAGATTTCCCATTTGGAACACAACCGTTGCATCTTGTGATAGCATCGTTGCTATTTGGGGTACAGTTTTATGTGTTGTTGGAGAGTTTTAGCAGGAAGAGAGAAAAAGCAGTAACACAATCCATTCCCTCCTAGAAAAGAGAGGTGAGGGTTTTAAGAACTACACGACAACATAGAACACCCTACTTTATTCCGCGCCCATTCTGGACGTTTGGTGAACCAGTGTTCATATTCAGGTTGCTCGTCGTAGGGTTTCTTTAATAAGGTGTATATTTCATTAAGAAGCTCATAATTTCCTTTATCCGCTTCATCGATGACGAGTTGTGAAATATAATTACGGAGTACGTATTTAGGGTTGACACGATTCATTTGTGTGGCTCGTTCAGCATTTGTGAGGTGTTCTTGTGAGAGACGTTTTTGGTAGGCAAGCAACCATGCTTCCCAATCAGAGAGAATCGTTCCTGTGATTTCTTCAGGTTTGTAAAAGGCTGATTTTAGACTATGACTTGGCACTTCGACAGGCTCAGTGTGACTTTCTGTTTCCGCTTTCGCATTTCGGCTGCGCTCAGCGTGGACTTCGGCTTCGCCGAAAGCAAAAAAAGTAGTTTCCACATTTTTAGATTCATCTTTAGAAACCAGCGCCAGATTCCGAAAGAAAATGGTCATATCGGTTTCTGAAGCTTGTAGATTTTTTTCCAGATCGGCGATGAGTTGAATATCGGTGTCTAGTGCCGATTGAAGTCCTAATTTCTCACGCATCATCGCGATGTATTTTTTAGGATACTCCGTATGATAGGTTTGTAAAATAGCTTCCAGTGGTGCGGCATCTTCAATCAACGGAAACAAAGCATTGGCAAGTTGTAAGAGATTCCATAACCCAATTTGCGGTTGATTCCCAAAGCGATAACGTTTGTTTTGACGATCGGTGGTGTTAGGCGTCCATCCCGGATCATAGCCTTCTAACCATCCATACGGACCATAATCTATCGTAAGACCAAGTATCGACATATTATCCGTATTCATCACACCGTGTACAAAACCAACCCGTTGCCAATGCACAATCATTTCTAGAGTATTCTGGACAACTTCGTTGAAGAAACCAAGATAGCCTTCTTTAGTTCCTCCTTCATACTGTGGGTAGAAATGTTTGATTGTATAATCGACTAATGTCTTAAGCGTTTCCGAATCCTGCCGACTAGCAAAGATTTCAAAGCTTCCAAAACGTATAAAGTTTGGCGCTACCCGACATACAATGGCTCCTTTTTCATAATCAGCATTACCATCGTATAACATATCTCTTAGGACTTTGTCTCCAGAAAGCGCTAATGATAAAGAGCGTGTGGTTGGGACGCCTAAATGATACATCGCTTCGCTACACAGATGTTCTCGAATAGAAGAACGCAGTACTGCCAGACCATCTGCAGTACGGGAATACGGCGTTGCTCCAGCACCTTTAAGCTGTAGTGCCCATCGCTTATTATTATGTGTAATCTCCGTAAGGTTAATAGCTCTACCATCTCCTAATTGTCCTGCCCAATGCCCAAACTGATGACCGCCATAGCACATGGCATAGGGAGCGGTATCTTCTAAAACTTTAGCACCTGTGACCATATTTAAAAACCGTTGCGTTTCTAGATCATCTTCAGATAGACCAAGGGTAGTTGCCATGTCTTTAGAAACATGCACTAACGAAGGAGCCGATGGAATTCTAGGAGTTACATACGAAAAACAGGCTTTCTCGACTTGTCTTCTTGTGTTTTGCTCTATAGGGTCTGCGGGAAGTTCTTTAGTAAAAGTATTTTTTATATGTAATTGCATACGACGGGTTTAAATAGGTGCTGTCAAAGTTACAATGACTTATTTGATCTACATACAAGATACTGAAACTACTGATTTGATTTTGAAAATAGCCTCTGATTTATGAGGTCTTGGTCTATTTTTGGAGTGTACGTTTTCATAATGGAAATCAAGATCACGGAGTGCCAATAATACGAAGAAGTAAGGTGTAAATATATCGCTAGGTAGTTATCGAAAGGGTTTTTAAAAAGCATTGAAACTACTGGGATGATCTTGAAACAATAGTGTGACTCTTGATTTCCTCACGTACTTTTAACTCCAATTAGCAAAAAGCGAAATACTAAAAATTGACTTTAGTATTTGATTCCACTTTCAAGCGGGATTAGTTCAACGAACTCTTTTGTAAACGTCTTGAACACTTGACAAAACTGCATCTCACTAATAAAAAAGTCTAATCCTTAATCCCAGGCTGTTTGATCTCAAAGCCACCTTCATTGGCTTTTGCTTTATCCACCATGGCTTTTACATCCCGCAATAACTGTTTGGCGTCATAGATAATGCCATCTTTAATGGTATATTTTACACCGCCTGCGCGGATTACTTCGTTATCTTCAGTAAGTTTAATAGCACCCGTACCATACAGTACTTTTAGGTTTTGGAGCGGATTTTCTTCTACAATCACAAAGTCGGCGAGTTTACCTACTTGTACAGATCCTATCTTGTCATCCATTCGCAAAGCTTCAGCACCATTAAGAGTAGCTGCTCTGATGACTTCCATAGGATGGAAACCAGCTTCTCTCAGCAATTCTAATTCTCGGATATAAGCAAATCCATATAATTGAAAGATAAATCCAGAATCTGATCCTGCGGTCACGCGACCACCACGGTTTTTATACTCATTGATGAAGGTCATCCATAGGCGGTAATTTTCGCGCCAAGCAACTTCTTCCTCCGTTCCCCAGAAATGCCAGTACGATCCATGAGAGATTTTACTAGGTTGGTAAAAACGCCATAATGAAGGTAGAGTGTAGTCCTCATGCCATTCGGCACGGCGGGCTCTCATCAAGTCACGACTTGCTTCATAAATATTAAAAGTTGGATCTAGGGTAAAATCTAACGCAAGCAATTCTTCCATCACCGCATTCCAATGATCGGAGTAGGGGGCAGCAGCTTGTTTCCAAAGACGTCCAGCTTCTCCAAAACGATGTTGCTCGTTGTTATAGTTATAATCCAAAGGGTAATCTTGTACGGTGCGATCTGTAAAAAGGGCTTCGGGTAATCCATACCAATGCTCCATAGAGGTAAGTCCAGCTCTCGCCGAGTTTAATACATTCCATCGGGCGACACTCATTTGTGCGTGATGCATGGATGAGGTAAGTCCTAGTTTTTTATTTTCTTCAAGCGCAGCTTGCATAATGTGTGGTTCTGCCCCAAAAAATTTAATCCCGTCAGCGCCTTTTTGAGCGTTATTGCGAACCCATTCTCTTGCCTGTTCAGCAGTAGTGATAGGGGTTTTGCTTCCTTGCCCAAAACCAGTATGAGCTATAATACGCGGAGCGATAATTTCGTTTTTTGCAGATCTACGTTTTAGATCTAGCGCATAATCAATCCCTCTTCCTGAAGGTTCTCTTACCGTTGTCACCCCATGTGCCATCCAAAGTTTAAACACATAATCCCAATCTGCACCTTGTGCTGTGCCTCCTATATGTCCGTGCATATCTATAAAACCAGGCAGGAGATACATCCCGTTGACATCCAGTTCTTTTCCACCACTTTTAAGTTGTGGGCGTTTAGAATTATCAATAGGAACACCAGGATAGCCTACTACTTTTACTTCTTTAATGATATTATTTTCTACCACAATATCTACAGGACCTATCGGTGGTGAGCCGTCTCCGTTAATGAGGGTGACTCCTCGAATGATTAATTGATCAAATGGACCTTGTTGGGTTTGCGCTTTCGCGAAAGCGTATACTGTAAAAGCAAATAGGAACGTTAGAAGTATTTGTTTTTTCATAGTTGATGGTTTGATTCTATGGAAAATTATTTAAGAAGAAACTAATATGTTAATCTAAAACTTTGCGCTATTTTTTCGCCAGCTTCTACGTCATTGTCATAACAATAGATCGTTGCTTCGTATATGATCTTTTTTTGAGGATGATACATGACCACTACAAAAACTGGGGTTTTAGTCTCTCCATCTAGATCTGTTGCTCTTACATAATAGCCTTGTGCAACAGTGGTTAGTTTTTGAGCCGTTTGTACTTCATATAGGCTTAACTGACTCGCTATAACTTCGGTAGTTCTAGAAAGGTTAACAAAGTAATCTTTTGCTACTTCATTAGGATAAAAGATCTCCGTGTCTACCGCAAGATCGTCATTTTCATAGCCTACAACACGATCTGACTCGGTATCATATAATTCTATTTCTGCGGTTGTTTCAAATGAAAAATGATATTTTTCTGAAGTATAGGTTTCTTGAGCTATTCCTACTTGGCAAATGGCAATAAGAAAGATAGTCGTGTAAATTATTTTTTTAATCATAGGTACTATATATAGTTAACATTTTTAATAAAAGTTAGCGTGTCCGCTACCGCTAAAGATACGTATTGTGACTTACATGTTGTGGACAAACGTGTACAGAAAACCTATTTTTGATGGTATTTTCTTTCTTAGCATAAGACTTCTTTTCCAAAACCAATAGTAGATTTAGAATTACGGTAAAACCATAAAAAACTGATTATCAATTATTTTGATTAAATTAGATGTAATTATTAATCCTAAATATTCATATCATGAAAAAAAAGAATCTAAAAGGCTTAACGCTTGACAAAACCACAATTTCTAATCTGAAAAATGTGAATGGAGGAGGAAATGATTCAAGACCTACTGTGAATACTCGTGAACTTTCTTTTTGTATAGGTATTGGTATTCCTGATACGTGTCTTTCCATAGACCCTTGTGCATAATTGAACTATAGAAAGCGAGCTTCGGTTCGCTTTTTTTTAGGTGCTTCTTAGCTAGTGGTGATTAAGGGTATCGAATTGGAATCAAAATGTAAAAGTCTTGATTTCTGATTTCTTTGAATTTTGAGTGCGCTTTCGCGAGCCTGCCTGCTAGTAGGCAGGAGCGTATACAACTACTTTATATATTAGAAATAAGAAATCGTAATAGATGGGATTTTAGTTACTCGTCCACGGTCCATTGGTAGAGATATTTACGAAATCATTTCCATCTTTACGGAAGAGTCCTTTCCAGCCACCTGCCCAAATGTTCCCATCTTGATCTTGAAAAACGCATTGTATGGCATTTGTATCAAGTCCTTGTGCTTGTCGATAGTTATTAAATATGTCACCATCATAGCGGTATAGCCCATAATTCTCAGCAGGAAACCAGATATGTCCGTTGGTGTCTTCATAAAGACTCCAGACTTCATCGCCTAGTATGACACCCTCTTTTGTGAAATTAGTAAATGTGGTACCGTCATATTTGCTTACACCTTGGTAATGGGTAGCAAACCAGATATTGCCTTTTGAATCTTCCAAAATATCATTAACTGTGTTATCTGCAAGCCCATCTTTTTCAGAAAGATGAGTGAGTGAGATACCGTCATAGCTATATGCACCGTCATTAGCCCCAAACCATATCTTACCTTTACTGTCTTGCATCAGACTATGTATAATTTTTGAACTGCTCACACCTCTTCTAGGATCAGGCTTGGATTCTGGAAGTGGAAAATAGGTAAATGTCGTTCCATCAAATTGATTAACACCTTGTAGTGTGGCGATCCATAGAATTCCTTGATCATCTATCATCATACTCCAAACATCCCGATGCGTTAAACCATCTTTTTCTGTATAATTGGTAAATACGGTTCCGTCATATTTGGTGATACCTCCTGAGGTACCAAACCAGACATTTCCTTTTTTATCTTCTAGAATGCTTCGTACCGCAGCACCGCCAAAGCCATCTTTGATGGTAAAATATTCTAGAAATTCTCCATTGTAACGAGCAACGCCATCCCCATTTGTTCCGAACCAGAAATGTCCCTTTTTATCTTGAAAAATTCTTCGTACAAAATCACTGATTCGTGGCGATGTAAGCATGGTAAGGGGATACTGAAACTCTTGAACGGTAACGACGGGTTGTTTGGTTATAGTGTCTTGAGTTGTGGTCGTTACTTTTTTTAGTGTTTTATGATCTTGACTATTACAGGAGGTTATACATATAAAAAAAAGAAGTAGGATAGATGTAATTGTAAGATTCTGATACCATCTTTTACGTAGTTTTTTGTTTATCATAGTATCGTTTTTATAAGTGTATATTTTTTCAAACGTACTGAGAAATATGGTATTCTAGCAATATCAATTGTAAAAAATATGTCAAAAAAGTACAACGATTCCTTTATATAGATGATAGTATAGGTGTAAGAAAACAATATGTCTATTCCTCTTCTTGAACCGCTTCGTCTCCTTCCTTGATCATAGTATCTGCTTTGTCCTCCAAATCTGAATCTAAGTTTTCAGCCTCATTTGAATTTGAACTTGTGACAGTAAATTTTGAGAAAATAGGTAGATGATCAGATCCTATATCTGGGAGTGTTTTGATCTTATTAACTTCTATTCCTTTTGAACTAAATATAAGGTCAATGGGGATTCTAAAAATAGCAGGTCCAGTAGGGAAAGATCCGTGAATTCCATTTTTTAATCGCGCATCCTTCATCCCAGAAACTTTGGCAAATAGCTTTGCGCTTCTTGACCAGCAGACATTATTAAAATCTCCGGTTGTGATACAGGGAACCTCAAACTCTCTAATTAACTTTGCCGCTTTCATCAACTCGCCATCTTTTTGTCTTGAAGTCGGTTTTTCGGTAGGACTTGGTGGGGGAGGATGAATTCCAAATAAGACAAAATTAGAGTTGTTTTTGTCTTCCAAATGAACTTCAATGGCAGGCGTTTGATCGGATATAAAATAATGTTCTTTCAGATCATTCACTTTTAATTTGGTATAAAAGTGCATCCCATATCGGTTATCTTGTGGAATTTTATGAGTGAATGGGTAATCTGTTTCAATTTTTTCTAGCTCCTTTTCCCAAGTTTTATTTGTTTCCATCGTTAATACGATGTCGGGTTGAATATCTTTTATTAATTTGATTAGTTTGGGATACTCTTCATTTTTTTGCAAAACATTGACACTGATGATTGTCATTGTATGTTTATTTTCTTCTTGCTTTTTATAAAATTTAAGAGGCAAATAGGGCACTATAATAGATGCTTGATATAGGATAGCGATCACTAATACTATTTGAGATATTAGCAACGGGATATTTTTTTCTTCATACAAAAAGAGTCCTATTATAAAAAGAACTATCTGTAAAAATAGAAGCTGTAACCGAATAAAATCAAATCCTCGAAAAGACCAATGTGTTACTCTAAAAGCAGGAAGAAAGCATACTAAAGAAAAAATATACGATATGATAATGAAAGTAATAATCAAATGGCTTGTTTTAATAGTATAACTATTTGTCTAGTGTTCAAACAAAATAACATACTCGTATTAGTTTCGGTTGTGATAGTTGGCTAATTTAGTAAAAGAAAGTTAACCAAAATAGAAAATAGGATTTTTAAGTATGTAAACAAACCAGTAATTTATTTCCTTTTCTAAAGGAATACAAATGATATAGCAAGCTTTGAGATTTTCTTGAGTTTCCTAAAATTACTATTCAATTTATTTCAGGTTTTTGAAAGTATGAATTCTTTATTGAACTTTCTTTTGGATTCCTCCGAAAACAAAACTAGTAGCAGGTACTAACAATAAAATCCCAGGTATGATAGCACCCAAATAAAACGCTATCAAAGCATCTATGCATACTAGGACAGCAAATGTAAACATAGTTTTTATAGCATCTCTCCCCATATATAATGTGACTATCCAAAGGACTGCAAGCCCTAAGAGATGTATAGAGGGATGAGCAAATAGTACTGGGATAATTTCTTTAAGAAAAGATTCTGTGTTGGATTGTTGAATCAAATCTGTAATATAGAAGATGCCACTTCCGTGAAAAAATGCCATAAAAATTAGAAATACACAACCAATACAGATGAGTATTTTAGTTTTTTTTGAATTTTCCTTTGATGAGGTCATGATTGTGAAGTTAGTATCCATATCTATAGACGCACAGAAAGTTACAATAGTTGCCTGATGCTTAATATTAAATAATAGCTTTAAGTAATTGATTTGAATGTGAAAAGTGATACTGTAAAAGAGACAGATGTAGATTCCTGTATTCCTAGGTATTATTTTTTAAAATGTCTCGTGAGTCTGCCCCGACGTAGTTTACTGTTCGGAATTTTGGGATGTCTATTCTGTTACGTTCGGTTAAGAAATCTGGAATGATACCTTATACAATGGTTATTGTTGGTGTAGTGCGTTTTTTTATCCAAAGTGTCTTTTTATTAACTTCGAGTTTTATCCCTTTTTTCTTTTTGTATAGAACCGTTAATATAATCACTAAACCTATACTTACTAGCCTAAATACGTTAGAATAGATTCCTCCGAGCGCATTATCACTAACAGAAAAAAGTTCCCAAGATAAGTTCATCAGCATGTGCAAGAAAATAGGAACCCATATATTATAGCTCCATTCAGCATACGTCCACGCAAATAAAATACCTCCTAAAAAAGTAATCAAGAAAATACCTATAGATTCCCCTAATTCAGTACTTTGATATAGATGTAATATTCCAAAATAAAGTGCGCCAAAGAATACAGAAGGAATAAAACCCAATTTCGTATTTTTAAATAGTTCTCCGAATAAAAAGCTTCTAAAAAAAACTTCTTCAAAGAACCCAGCAGCTACTATAGAAATTAAAACGGTATCTATTGAGATTTTTGGATTAAAATCGAATACGAAGCTAAAACCAATATATAATGGTATCGTACAGATCAAGGCAAACATAAAGCCTTTTAGAATAGCTTTGTTAAGCCCCCAAGATTTAAAAAAAGACGCTCTACGATGAATCAAAAAAGTTCCCAAAAGAAGAGGGATCCCAGAAATCATATATGTTATGATATGACTGGTTCCCAATTGGTTGGTCAATTCATAAAACCACGTTCTCAGGTCTTTGAAGTATAAACCATCAAGCACAAAGTAAATGGTAAATGATATGAAAACAATGAGAATAATTTTTACCGTATTTTTCATCTAGACTTGATTATAGAGTTACTAAATGAATAGACGTTTATTTTTATCAAATAGTTGTCTGATTAGTTGAGAACAACTTTTATTACTTCTTTAGCTTTATAATAAAACTCTTTTAAGTTATGATCTCTCTGAGAGAGAATATAAAAAAGCCTCTATAAAAGAGGCTTCTTAATTATCATTTTCTCATAACAAGATTCAATCAATACACAGCATCTTCTGCTGTCTTTCTATGTGTTTCTAAATCTGATTTTACGCTTTCTAGTTTCATTCCAATAGTGATGAGCGCGGTCTTACCTAGTGGCAATCGTAGCGTTGGATTTTCAGCGTAGACCAAGTCAATAATCGCTTTTGCTGCTTTGATTGGATCGCCTTCTTGTTTTCCGTCAACACCTTTTAATTTTGTTCTGAATGTACCTGCGGTTTGTGAATAGTCGCCTATTACGTTTTTGGCAAGTCCGAGACCGTTTCCTGCAAATTTTGTTCGGAAGGGTCCTGGTTCAACGATAGAAACGTTTATGCCTAGTGGCGCTACTTCTTGTGCCATTGCCTCGCTAAAGCCTTCTAAAGCAAACTTACTCGCATTATAGATGCCGAAACCAGCAAAGGCTTTGATACCACCGTGCGATGAAATTTGAACGATATGTCCGCTCTTTTCTTTACGCATAAACGGTAAGACGGTCTGCGTTAATTTTAACGTTCCAAAAAAGTTAGGCTCGAAAATGCTTCTGACTTCTTCCAAAGACGTTTCTTCGATAGCACCTACAAAACCCATTCCTGCGTTATTGACCAAAACATCTATTTTTCCGTATTCAGAGATGATTTGCTCAACCGTATGTTCAATATTTTTTTCATTCGTAATATCCAATACGACGGCTTTTGCATTTTGAATATTCCTTTTATTGAATGTTGTGACTTGAGATTCTTGCCTGAACGTACCGATGACAACATCCCCTTTTTCGATAACAGATTCGGCGAGTGCTTTGCCTAATCCGCTTGATATACCTGTGATGAACCAAATTTTATTTTTCATGTCCTATTTTTTTAAAACGTTTATGATTTCGGAAACATCTACTCGGTTTCTATAATCTCCACCTTCCGCTTTCGCGAAAGCGACACGACCATCTTTTTCAATAATAAAAATAGCAGGAATAGGCAATTCTCTTGCATCGTCTGAATAATGCGCGTCAAAATCAAAGCCCAATGCTGTCATTGTATTTACAGCTGCATCTGCATTTTTAAATACGGTGGTGTATTTTTGAGCAACGATATTTCCGTTATCGCTTAAGACTTCAAAACTGAGTTCGTTCTTTTCTTTGATGTTCAAAGATTCGTCTGGAGTTTGCGGCGAAATAGCGATCAATTGCGCTCCCAAACTGTGAATTTCACTTAAAGCGCTTTGATAATGTGCTAGTTGTAAATTACAATAAGGACACCAAGAACCTCTATAAAAGGTAAGGATAACCTTTCCTTTTTTTAGAAGATCAGAAAGTCTGATGGTTTTACCAATCGCATTTGAAAGCGAAAAGTCAGGTGCTTTGTCGCCAATCTGTAATTTTAAAATTGATGGATGATTTGCTTGTAGACTTTCTGCATCACTGTCAAAAACAGCTAATGCATCTTCTGGCAACATGGTGCCTAAGTTTTTGCGTAGTTCCTTTAAACCATCTTGATAAGAATTTGTTTTTGTGTTCATGTTCCTTTGTTTTAGATATGGTCAAAATTGACGTGACAAAGTTGTGGCGATACGCCAACTTTAAAAATGAACTAGATTATGAAATACTATTGAACTAGATTAAGTTTTTGAAGTAAGGTTCTTTCTGATTTTAGACATAAACTCAGGGGTCATTCCCAAATAGGAAGCGATTACTTTTTGTGGCACACGCTTGACTATATTTGGATACCGTTCTAGGATTTCCAAATACCGTTCTTCGGCGGTCATACTCAAATTAGACAAGGCTCTTTTTCTTGAAAAAGCAAATGCTCTTTCTGTAGAAATCCTGAAATATTCACTTAAGCCGTGAATTTCTTTACAAAGTCCTTCAATATCGTTGTATGTCATCTGGAAGATGGTAGCATCTTCTAAAGCCTCTACAAATAGGGTAGCAGGGGTTTGTGTAATATAACTGTAAAAATCACTTACAAACCAATCTTCAATAGCGATTTGTACAGTATGCTCTTTTCCTTCGGCATCTATAAAATAGGAGCGAAAAGCTCCTTTAACTACATAATTTCTGTATTGACATACATACCCTGGTTGGTCAATAAACTGACGTTTTTTGATCTTGGTGGCTCGGATGATTGCAATGAGTTTTTCTGTCTCTTCTTTTTCAAGAGTAACATATTTACTGATGTTATTTAATATGCTTTTATATGGATCCAAAGTTTGTAAAATGAGCTAAAGTAGGTTGGTGTTTAATTTGTTGTAGTTGTCTAGTGTAGTTATGTTAGAACTAAATTAATAAAAGAAAATAGAACAAAGGAAAATCTGTAGGGTTTTGTATTTCATGCAGATTTTAAAATGTATAAATAATTTTCAAATGAAGATAGGATCAAATTTTATATTTTTCAAATCTCAAATAGCTTTATTCCGCTTTCGCGAAAGCTTTATTTAGCGGTGATTCTTTTATTTCCACAAGCTACACATAATATAGCTTTTTTCGCGAAAGCTTTATTTAGCGGTGATTCTTTTATTTCCACAAGCTACACATAATATAGCTTTTGGTGTTCTGTATGGTTTTCCACAACATTCACAATCTGGTCCAATATATTCAAGAGCATGGTGCATAATAGCATTGGGTTGCGTTTCTCCAAATCCAGTCAAGTCATTGTAATAATCTAATACCTCTTTGAAATGTTCTTGTCTATTTTTCTTTAAAACTTTTAATCCTTTGGAATAAAGTTTAGAAGCGATTGCATATTCTTCATTATTCAACATTGGAACTTCCATTTTGCACCTCCAGCAATACTTAATTTCCATGTATTAATGTTTAGATTTTAACTTATGCAGTCTACTGATTTTGAATGATTTAGGATTTGAATCTGTTGTAGTTATATAGAATTTATTTAACTCTAATTATTTTTTTGAATGTACTGATTGTGCAGAATAATCTTATATAGGATTTGCTGTGATCTTGATTAACAATATAATTTAGAATTCTTTTTATGTTTAATTTGTTCTCCATAATATAAATACCAATCAACAATTCGGTTACTAATCCGGTCATAAATATCATCATCCGTATAAGGTTGATTTTCAATATTCAATCTCTTTAAATCTTTTTTTATTTGTTGAATTGTTTTGTTATCAAAAATTTCTTTATCAGTCAATTTCTCTCTTAAATATTGAATTAGAATTTCATGACATTTCTCATTAAAATTCCCATTACCATTTCGAAGGGCTTCGTCTCTAAGTTTTTCGATAGCTCTTAATAATTCTCCTTGTACAAATTCAGCTTGCCCAGATTTGGGAACAAAATGCTGCCAGATATATTTTCCTTTTTCTAGGTAGTCCTCTTGGGAAAATGTCAGATTTGAAATCAAAATAAGGGATATTAAGAGTATTCTTTTTATAATTATTTTCAAGATGTTTATGAATGATTGATTAAGTTGTTCAACTAACTAATTTAGTAACTAAAAATAGCCAATAAAATCTGAAGAGGTTTTTATAAGGAGGTTTACATTAGTAATGAGTTTTATAGGGTGTTAGACCTTTATGTGTTTTTAGTTTCTTTTGATTTAATTAGTTCAATTAATTTATTTAGTGAAGTCTTTATTTTATCTGATTCACTTTTTTTAAGCATCAATTCTGCTTTATTTTTCATTCCATTATAGTTTGCATCTGGGTAGAGTTCTATCAATTTTGAAAAATAGATGTCAATTCCTTTAGCAAATGCTATTTTTCCATCTTCTGAGAAAGCATTTTCATTATTAATCTCATCTAAATAAATTAAGTAATTTTTAATTAGAGTACCCACATTTGAGTTGATACTGTTTTTCACTCCCGCAGTGTTTGGATCGTCAGCACTTTCTTTTATTTGATCATTACCTAGCTTAAAATAGCTACGTTGAAGTTCTAATCCAAAATGCCAAACGGCAAGCATCTCTTTATCATATAGATATTGGTCTTTTCTGTCAATAGCATCATAGATATTATTCATATCTCTCCATTCTTTAAAGAATTTTTCAGCAACATCATTTCTATGTTTTAAACCTAATTCGTTGTCATCAAGTACAATTTTAAAATTTTGTTGGTCAGTAAGTTTTTCTACAATAATCCGAGTTTCTGGATTATTAAAAGTTGGAAGTTTTTCATCACTTTCATACCCATAATTTAATTCAAGGATTACATTGTCGTAATCATTTACATCCCAATATCTTTTATCGAGTGGAAATTCATGTTCTTCAGTTTTACAACTTGTAAGTGTAATACATAGTGCGGCAAATAGGATAATTTTAATTCTTGTCATTAAAATTGAATTTTTGGTTTTTTATATTCAGTCAGTAAATTTAGTAAACTATCAACTTCTTTCTCGTATCTTTTTTGTTCGCTTAAAACATAGCTGTGGAAAGTGTCATAATCATATTCTTTTTGAAACTTCCTTTCGTCTTTTTTTATTTCTTTAATTATCTTTTCAATTTCCTCTTTTTCAAATTGATTAAGATTTGATATTTTCTCTTTCGCCTTTCGAGTGAACAGTTCTGTAATTTTTATGTGGTATTTTTCGTGATTTAAAAGCTCTTTACTATTCATATTTTTTTTATAAACAAATGAACGTGAAGGATAGAATAAAGATTGAATGATTACAGAGTCATCATTAATATCACTTTCAATAGATGTTACTACGTAAGCAAATCTTTCATTGCCATATAATGATTTTTTAAAAAACTCCAATCCTCTAAAATTTTCAAAGGTAATTTGATCATATTTATCAAAAGTCAAGGGTCTTTCGTAATTCAAGAAATTTGTGTGACTTAAAATTGTAAAACCAATAAGTATTGGAATTAGAATTAAAAAACTGTATTTCAAAAATTTTAAAAACTTTCTTAATGGTATGCGGTTTCCTTTTTTACTTTCCTTAATAACGATTCTTAATTGATAAAAAACGGGTGAAAAGTATACCAAGAGGATTAATGTTGCTATTAAATTTTCATTCATTAATTTATTTTAGATTTGTGATATTCATTTTCATCAATACACCAAAAATTTTAAAGTGATTTCTGAGCTAATATTCCCACCCTTTAAGGACGGGGAATAGGAATATTTTGCTTTCGCGAAAGCGTATTAAACATAACCACCAACATCCACGTTGGTATATATAAGATATTAGTTAATCAAACTCCCAAAGAACAACGCATTTAAAAATAACTTATAGAAGGCTGAGTAACGGAAAGTTATTTCTTTTTTGTGCTTCGCATTTTACAAAAAACAAATAACAACCACCAACATCCACGTTGGCATATACGAGATATTAGTTAATCAAACTCCCAAAGAACAACGCATTTAAAAATAGTTTATTCGTACCATACCAACTACCTCTAAAGTTGGGGTTATCGGCAAAGAGAATCACGCGACCTTGACCTTGCGGACTCACCACCAGCGATGCTGAAGGCTTTAAATTATCCTCTAAGTTCTCATCTGAGATAAATCCATCAATATGTGGCTCTTTAGTATACTTGGCTACAGTATTGTATTCATCTTCACTAGGAGCTAACCATACATTATTATTTTTATAAACAGGAAGCTCACGAGCTGTATAACCAAATCCTAATGGATGTGTTACATCTAAGTCGACTTCAAAAATAGCACCTCCCAGACGTTGTTTCCCACGATTAGGATCTTCATCTACATAGTTTTTACGTTCGGTCACTTTGGTGGTATCTTTTTTCTTTTCAGTGAGTTTTCCAGTAGCCACCTTTTTATTGATTGCCCATGAAACAGCACGTCCAATGGTAATAAGCGTATTTCCTTGTGACACCCAATCTTTGATATTTTTTACCTCGTTTTCTGAGAGATTATTATAATTCCCAGAAACCATCACTAAGGTGTTATAGTCAGTTAAATTAACAGCTCTGAAATTATCCATAAGTACTTTTGTGATCGGCATGTGGACACGTGTGTCTAGTAAATGCCAAACCTCTCCAGCTTCTGTTGAACTTGTACCATTACCAATAAGCATCATTGCTTTCGGCGTGTCTACCTTCGCAAAGTTGCGACTTCCTAAATCAATTCCTTTGACGCTAAAACCAGTATTGGTCGCATAGATAGGCACTTGAAAACGTTGTTGTGCTTCCGAAATAATGGTAAATACTTCATCAGCATCTAGTGATTGTCTGCTTACAGGTACCATCAGTGTCCCATAATTAAAATCGATAGTACCGCTTTGTGTTTTGGCAGTAAACGGCTTAAATGCTGTAGAAACAACAATGCCTTTTTGTTGTAAATGATTTAACAAGGCAGGAGCGTTATAATCATCATAATTAATTAAATACGCATATCCCGTTTTAGAAACAGGTGTGACTGTCGCAAGATTATCGGTGCTAGTGATTTCATTTTGTAAACTTGGCGCACTGCTTAGCGCTTTAGAACGCATATTATAAAAGTTAGCGACACTCCAAGCACTCGCGTCATAATAGACACTATCTCGGTATTTACTATAGGTTTCAAAGAACGATTGGACCATCCGTTTTTGTGGTTGTGCAACAGGTACGACGTACGTACCATCTCCTTTTTTATACGTTTTGATACGGTGTAAAAGCAGTTTGTCTATAAAGGCTTTGGTACGATTACGATCTTTAGGGTCTCCAAATTCGTAGGCGGTTGCTTGATCTGTTTTTGCTTTCGCGAAAGCGGAAACAAAGAAATCCTGCTGGTATTTACGTAACTGCGCTTTATTTTCAACTGCTGCTTTTACAGTGGCAAAACCAGAGGTATACTGATTCCGAATGGTAAACGGAAAAGAGATGGTTCCAAAATCGGTATCTTGTAAATGCCCTCTACTACTAGCTTGCTCAAAAAGGAGCGCTAAGGCGCCTTGCAAATCTGGATACGAACTTCCATAGCCAGGATAGGTACCGTCAAAGGCTTCTTTGGTAAAATAGAAAGAACCAATCTGATCCAACGCATCCGAAAAATAAGGAGCAAACAAATCGTTGAGATCCTCATAATTTTCTTTAGGCATAATCGGATCAAGGCTTCCTATGGGTACCATCGGTTCAAAGAAGTGCGTACTGTTGGTTCCCATTTCATGAAAATCAGTCACCACATTTGGATACCACTCATGATACCAGTTTAATTTACCTCTACTTTCAGGGTTGATACCGAGTAACCAGTCACGATTTAAGTCAAACCAATAATGATTGGTACGTCCGCGTGGCCACATTTCGGTATGCTCTGCATCGATATTATCAGATACAAGAGGTGATCCCTTAAAACTATTTGCCCATTGGGTGTGGCGATCACGACCATCAGGGTTTATGGTGGGGTCTATAAAAATAATAGCATTTTTTCTATAGTTTACTACTTCTGGATGCTCAGAAGCAACTAGGGTATAGGCGGTTAATAAAGCAGCTTCAGAACTAGAAGGCTCATTCCCGTGTACATTATAGCCCAATTGTATAAAAATAGGAACTTGGTCATAGTTGCTGACTTTTTGTGAGGTATTGGTAAAGGCAAGGTGTTGTTGCTTGATACTGGCTAGATTGGTATGATTCTCTGGTGTGGTGACCGTAAACATCACCAGTTTTCTGCCTTCATGCGTACGACCGTATTCTATAATGGTCGCTCGGTCAGATACTTCAGCGAGTTTTTCTAGATAGGAAACAATCTGATCATGACGGGTATGTTGGTCTCCAATACCATAGCCCAGATACTGTTCTGGTGTCGGAATATTTTGCTGGAAGGGAGTATATTTTGCAAAGTAGTAGTCTTGCGCTTTCGCGAAAGCGGATAAAAGAAGAATAATAACGAGTAATGAGCGTTTCATACACAAAAGTTTTAGTTGACTAAAAATAATTAAAAAATAACAGGATTGCTCTGAATATAAGTTCATTTATTTTTTTATATAACTATTTCTTGCACGATATTTGATATTGATTGTTGAAAATTTAAAATTGCTTATGCGTTTTCTACTCTTTTTTCTCTTCATCACGATACCTGTTTTAGGACAAGAGATTGTTCCAGGAACTATTGTTTCTTCTGTCGCTTTAGGTGACGATCAAAAGGATACATACGCATTATACCTTCCCAGAAACTATGATGAAAACCGAAGTCATCCTGTGGTATTTATTTTTGACGAAACAAATGAAGGTGATAAGGCAGTGCAACAGTTTACGATAGGAGCAGAACTAACTAATAGTATTATTGTAGGCGCTAATTTTGCGATTAAAGATTCTTTAAAAGCGGGACTCAAAAGAACAGAAAAATTGATCAATACGGTGTATCAACGCTATGCGATAGATGCGACACAAATTATTCTTGCTGGGAGAGGAGATGGTGCATTGGTGGCGAGTGCAGGAGCGTATACCACTCAGAAAATTAAAGGAGTGATTGCCGTCAATGATATTTTTCTAGATAATACCATCTTTAAAAAAGATTCAGGAATTAAACTTACATTAATATCTGGTGATGAAAATCCTAATTATTATAAGCTAAGAGGGTATCAAAATATACTCCGGTCCAGCAATAGTTTTTCAGGATATTATGAGTACAATGGTGGTGCCGATTGGCCTGAAGCTGGATTTCTGTCGGCAGCGATGGTCGATATCTTACTCACAAAAAACACACCTGAAGACGTAGTGCAAACATATTATGGAAGCGATCTTGCTTTTGGCGAATTATTATACAGACAGCAAAAACATTTAGCTGCTTTTAGTTTTGTACAGGATTTAAGGAAGCAATACAAAGGGCTGGTAGATATAGATTCACAAAAGGATTTATTAAGAACCATCCGAAGTAATGCTGCTTTTAAAGCAAAACGTACGAGACAGACATCTGTAAAATATGCAGAAATTTTATTGGCAGAAGATTTTCAATATTATCTTACTGAAGATGCTAAAAACTCTTATTTTGATAATTTGGGATGGTGGAGTTTTCAAATGAATGATCTTGACCAAAAAATTGACAGTACCGCTTCTAACGATCAAGAACGCAAAGCATCGATTCGTTTAAAGGGATTTGTAAAAACATTGGTAGAAGATCAATACCAAGAGATTTTAAAACAAAATCCTAAAATAGAGAAATTACTTTTTATGAATGTGTTGCGAACGCTGGTAGATCCTAACAATCAGCAAGCTTTTATCAATGCCATCTCACTAAGTGCTAAAGAAGGGGATGCAAATGCATCCTTGTTTTACTTAGAAGAATTACTCAAAAGCGGATTTACAGATTATGAATTTCTCTATAATATAGATGGTACTACTGCCTTACGAATAGGCGAAGAGTGGAACGCCATTATTAAAGCCTATCTAGGCAAATCAAAATTCTATTAGTGAAACGCTGTTTTAAAAAGTTGCGAAGCAACGAATTTAAAACGGCTAGTTGAACTAATCCCGCTTTTTAGCGGGATCTGAACGTCGTTTATCAAAGCCTGAAAGGCGCATTCAAAACGGCTAGTTGAAGGAATCCCGCCTTTTTTTGGTAGGATCTATGGTTCATATCTTTTATTAACAAGCCTACTTATTCTATATCTAGCGATTTATACAATTTGTATATGCGTAATTATACCTATAGATATCATTTTGAATTTCTATATTTTAGTACCTTCTCATAAGCAATATGAACGCAAAATATATAGCTGTAAAACCATCAAATATGAAAATTCGTCATGTACTAAGTGTCTGTATACTTTCAATTGTATTTCATAGTTGTAAATCAAACACTGATGCTAATACCGCTACAGACGTAGCGACAGAAGTCATTTCTGAAGAAAATATAGCAGAAGACACACCTATTTTTAGCTTCTCATTTATGGGATGTAATCGTGTGAATAGTGGTGATGCGGTAGACTCCATTCCATCTACGGCTAATAAGTATGCGCTACAACGTATTTTTAAAGAATTGACGGTAACCCAAGATCAGCCAGAATTGTTTTTCTTTTTAGGAGATCTGGTATTAGCAGAAACAACATTACCCAATCTTGATAGTCAGCTTAAAGCATGGGAATCTTTGTATAAAAGTGATGCGTTTAGTTCTTCTGGGATCGAACTTGTTGCAGTACCTGGGAATCATGAGATGTTATATGCTAAAAAAGTAAAAACAAAGCATCATAAAAATGGAAAATGGAAGGAGTTTCCACTTAAAGGAAGTACCGACATTTGGCTGAATTACATGAAACCGTATATGCCTTCTGGACGCGTCACGGCACCGAGTTCTGATACGATGGATAACCGACTTACATTTGCTTTTAAACGTCATAACGTAGGATTTATCGTAATGAACTCAGATACGTATAATCCAGATAGCCCAGATAATCCTCACGGATTAGGCTTAGAAGGACAGGTTCCTGCACAATGGGTAACAGATCAAGTAAAAGCCTATAAAGCAGATGCAAGCGTCGAACATATTTTTGTATTGGCGCATCGTCCCTATTACGTAGATGGAAAAACAGAAACAGGACACCATGGGTTACCACAAGGACCCGAATTGTGGCCTGTATTTCAAGAAAATCATGTGGCAGCATTACTCTCTGCCCATGTACATGATTACCAACGCTGGCAACCCATCAATGATAATTTAGGTGGGGGAACGTACCAAATTGTAGCGGGGAATGGCGGAAGCGAAGGAGCCGCTCCTTTCTTTGGATATAGTACGATTACGGTAATGAAAAGCGGAAAATTAGAGTTTGATTCGGTGGGCTTTTGTATAGGCGATCCCTACACAGCGGCAGTTCCTGAAAATCCAACAATTTCTAGAGATAAAATCACATTGACTTGGGCAAAGAACCCTATGGAGTTTGCACAACCGTATGTTGGGTGCGATTGATGATATACAAACAAGTTAGACAAGTTTATTTTTGCTTGCTGGCGGCAGTTTCGCGAAAGCGTACTTATTCTAAAACCAAATGAGGTACTTCCTCAAGTTTCCAATCAATGACTAATCCTCCTGCAAGGGAGCGTGCAATTTCAGCACCATATAAATGTTCTGCGAGATACAAAGCAGCTTCAAAACTTTTGGCACCACCCGCTGAGGTAATGTATTTTCCATCGTGTACAAATAATAGCTCTTTACGGATATCCAATTGTGGAAACGTCTCCCGCATCTTGTCTATATCACTAGGAAAGGTAGTCGACACCTTCCCATCTAAAAGACCAGCTTTAGCCAACACAAAAGCTCCATCACAATGAGAAGTCATGTATAATGCATTTTGATCTACATTTTTCACAAAATTGAGCATCACTTCATCATTAAGATCCGTGTCTAGATGATGCTCTGCACTTGGAATGACTAGAATATCAATATTTGGTAAATCTGATGCAGCAGTGTAATCAAAGTCGGGTAGGAGGTACATCCCTTCAAACGTACGGATAGGATTTAGCGTATTTGCCACTAGAAACACATTCATCTGTTTGATGTTTTCTCTGTACTGAGTATGTTGAAAAATATCAAAAGGGGCGGTAAGTTCTGTGTTATAGGTGCCATCCATCACCAGAAAGGCGACATTATAGCGCCCTTCTTTGAGTACTGGTTTTGCTTTCTTACTTCGATTTTGCTCAGTATAAACTCCTGCGGACTCCTTCTCTTGATCATACGAAACAGTCTGTTGCTTATTAGCTATCTCTTTGTCTTGAGAAGTATCTCCGCAAGAGACCGTAGTGAATAGGATGAAGAGTGCTATTAAGTCTTTCATACATCTAATTTTGGTACTAAAGATACGTGTTCTTTTTTCATATAATGTTGTGCTAAGTATAGCAACCCCCATGCAATAAGGCTAAGGAAAGCAAGAAAATACCAAGTAGACCTAAAGCCAAAATGCTCTGTAATTTGCATCCCGCTGGTATGTCCAAATATATGTGCTACAGAAAAGGACATACTATACAAGCCCATGTAAGCTCCTTGTCTCCCTTTTTTAGAGCGATTAAGTGCAAACTTATTACTAAAAGGAAAGGAGATCATTTCTCCTATAGTTGCCACGGTCATTCCTACCACAACAATCCCCACCCAAGATTCCCATAAGAGTAGCAAAAAGCTTACGCCTGTAAGTAGAAGTCCTGCAATGGTATTTTGGATGTTAGACCAACTTTTACGATCCATCCATGCGATCAGTGGCATTTCTAGAATCACAATCAAGGCACCATTTAATGCTAGGACCAACCCAATAGTACCTTCACTAAGAAGATGGACTTGTTTGTAAAACAGTGGAACAGTAGAAAAATACTGAATGAATATCACACCAAATAAGGACAACGCGATTAAGAATAATATGTAGGGAAGATCCTTTTGAGGTGGCAGCGGATTTTCTACACGTACTTCTTTATCTAGTTCTTTGACTTTACGAGGGTTTAATACCTGTGTCATCAATACCCCAGCGAGAATACACGTGATACCATCTACATAAAACAATGCTTCATAACTCATCGTAGCAATAAGCAAACCTCCCAAAGCAGGTCCTACCGAAAATCCTAGATTAATCGCAAGTCTAATTAAGGTAAGTGATCTTGTCTTATTTTCAGGTTTTGAATAGGCGCTTAATGCGACAAAGAAAGCGGGGCGTCCCATATCTGCTACGGCAATCAGGATAAAAAAGGAGAAACACATCATCCAAAATTCCTGTACGTGCATCACCCATAAAAAGTTAATCCCTGTGAAGATGAGACTTAACAAAATAACTTTATAGTACCCAATACGATCACATAATTTTCCTCCAGCCCAAGCACCTGTAAACGATCCTAGCCCATACGCAGTCATAACCCAACTCGCATCGATCATGGTAAAATGTAAGTCTTCAGTTAAATACAGTGATAAAAAGGGAATCACCATGGCCCCCGTCCTATTGATCAGTGTGATCAAAGAAAGCCACCAAATCTCTCTAGAGAGCCCTTCAAAGGTTTTAATATAATTGCGCAGTATGAGTTTCATAATACAAGGATTTAAAATGTGTATATATCCTGCGCCAGCTTTACAAAAGTAAAAAGTCCGACGCTAGGTCAGACTTTTTATTATTGTTACTTGTGATAGTTATATAGCGACAATACATAGCATCCGACCGTGGGAAACCCACTTCTGGTTTGTGCAAAATGTATTGACTCGTTTCATTTTTGTTTATTTGATATCTCAAAACTAAGTAAAATTTGTGTTACTTGTATCTTCTTAAAATAAGAAAAATGAAATTTTATATTTTTTTAGTGATTTTCGCTTTCGCGAAAGTAGCGACTTCTCAAACACACGCTTCCCTGAATTCCAAGGATCAAATGTTGATTGAACAGGCACAAAAATATCAGGATTCTCTTTCTGAAGTATATCAAAATCCAGCGACGTCTATTTTGAGTGCCAAACAGTTAAAAGACTTCCATGGATTAGAGTTTTATCCCATCGATTTAAAATTTCGCGTAAGCGCTACCTTTACCAAAACACCAGATGCGATTCCATTTGATATGGCATTGTCTTCTGGACGTACCCGTGAATATGTGATGTATGGGATTGCCAAATTTGAAATAGAAGGGAAGGTATTTACACTACCTATCTATCAAAATACGTATTACAGAGATCATCCAGAACACGAATATGGGCAAAGCCTCTTTTTACCGTTTACCGATTATACAAGTGGCAACGGATCCTACGGCGGAGGACGTTATATTGATATGGAACAAGCTGCTATTGTTGGGAATACGCTTATTATAGATTTTAATAAAAATTACAATCCGTATTGTGCCTATACTACAGGCTATAATTGTCCGATTCCTCCTGAAGAGAACGATCTTATGATTCGGATAGAAGCAGGGGTGAAGGATTTTGAAATGCAAGAATAGATTTTAAAATTGTCGTTTCCGAATAAAACATAAGACGTAAAATTTAATGTGTATTTGGTATAAATTTTAATCAGGCACTAGTGAATTTTAAACTAAAAAAACCTCATTCAGTTAGTACCGAATGAGGATGTTATTTTTTTAAGTATCTTATTAAAACTTCAATTTTTCATCTTTATCCCAAAGTCCCCAATAGGCACCTACATCACCTTCGGGTCCCACTTTCCAGGCTTCATCAAAGGATGAAAAATAGAACATTTCTATGTTAGCTGTTGAAGACCATGCTTGGGCATTGATAAAATATTTGATCGCATTTTCACGTGAAGGAAAAGCACCTTTTAAGTTGGTGCCATGACTAGGCCAACCCGTCTCAGTGATGATGACTCTTTTTCCTTGTGCCGCATGACTTGCTTGTCCAAACATTTGCTGCATGTGATTTAAAGAATGATCAATATCACATCCTTCCCAATACGGGTAACAATTGGATAATATCACATCGCAGGCTTCTGTAATTTTGGGATGATGGGAAAATTCATAATACGCATCTACATATCCAACAGGAATATCAGGCAAGGCTTCTTTTACAAGATAGATATAATCCAAGAGTTGCTCTTCTGTCAATTCATTTCGGTAAAGTACTTCATTTCCTACAGCAGCTATATCAACACAGCCTTCTTTGGCTAATGCGATTAAGGCTTCAATTTCTTCTTCGTTTTTTTCTAAATCATCACTCAACCATGCACCTACCATGGTCTTAAGTCCATGTTTATGGGCAATACGAGCGACACACTCATTTCCTTCAATACAAGAAAAAGAGCGTACCCATTTGGTATAAGGTTTAATAATGTTTATTCTTCGCTCTACTTGTGCTTCTGTAATGATATCTCCTGGTTTTTGCCCATCTTCATACATGCTAAAACAGAGTCCGTGCATTCCAGCTTTTAACGTTTTACGCCAAAGGTTTTCTAATTCTTCGGTTGTGTGTTTACTAAAATCAACACCTTTATGCTCTGTATAATCTGTGTTTTCGAGTAAAAAGTTATGGTCTCCTCTATATGACATAATTATTTATATTTTAATTTTTCTTCTGTATTCCATAGTCCCCAACGTGCTCCTACATCTCCTTCTTGATGTACTTTCCAAGACTCATCAAAAGAAGAGAAATAGAACAATGGAACTTCATCCTGTTGCGACCAATTTGCGGTATCTATAAAGTATTTCATGGCATTTTCTGGTGAAGGGACAGCATTATTTGTATTTTTTCCTTGATTAGGCCACCCTGTTTCTGTAATCATTACAGGCTTCCCGTTAGAAATGCTTTTTGTTACTGCGTACATCTGTCTTAGATAGCGAGACGATTCTTCGATACTAGCTCCTTCCCAGAAGGGATAGCAGTTGACTAAAATTACATCACAAGCTTCTATTAATTCTGGATGCTCATGAAATTTATAATAGGCATCAACATAGCTTACAGGAATGTCTGGCAATGCTTTCTTGAAAGTATGGATATACTGTATAATTTCTTGTTCACTTACATCTCCTCTCATTAAGGCTTCATTTCCAATAACTGCAATATCTACATATCCTTTTTTAGCAAGGTCTATAAGCCTTGTAATTTCTTTATTGTTTTTAGCTTTATCACGACCTATCCAAGCGCCTGCCATGGTTTTTAATCCTTTTTCGTAAGCGACTTTAGGGATCAATTCATTTCCATCTGAGCATGAGAAAGAGCGTACCCATTTTGTATGTGGCGCAATGATATCCATACGTCGTTTGATTTGACTTACAGATAATTGATCACCAATATTTTGCCCTTCTGCATACGGACTGAAACACATGCCGTGTACACCGTTATGTAATGTTTTTGTAAACAAGGCTGTAATTTCAGAAGTTGACATATTACTGAAGTCCGTATCGCTTTTGGAATGGGTATCCGCAGTAGTTGCCATTAGGGAAGCTAGTTTCCCTGTTTGGTAGTAGGATGTGAGTTGATCAAGTGCATCATAACGTGCATCTAGTTCTTCACGAACTTTATTTGCGGTTTCTTCGGTTACATCATAGTCACGCATCACGTACATAGCGATGAGTGTTCCAAGTATCGGAAGTCCTGAGAAGGATGCTCTTAATCCGTCAACAGCACCTTCAGGTTGTACATCTGCACCAGAGTCAAATCCTACGGTACTCATAATAACACCACTTAAACCTCCGGCAATGGCAAAACCAAATTTTACCATCCACCAGTATATAGCTCCAAAAGTTCCTTCTCTTCTCTTCCCTGTATTGAGTTCATCTAAGTCAATTACATCGGCAGTCATAGACATCATGAGCACAAATAAACTTCCGATCCCAAAAGAGAAAAAAGGTAACGCAAATATGAATAAATAAGGTTTTCCTGGGACAAATAGAAACCAAAGCATTATATACCCTATTACTGATATTCCCTGTGAAATTAAAAAGGCTTTCTTTTTACCTACTTTTTTTGATAATCTTGTAACGATAGGAATCACTAAAAAGGTAGTACCTAATGCTCCCAAACAGCCAAAAAGTGTAGGCCAGATTCCTGCGGCACCTGCATCTCCATCAAAAAGATGATAGACAATAATAAAAAATGAAAAAGCTGCAATGGTATTAAATGCGTTAAATACTAAAAAAGTCGCAATACAAAGTTTCCTAAAGGGTTTGATCTTAAAAGCGGTAAAAAAACCATCCCATATTTCCTTAAGACTACTGCCTATACTTTTTAAATTGAGTGGGGAGTAGTCTTCATTTAACGTTGATTTTCCTTTTATGAAGATCCCTGGCACCATGGCACAAATAGCAAAAATGATTCCTACCCAAACGGCTAGAGACCGGGTAGCGACATCGGCAGATTCAAACCATTCTGGATCGTACATTATTACCCAAAACCAAGGAGCAATTACCCACGCCCACTGCCCAATCCATTGAGCAGTTCCCATGATACTTGTACGCTCATGAAAATCATTACTCATCTCGTAGCCCATGGCTACATAAGGAACACTAAAAATGGTTAATCCTAAATAAAATATAAAAGACCAGATCATAAAATAGACGAAGTTGTAATCTAAACCATCTACTCTATATAGTTGCCACATAGCGATAAACGCTCCTCCCATAATAAGTGCACCAATAATTACATATTGTCTACGTCGCCCCCATCTGGATTTTGTGTTGTCAGAAATAAACCCCATAATCGGGTCTGTAATAGAATCAAAAATTCTTGGGAAAAAGTAAATGACTCCCCACATCCAACCAGGAAAACCTAAATCTTGTACCAGCACTACCATAAATATTCCTAATGCGGCAGGAAACATTTGATTGGCAAGCATACCGACACCGAAGGCGACTTTCTGGCCGAAGGGGACTTTTTGGGTAATTCTGGACATATTTTTTAGTTTTTGGTTAGTTAATCGTTGTCAAGGATAAATCAAATCATGTTGAGTCCGCTTTCGCGAAAGCGATCTATTGTTTATTTAAATTATATTGAGATCTACCTATTATGTTGTTATATACTATTTTATTCTGATGATTTTATAGGTTAAAGATTCGGGATTATAATGGTTTGTAATGCTTGCCCTTCAATGTGAAGGCTTATTGTTTTTTCTCGAAGTGTCAGTTTAAAATCGCGGGCTACAGGTTCTTCATTAAATACAACTACAGCAATAGACCCATCAGGATTCTTTGCCGCAGTGACCATAAACTTTTTGTCTTCTGGTTTTTCTAGCTCAATTACTTTTGCACCTGGACGGATGTATTTACTAAAATGCGCCATGGTATAATAGAGTGGTGTAAAATAGACCTCGTCTGCATCTGGATCTACAATGATAGGAGCCGCACACCAGTTTTTAAACCAGTTAGGACCGCCTTGTTTATCCAGTACCATATTCCAGTCTACCCAGCCATCTACCCAATTATTCAGGCAACCTATTATATCTCTGGCATAGCGATTAACAGGTGCATATTTTGGGTGTAAGTATTTGTCTTCTTCGGCAGCCCAATCCCAACCCCAATCGGTTGCTTCTTTACTCCAATACCATAGATCATCTTTCCAAGCAGGGACTTCAGAGTCTACACAGCCTTCGGTTTCTATGAGTAGTTTGTTAGGTGCTTTGTTGTGGGCATATTGTAATTCTTCTGGGAATACTTCAAAGGTGCTTTCATACCAATGTATCGCAGTGCCGTCAAAATATTTTGAAGTTTCTTCGTTGGCATACATAGAGTCTACCCATTCTTTTAAGCCTTTTCTATTCTGGTCGTAGCCTAATATTATTTTATCTCCATGCCCGTCTGCTTCTAGTTTGGGGCCTAAGTGATTTTGTACAAAATTGGTCATTTCATCGGGTGTAAAGTGCATACTTTCCCAATTGTTTCCATTTCCGTGCGGTTCATTTTCAACGGTAAATCCCCATATATCGATACCTTCCGCTTTGTAAGCATCTACATACTTTGAAAAAAATAACGCCCAGGTATCGTAGTATTTCGGTAACAGTTTTCCACCCACCCATTCGTTATTGTCTTTCATCCAAGGGGATGCTGTCCAAGGGGATGCAAATAATTTAAATCCATCTTCAGAAGCGACCATGGCATCTTTAATCATTGGGATTAAATCCTCTTTATCTTCTTGGATGGTAAAATGCTCCAATTCCATATCATCTACCACCGGTGAATACGAGTATTGTGATAGAGAAAAATCACAAGAATTCATGTGGGTTCTGGTAAGCGAATAATTGGCTCCTTCCTTACTAAAATACGCTTGTATAATGGTATCTCTATTCTTCTTACTTAATTGATTGAGTAAATAGGCAGAAGACTCTGTAAAAGCGCCTCCAAATCCTGTAATGGTTTGTAATTCCTTTTCGGGAAATAGTGTAATTTGTTCTGTCGCTTCTGCTTGAGAAACCGTATTCACTAAAGTTAAATTATTTCCCTTGGCTGAAGTTTCGTAAACTTTAACCTGAAGCGTGTTATCTTTTGAGCAAGCCATTATTGTTGTCACAAGTATAAGTCCACTAAAAAATTTTATTAGTTTCATGATTATTTATGTATTAAGACCTTTCCTTTTGTTGGAGGCACAAGTACATCTGCTAGTAATGCTTTTTTATCTCCATTGTATGTCTTGGTTGTTGGATTTCCACCACGCGTTAAGCCTTTAAAAGTATGTTGATCTACTTGTTCCCAAAGTACGTATTTTGCTTTCCCGTCCACGGTAAATAAGCCAAAATGATTTTCTGATCCCCCAGGATTGTGAGCATCTTTCCACGGTTCGTCAAAGGCTTCAAAGTAAAAGCAGGACATTCCATTTTTATTGGTCCAATCACGCATGTGGTTATAGTATAGCGCTTCCTTATATTCATCTGTCGCTTTGGAGCCGTTGGCACCATACAGCTCATTAGAAGCACTTGCCCAGCCTGTTTCGCCAATATGAATAGGTTTGTCAATCCCTAAGCTTTTAACATAATTTGCAACACTATCCACTTGCGTCATTGCGTATCTTTTTGCACGCTCCATCGCGGCATCTATTTTTTCTATTTTAGTGCCTTCGTTTTCTTTGCCAAATACGCCCCAGAATGCAGGATTGTAATGCGTATCGTGCATAGGGTAGGTGTGAACTGAAAGATAGTCTACCGCTTCAATAAGTTCTTCAAGGGCTTTGACGTGGTATTGTTTTTCACCACCTCCCCAAGAGGCAAAATTATCAGAACTGGTAATCCATAGATCTTTAGAGAGTTCTCCTTTGTTTTTAAGTTCTTGTAGGTGATTGACCCATTTTAAAATAACATCGGGTTGTACGTAATAGGCAGTAGCCCATTTCACCATTGCTTCATTACCTACGGCAATAACTTTGACAATGTCTGGGTATTGTTGTGCCAGCGCAACGGCTCTACCAATTTCTGCTACGTTAAGAGGACTTTCTACGTTATGGTTTGGTGTATGACCTGTCCACGCATTTATACAGTCTATCCAAGCACCTAGCATCACATACATCTCAAAGCTTGGATCTTCTTGCTTTAATTCTTGGATGGCTTTAAGGACATTGGATGCATGTGCTAGTTGCACATTGTAGGTTCTTAAAAATCGAATATTCATTGCGTGAAGCAATTTCATATCATTTTTTAATGCTGCTACAGAGGGTTGACTATCACGAGTGGTCATGCGATATCCACCATAAGAAATGGCTAAATAATCTGGATTTCCTAATATTTGTTGTGCTGTCACGTTTTTAGGTGTTGTTTGTGGCGTAGGTGTTTTGGGAGCTTTCATAGGGTCTTTACAAGATAAAACACACATCGTCAAAAGGAATAAGACTAAGATGTGTTTTGTTGTTTTCATGTGCCTTGCGTTGTTATTTACTATTTATATTTTTTAATAAGGTCTTTATACGCTTTCGCGAAAGCGTATACGCACAAACACCTTTTATTTTAGATAGTCATCAGTGATCGCTACGTTTATTTGAATGATATTTCCTGTACGGTTGAATACTTTATGACTTGTATCTTGATCTAAACTTAATTGCTCAAAAGCCTTTGTATTCCTGTCTTTTAAAAGTACTTCTATTCCTGTTTTTTCTGAAATAGTGTAGATAACAGGTACTTGACAATAGGTAAAGCTTATAGAATTCTTTGGGATGTTAATACGTTGTTTTTCAAGATGAATATCTGTATAATCAAATGGCTGTGCGGTGTCTAAAAATTCTGATTTACGAAGCATATCTGGGCTAAACTGAAGTTTGCCTTCACTCACAAAGACGCCTAATTCTCCAAAACGACTTAAAATATCTTCTTTAACTTGCCCAGTCATACCAGGTTGTTGGGCACCTTTGCCTGCTGGTGTATGTGAATACGGATCTGTCGGAAAGGCTCCATAAAGCTTTGGAGATTTATGTACTCCAATACCTTCATTTATTTCATAATAATGTTCTAACAAACGACCAATAGTCTCTTTATCTGCATGCTCTCTGATGGCTTTTAAGCAACATTCCTGTGTAGCCAATAGTAATTTAGAAACCATGTGCCAGTAGATAGAGCCAAGCCCTTCATATCCAAAAAAGGTGCCTGATCGTCCGGTAAATGCTTTGTGATTAAAGACCGCTTCGTACGTATCTAGCAAATGCTTGCGTTCTTTTTCTACAAGTTTTTGATAACTAGTATTACTGAGCGTATCAAGTGCTTCATTGAGCATTTTTGCATTATTAAAACCACCATTAAAATGATAATTTCCTTTGATGTCTTTTTGAATGATTTGAGTATTACCGTTTTCAAGAAGTTGCTGTAGGAGTTTTGATGCTTGAACAGCTTTTTGAGGGATTTGATTCTTGTCTAAAAATTTAGCTAATTCTTTATTAGGGTAGAGGAGGTAGCTGTATTGATCTTCTCTAAACAAGGCACTATTTTTTAAACCGTCTAGTACGTCAAGATTTTCTTTAGAACTTAAATATCCAGAACTTAATACGGCTACTTGTCCTTCTAGCATTTCTTCCAGATGACGTATCGCCACTTCTTTTTCACCCGTAAGGGTCATGAGGTTGTATGCGTGGTACAAATTGTCTTCTCGTTTATTGGCATCTATTGTATGTTCAATATAGGCGAGACTCGTTGTTATAAATTGAGAAATGCTATGTAACGAAATCAGTTTCTTTTTGCCTGAAAACGCATTTTGATATACTTTTGTTCTGTACTCACTTGCTGGAATTCCTAAACCGTCTAAAATCGTTTTACGATCTGTATCCGAAATCGTTCCTTTTAAGAGGTTTTTGTGGGTACTTAGGGTAAGGGTAACACGTGTGTAAAATGTTTCTAATTCCTCAGAAATATGGGTTTCTTTGATAGCACTTTTAGCAATAATCTCACCAAAGAAATGTAAGAACCGTCTTAGATAATATAAAGTCACCATAGACACTCCATTACCTACGAGTGCATTGTTGGCATCATTCCATTCTGGGCGTTGTGTATTTAACCAGATTCCCGCTTCAGGAATAAAATTGGATACTTTGGCGAGTACGGTTGCCAGAATTTTTTCAATAAAATTGACATTGTAGATCGCATCTTTTGCATTTTGCAAGAGTGCACCATCTACTCCTAGAGAAGCTCTTCGCGAATGTATTGTTTCGTCGAGATCAAAATCAAACTCAATGGTATCCTTTGGATTTTTAAGTATTTCTGAATAACTTTTTATTTTATAAGGAACATTAGCATAAACAAAAAGATCTTTATCAAAATAACTTCCTAATTTCCCTGGGTTGTGATTTTCGATGATCTCTAAAAACTTCTGTAAGTAGATGATTTGATGATCTCCCCAATAGCCTATGTATGCCCAAGGATTGTCCTCTTCAATCGTTTCCCAATCAAAACCATCTTTTGTAACACGATATGGGTTATACCCATCAAAAGTAGTTGCATTTAAGAATTTATGAATCATACTTTCAATAAACTCAGGATAGGCGAGTGCCAATGCTTCCCAGTTTTGAAAGATATCTCTCCAGTTACCTTGATAATCTAATACTTTAGAACCATCAATTTCATTTCGAGTATTGATTGAGAATTTATTCCAAGGTCTGCTTGGATCTCCATGCCTTCTACTAAACTTAAGTGGCATATATTCATAGCACAACCTTTTAAAATGGGCATCATCACTTTGAGATGCTATTTCTTTTAAATGGAAGAGCGAAAATTCACTAGGCAATGCTTTTATGGTAGCTGTTTCTTTTTCAAAAACGGTTGTATTGGCTTTGGCTATATAGTTTTCAAAATCCCATTTTTCAATTTGATAGTTTTGATCAAAAATACCTCCTCTCATAATATTAAAGAGGGTATTTGAAAAATGGCGTGTATTTCTAAGTTTGTTAGCACTCAATTGCATCGCGTCAGAAGCGCCAGCAAGTTCTAAAAGGTGAGTAGTTCCTAGTTCAATATCTTCTTGAACCAACGCCATAAAGTCTGGAGTTGTCTTTATTTTTTCAGAAATTTCTATAATAGAACTGATGGTTTGATTTGTATTGGCAATCAGCATCCACTCTCTTTTTGTATCAGGATCTAATTCCATTTCTTCATACACAAAATAAGCGCCTCGCTCAGCCTTTACATCCGTTTCCTGACGGATGGCTTCTCCGTGTCTAAATGTATCCAGCTGAAGGGAGGATACTAGATATTTAGGATTTTCCAAACCTAATGACCAGACGATGTTACTTTTTAAAGCCTCGCTGGGTTCTGCCTTATCAACAATGGTCGCACTAAGTGCAAAAATACCAACGCCTGAATCAGGAACAAGTTCATTTCGCTTGTACGCATCTACAAGATTACTACTTGTCTTTTGTATGTCTTCGCCAACACTATATGGAATGATATTCTGTACCCCATCTAGTACGGTTACCTTAGTAGTATCTTCTAGATGATTGACTAGCGTAGATTTTTTAACAAAACCATATAGATCACTTGTATTCCATTGATACCGATAGGTAAGTCCTAGATCGGTATTGTATTCTTCAAAAATGACTTTATTCCCGTGATTACTTTTATAGAGATTTCGGGTGATGTCATAAATGCCTTCATATTTATCTGAGAAGGGTTCCCATAAAAACACCTTTCCCTCTTTATGAACTTTCAATAGGGTTTTACTCCCTGTATTTTCAGAATTCTCAGTGATTTTATCATCTGTATAATAGGGAAATAAGGCATGATCGGAATCTTTCCTACCTGCAGAGAGTCCTCCATTACTAGCGATAAACATCCAATGATTTGAATTGCTAATAAGACTCATAAAGAAAGGTCTCATTTGATCACTGTTAGAAATCTTATAATATACTTCGTTATCAAAAGTGATGAGTTCTCCTTTAATTTCATGTTGGTTAAAAGAAGCTCGTTTGTTACCTATATAAATGGATTGTTTTGTCATTTGTTATTTTTCATAATAACACCTCTTATTTTTAGAGGTGATTATTATTGATTGGCACTATTTATTTTTATTATCTAACGGGATAATACGTCACTATATAGAATTTTGTAGCCTTGTAAAATGGCTCAAGAAAACAGCAAACAGTTTTCAAATAATTCTCATCGAATTATCTTGTTATATGTATTGTCACTATTCTAATGCTATACAGATGAATTGATAGTATTCCTGTTTTGTTTGTTTTTTGATTTATTCTCCTATTTCGTACACACGTACATAGTCTACGATCATACGTTGAGGCAATGGGGTTGAGTCTACTGGAAAGCCTACAAAAGCACCTCCAACAGCAACATTTAATAATAAAAAGAACGGCTGGTCATCAAAAACCCAATCTCCTCCTTCTGGAACATCTTCTTTATTTATTCTATTAAAACGAACGCCATCAATAAAATAATCGATAAAATCTGGAGTCCATTCAATCGCAAATACATGAAAACCTGCATCAAAGCGATCATCCTCAAGTTCATATTCGCCAGATATGGCACCACCCGCAGAATATCCAGGACCGTGAATGCTACCAATGCTTTTTGAAGGTTCTTGTCCTCTAAGTTCTGTAATATCTATTTCACCACAGAATGGCCATTGTACCGTTGCAGGATCTTCGTCTGCCTCGGTTTCAATATTATTGCCTAACATCCAAAAGGCTGGCCAAATGCCGCGTCCTCCTGGTAATTGGATCCGTGCTTCAAAACGACCGTACTTTTGTTCGATTTTATCTTTAGTATTTATTCTCGCAGAGGTAAAAGGCGATCCTTGAAAATTTTCTCTACGAGCGGTAATGACCATATTTCCTTCTCCATCTAGTGAAATATTTTCTGGGCGGTCTGTATAATACTGTAATTCATTATTTCCCCAGCCGTTAGAACCTGTTCCTATGTCAAAGTTCCAAACATCTGTGTTAATAGATTGCCCTGCTTCGCCATTAAAATTATCTTCAAATACAAGATTAAGATTGGATAAACCAAGATCAGTGCCTTCATCATCAATACAGCTCCACGCCGTAAAAAGAAGACAGCCGCAGATGATACTTTTTAAGATTACATTTTTCATTTTTCTTTTTTTTTAGTTTCGATAAAAAATTATCAATAATTAGTAGTATGTAGCTCCCTGTTCAATTATTTCTGAGTACGCTTTCGCGAAAGCGTAAAAAGGAACACTTACAAGGGCTTCATGTATTTTATGTTTTAGTTTAATGTTAACGTGACATTGTCAATAACGACAACCCCTGTGTCTGCTCCCATATCAAACAGCACGCGACCATCTGTCGAGCTGAAGTTTGCGATGAGTTCTACATTGAAGGTTTGCGTGGCATCTGTCAAAGTCACTTCCATACTTTGATTGGTAAAGGGGGCGACAAAGAGACCTATCCCTACAATCATAGTACGACTTCCTGTTGCTGCATCTGTAGAAGCATCAAAGGTTAAGGTAAAGCTTTGTCCTTCGGTAATGGCTAATCCTCTTTGACTTAAGTTGACGTCAAAAGGATTTCCAGCGGTAGCGACATCTACAAAATTAAAGCTGTTTCCACCATCTGTTTGTACGTTAAATCCATTTCCTTCCCATACGGTCATTCCTTCTTCAAAATCACCATTTGACAAGAAATCCCCACCTGAGTTTCCTCCATCTGATACGACTAGAGAAACATTATCTATTACGATAACCCCAGTATCTGCTCCCATATCAAACAATACACGACCGTCTGAAGAGCTAAAATTAGCCGTAAGTTCCACCGTAAATGTTTGTGTTGTATCGGTAATATTAATCTCTGAAACGGCATTTGTAAAAGGGGCTACAAAAAGACCTATTCCAGCGAGCATTGTGCGGGTACCCGTCGCAGCATCTGTAGAAGCATCAAAGGTAAGGGTGTATGTATCACCTTCGGTAATTGCTAATCCTCTTTGGCTTAAGTTGACATCAAAAGGATTTCCTGCTGTTGCTACGTCTACAAAATTAAAGCTGTTTCCACCATCTGTTTGTACATTAAAACCATTTCCTTCCCATACAGTCATTCCTTGTTCAAAGTCACCATTTTCCAATAAATTGTCACCACCCATATTTCCGCCACCGCCAGAACCGTCTGTTAATTGAATATCATCTATATAATAGACAGAACCATCACCAGCAGTTGGGTTTGCTTCATCAATATCAAAAATGACAACCATTCTATCATAAGCTACACCAGTATTGATTAATCCGCTAAAATCAAAGATTAATTCTTCCCATTGATTACTCACTGTAGTACTTACGTCTACTCTAATTTGAGTACCAGGATCACCACTGTTTTCAAATGCGATTCTCACAGGAGTTCCAGCATTTGGTGAGAGTACGAGTGCACTTACAATTTGATCTGTAGAAAAATCAACAGGGACATCTAGGTCAATAAACTGACCTGCAAAGAATACAGATCCTTCACTTTTTAAAGACCTTAATACATTAGAGCTATTGTTTAAACCTCCTACTACAGGGTTTGCTCCTATGGATGGAACGGCACCTTCAAAGCCTATAGGGTTGTAATTAAGTATTGTTGATTCAAAGCCTAGCGGTAGTGCTACTTCAGTTGCATCTGAATCATCCACATTTCCTGATGCGTCTACATCCATAAATGTGATGGAACCGTCTGCTTCCTGACCATCTAATGTCGCACTTATGATACTTGAACCTTCGTTACTTAGAACTAATACGACACCAAATTCATTTACAGTAGCAACAGATTCGTTTGATGATGTATAGTCAAAAAAGGCAGGGGTTGTTGTAACGGTTTGTAACGTTCCTGTAGGTAAATTGTAGGTAGCAGAAGTTCCGTCTATGGTAATTGTATTTCCTGCTGAGGCTGCGGTTACTTGATCTACTCCATTAAGAATGGTAGCACTTTCTAGAAGAACAGTATTTAAGTTTTCATATTTCACTTCATCTAGCCATAGTTGGTAAGATTCGCCATTATCTGCAGCTTCTGCATACCATAACATTCCGCTTTCTTGTGTAAGTTTAGCAGCATCAGGGATGGGTATAAAGTATTTTTGCCATTCGGTGCCTACTTGAAGATTATTAACTTGTGTTCTATACACTTCTCCTCCAAAGGTTAAACCAAATCCTATTTCGTTTATCGTTTCTCCACGGGATGCTCTGGCATAAAAAGTTAATACATTATAACTTGTTAAATTTCTACCGCCTTCAACAGAAAATATACCTCCTGCGTAGCCTCCTTGCGGGTCGTTGGTATTTGGAATGTCAAATCGCATAGCGGCGCTTCCCTGAAATACAACATCGGTATCTACAGCAAATGCAGTTACTCTAGAATCTCCAAATGCATCATATTGTAAACCAGCACTAAATGTGTCTATGAAAACGTCTGCAATAGTAGGAAATGTTGCTTCTTCTAAATTCCCATCATCTGGTTGACAGCCATAATTAATCACCAGAAATAGGGCAGACATCAAATAGCTAATTGTTCTTTTTGTGAATATCTTTTTCATGATTTTTTATTTTCCAATGTTAATATGTAAGTATGTTCTGATTTCCCACTCACTTCCGTTAGGGAATCCTAAGTCAATTGGGCTTTGAAATTCATATCTCGGAGAGAAATTGTCTAAAGAACGCCAAGTATACCGAATACCAATACGGGTATTTGGTAAAATGAACCAATCTTGCTTCCCTATGGTCGTAGAAAGATCTACTTTAAATTGTAGTGGGAAAGTAAGGTTAAAATCTCGATGAAAATCAAAAGGCCCCCAATCATCTATTTTTACTTCTGTCATTAATTTAAGCTTATTATAGATCACACGTACATCCGTACCATATCTATAAATAACTCTGTCGTCACTTCCTCGTGCCTGACCATTTCCTCCAAAAAAGTTTGCAATCAGTCCGAAATCTGGCGTGAATTTAGAAACAACTCTACCATTAAATTCCCATAAATCTTGTGCAGAAGGAGCAGATTCAAAAGCCACAGGCTCACGACTATCTCCGAAGAATCCAATAGCAGCATCTTGTGTTGTTGGAAGATGACGATATACAAACCCTAAACTAGCTGCAAATGGAGCATCTTCTGCTCGGTCATTATCCCACTCATAAAACCAAGAACCTGGAGTAGGATCATAGGTTAATAAAATTTCACCTGCTGTGGTTCTTCTATTTGCTCTTACAACAAAAGGATCTGCGAGAATGTTTCTAGCTCTAGCTGGCGCAGGTGATCCTAATGGAATAGGATCTACTAATGGTTCTTGCCATAAGAAGTTTGGTGCGATTTGCAGATTTCCTATATTGTATGTAAAACCTGTTAAGAAGTTGTATTGATTACCGCTTCCGCTATCTTTTAATCTCCATCCAGTAAAAGTTTTAGTATAATCTGCGCCTCCAAAAGCAACTATGCCTTGAGCAGCACTTTGCGCATACCAATTAAATTTACCATCGGTGTATTTTATTTTTATTTTACCTCCCCAATTATCATCAGATTTTACGGTATTTACAAATACATTGGTATTTCCATCTGCATCTGTTTTTACTACTTGATATTCTCTTCCATTTAAAGGTTGTCCACCCCAAATACCTCCTAATTCAATATCAAACTTACCGAATTTACGTTGTGCATAGGCTGTAAATCTTCGTGTTCTTGGTTGAGGAATCGCTCCTGAAGTTACCCCAGCACCAGCTTGTTCTGAAATATCTTCGTGAAAAATACCTGCAAGTTTGTAATTTCCAACTTGTTTTTCATATTTGACCAAGAGGGCAGGATTGGCACCCCACCATAGCTCTGGACCAAATGCTACTTTAAATCCTTTAAATGCTTTTTTTCCTTCAAATTCAAAACCAAAAGGCGCCACACCATTATATATATCTATGTTTGGGCCGTAATTAGCTTCTGGATATAATCCAAAGAAATCTCCTTCATACCCCCAATGGTAGTGTCCTGTTCTATAGAATCCTTTTACATTAGTATACTTTGTGTTCCAATCAAATTCAGCTTGATATATTTGGACTCTATTATTATCTGTAAGAACGATATCTCCATTATTTGACTCAACAGTTATAGGACGTCCTCTATTTTCAAAGAAAATTTCATCAATAGGATTTCCAGCAACATTTCCTAAAATATTAACTTCCACATTAGCTCTTAAACCTGGCGTTGGATTGGCTTCTACACCAATATAGTAAGATTCCATATTGTCAAAGCCAAGTTGATCAGGGTAGACATTTGCATTTGGATCTCGATCTTCTGGTGTGGTTATGCGTTCACCTCCAGTATTGAACGTCGTAAATTCAGCTCTTAAAGAACTTATTTTAACTTTATTACCTCCCAAACCACTTCCAGATGCGGCTTTATCTCCTCGCGCTCTTAGTACAGCATCTATGAGTTGGATATTATTAAAATAATTCTCAACAGTTTCTGCTGTAGCACCATCTGCATACGGATTTAATTGATGTGCTTCCTTTAAAGCATAATAAGCTGCTCTTGGGTATAAGGTATAAAGACCTTTTTCATTAGTTGGTCCTTTTGCACAGATCCCAAACCACTCTTCATTCATATTATTTTCACCTTCAACATAATCACTTTGATAGCCTCCATTATCCCAAGAAGCGTTATTATCGTGAATGTCTAGATTGGTAGTTTGACCGTATTTCCACCAGCCATCACTAAATTGAAAAGTAAATCCACCTATAGAATTTCCTGCTTTTCCTAAGCCAGCTGCATTTGCATATATTTCTTTCCAATTACCCACCATATAATAGGCTTGTGCTTTCTGATCTTCTTGATTTTGCACAGCATTAAAAGCATCGGCACCAAATTCAGTAAACATAAATGGTTTTCCATATTCATTTTTTACCCTTTCAAAGGCATCACCAAAAGAAACTCCTCGATACATGTTTGTACCATAAATATCTATGTCTTTACATTCTTCTACTATAATATCTAAGAAAAGTAAATCTCCATTACATATAGCCACTGGATGTGAATCAATAATTTGTTTCATAGCCACAGTTGCTTCATTAAAAAGCTTATACATTGCTCTGGCGCGTGGCTTAGTCTTACTATCTTCTTCTGGGATATCTTCTGTTTCGGCACCATCCCAGAAAAGGCCATAATTATTTTCATTTCCGAGAAGAAACATCAAAATACCAGGTGTATCTTTAAATTGCCTTGCCATGGCTGTTGTTTCCCTAAGTAAAACCTCTCTAACACGAGGATCTGCATAATCTGTGTTAGGCTCCCAAGCGCCATCTAGTGTAAGACCATAACGACCAAAGGCATGATTAATCATGGTATAAATACCATGTTTTTCATAGATATATTGTACCCATTTAGGTGGTACCCCTACATATTGTCTAATGGTATTTACTCCCATATTTCTCAAAAGTTCCATTTCAGGATCTATCGCAGCTTTGATAATATCATCAGACTGATTCCAAAATTGATATGATGTAGTAGCGATGGTTTGACCAATAGGGATATAATCCCAGTTCATACCGTTAATCATGAATTCTTGTCCGTCTACCATTAGTATTTTGCCATCGGCTGCACTAGCAATTGTGACCTTATTTGCTTGAGCTAATAATGATGTTGAGGCTAAAAATAGAAATAGTCTTAACAAATAATGTTTCATAGGATTGTTGGTTTTAGTAAGTATATAGATCCATCAGGAATATGATGATTATCCTTTAATAAATAATATGTGTAATGTCTTTGAAGTAAATATATCATTATGAATTGTTAATGTTAGTAAAAACAAACTAACAAAAACTATACATTTACGTATCTAAATCGTTTTTATTGAGAATTTACTGATTTTTGATCTAATATATTGATAATATTACTATTTTTTATCACTTGTATTTCGAATAAAAAAATACCGATTCATTATTCTTTTGTGTTAATATTTTGTTAATGTTGTATGTATGTTGTAGTGATTTTATTCCTTGTAGAGGTGTTATTGTCATCTTGATGCTAACGAAAGTTATAATTCTTGCTCGCTTACACGTATAATACATCATTCATTAGGTAATGCATTGTTGTTTTTTTCATAGAAATATAACCTTTGGCTTAGCTTATATGTATAAAACATTATTAAAATGATACAGTTTGTAATACGCATAGGGTTTTTACTATTTTCTTTGACTTTTGTACATGCTCAAGGACTTCCTCCCGTTGTAAATTATACTCCTAATATATACAATGCAGACAACCAGAACTGGATGCTTACCCAAGGTCCAGATAAAACTATATATGTAGCAAACAATAAAGGTTTGTTAGTTTTTAATGGAGCGCAATGGGATTTGTATCCTTCTCCTAATGGAACCATAGTTAGAGGAGTTAAGGCAGTCGATGATAAATTATACACTGGGGCTTACATGGATTTTGGTGTTTGGGTAAAGGATGAGACTGGAATTTTACAATACACATCTATTGTAAAAAAGCAGCAAGTAACGATGATTGAAGATGAGCATATTTGGAATATTGAGCGTTATGGACAATATGTGCTTTTCCAATCTTTAGACCGGATCTATATATATGATACTTTAGACGGTAAAATAGAAATGATTACCCCCGATGGGCAAGTAGTACGTTTATTTTTGGTAGATGATGATTTATTTTTTCAGGTAAAAGATAAAGGACTGTATACTATAGAGAAAGGACAAACAAATCTCTTTAATTCCAATCCTATACTTATTCAGGAACGTTTGATTAATCTCTTTAATGTTGAAGGAGAATTAATAGGCGTCACTGCAAATAAGGGATTTTATAGTATAGATAGACAACGTGTAACATCTTGGGATATAGCATATAACGAATCTATAAAACAGTTTACTGTCTATAGTGCTATTCAGCGTAAAAATAAATCTATTGTTTTAGGCACTATTGAAAATGGAATTGTCCAACTCTCAAAAGATGGTACGTTTGAATATCAAATAAAACAAGAGAGTGGTTTAAGTAATAATACGGCATTAGCATTATTAGAAGATACGGATCAAAATTTATGGATTGGTTTAGATGCTGGTATTGATTGTATCAATAGTCAAAGCCCTTTTCATCAATACATTGACGTAAGTGGAAAGCTAGGAACTATATATGCCTCAGCATTTGCAAATGGTTATATGTATTTAGGTACAAATCAAGGACTCTTTTATAAGCCTGAAACGTCATCGCTAGATTTCATAAGAATGCCCGGAACTGAAGGACAAGTATGGAACTTACGTCTTATAGATGGAACTCTTTTTTGTGGTCATAATAACGGAACATATATTATTGAGAATGACAAACAACGATTAATCGCAGATATTGAGGGAACCTGGGATATTAAGAAAATTCCTGGTAAAGAAAATCTTCTTTTACAAGGAAATTATGGAGGTTTGTATGTTTTAGAACAATCTTCAGATGGATGGCGTATTAGAAATAAAATTGAAAACTTTGTAAATTCTTCTAAGCATTTTGAAATCACGAAAGACAACAAAATACTTGTGAACCATGAATATAAGGGAGTATTTGAAATAAAAATAGATCCTCAATATGAACAAGCTTTAGAAGTATTTAAACATACAGGTATTAGTATAGGGGAACATTCTAGTTTGTCAAGACTAGACGATACTATTTTTTACTCAAATGAAGAAGGGATTTTTACATATAATGCTGAAGAGAGAAACTTTATCCGTGAAGAAAATCTGAGTAATGTGCTGAATGATGATACTTTTATTACAGGAAAACTTATTGAAGATCAGGATAAATTATGGGCATTTACAAAAGAAAATCTTATTAGAATTGCACGAGATAAACTTGATGGGGCATACACGGTAAAAAAAATATCTATACCATTTAGTTTACGAAATACCGTAGAAGGGTATGAAAGCCTAGTGAACATACGAGAAAATGAATACTTGCTAGGAACTTCAAATGGATATATTATTGTAGATCTATCTAAAAATGAAAATACCATCCAAGAGTATAAGATTAACCTAAAGTCTATTGCTGTTCATCGTTTAGGAGAAAAATCCAGATTGGTCTCTTATCAGGATAATATAGAGTTTCCGTCTTTTGACAATAACTTAAGTTTTTCCTTTGGTGTTCCTGAATATGATAAATTTCTTACAACAGAGTACTCCTATTTATTAGACGGATTATATGATTTTTGGAGTCCTTGGACTTCCAATTCAAATATACATTTTGAAAATTTACCTCATGGTTCTTATACATTTAAAGCAAAAGCTCGTGTAGGAGGAAAAGAAACTAGTAACGAAATAGTATATAATTTTACGATTGCACGTCCTTGGTATTTATCTAATTTGAGTATAGGAATATATATCATATTAACTATATTTCTATTTATACTATTAAATGGATTCTATAAGCGATATTATAGACAGCAACAAGAACTTGCTCTCAATCGTACAAAAAAAGATATGGAACTTAAGACGCTAGAGAGTGAAAAGCAAATAGTAGAGTTGAATAATGCCAATCTTAAACAAGATATTGATGCACGTAATAGAGAACTTGCTGTTTCTACGATGAACATGATTAATAAAAATAAGACACTGAATGCTATTAAAAGTGCTTTGCTAAAAACAGAAAAAGTTGAAGATATAAAAGCAATTGTATCTTTAGTAGATAAGACTATTGAAAACGAAGAAGATTGGAACTTCTTTGAAGAGGCATTCAACCATGCGGATAAAGATTTTTTCAGAAAGGTTAAAGAAATACACTCCTCATTAACGGCAAACGATTTAAAATTATGCGTGTATCTACGGTTGAATATGTCTTCAAAAGAAATTGCTCCATTACTAAACATCTCCTCACGTAGCGTTGAAATAAAACGTTACAGGCTCCGTAAAAAACTTGATCTGTCAAGAGATATCAATCTAAACGACTACTTCATTAACCTTTAGGTTATACAACATATTATTTTTAAAACTCAACATAAGTACAACATAGCTGTATTTATGTTAATTTTTTTTAGATCATACTAATTCTGTCTTTTCAGCTTATAGCCTATAAATAGGCAATCAAATTATTATTATTTAATAATATCGCAATAAATAAAGTTAAAAATTGCAGTGTATGTTTTTTGTATAGGGAATATTTGCAGAATCCTCAGGATTTGAACTTAAATTTGAATAGTTTAGAATTTTAAAGAATTATATTTTAATAAATACGCAATAAAACACTAATAACAAGTGCGATTCAGTAAATAACGGAAAGCACTTATTTTATTAGTTGTGGTTCTTGAAAATTCTGAAAAAATTGTTTAATATTTTTTAAATATACTATTATGAAAAAAATTACTTTATTTTTCCTTCTCGCTTTTCTTGGAGGAATTACAATGCAAGCCCAAAACTTACTAACCAACGGTGATTTCGAAGAAGGAATGACTGTATGGGAAGGAAATGGGTTTAACGTCCAAACAGATGGAGGGAATAGCTTTAATTTTGTAGATGTTGCTTCCGCTGGAGAACCTTTTGCTGTCAACCTAAGTCAGCGAGGAATTAATATCGCTCAAGGTCAAACTTTTACTCTAACTTTTGATGCTTCAACAGATGCAGCAACAGGAAGTCGTACGATGATTGCAGGAATAGGTCTTTTTGTAGATCCATTTACAAATCAAAGTATGGAAGTTACCGTAACAGACGTAACTCAATCATTTTCACTAGAACTTGTTGCAAATTTTAGTTCTACAGATAGCCGTGTGTTATTCGATATGGGAGCTGCTACTGGTGTCGTAGTAATTGATAACGTTACTCTTACTTTAAATGAAAATACAGGAGGAGATGAATTACTAGAGAACGGTGATTTTGAACAAGGAATGGTTGTATGGGAAGGAAATGGATTCAATGTACAAACAGATGGAGGAAACAGTTTTAACTTTGTAGATGTTGCTTCTGCTGGAGAACCTTTCGCTGTCAACTTAAGTCAAAGAGGAATCAATATTGCAGAGGGACAAACTTTTACATTAACTTTTGATGCATCTACAGATGCAACAACAGGAAGTCGTACGATGATTGCAGGAATAGGTCTTTTTGTAGATCCTTTTACAAACCAAAGTATGGAAGTTACCGTAACCGATGTAACACAAACATTCTCATTAGAACTCGTAGCAAATTTTAGCTCTACAGATAGCCGTGTGTTATTTGATATGGGAGCTGCTACTGGGGTTGTAGTGATTGACAATGTATCTTTAGTACAAGGTAATGGTAACACAGATCCAGTTCTTCCAGCCGTGGCAGCACCAACACCTCCAGAGAGAGATCCAAATACGGTATTTTCTCTTTTTAGCGATGCATATACACAACAGCCTAATACTGTTTTTGGAGCATTTGGTGTAGGAACTCAAGATATCACAACCATTCAAATTGAAGGTGATAATACACAACAGTTAGTTTTAAACCAACCAGCCTCAGAATTTTTATTAGTAGATTGGGGAGAGCCTCTTGACCTTTCAGCATTGACTCATTTCCACATGGATTATTGGATAGATACATCTTTGTCTACTGGCTTAATTGCAAATCCTAAATGGTCTAACCATGTTGGTGATGGAGGAGAAACATCTTTTTTCCAATTAACAAACCCTGTTGTTACTTTTGGAGAGTGGGTATCTATAGATGTACCTCTTACCGTTTTTGTTGATGGTGATGCTACGCAACAAAGAGATGCCTTGAGACAATTTGTATTGACACTTGCAGGAGCAGAACCTGGAACAAGAACGATCTTTATAGACAACTTATACTTACACAATAATACAACGCTTAGTACTGAAGAGTTTACATCATTAGATGTATCGGTATATCCTAACCCTTCAACAGATCGTTGGACAGTATCTACAAGTTCTGATAGTATTACATCTGTAGCAGTATATGATCTTCTAGGTAGAAGAGTAGCATTAGCAACACCAAATGCAACTACATTTGATATCAATGCTTCAAACCTTAGAACGGGTATTTATTTGGCAACGATTACAACAAATCAAGGTCAAGAAACTATAAAATTAATCAAACGCTAAATAGTTAATCCTAGGGGGATTATTTTAATTTAGTATAGAAAGGGCTATTATCATTAGGTAATAGTCCTTTTGCTTTTTACCTATTTTTATAATTTAACTTGAGTTCGAGATGAGGGATTAGATTTCTCTTCTTTTTCCAGTATATATAGAACGTAAGTTTTGGCAGAGGTCAAGAGGTGGTATTTTTTTTTGAAACTTTTTAAAAGAATAATGTCATGAGCTTTGGGCGAGGAGAAACAGCGATGGAAATTTCTTGTAGTTTTTCGCTTTAAGCGAAATTGAAATAAGAGTGAATTAACAATATATATCAAACTCAAGTTAGTTCAAATAGAAGCTGTCAAAAGAAACCAAACTATAGAATGAACCTTTTTTGATAGTACCTTAGATTAACAATGTGAGTACAGAAACGTTATTGATTTTTTCTATAGATTTAAGAATAGTTAAAATGAAATTAGCCAAACCAGCTATTTCCTATTTATAACGCTTTACCAAGCCACATCCCTCCAAAAACAGCAAGAATACCCACTGTAAAACTAGCAATGGCGTAGATAGCAAATAGTAAGAGATCACCAGATTTCAGAAAGTTATGATGTTCATAAGCAAAGGTAGAAAAGGTGGTAAACCCTCCACAAAAACCTGTAGCCAGTAAAAGCGTAGTGTTACTAGATAATGTATTATTCTTTATAGCCCAACCTAATACGACTCCTATAATAAGACTCCCAATAATATTAGCCGTAAATGTTCCGTAAGGAATACTAGTACTTGAAGTGTTCCATACCTTGCTAAGTAAATATCTTGCTATACTTCCTGTACCGCCACCTATAAAAACAAGTAGTAACTGTTTCATATTATTTTACACCCTTATTTAAATAAAATAGATCTTCGTAAGCAACTATATTATTCTACCGGAATATAGATGTCTGTTACCCAATCTGCTGGATTAGGATAGTCTCCAGGATCGTTTGTGTAGATTTCAAAAGGTTTTTGTTCACTTTGTGTTAATTGATACTGCGTAATATATTGCATAGCTTCTGTCCACGCTTTTCCTAGATAGCTGTAATTCCCTTTCAAAGTAACTCTCACTGCTTTGGTTCTTGGTAAGTATCCGCTTAGTACCGTACCTTCTCCTGTAATTTCTATAGCATTAGGAACAGGAATAGCATTACTCATAATAATAGAACCGTCAGGATTCATTTCATTATAAATAGTAAAAGGCATTCCAGATTGTGTAATACCTCTTTGATTCATGAACTGCATGATCTCACCATAATTCTGTCCCATGATGGCACTGATATTAGTACCACTAGCAGATGTTGTTTTATACAAATAAAACCCACCGCCATATTCTGTAATTCCTTGTATGGTTACGGAGTGATCTTCCATTTTTTCTCTTACATACGTTTCCAATCCTTTCAAACCATCTGTGTACATCGTGCGCATATCTTCTTCAAAATCCATTCCTGAAAAGGCAAAATACACTTTATCCATAAGCGTATGCTCCCCTTCAACTTGCCAAGTAACCTTTACAGCTCCTGTATCTGTAGGTATGAATTCCCAACTTACATTTGAAGAACGTTCTCCTCCTGGTGTCACAATGGTAAGGTCCTGCTCTATGGCTGTATTTTCTAAAACAGCTGTTGTTTTCATAGATCCTAGAAATTCACCATCCCAAGAATACCCAGCGCCCACACCAACAGTCTTAGCATCATACGTAAATACCATCGTGGAGTCCTCTTTTTTCCAAGGTCCCCAATACTCCCAAGTTGTGTAATCGTTTACAGTATTGTATAAAATAGACGGAGGTATATCTATGATTCGACTTTCTTTAATATCATAAGTACCGTCTTTTGAAGCAAAATAAATAGTACCACCAATTAAAAAAATGAGTAAAAGGAAGAATATAAGTTTTAAAAATTTCATAGTTAAAGGGGTTCGTTAGCTTAGGCTAAGATAAAGGATTTTTAAAACTTCTATTTTTGGTATATTTACACACAAATAAAAAACTAATCTCAATGAAATTTAAAGCAATATATAGTTTTGGACTTATGGCATTATTAGCGATAAGTTGTGGTGAAGATCAACAAAAAAATGGTGAGGCTACTGATACCGCTTTCGCGAAAGCGGAAATAGCATTTAACGAACCTGTAGATCAATTTGCAGATATCAAAATTTTACGATACCAAATCCCTGGTTTTGAAAATTTGACTCTTAAAGAACAAAAACTAGTCTATTATATGACGCAAGCAGGACTGGCTGGACGTGATATTATGTGGGCACAAAACTACCGTCATAATTTAGCAATTAGAGAAGCACTAGAAAAAGTATATACAATGTATGATGGCGATAAAACATCTGACGATTGGAAACATTTTGAAGAGTACTTAAAGCGTGTTTGGTTTTCTAACGGAATCCACCATCATTATAGCAACGCAAAATTGCAACCAGCATTTTCTGCAGATTATTTAAAAGAACTTTTAGCAGCTTCTGGAGCTACACTAGAAGGAGAAGCTTTTGATGTGATTTTTAATGACAAAGATGCAAAAAAAGTAAACCTTTCTAAAGATGCAGATATTGTATTGGAAAGTGCTATTAATTTTTACGGACCCGACGTAACGACTGCCGAAGTTGAGGCTTATTATAAAGCGATTGAGGTAGATAAGAATGAGCCTATCGAAGTAGGTTTAAATACACGTCTTATTAAAGAAAATGGCAAACTTGTAGAGCAGGTGTATAAAAGTGGAGGATTATATGGAGAAGCCATCGATCAAATTATTGGATGGTTAGAAAAAGCAAAAGGTGTTGCCGAAAACCCAAAACAAGCGGAAGCATTAGGACTCCTTATTGAGTATTATAAAACTGGAAGTCTAGATACGTGGGATGATTACTGTATCGCTTGGGCAACGACAACGTCAGGAAATATAGATTGGATCAACGGATTTATAGAAGTATATAACGATCCAAAAGGCTACAAAGGGTCTTATGAAACGATCGTTCAGATTAAAGACTTTGATATGTCTAAAAAAATGGAAGTACTTTCTCAAGACGCACAATGGTTTGAAGATAACTCTCCATTAATGCCAGAGCATAAAAAAGACAGTGTTAAAGGCGTTTCATACAAAACAGTGATTGTGGCAGGAGAAGCAGGAGATGCATCACCAAGTACACCTATAGGAGTCAACCTTCCTAATAACAACTGGATCAGACAAACGCACGGAAGTAAATCGGTATCATTAGGGAATATCATAAGTGCCTATGCAAGTGCTGGTGGATCTGGTCGTTTACAAGAGTTTGCGCATGACCCAGAAGAAGTAGCACTGGAAGAAGAATATGGACAACTAGGCGATAAGCTTCATACGGCATTACACGAAGTTGTAGGGCATGCCTCTGGACAAATCAACGAAGGTGTGGGAACACCTAAAGAAACTTTAAAACGCTATAAATCTACGATTGAAGAAGGACGTGCAGACCTTTTTGGTCTGTATTACCTAATGGATCCTAAACTTCAAGAACTTGGATTGGTGGAAGATTGGGAGAAAACAGGAAAAGCCGCGTATGATGGGTATATCCGTAACGGACTCGTGACGCAACTTATTCGCTTAGAATTGGGAGATGATGTAGAAGAAGCGCACATGGTCAATCGCCAGTGGGTAAGTGCTTGGGCTTTTGAAAGAGGACAAGAAGAAAATGTCATCGAAAAAGTGACTCGTGACGGGAAGACCTATTATAATATCAACGATTATACAAAGCTGAGAGCCATTTTTGGAGAATTATTACGTGAGACACAACGAATCACTTCAGAAGGAGATTACGAAGCCGCTAAAGCGCTTGTAGAAGATTATGGTGTGAAAGTAGACCAGAACCTTCATAAGGAAGTATTAGATCGTAATAGCCAGTTTAAAAGCGCTCCATATAGTGGGTTTGTCAATCCAATGATTGTGCCTACCACAGAAAATGGAGAAATTACAGGATTTACTATAGAACATCCAGCCAACTTTGAAACACAAATGCTTGAATATGCGAAGACCTATGGGTTTTTGAAGTAAAATAGATATACTTTAAATAGTATTTATAAATATTTAAAAAGCGATTATCGAGAGATGGTCGCTTTTTAAGTTTAAAAGTTTGTGGGTTTAGGGATTCAGGCTCAGCTTAGGATTTAGTTGGTATTAATTACTTTTTCTAAATTCGGAATATACATGTTGTTCCTTCGGAGTCATCCAAATGATACATCTCATAATTTGCAGTCTCATATCTAAACACAAAAAAGCCTTTGAGAAAAATTCTCAAAGGCTTTTTATAAAGTTTAAAATTCTACTTACTCAGCAATCTCAGCACCTGCTGGTTTCTCAAACTGAGAAGCATCCAATTTTGTAGCAGAAGCGGTAACGTCTATAAAGGTACGCTCACTTCTAATTTCTGTTGGTTTCCCATCTATTACCTTGTACCATTGTAAAACACTTGGTAATTGTAAGCCGTTGACTTCCGTCCACTGATCGTATTTTATATAACTAAAATTAGGGCTCTTTTCATTTTTGCCATAAGTCACTGTATACGCAAGCCATTCCATTTGATTTGTAGAAGGATTATGATAAACGATGTACTCATCATCTGGAGCATCGCCTACACCAGCACCAAAAGAAATTTTAGTTCCAGGATACGATATGCCATCAAATTCTAGGGCAGGTACGTCGCTATACATAATTCCATCATCACCTAAGACAAACGGCATCGCATAAAAGTAAAACATTAGGTTGTGATAAAAACGAGCACGTCCTGGCTCGAAGTATGTAGAATCTTGTGCAAGCCATACATCTTCTCCATCAAATCCTATGGTGTATTGATCGGTTTTGACGGTTACTTTACGAGACTTTAAGTCTACGGTATGGACTTCATTACCCTCTTCTTTTTCCAAAGTAAAAGATAGTTCATTCATAGCGTTCCAAGTATCCATTCCGCCATGCGCTTTAAATATCGCAGCCATTGCGGTTGGATATTCTTTCTCAGGAGTCTTTGTGACTTCAGGAGTAGGTGTTGTTGTCGTAGTTTGTTGCGTCGTCTCTTTACAGCTTAAAGCGAAAATAGCCACAACAAGGAAAAACATAATTTTTTTCATGAGATGATTAATTTTTAATAAATGATACAGGTTGTCTATTGTCGATTCTCATAAAATAAATCCCTTTAGTCAGCGTACTCACATCTAGTGTATAGGTGGTTGTAATATCATTTATAAAAGATGCTACCGTACGTCCCAAAGTATCATATATGATGATCGAAGCATCTAAGTCGATATTTTCTATAGACATTACAGAGGAAGCAGGATTCGGGTATAGCTGTATAACCGGGAGGCTTTCATCTTCAATACTTAAGTTAGCATCTGCAAAAATATCAAAAGTAACAATCGTCACACATTCCTCTTGAGGTGCATTTTGAAAACGAACATAAATCGTTTGCGGATTGGTAATGTTCGTATAATTCTCAGGATCTGTAATAGGATTAGATGCTGTTTCTGCATCTTGTAAGGTCTCGTAATAAGAAATATCCACCACAAAAGGATCATTCGTAAACTGAGGAATGATGTCTGTTAAGTCAAATACCTCAAAACCATCATTGTTAGGATCTGCAAGCACAAGAGGATCTGGAGTTGTTGTATCGGGCTCAAAAGGTAAGCGAACCTCAATCGTAAAGGTGGTGATGACACTATCTCCGTTGCCTTGTACACGTACAAACACCAGTTGCGGATTGACAATATTTTCATAATTCTCAGGATTTGGAAATCCAGGACCATTTCCTAAGGCACTTCCAGACGTAAGATGAAACGTGACCGTTACATTGGTCTGATCTCCAATAATCTCTGGAATCGTTGTCGTAAGATCAAAAATCTCAACCCCATCTCCAGGATTGTTAATATCACACGTAATGAGATCTTGAGGTTCATTTGCCGTTACCTGTGATACCGCAGTAAACGAAGTAAGAACACATAGTATCCCTAGCAATTTTAAAGTAGTTTTTTTCATCCTATAAAAGTAAGGAACTTTACAGGATTCTACCACATCATAAATATAACAGCATTTGATTAGTATAGGTATAAGGATGTACCTTTGTGATATGCACAAACACATTTCAAGCGCTCAAAATCCCGCTGTAAAAAGACTTTTACTGTTACAGGAGAAATCGCGTACGCGTAAAAAAGAAGACGGCTTTATTATAGAAGGACTCCGAGAGATTGGTCTTGCAATTTCTGGTAATTACATGATTACAGAACTTTATATAAAAGAAGGTTTTACCGAGGATGCTTCGGTGGTGGCATTGATCCATTCATTACAAAATGCTTCGGTAACAACGCTGTCTGATGAGGTATATAGTAAGGTTGCGTATCGTGATGGGACGGAGTCTGTGATCGCTTTCGCGAAAGCAAAAAAAACCACTTTAGAATCCTTACAATTACCTAAAAATCCGTTGTTGCTTATCGCGGAAGCTCCTGAAAAACCAGGTAATATTGGTGCTATACTACGCACCGCCGATGCTGCAGCTGTCGATGCTGTAATTATCGCCAACCCTAAAACCGACCTCTATAATCCTAATATCATTAGATCCAGTGTGGGTTGTGTATTTACCAATCAAATCGCCTTGGCGCCAACAGAAGAGGTGATTTTATTTTTACAGGATCGTAAGATTCAGATTTTTAGTGCTATTCTACAAGAAGCAGAACCATATCATATACAAGATTACACACAAGCCACTGCGATCGTGGTGGGTACAGAAGCGACGGGCTTAACAACGCCATGGAGAGCAGCAAGCACACAGAATATTAAGATTCCTATGTCTGGTATTATTGATAGTATGAATGTAAGTGTTGCCGCAGGAATTCTTACTTTTGAAGCAAAACGACAACGAAATTTCAACTAATTCCTACGAAGACAAAAATCGTATATAACATACAAACCCGAATACCTAGCGTACCTATTTTAATTCATTTATGACGGCAAACATTTTATTTTACATTATCATTTTTATTCTTGTCATTAGCTATTTGGTAGATCTTGTGATGAGCTACCTCAATGCAAAACATGCTAAAAAACCCATCCCAGAAATCCTACAAGATGTATATACAGAACAAGAGTATCTCACATCACAAGACTATAAAATTACCAAAGACCTTTTTGGGGTTTATACAGCAACCTTTAGTTTGATACTAACATTGGCTTTTTTCTTTTTTGATGGTTTTGCGATTTTAGATCAATGGGCGCGAACGTTTACCGAGCATCCTATTGGGGTGGCATTGATCTTCTTTGGAGCGATTATGCTAGCGAGTGATATTCTTACAACACCTTTTGAATATTATAATACGTTTGTGATCGAGGAAAAATTTGGATTTAACAACATGAAACCCATCACTTTTTTTGCAGATAAATTGAAAGGTTGGCTTATGGGGATTGTGATAGGTGGTGGCTTATTGGCACTCATTATCTGGATTTATGAAGCGACACAAAATCTATTCTGGTTGTATGCTTGGGGAGTGATTACCTTATTTTCAATAGGAGCAAATCTATTTTATGCTCGTTTAATTGTTCCTATATTTAACAAGCAAGCTCCTTTGGAAAAGAGCGAATTACGTTCACAAATTGAAACATACGCATCAAAGGTTGGTTTTAATCTTACCCATATTTTTACAATAGATGGTTCAAAGCGAAGCAGCAAAGCAAATGCTTATTTCTCTGGGCTTGGACGCGAAAAACGAATTACCCTATACGATACCTTGATCAATGATCTGGAGAATACCGAAATTGTAGCTGTACTAGCTCATGAAGTAGGGCATTATAAACAAAAACACGTCATTACTAATCTTTTACTTTCTGTAGCCATTACTGGGTTTACACTATGGCTATTCTCTTTATGCCTAGCACAACCTATAATTGCAGAGGCGGTAGGAGTATCGACGCCTTCTTTTCATGTCGGGATGGTGGTATTTGGCATTTTATATACCCCTATTTCAGCAGTGACAGGATTTTTTATGAGTGCGCTTTCGCGAAAGCATGAATACGAAGCAGACAATTATGCCGCCGAAACTTACAACGCCGAATCGCTGATTAGTTCGCTTAAAAAGCTATCTAAAAACAGCTTAAGTAATCTAACACCACACCCGTTGTATGTAAAACTGAAGTATTCGCATCCTACTTTGTTACAGCGTGTGGAGAATCTAGAAAAAAGATAAGAGACCGCTATCGCTCATAGAAAATAGCATATAGATCTAAGTCGCCATCTCGACGTTAGGAGAGATCACACACCAAGCTTTTAGTCGTTAGCTTTTAGAGGTTGCATATCTGTCATTCCCTGATATATGTTGACCGTTTTTAGGTTAATATTTCATTATTTGATATAGCATATTTTAAAACATAATTGGGGGAAAATGTAAGGTGGCTGGGTGATTTTATTTCGCCGAAAGGTAGAAATGAAATAGTATTGAAGTTCTGTTTCTGTAAAAATAAAAAATAGAGTACTACTCTAAAATAGAACAATACTCTATTTTTAAATTTGTTTTATGACATCTAGTGGTTTTGATTTCGATTTCAGCTTCGGTTTCAAGTGAAGTCAGATGATGTGATTTCTTGTCGCTCGTTCCTCGCTTTGTTGAAATGACGTCATTGATTTTGATTTTACTTTCGCGAAAGCGAAATAATTATTTTTTCGACTACCGACTACCGACCAACAGCTAAAATCTACTCAACAATCGTCACATTCATATAAATATTTTCCTCTGGCCACTCCGTACCATCTACGGAGACTTCATTCATTTTGTCCACCACATCCATGCCTTTGGTCACTCTCCCAAAAACGGTATGCTCTCCATCTATGTGATGTGCACCACGATGTGATTGCACAATAAAAAACTCAAAAGGGGAGGAGGCTTTACTTATATTTTGCTCACTATACTTCGCTGCCGAAAAGGCACCTCGCACATGTGGATACTTCTTTAAGGCTTCATTAGGTAGTAAATATCTACCCATTCCTTCACGATTACGAGCCGTGGTTTTTGTGTCATTATTTCCACCTTGAACGACAAAATCTGGAGATACTCTATGAAATTGGGTGGTATTAAAATAGCCATTTTTAACAAGCATAATAAAATTTGCTCTATGCAATGGCGTGTCTTTAAAAAGTTCTACTTCAATAGTTCCAAAACGATTTTCGATACGGATTTTGGTTTCAGGGTTCTCTTCACCATACTTGGTCAAGAACGGAATCAGTTCTGCCTGTGAAGCAATCATCGGATTTCCAGGTGTGCCTTTGGGAGCTTCTAGTTCCTTTTTTTCTGGAAGGGTATCTGTAATTATAGGCGTTTGAGATACCTCTTTTTTTGTAGATTTAGTATCTTTACAGCTTAAGAAAATGGAAACGGCTAACAAAAGAAGAATAGACCTATACATACATGGAATTTGATACGTGTTTACGATTACTTTCAAAAATAAGCAATTTGCCATTACCAGGGAAAAATGCACAATTTATGATGGCGCCAATGGAGCGTGTAAAGGAGTTTAGTCATTTGGATATAGAAAAGCTGAATCCACGCAGAGCAGGCGTGATGGTGCTTTTGTATCCAGATCAGAAACAAGTAACAAAAATGATCTTAATACTCAGAAAAACCTATAAAGGCGTACATTCTAATCAGGTGGGATTTCCAGGAGGGAAAGTAGAAGATGAGGATAGAGATATGCTGGATACCGCTTTGCGCGAAACTGAAGAAGAGATTGGCGTTGCCAGACATAAAATTACTGTTGTAAAGGAAATGACAACAAGTTACATCCCGCCGAGTAATTTTTTTGTGTATCCCTTCTTGGGTTATAGTACCTCGCCTTTAGATTTTGTAGCTCAAGAAGAAGAAGTAGAAGGTCTTATCGAGGTGACACTGGAGGATTTTTTATCAGATACCGCAGTGATTAGTAAAAAAATGTCTACCTCATATATGGATGATATAGATGTCCCTGCGTTCTTTCTAAATGGACATGTCGTTTGGGGAGCAACAGCGATGATGCTTAATGAAGTAAAGGTCTTATTACTTTCTGGTCAAGAATAGGAAGGTTTTGTATCTTTGTGATTCTGTTTTTATAACAAAGATTTATCTAATATCATACATGGGTCTATTTAAAACCAATCCATTCGGACATATACTTTTCTTAAAAAGATGGCTTATTCGTATAGCAGGTGCATTAACACACAGGCGTTACCGCGGCTTTAACGAATTGCAAATTGAAGGTTCAGAAGTGTTGAGAGACTTACCAGAAACCAACGTTTTATTTGTCTCTAACCACCAAACGTATTTTGCAGATGTCGTATCGATGTTTCATGTGTTTAATGCGAGTCTTAGTGGGAGAGATGATTCTATTAAGAACATAGGGTATCTCTGGAATCCTAAATTAAATTTGTATTACGTAGCCGCAGGCGAAACTATGAAAAGTGGCTTACTACCGCGTATTCTTGCGTATGCAGGAGCCATCACCGTGAGTAGAACGTGGCGCGAGAAGGGAAAAGAAATCGATCGCCAAGTGAATTTTCAAGATACAGAAAACATAGGAATTGCCCTTGATGATGGTTGGGTCATTACCTTCCCACAAGGAACCACAAAACCATGGAAACCTATCCGTAAAGGAACAGCACATATTATTAAGCAATACAAGCCAGTCGTTGTCCCTATCGTGATTGATGGATTTAGACGTAGCTTTGATAAAAAGGGATTGCGGATCAAAAAACGTAATATTTTACAAACCTTTGAAATCAAAGAACCTTTGGATATCGATTACGAAAATGACTCTGTAGAAAAGATCGTAGAACAACTCGAATACGCCATAGAGCAACATCCTTCTTTCCTTAAAGTAATTCCTATAGAAGAACTTGAAAAAGAAGAAGAGCTCAATAAAAAACGACAGTGGGAGTATTAACGGTTTTGTATACCACTACTTAATTCTCAGGTAACAACGTCCATTTCTTATCTAGCGGTTGATGGCTTTTTATAAAGGCATCAGGTTCTTGAAGAAAGTAAGAGTTATCATAATCAAATTCAAATAAATACGTAGACATATCTGTATAACCAGCTGACTAGGTAGCATCACAGAGATACCAAGTGTCGTTGAGTTTTATCGCATTCCAAGAATGGTTAGGGAGATCTAGATTTTTTATTTTCAAATCATTTGCGGCGTATCCATCAATGATTTCACATTCGATACCCGCTAAGGAACACATGACCTTAATTAAATACGCATAGCCCGTACAGATCGTTTCTTTGTCTTGAAGTAAGGTGGTAAATACTTCTTTTTTAAATTGA
>NZ_CALEMI010000140.1 GCF_937910895.1 uncultured Dokdonia sp. | reverse complement strand
CTTTATCTATAGATAGAGGAGGTCATGGCACGGCAACTACTGGAATTATGTGTGGTAATGGGAGTGGTACCAGCTCTGGAGAGTTTAAAGGGGTAGCTCCTAATGCAAAAATCATTAGTATTAAACTCGTTAATGATTTTTTCCCTCCCTTTGCAGATCAGCCTGGACAGGATAGTTTTTACAACCCTACTTATATTCCCATTGCACTAGAATTTGCAGCACAAAAAATTGAAGAAATAGGCTTGCCCTCCGTGACGCTTATGAATATTGGATCTGTAGGCGGTCCTACTGATGGGACAAGTTCCTTAAGTCAAGTCATTGAAAATTTTATAGCCCAAGGACATCCTTTTGTGAATGGAACTGGAGATGATGGTGGTAATGATAATCATGCATTTAATACTATTAATCAGGGAGAAACATTAGAAATCGAACTACAAAAAGGCGAAGCAGGAAATCTTCGTTTTGACTTGTGGTATGATGAAGCCGATCGTTTTACTGTTAGCATTGAACGCCCTAATGGAACAGTCGAAGGGCCTTTTGCAGCTCCCGCAGGACCTAACGCAGTTGCCGATCAAAACTTAGGAGATATTTTTATAGGACATCGAGGGGCTAATGTTGAGTTTTTTGGAGCGAGCTCTTCTCGACGAGAATTACTCATAGATTTTTCAGGAGTTACAGGAAATTATAAAGTCATTTTAGAAGGAACGGTCATTGCCAGTACAGGTGAGTTTCATGCCACGTTAAACCCTTCCTTATTTGGAAATACAAATCGATTTCTCAATCAAATTGTACCTGGGTTTAATATCAATGACTTAGCGACTGGAGAACATGTGATCACTCCCACAGATTATGTAGTGAATAACTCGTGGACAGATATTAATGGAGTTTTTAGAGATATTACGGGTCAAGGGGAGGACGGAGAACTATGGATAGGCTCTAGTGAAGGCCCTACTCATGATAATCGACTTGGAGTAGATTTTGCAGCACCTGGTGAAGTTTGCTATGGCGCCTATATGCCCAACACCTTTTACGGTAATTTTGAATTTAATATCGTTGAAAATAGCAATGGATTATACGGTATTCAAAATGCGGTAAGTGCAGCAAACCCTCTATCAACAGGTATCATCGCTTTAATGCTAGAAGTGAATCCAAATCTTAGTCCGCAAGAAATCAAAAGTATTCTTCAAAACTCATGTAGAGAAGATGCACAAACGGGTGTGGTACCTAATCCTACTTGGGGATATGGAAAATTAGATGCACTAGCCGTTATAGAAAATACACAAGCAACACTAGGAATAGAAGAAGGAGCAATGACTTCTGTTTTAAAATTTCATCCAAATCCTTCTTCAGGGAAAATAACGATTGATGTGCCAGCAACTAGTGAACACATAACAGTGATACAGCGATCCCTTCTTGGACAAGAAGTCACAAAAAGTTGTTTTGTAAACACCTCTTCTATTCAAATGGATATCATAGGGACTCCTGGAATTTATTTTATAGAAGTCCAATTACCGAATACACGTACTGAGATTTTAAAAATCATAAAAAAATAATAAGAGTTATGAAACATATAAACTATAGTTTAGTAGTACTTTTTTGTATTAGTTTTTCCTCATTACTGGCGCAACAGGCTCAACAAAAAATAGAAATGCGTATTGATTCTATTGGGAATGCAAAAATTAATATGAGTATGACCATGAATGCGCAACAATGGCAACAGTGGACGGGTACTTTAGGAAATAATCCTGCGGCTCTTAAGCGAGAGGTAGAACGAAGCATGCCGAGTTATTTTCTTGACAATTTTAAACTAGAAAAAAATGACATGGATCGATCCTTTAATTTAAGTCTGAACGCTTACGGGGTTTGCGAAATCGATAAGCGTGGCAATTGGATGATAGATGTCGATCAGGAAAATGCACAGCTTACAGAACTTGCTTACAATAAATTTATGTTTGTAAGTAGCCCTCCAGAACTAGGAGGACAGATACAACAGACCTTTTTGGTTACGCTACCAGAAACTGGAAAAAATATTAAAGTAGATAAAGATGCGTATGGGAAGGATATATTTAAATTTTCGATGGATCCTCCTTCTCAAATGGGATTGGGAGGAATCCTAAAATGGGTAGGAATCCTTTTTGTGGTGGTAGGGATAGGTTGGATGCTTAAAATGAAATTAGCATAAAATAGCAGTGTAAGATGCTTAAAAATGATATAGTTTGTATTTTCAAGCCTTTGCATTATCTTTAACAAGTAATGCGGGGGGCTATACAATCAAATCACTTATATCAAGAAGATCTCTTACAGGCTATAAAAGCCAATGACGTTGTCGTACTTAAAAAACTCTACACCGAGAACTTTCCTAAAGTAGCTGCATTTATCCAGAAAAATAATGGCAATAAAGAACAAGCGAAGGATATATTCCAAGAAGCAATGGTGGTGCTTTGGAAAGCTGTAAAAACAGAAAAATTTAAAGCTACTAATGCGACTGCTGTGCAAGGGTATCTCTATATGATTGCTAAAAATAAGTGGACAGACCATCTGCGATCGGCTAGTTATAAGAAAGAAGTGTCTTCAGATGCTGTTATGAATTATGCAGAAATGCAAGAGACACATGGAATAGATGAAGATCATTATGATCAAAAATTACAAAAAGCAAAATTAGCTTTTGCACAATTAGGAACTGAGTGTAAAGAGCTCTTGTCAAAATTTTATTTTAGCAAGAATTCTTTTGAGGAGCTTGCTCAGGATTTAGGTTTGAATATAGCTTCTGTAAAGAATAAGAAATATCGCTGCATGCAACGTTTACGTGCATTGGTAATCCCCCAAAAACAAGAATTATGAGTACGTTGCAAGAAGAATATAATCGTATTGAGAAGTACATCCTCGGGCAATTAGAAACTGCAGATAGAGAAGATTTTGAAGCAAGATTGCAGGCTTCTCCCGAATTACAAACATTGGTAGAAGACCATAAAGTATTATTAGACGCGATAGAAGAGCAATCTCTTATAGAAAACATGGAGCAAATACACCAAGATGTTTTTACAAATTCGTCAGCTTCAGCAACAACTAAAATATTTTCTTTATGGAGCTCTTGGACAAAATATGGGATAGCTGCTTCTGTAGCGATCCTGCTTTTATGGGGCGGGTATACGCTTTCGCGAAAGCAAACAAAAGATCAAAAACTATTTGCTTCTTATTTTACTCCCGATCCTGGATTACCTACCACCATGAGTTCTACAGATAATTTTACTTTTTTTGAAGCTATGGTTTCTTACAAACAAGGGGCTTATGCCGAAGCTATTGCGCAGTGGGAACCTTTACTGAATGAAAAGCCTAAAAATGATACGCTTAATTACTTTGTAGGCGTAGCACATTTAGCAAATAATAATGAAAGTGAAGCGATCACTTTTTTGCAATGGGCAACCGAAAAGGAGAATAGTCAATTTCTATCAGATGCCTATTACTACCTCGGTTTATCCTATTTAAAAAAAGGAAATAAAGAGAATGCCATACATTTCTTTAAACTAAGTAAACACAAAAAGAGTACAGCACTTTTGAGTGAACTGGTAAAATAATGATCCTATGAAAAGTGCAAATACGTATATGAGATTCTTTCTCTTGAGCATAGGGATATTCCTTTTTTGGAATACAACAATCGCCCAACAAAGCTTGACCAGCGTAGTAGATTCATTGGGTAATTATCTCACAGAAGGAAAAACTACTGAGGCAGGAAGGCTTCTTGCCAAAGAAATAGATAGGTATAAAAGTACTCCAGATTCACTATATGCGCTGCCTTACTACGTAGGAAAAATAGCGAGAATAAAAAACTCAGCTGTTGTTGCTCTACATAAAATGGAAGACTTTCTGAAACAATTGGAAGTAGCAGGTGCTAGTGAAAAAACACGGTATCTAGCCAAACTAAGTATGGCTGAATTTTATGATGAAATAGGTGCTTCTGAAAAAGCACTTAAAATTACGGAAGAAGCGCTTACTCATGTGCTCAAATCTCAAGAGGTTACTCAAGAAGAAATAGGGAAGGTAAAATACAATTTAGGCGCAAGTTATCTAACCGCTGGAGATATGCCAAAGGCGAGTACCTGGTTTCGGGAAGCTTTAAAAGACTATACAGGATATGCACAAACTAATAAAAAGAAACTGTCAGATGGCTATAATGCTATGGGGGCTATTATGTGGATGTCTTCAAAGTTAGATAGTGCTGCTTTTTATTACGATAACGCATCAAAAATTATTAAAGAAGCTCCTGGTGATAGCATAGAAAATCTTTATTATGCCACAGTTATCAAATCGAATGTGTCTCTTTTAGAACATTCACAAGGTCACATTCATAATGCTTTGGAGATTCAAGAAGAAGTCATTCGTAATTATGAAAAAGTCATAAGAGGTATAAAAGATCCTGAATTAAAAGGTCGTGCACAACGGTATCAAGCCAGAGCCATTTCCAATTTAGCCACATTTTATAACGAGTTGGGAAATCTCACTCGCGCAAATCAATTAATGCAGTATTCTTATAAGAAGAAAAAAGAATTTCTAGAACCTCTGGATACGGATCTGGGGACGACACTTATAAGAATTGGGCAATCTGAAATATCATTAAGAGCTTTTGATAAAGCGTTACAAAATATACAGCAAGGACTTGCCATATTACAACAAAAAGAAACCTTAAGCCCTTATTGGGAAGCTACAGCATACAACGGCTTGGCAAGTATTTACAATGAGCTAGGCAAGTACGATAGTACTACCTATTTTTACAAGAAAGCAACCCCGCTCTTTGAACAAGCCTTAGGAGAAAACATTGATGCTGAGTATCTGTCCTACTTAGGAAATAAATCCCTATTTGAATCTGAACAAGGGAACTATGAAGAAGCTTTAAAAACAGCACAAAAATCATATACTTATGTACTAGATAACAGTGGAGCAGAAAGTCTGAATGTGACAATACAAATGCTTAATCTATCTAAAATATATATAACATCAGAAGACTATGCTCAAGCTCGTTATTGGAGTGAGAAAGCAGATGCACTTCTTCAGCAAAAAATGCGTTTTGCTTCGTCGGGATTAGACTCTATTAAACTTGATTTTAACCGTCCTTTATTATTGCTATTAAAAACAAAAGCACGTTACAAAAGTCAAGCACAACCCACAGAAGGGGTCTTGCTGGAATTAGTAAAAGACTTGGCGGAAGGAATTGCTATTCTGGAAAGACGCATGGTCATTGCGCTGACGCCGGCAGATGTAGATCAGCTGTTATCTGAATACAGACAAGTTAATGATTTTTTGAAAAGACTCTACTTAGATTTATATCAAAAGACTCAAAAAACAACATATCTCATAGCTTTAATGACTTTGCATGAGTCTGGGATATATAATCGCATTAGGGCTAAACTTAATTATCAAAATGTAGTCGCTATTTCGGGAGTTCCTGAGGAAGTGCTTCTGGAAGAAAAAAATCGAAAGGAAGCTCTTTTGGAGATGTTTTCTGGAGCAGAAATGACGGAATCATTGTCTTATTTTGAAAAAGAAAAACAGTGGCATATATTTCAAGATACGCTTAAGAAACGATATCCCAAGTATTACAAAATGAGATATGAAACCATTCAAATCGAAGCTGATGAGGTGATTCAATCTGTGCCTGAAACAACAAGTGTTGTACGCTACTTTTTTATAGAAAAAGAACTATACGCTTTTGTAATCACCCATGGAAAACAATACTTAATGTCATTAGATTTTAATGACTTGGAGGGTATAATTTCTCAGGTAGTAGACCAGCAGTTTGATGAAGCGATGCTATTGGGTCGTCTGCACACGTTATATAATCGATTGTGGAAACCTATAGCCGATCTGGGGCTTACTAAAGATGTCATTATCATACCAGATGGTTCTTTATATAATTTGAGCTTTGAAATGCTAACCCCTACAAAAGTTGTAAATTATGAAGACTTAGTGACGGCTAGTTTATTAAACGATCATGATATTACCTACAATTTTAGTTTGTTAATGATACAACCTACCTCATCGAGATCATTACAAAATAACTTTATTGCTTTTACCCCAGAATTTACAAAAGGAATGAAGGATGATTATAAGGTAGCGATTGTAGATTCCTTAGATATAGATCAAACCTATTTGACCTTATTATCTCAGCCTTTTAGTGTTGATGTTGCTCAAAATTATAATCGCCTTTTTGACGGAGATCATTTTAAAAATAAGGCAGCAACTAAGCAGTTGTTTATAGAAAATGCAGGAGAACACAAAATTATTCATATTGGAACGCATGCAGAATCCAATAATATACGGCCAGAGTTATCACGATTAATTTTTGCAAAACGTATCACTGATAATCAATTGATGGAAGATAACTCGTTATACACCTATGAAATCTACAACTGTAATCTAACAGCAAATCTAGCCATATTAACCGCATGTGAAACAGGAAAACCCACCTATCAGGCTGGTGAAGGAATGATTTCTTTGGCGCATGCGTTTACATACGCAGGAAGTGAAAGTATTTTAACGAGTCTATGGAAAATAGATGAACAATCTAGCTCGTTGATTGTAGGTTATTTTTATGATAATCTTGAAGAAGGGATGCCTAAACACGTAGCATTAAAAAAAGCAAAACAGCAGTATCTACAAACAGTAGAAGGGAGGTTGTTACAGCCTAACTACTGGGCAGGGTTAGTGCTTATGGGAGATAATACGCCTATTGATATATCACAAGACACTGTTGGTAACACTTTTTGGTATAGCATGTTAGCTATAGTTGTTATAGTGGCTATGTTTTTTCTGCTAAGAAGCAAAAAGAAAAAGGATAGCGTTTAAAAATACACCCTCACAAAAGGTTGCCAAGCCTCAGCATAAATACCATCGTTATTATCAAATAAGACATTATAACGAGCGCCTATCGTCACACCTCCATAACGATAACCCGCACCTAAGAAAAGAGCCGTATTACTTACGTCATCAGTAATATCACCTTGAACGTCTCGAAAGCGTTGCTTTCCAAATAGTTGTTCTAGTTCTGCCGAAAGCTGTATTTCTGGAATTGGATTTGCTAGAAAAATACCACTTATTCCATAAAGTGTAGAAGAAAAATCACCAAATTTCTGATAATTGAAGTTGAGTCCAGGACCGAAAGCGATATATTCGTTATATTGATATATAGCACTAGGAGCCAATGTGATTTGAGTATTATTTCTACCAAAAGAAAGACCGAGTCCACCCCCAAAACGTACGTTCTTCCAGAACTCACTCCCTTGTCTTGGGATAGGGTTTTCTTGAGCAATCACGTTACCTTGAAAGCTGAAAAAAAGAGCAAAAAGGATGAAAATTGAAAGATTTATTTTTAATGTCATAAGACTGTTTGTTAAAATAATCTCATAAATATAGGAATTATATACCCTAAAATGTTAAATATCGTATTTTTGTACACCTATACGCTAGCAAGACATAGATTATAACTAACAATGGATAGATTTTCGTTTCTAAACGCAGCCCATACAGCTTATTTTTCAGAGCTTTACGATCAGTATTTACAAAACCCAGACAGTGTTGAGCCTAGTTGGCGTGCCTTTTTTCAAGGCTTCGACTTTGGAATGGAGAGTAGTGAAGCTGTCTCTAATGAGGTAGGAGGTACCCCAACTATAATTCCTGAAGGATTTAAGAAAGAGTTTGATGTCATACGACTCATTGATGGATATCGTACCAGAGGACATCTCTTTACAAAAACAAATCCTGTACGAGCTCGCCGCAAATACGAGCCTACATTAGAACTTCATAATTTTAATCTTTCAGAGGCAGATTTAGACTTAGAATTTGAAGCAGGATCTGTTTTAGGATTAGGGAAAGTTAGCTTACGCCAAATTGTACAACACCTAGACGCCATCTATTGCGATGCGATTGGGATTGAGTATATGTATATCCGTAAACCTGAAGAACGTGTATGGATTCAAAACTGGTTGAATAAAAATGATAATCATCCTTCTTTTTCTAAAGATGAAAAAAAACATATCCTTCATAAATTAAACCAAGCTGTTTCTTTTGAAACCTTTTTACATTCTAAATATGTAGGACAGAAACGTTTTTCTGTAGAAGGACTAGATGCTTTAATTCCTGGGTTAGATTTTCTTATTGAACGTGGTTCTGAAAAAGGAATTCAGCAATTTGTACTGGGGATGGCTCACCGTGGTCGTTTAAATGTATTGGCTAATATCTTTGGAAAATCACCAGAAGCTATTTTTAGCGAATTTGACGGCAAAGAGTATGACGAAGATGAGATCTTTGATGGAGATGTAAAATACCACATGGGTTGGACCAGCTTTCGCGAAAGCGATAAGGGAAACAGTATCCGCATGGATCTAGCTCCCAATCCGTCTCACTTAGAAACTGTAGGTGCCGTTATTGAAGGAATCTCAAGAGCAAAAATTGATACAAAACTAGAAGGAAACGAAAACGCAATTCTTCCTATATCCATACACGGTGATGCCGCAGTAGCGGGTCAAGGCATTGTATATGAAATTATACAAATGGCACAACTAGATGGATATCGCACAGGCGGAACCATTCATATTGTAGCAAATAACCAAGTTGGATTTACAACAAATTATCTAGACGCAAGATCATCTACGTATTCTACAGATGTAGGTAAAGTGACCTTATCTCCCGTACTTCACGTAAATGGAGATGATGTAGAAGCGGTATGTCACGCCTTTGCCTTTGCATTAGATTTCAGATTGGAATTTGGACGAGACGTATTTGTCGATATTTTAGGATATCGTAAGTATGGGCATAATGAAGGAGATGAGCCTATGTTTACACAACCATTACTTTATAAAGCGATTAAGAAGCATGAAACTCCAAGAGATATTTATGCTGCTCGTTTATTAAGCGAAGGCGTTATAGAAGAGGGCTATGTAAAGGAGCTTGAAAAGGAATATAAAAGCGATCTTGAAGACGATCTGGAAGCTTCTCGTAAAAAAGATAAGACCGTTATTACAGAGATTTTGGCAGATGACTGGAAAGATTATAAACTAGGAACATTAGAAGATATACTCGCTCCCATAGATACCACTTATGATCAAGACAAGTTAAATACGCTTGCAGAAGGAATTACAAAATTACCTGAAGATAGAAAGTTTATACGTAAGATAGAACGTATTATAGCAGATCGTCATGCGCAATACACAGAAAAAAATGAGTTAGACTGGGGTATGGGAGAATTACTCGCCTACGCTAGTTTAATGGAAGAAGGTTTTAATGTTCGTATATCTGGACAGGATGTTGAGCGTGGTACCTTCTCTCACCGTCATGCAATCATAAAAACAGAGGATGATGTAGAAGAGATCAACCTTCACAACAGACTTGGTGTTAAAGGACACATGGATATTTACAATTCCTTACTCTCAGAATATGGAGTGGTTGGATTTGATTATGGATACGCTATGGCAGCGCCAAAAACATTAACCATTTGGGAAGCACAGTTTGGAGATTTTTCAAATGGCGCACAGATCATGCTCGATCAGTATATTTCTGCAGCAGAATCTAAATGGAAAATTCAAAACGGACTCGTAATGCTATTGCCTCACGGATATGAAGGACAAGGGTCAGAACACTCAAGTGCCCGTATGGAGCGCTATTTACAACTCTGCTCTCGTAATAATATGATTATGGCAGATGTGACCACTCCAGCCAACTTTTTTCACTTACTCCGTCGTCAGATGAAGTGGAATTTTAGAAAGCCACTGGTGGTGTTTACTCCTAAATCGCTTTTAAGGCATCCGCTTGTAGTAAGTAGTAAAGAAGAGCTTGCTACAGGAAGTTTTCAAGAAGTGATAGACGATACAACGGTCGATAAAAAGAAAGTAACCTCCCTTGTTTTTTGCACAGGGAAGTTTTACTACGATCTTTTAGAGCGTCGGGAAGAAAACGAAAGAAAAGATGTGGCTTTGGTACGTATAGAACAATTATTCCCACTGCCACAACAACAATTGGAAGAGATCATAGCAAGTTATCCAAATGCAGCAGAGTATGTTTGGGCACAAGAAGAGCCTAGAAATATGGGAGCTTGGGGATATATGCTTATGAATTTTGACCAAGTAAAGCTACGCGTTGCCTCTCGTAAGGTATATAGCTCACCAGCGGCAGGAAGTAGCACACGATCAAAAGCAAGACATCAAAAAGTAATTGACAGTGTTTTTGAAACACCAGAAGCATAATAAATTCCCGCGAAGGCGGGAATCTCATGAAAGTGTGAATCTCATGAAAATGGAAATTTTATCAAAGTGAGAATCACGTAAACACGAGCATTCTACGTAAGTAGAATCTCAAGCAGATAAGAATCCCATGCAAGTGGGAATCAAGAAATAAGAATAACAGTTTCGATACGGTGGATGAGATTTCCGCCTACGCGGAAAAAAATGAATAAGAGTACGCTTCTGCCTGCCGTAGGCAGGTTCGCGAAAGCAAAAAACAGCATAATAAGAAACAACTATGGTTTTAGAAATGAAAGTCCCGTCACCGGGAGAATCCATCACTGAAGTAGAAATTGCACAATGGCTTGTTGAAGACGGCGATTATGTAGAAAAAGACCAAGCAATTGCTGAGGTAGATAGTGATAAGGCAACATTAGAGCTTCCAGCAGAAGAAAGTGGTATAATTACCCTGAAAGCAGAAGAAGGAGATGCCGTAGCCATAGGTGCCGTAGTTTGTCTGATAGACACTTCTGCCGAAGCACCAGCCACAACCACCTACGAAGGAGGAGACGAAGGTGGAGGCGATGCCAATGTAGAGAAAGAACTCAGCAAGGAGCAAGCTAAAACTCCTAAAACTGGGGAAAAAGCTCCTGCTGAAACTGAAAAAACGTATGCCTCTGGAACACCAAGTCCAGCAGCAAAAAAGATTTTAGACGAAAAAGGAATGACGTCAAGTCAAGTGTCTGGTTCTGGTCGCGATGGTCGCATAACCAAAGAAGATGCGGTACAAGCAACACCTTCTATGGGTACACCTGGTCCTGATGCTAGAGGAACAAGTCGTACAAAACTATCGATGCTACGTCGTAAAGTAGCAGAGCGTCTTGTAGAAGCAAAAAACACAACAGCGATGCTTACGACCTTTAACGAGGTAAATATGCAGCCTATTTTTGACCTTCGTAATGAGTATAAAGAAGACTTTAAAGCAAAGCACGGCGTTGGTTTAGGATTTATGTCCTTCTTCACACTAGCCGTGGTACGTGCATTAGAAATGTATCCTGCAGTAAACAGTATGATTGATGGAAAGGAAATGTTGACGTTTGATTATAAGGATATTTCTATCGCTGTTTCTGGACCTAAAGGTTTAATGGTACCTGTAATTCGTAATGCAGAAAATCTTTCCTTTAGAGGAGTAGAAAGCGAAGTAAAACGTTTAGCTATACGTGCGCGTGATGGACAAATTACAGTAGATGAGATGACAGGAGGAACATTTACCATCTCTAACGGAGGTGTATTTGGGTCTATGTTATCTACGCCAATTATCAACCCACCACAATCAGGTATTTTAGGGATGCATAACATTGTAGAGCGAGCTGTTGTCATAGACGGAGGTATCGTAGTAGCTCCTATTATGTACGTAGCACTATCGTATGATCATCGTATTATTGATGGTAAAGAATCTGTAGGATTCCTTGTTGCCGTGAAAGAAGCATTAGAAGACCCTATTAATTTATTAATGAATGGAGATGTAAAGAAAGCATTAGAAATGTAATTTTTATAATAGATTTCACAAAAAAAAACCGAGCTAATTAGCTCGGTTTTTTTTGTGAAATGGTTTTGTGATCCACCAATCAATACGTCATTTTAAGGTGAGTGTTCTTAGTTGTTAGGAGCACCCAATTATTGTAGGATTACTTTTTTAGTAATGGTATTAGTTTGGGTAGTGATCTGCATAAAATACATCCCTTTTGTAAGATTTTTTACCTTGATTCTGTACATCGCTCACATCCCAGTTACCCGTGTCTTGATTCATGAAGGTGGTGCTCTTAAACATTTGAGACATATCAGTAACCAGCGATAAATCTGGCGTGTCTGACGCATTTATAACGAGATTCGTACATCCATAGAAAGCTCTTGCCATCCAATCCCATACTAGATTTCCCCAATTTTCTACAGAAAGGATTTTCTCACGATCCCCTCCATTATTGAAAAATATTCTTGGAAACGTTCCAGAAATAGTCACCGTATAAGTTCCTGTTGTGGAGTATTATGTGTGATTAAGCTAATCAAGTTTATGTCAGGCACAGACATATCACCCCAACCTATCGTGTAGTTACGTCCTACAGAGGGTATGGTAATCTGGTTATCATTAGAGATGCCAGAATTATCGGTTTTCCAATTATTTACAAAATCTTGTGCTTTTGTGTGTTGTGCAAAAAGTAAAAAGATTAATTCTTTACACTATCTTTTTTGGTCTCCTTTTTAGTATTTTTTTTGCCAAATAAACCATCCAAAAGTCCGCCTGTCACATCTTTAATCACGTCATCTACTTTGGGTTTTGGTGTCTCTGTAGTGGTTGAAGTACTGTCTTTAGGTGTGTCTTTCCCACCACCTATAAGATCTCCAAGAATATCTGAAATTTGGCTTGTGCCTTCCTCTATCAATCGGTTTTTCTGAATCTCTATAATCTGATTCGTCAAGTCTGTAACCGCAGATTTTAAATTCAGTTGTACGTCAGGCTTCGTAAAATTTCCCGAAAGGGTAATAGGCACATGCGCCGATAGATTTTCTTTTTCTTTTGCCGTAAGTTTAGCTAGTAATTTACTGACATCACCACCCAAATAAGACGCTGGAATATCAAGCTTTAAATCATAGGCTATTTGGTTGTCAAAACTGTGACCACCACTCACATTAACGTCAATATCTTTTACATTGATTGTAAACGGATTCACATTGACTTTTCCATCCTTAAATGTAAGCGCCGCTTTAAGATTATCCAGATTTACTTTGTCAAAATCTATAAAATCCAAACGTTCATCAAGTTGAGAAAGCAACGGCGTAGTAGACGCATTTACATTGGCTGTAATAATTTCTGCAAACGCATTTCCATCTATAGAACTGAGGATAGGCGCAAAGTTTTCATCCAACTGCCCTTTCAGATTGATCTTTGTATTGAGAGAGCCTTGTAAGGCCTTGGCGATAGGCGCTAGTTGCTTTAAGAGTTGTATGTTTTGGAAAGATTGATCGATGTTAATTTTACTTAAATCAAGTACCATATCAAAAATAGGAACTCCTGTTTTTGTAGATACATTTCCAGAAATACCAGCCGTCCCTCCAAAAATACCAGAGCTTACATTGCTTAACAATGCTTTTTCATCTTCAATGGCTACCGTGCCCTTTACATCTGTAAGTTCCAGATCATCATAAATAACTTTACGCGCATTAAAAGTTAAAGAAGCATCTAAGAAATCTGGAATTTTTATCGCCGTTTCTTTCGTGGTTACAGGTACACTTGAAGAACTTTTACTTGTTGGCTTCTGCACCGTTTCTGTTACAGAAAAATCATTCAGGTCAAACACCTGTGAATCTACATTAAACCGACCTTTAAGGTCTTCTTTAGACATCAAAAAAGGGATGAGGTTTTCTATAGTCCCCGTTGCTTTGATATCGGTATTGCCACTTTTTCCTTCAAAATTAGTCAGTTGGATGGTGCCTGGTTGAAAGGTAAGTGCGGCATTTTGTATAGCAACAGGTTTAGGAAGCGCTTCCCCTTCATATTTGAAGTCAGAGAGTTGTGCGTTACCGCTGCTTTTAATACGCTGGTATTGCTGTTTATCGACCGCATCCATATCAAAAGAAGTAGTCATATCGGCAATGAGTTTTCCTTCTAACGTCGTTTCAAGATTAAGCGGATATACTTTTTCAATATTGGCAAGATCCAGCGTTCCTTTAATCGCAAGATTAACAAGCATATTGGTGGTGAGATTGCGCAGTTTCCCATTTGCAGAAAACACATCGTCATCAATCTTAAAATTTAGCGAATTGATATTGACGTACGTATCGTCAGCCAATCCAGAATCATTCTTAATTTTTACATCAATATTGATGTTATTCATCTGCTTCGGTAAATCGGGATATTTAAAAGAAGCATTGTTAGAGACAATCGCAATATCTAACATAGGGATGGTCGTTTCGGTAGCTTGTCCATTTATTTTTCCGCTTACGCGAAAATCGCCACCGGTTTGAACCCCATCAAGATTACTTGCATATTCCTTTGGGATGATTGCCAGAAAGTTTTTAAAATCTGCCGAAGGGGTCTCAAAAGAAAGATCCATTGCGGTTCCTTCTTCTATTAACTGTACATATCCGTCAAATTGTAGAGGAAGGTCATGAATAATTGCTTTATTTTCTAAGAACGTATATTTCTGATTTTCCAAATCAAGCTGAATATCTGCTAATAAATCAATAGCAGCCTCATCAAGATAATTAATTCCGTCAAATTCAAAAGAGACGAGCGCCTTTGTTTCAGTTTTTAACGTACTTTGATCGACACTAAAATCACCATTACCCTCATGATTCATTTCGGTTATATGCAAATAGGTTTTAGTGCTTTCATCTAGATAATGAATCGTGGCATTGTTGAGTTCATAATGCTGTAAGTCAAACGTAAAAGGTGTGGATGTTGTGTTTTCTTTCGCGACAGCGGGATCAGAAGAAGTATCTTTTGCAATATCATAATTTGTATTGCCTAGCGAGTCTACTTTTATAGTAATGATCGCATCATCTAGTCGAAGCGCATCTACTTTTATGGGATCGTCACCTGCATTTTTAAAAAGTTGTTTTACACCCATTGCGATGCGGAGTTCTTTCCCATACGCAAGGGTGTCCCCTTGAAACGGTGCATTGTTGACCACGCTAAAATCATTAAGCGTTACCGTAGCATCTGGAAAGTTTTTGAAAAGACTAATGTCTAATGCTTCCCAAGTAACTTGTGCGTTCACATTATTATTAATTGTCTTTTTAAGTAAATCTTCTAGTTTCCCTCTAAAGAGAAATGGAGAAGCGACCAAAAGCAGCACGACAACTAAAAGGATGATTCCAATGATTTTTAAAATGCGTTTCATTCGTTTGAATTTTATATGTTTTAAGCATGTGTGTAAATTTAAAATTTCTACACATGTTATATGATTGTTTTATTAGTATACGTCCAGTTGGAGTTCTTCGCCTTCGGCGAGGTTAAATCTTTTTCGGAACAGATATACACCTAGATATAATAAGGGCGTATCAAAGGCTGCGACAATGATTTTAAAAAGCACTCCTGAGATGAGTAAGGTTCCAAAAATATCCCAAGGGATAATCTCAAAGGAACACAACAATAACAATACCGAAGCGGTATCTACAAATTGAGAAATAAACGTTGAGAAGTTGTTACGTAACCATAGATGTTTTCCCTTGGTTAGTTTTTTCCAGAAATGGTAAATATAAATATCTACATACTGCGCAAGTAAATAGGCAGTCATACTAGCAAATACGGCAAGTGCTGTAGCGCCAAATACTTTTGTAAATAATGCATCGTTCACGGGAGATGTTGCTATGGCAGGGACAGCATTTGCTGTGTACACAATAAGTAACGAAAACAACGAAGCAAAAATACCCGTGGTCACCATTTGATTTGCCTTTTTTCTTCCGTAGATCTCACTCACAAGATCGGTGATTAAAAAGGTAATAGGATAGGGAAGGATCCCTACAGAGATTTCAAAGTTGAACCATCCAAAGGGATTCCAACTAAAAAATTTCTGAAAAATAAGATTAGAAACGACTAGGGCGCATATAAAGAGCGCTCCCAGCGTAAAATAAATCCTATAGGCAAATTGTATGTCTTTATTGGAACGTCTAGGTATCGCTTGATTCATATTCTTGATAACTTCAAGCCCAAAATTAAAGCATTATGAGAATCTTTTACTTAATTTGTTCATAAATGTTAACGCACTAAGTCATCTTGCACACCATCTATTTATCATTAGGAAGTAATCAGGGGAATACCTACGAAAACCTTAGTAAAGCAATAGAACTATTATTTGCTCAGGTAGGTAGGATCAGTAAAATATCTCCAGTATATCAAAGTCCTGCATTGGGTTTTGAGGGACCAGACTTTCATAATTGTGTGATACGGATCCATACTCATATTTCTTCAGCAAAGCTTTTAAAGAAAATACTAGAGATAGAAATGGCTATGGGGCGTACGCGAGAAGAAGGTGTAGGCTATCAATCTCGTCCTATAGACATTGATATTTTGTTGTATGATGATGCAATTATTGACACCGCAATACTTCGAGTTCCACATCCGCGTATGTGCGAGCGCCGATTTGTATTACAACCACTAGCAGATATTGCAGGGGATGTAGAACACCCTATAGAAGTTGATCCCGCAGGAGTTGATGCTGAGTGTCACACTGAGCCTGTCGAAGTGCATGGTCGAACTGCAAAAACATACTTAGCATTATTAGAAACCTGCGCAGATGAGAGTGTGATCACCAAACAACCGAAGTGGTTGAAGAACCCCAAGGATGATCTGTCTCTAGGCAGTTACAATTATATCGTTATTGAAGGAAATATAGGCGCAGGAAAGACGAGTCTGGTGGAGATGATCTCACAGGAGTTTAATGCCAAACCGATCCTTGAACGTTACAAAGACAATCCTTTTTTACCTAAGTTTTATAAAGAACCAGAACGGTATGCGTTTCCGTTAGAAATGTCTTTTCTAGCAGATCGGTATCAGCAATTACTAGATGATATAGGACAATATGATCTCTTTAAAGATTTTATGATTGCCGACTATGATCGGTATAAATCCCTCATTTTTTCCAAAGTAACACTACAAGAAGAAGAATATGTGTTGTATAAAAGGTTACACGAAATGATGTATCGCGATATGCCACAACCCGATTTGTATGTGTACTTATATCAGAATACAGAACGTCTGTTGAAAAATATTAAAAAACGAGGACGTAGTTATGAAAAAGATATCGATGCGAATTATCTCGAAAAAATCAATCAAGGGTATCTAGATTTTATCAAATCCCAACACCAGCTTAATGTGAAAATTATAGATATTTCTGATCTTGATTTTGTTAAAAATCGAGAAGATTATTTGAAGGTGGTGAGCGAGTTTTAAAAATATAGTTCGGGTATTATACGCTTTCGTGAATCTGCCTAGAGGGCAGGTAGGAGCATACTATGGATCAATCAAATTTTAATAACCTTATATCTATGAGAATGTTATTTAGTATAGTAGGTATGGTGCTGAGTACTTCTATATATGCTCAAACCTATGATCTCCCTCCTCATCCTGAATCTGGAAAATGTTACGTACGATGTTTGCCTAAGGAAAATAAAAAGCCAACTTGGGATAAAATTGATTGTGCATTAATTAGCTTTCAAAAGCTAGAAGTTACCATTGAAAACACAGACCAAGCATTTTCAAAAAAGGATGCAAAAATCATTGATAAGAAATTAGTCCCATACATTAAAAAAGGGTATAGATTACAAATACGAAGTCATTACGTATCTAGTGCGGCAGATAGTATCAATGTTAAGATCTCTTCACAACGGGCAATTGCTGTGGGAAATTATCTAGTAGAAAGAGGAATGAACCCAGAGTTGCTTTTTATTAATTCGTTAGGCAGTTTAAAGGTTAAAAAGATTGAACTAGAATATAGAGTGGTAAATGTGAGTTTGGAGTGATGCGCATTTGATAGGTGTCACCAGTTCAATACAGATATTTATTCTTTATACGCTTTCGCGAAAGCGAACTATGAAACAATCAATTGTATTAAATGGTTCTCCTAATCAAAGTGTGTTTCTATGCTTTGAATGCCTGCAATATCCTTATTTAAGTACTTAATGCTAACTTTAGGAGGAATTGAAATTTCGATGCATATTTCATTAAAAACGAGTTGGTCTGTTGATAGTTTATCTTGAAACTCATTCGTCATAAGGAGTGATTTAAGAATCATTTTAAACATTTTCGGTCACTATATTCTTCAAGAAGGTTGTCTATTTCTTTTTGGTTAACTTCTTTAAACCGACTTACATGAATCTCGACAGAAGGAGGGATGGATATTCCTACAATAAGCCTATTTGTGCGAAATCCAGCTTTTTCTATCAGAGGTAAAATATCAAAAACTTCTTTGACATAATTAATAAACTTATTCTTAGTAGTAGTTCCAATGCCACTTAATTTAGAAAAACCACTTTTAAGCTGATTTACTAATTGGTCAGTACTGTCTGTAATGCTTTGAGTTGTCTTTTTTACTAAGGATTTTTCTTTCATAAAATAGAGAATGTATTTATGTGGTATATTTAAACAAGTAAAGGGAATTTTTAAAAACAACGAATATCGCGTTAGCTTTTTTGTTTATTATTTTATACTTCCAGCTTCAGACTTCGCACTCTAAATTCCAACCTTGTACTTCCAAACTACCATCCTAGATAGATGAGTAACGGAAAGTTTACTTCTTTTTGTAAAGGGAAAAATTACAAAAAGCTGTAAACAACCACCTCCATATTCGGCTAATATTGTTTGTGATTTTTGACTTCCAACTTCCAGGATCGTACTTCCCACTTCCACACACTACCATCCTCCAGAAGCACCGCCTCCTCCGAAGCCTCCGCCGCCGAAACCGCCGCCAAAGCCACCACCTCCAGAACTTCCGCCTCCAAAGCTGCCACCTCCACCAAAGCCACCACGTCCCATATTACTGAGAATGATAACATCAAGTAAAGAGCCAGCCTTACTACGTCTACCACCATTGCGACCACCGCCACGATGATTATTTCTACTTAAGATAATAAGAATGACAATAAAGAATATAAACATAAGTATAGGGCGAATAGGCAACGAGTTGTTATCCTCGCGAGTACCTGTAAAGTTTCCTTCGAGACGCGCAATCATCTCACTAGTTGCTTGATCAAGACCACCATAAAAATCTCCCTTTTTAAAAGCAGGAACGATGACTCTATTAATAATACGTTCGGCATCACGATCGGAGATAATAGACTCTATCCCATAGCCTGTATTGATATCTACTTTTCGATCATCTTTGGCTACAATAATGAGAATTCCATTGTCTTCATTGGCTTGCCCAATTCCCCATTTTTGTCCCCATTTAGCACCAAGCAAAGAGATATCTTCCCCTTTTGTAGAGGCGATAATAGCCACGACTATCTGTGTTGAGGTTGTATCACTATAGCGAATTAATTTCTGCTCCAATGATTTTTGTTGGTATGAGTTAAGCAACCCTATATCATCATATACCGCCGTTTGCTGAATGTTTTTTCCAGGTTTCGGAGGAATGTCAAATTGTGCGTGCGCGACACTATTACCTAAAAAAATAAGTAGTAACAGGATGTGTATACCGTAATGTACGCTTTCGCGAACCTGCCTAGCCGGTAGATAGGAGCAGAAATAGATACGTTTATGTATGGATAGCGTATATTTCATTAACTGGTCGTAATCTCGTTAGAAAGTTCGTTATGATCTCCATGTTTCCAAGGGAAGTAAGCGCTTAGTCGTTCTCCAGCATGTTGAACGCCTTCTATAATACCTTCTTTAAAACGACCTTTCTTAAAATGAGCACTCATAGTATCTCTTGTAGTTTCCCAAAAGTTGGCAGGCACTTTTCTATGTATCCCGTGATCTCCACATATCGCAAATGTGTGATCATCTACAGCAATGTAAATAAGGACGCCATTTTCTTCTTTGGTATTGTCCATTTTAAGAATATGGAAGATTTCTTTGGCACGTGCCAAAGGATCTAGATCCGTATGCCGTTCTAAGTGAACCCTTATTTCGCCAGAGGTGGTGCTTTCGGCGCTACGAATTGCCTCAACAATTTCTTGTTCCTCTGTTTGCGTGAGGAAATCTTCTACAGTAGATACCATTAGTTACTGAAATCAAATTCTACTTCAGGTGCTTTTTCAGAGCCTTCGTTAGCTTTGAAATAGTCAATTTCAGAAAATTTACCAACAAACATATTGATGATGTTGTTTGGAAATTTTTGAATGTGTTTATTGAATGGTCTTGCAGCTTCGTTAAATCGATTACGCTCTACATTAATGCGATTCTCAGTACGCTCTAATTCATTGATAAGTTCCTTAAAATTCTCATTTGCTTTTAGATCTGGATAGCGTTCAAAAACAGCTAGTAATCTTGATAAGGCAGATGTAAGTCCTTGTTGCGCCTGCTGAAATTGCTGCAGTTGCTCTGGTGTAATATTAGAAGGATCTATTTGTATAGACGTTGCTTTTGAGCGTGCTTCTGTTACTTTTAGTAATGTTTCTTGTTCAAATTGTGCATACCCTTTTGCGGTGTTTACAATATTTGGAATCAAATCTGCACGACGCTGATAACTGCTCTCTACATTCCCCCATTGGGCTGTAGCATTTTCCTTTAGATCTATAGAGGTGTTGTAAAATCCTGGACCTACTATAAATCCAATAATTGCTATCACTGCTACTATCACGATAATAACGATTAATCCTTTTTTCATATCTGGTTAGTTTGAGTTTGTTGGTTTTTGTTACACGATCTCTGTAGTTAATTACAGCGGTAGTGCAAGTTAAGAAAATCTTCTAATAGTATTTAGAATGTAAAATCAGATAAAAGTATTTGAATACAACATAAACAAATGAATCATCTTATTCTATGTTTTGGTGGGTGCTGACTAAAGATTTTTCTTTAATTCTAGCAACTGTGCTTTTACATTTTCTAGCTTTCTGATAATGTCAAAATTACTGAGAGTTTCTTTTTTATCTTCTTTAAGATGTGTTTTTGCACCCTCTAAGGTAAAGCCACGTTCTTTCACAAGATGATAAATCAATTCAAGATTCTTGATGTCCTGCGGTGTAAACTTACGATTCCCTTTGGCATTTTTTTTGGGCTGTAACACATCAAATTCCTTTTCCCAAAATCGGATCAAAGAATTATTCACACCAAATGCCTTAGAGACTTCTCCAATGCTATAGTATAATTTTTCTGGAAGATCTACGTGCATAGAAGTTAATCTAAAGATTGATTTTCTTGTAGTGATTGCTTCAATAATTCATCAAACTCTGCTGGAGAAAGTTTGCCATAATAAAAATGGATTGGGTTGATACGCTCTCCATCTTTAAAAATCTCATAATGTAAATGAGGTGCTTCAGAGCGTCCTGTACTTCCTACATATCCAATAAGATCCCCACGCGTAACTTTTTGCCCTTTGCGCACGTTGTAAGCACTCAAGTGAGCGTATAAACTCTCATATCCATAACCATGGGTAATTCGGATATGTTTTCCATACCCAGAAGCTGTTGCATCTGCACGGGATATTGTCCCATCACCTGTGGCATACACAGGAGTACCCCTCGGAGCGGTGAAGTCCATACCCCAGTGTTTTTTACGTGCTTTGGTAAACGGATCTGTACGATATCCATAACCAGAAGCCATACGTGTTAAGTCTTCATTACTTACAGGTTGTATGGCAGGAATCGCAGCGAGTAATTTCTCTTTGTCTGCCGAGAGTCGTGCAATCTCATCTAGCGATTTGGATTGAATATCCAGTTGCTTTGTAATTTGATCAATACGCTTATGACTTTCAGTAATCATCGCCGAATTGTCAAACCCTTTTAAATTATCATAACGGTTTACACCGCCAAAACCTGCTTTACGCACTTCGTTAGGAATGGGATTGGCATCTAGTAAAATTCGATAAATCTCATTATCGCGTTGTTGTATGTTCTCCAAAACGTCGCTCGCAAGATCCATTTTAGAATTTAAAATAGATAGTTGCAATGTAAGATTTGCATTCTCACGTTCCAGTCTACGTTCTTTAGGCGTATCGATCCCAGAATTAAAAACAGTAATTAATATAATCAGCCCCATAAGAGTCGCCGCTGTAAAAAACAACAGGACAAACCCTAGCGTACGCCCCTTTTTACGCTCTACCTTACGGTAAGAAAGTGTATCGCTATCGTAGTAATATTTTACCTTAGACATAAGTTAAAATGTGTATTTTTGCCAGATGGTGTAGCTATTTTATACGCTTTCGCGAAAGCGTACTTATGCTAACACAACGATCAAAGATAAAAATAATTATTCGATACGATTACTTCTATGAAATCTCAAGAAATCCGCGCCAAATTCTTAGCATTTTTTGAATCAAAAAAACACAGCATAGTGCAATCTGCACCTATGGTGTTAAAAGACGATCCTACCTTAATGTTTACCAATGCAGGGATGGTGCCCTTTAAAGAATATTTTTTGGGGAATGGAGTTCCAAAAAACACACGCCTTACCGATACGCAAAAATGTTTGCGTGTCTCCGGAAAACACAACGATCTTGAAGAAGTAGGAAAAGACACCTACCATCATACCATGTTTGAGATGTTAGGGAATTGGAGTTTTGGAGATTACTTCAAAAAAGACGCCATTGATTGGGCTTGGGAATTATTAACCGAAGAGTTTAAAATAGATAAAAAAAGTCTTTACGTGACTGTCTTTGAAGGAGATGAAGAAGATAAGCTAGACCGTGATCAAGAGGCATATAATTTATGGAAAAATCATATCTCAGAAGACAGAATTCTTAACGGAAATAAAAAAGATAATTTCTGGGAGATGGGAGCGCAAGGACCTTGTGGTCCGTGTAGTGAGATTCATGTGGACATCCGATCTGAAGAAGAGAAAAAAGCAGTAGATGGTAAAACATTAGTAAACCAAGATCACCCCTTAGTGATAGAGATTTGGAACTTGGTCTTTATGCAGTATAATCGATTAGCCGATGGATCTTTAGAAAAATTACCTGCACAACACGTAGACACAGGAATGGGCTTTGAGCGCTTATGTATGGTATTGCAAGGCGTACAATCCAATTATGATACTGATGTATTTACGCCATTAATGCGAGAGATAGAAACCATTACTTCCTCCAAATGCGGACATCAAGAAGAGGTCGATATTGCGGTGCGTGTGGTTGCAGATCACCTCAGAGCGGTTGCCTTTTCTATAGCTGATGGTCAGTTGCCAAGTAATACAGGCGCTGGCTATGTGATACGGCGTATCTTACGTAGAGCCATCCGTTACGGGTTTACATTTTTAAATACCAAAGAACCTTTTATCTATAAGTTGGTCAATACGCTCGTCAAGCAAATGGGAGAAGCATTTCCAGAATTAAAACGAGAAAAAAATCTGATTATTAACGTGATCCGAGAAGAAGAACAATCCTTCTTACGTACCCTTGATCAAGGACTTGTTTTGTTAGATACCGTGATTGCAAATGCAAAAGGTGATACCATTTCTGGAGAAAAAGCTTTTGAGTTATATGATACCTACGGTTTTCCAAAAGACTTAACAGCACTTATTCTTAGCGAAAAAGGATTACACCTTGACGAAGAAGGTTTCAATACAGAATTACAAAAACAGAAAGATCGTTCCAGAGCAGCGGCAAAGGTTGAGACAGGAGATTGGACAATTTTAATAGAAGATTCAGAAGAAGAGTTTATAGGATATGATACCTTAGAAGCTGCTGTGAAAATTACACGATATCGTAAAACAGAAAGCGAAAAAGATGGAGAGTTATACCAATTAGTATTTAACCTAACGCCTTTTTATCCAGAAGGCGGAGGACAAGTTGGTGATAAAGGATATCTGGAAGTACCCAATGGTGAAGTCGTTTATATTGTAGATACCAAGAAAGAGAATAACCTGATTATTCACTTAGCAAAAAACCTTCCTCGATCTACCGATGGAACGTTTAAAGCTATTGTGGATGAGAAGCAACGTTTCCGTACATCTGCAAACCATACAGCAACTCATTTGTTGCATCAAGCACTTCGTAAGGTGTTAGGAACGCACGTAGAGCAAAAAGGAAGTATGGTGCATAGCCGTAATCTTCGTTTTGATTTCTCTCACTTTTCTAAAGTAACTTCAGAAGAATTAAAGGAAGTAGAGAATTTTGTAAATGCCCGCATTCGCGAAAGCTTACCATTAGACGAACAACGAGGCATTGCCTATGATCAAGCCATCAAGGAAGGAGCAATTGCCCTTTTTGGAGAAAAGTATGGAGATGCGGTACGCGCCATTCGTTTCGGAAAATCGATGGAGCTTTGTGGAGGAACACATGTGAATAATACAGGAAGTATTTGGCATTTTAAAATCACATCAGAAGGTGCGGTTGCTTCTGGAATACGTCGCATTGAAGCCATTACCAATGATGCTGCCAAAGAATACTTCACCACAGAAACCGAAGCATATAATAACGTAAAAGCCACGCTTAAAAACGCCCAAGACCCTGTCAAAGCCATTACTAACTTGATGGATGAAAATGCAGCCCTTAAAAAGCAAGTAGAAGCATTGATCAAAGAGAAAGCACAAAATTTAAGTGGTGATCTTAAGAATGAGTTTATCCTTATCGATGATGGGAAAATCCCAATACAGTTTCTAGCTAAAAAAGTCGATTTGGATGCAGGAGCGATTAAAGATTTAGCTTTTGATCTTGGGAAAGGTATGTCTACAGCATTTATCCTTTTTGGAACAGAACAAGATGGAAAAGCCTTATTAAGCTGTTACATCTCAAAAGAACTCGTTGCGAGTAAAAATCTAAATGCAGGACAAGTAGTGCGCGAACTAGGAAAACACATCCAAGGCGGCGGCGGCGGACAGCCTTTCTTTGCCACAGCAGGTGGTAAGAATCCAGCAGGAATTGATGCTGCGTTGGAAGCGGCTAAGGATTTTTTGAGTTAAGAAAGAATATAGATCGTTCGCTTGCGCTCTCTTTTAGAATATAGAAAAGTATTTGCGTACTAAATACCGTAAAAATAAAAGCTCCTTCCCTTTTCAGGGGAAGGTGGATTTTTATTTGCCCATGAAGGCAAATGAAAAGACGGAAGGGGTTATGATAATAAAATTTTTAATTTATTCTTATGAATCTACAAACCAACATCCCATTACAACCCGCATCCAACCCATTTGGATATGAAAACAAGTTGGTGTTACTAGGATCTTGTTTTGCAGAAAATATAGGAGAAAAACTAACCTATAGCAAATTTCAATCTGTCGTAAATCCTTATGGAATTCTTTTCCATCCCTTGGCAATAGAACGTGTGTTGCAAGATGCCTGTCGTGATGAGAATTATGGAGAAGAAACCATTTTTGAATTAGAAGGCGTTTGGAAATCATTTATAGCGCATAGCCGATTAAACAGTCACACAAAAGGCGCTATGATCGATACCCTTATAGAAGTACAAAGCCAACTCAAAAAAGCGTTGAAAGAAGCTTCTCATATTTTTATTACACTAGGTACTGCTTGGGTATATCAACACAAAGAAACAGGCATTGCGGTAGCAAACTGTCATAAAGTTCCTCAAAAACAATTTATAAAGGGCTTGTTACCTATCGAAGAGATTACAGCGAGTCTCACTCGACAATGTACCATCATCAGGCATCTCAATCCTAAGGCTCAGATTACCTTTACCGTCTCTCCTGTACGACATCTTAAAGATGGTTTTGTAGAAAATACACGAAGTAAAGCGCATTTGATTTCGGCAGTACACGAAGTATGTATTACCCAGAAAACGTATTATTTCCCCGCCTATGAACTCATGATGGATGAGTTACGAGACTATCGATTTTATGCTTCAGATATGCTACATCCTAGCCAACAGGCGATAGATTATATCTGGGAAAAATTTTTGGAGGTCTATGCTGGAGTTTATACTGAGCCTAGTCGAAGTACGAAAGCAAAAACAACGCTTAAAGAAGTTCAAGCGATTCAACAAGGATTAACCCATCGTCCTTTTCATCCAGAAAGTAAGCAACACAGAGAATTTCTTGGAAAACTTGAAAAACGTATAGTAGCGCTACAAAAAGAATATCCACATATTACGTTTGATTAGAATACGGCAATTGCCTTATAGGTTGAAACTCCTTGTTTCTAGATATTTGACTATAAATAAAAACTAAAAATTCAATCATGAAAACAATTAAAAAAATGATGATGGCTTTTATAGCGATCAGTATGGTAGCAGTAATCTCTTGTAAAAGCGATGACGATGGTGGCGATAGTGGAAATGCAAGCTCAGGAACCGTCACAGCTAGTGTAGATGGAGAAAGTTATCAGTCAGATGCTTTAGGAACCTCTGTTACTATTGTGGAAGCCGGAGGCGGAATGACTTTATTAATAACATCTAATGAATTTTCATCGAGTCGCAACATTACCTTGAGTATCTCTAGCGGATTTGATGGGGAAGGAACTTATTCCATAGGAGGAGACAATAGTGTTTTTGTTATTGGACAATATATTGAGGCAAATGCTAGCAACCCTACTGCGACCCAAATATGGGTAGCTCCTTTTGATGAAAGCCAACAGGGAGAAATTAATATCACTTCCTTTACAGATAGTACTATAGAAGGTACTTTTAACTTTACAGGTAGAAATGAAGACCAGTCTACAAGAACAGTTACAAATGGCTCTTTTAATCTAGACTATTAATAAAAGACTATTTTGCAAAGTCTGAAAGACGTACCCAAAATAGTTAGTTGAACTAATCCTTTTTACTACTAATAAATGCGATTAGATCATACTAAAAAAGTGACTTCCACCGAAGTCACTTTTTTATTGAATTTTTATTGAAATAAATACAGTAGCTTCGCGCTATTAAGTAAAACTTAGATATGCGTAAAGTACTATATGGAGTTGGTATGCTCTTTATTATTTTATTGAGTTTCCGTTACTGTGAATTCAAAGACGATGAGAGCGCAATAATACAAGAACATTCGGCACTCATTGAGAAAACCCTTAAGAATGTAGGGAAGCTAGTCGTAACCGAAGGCGAATATGCAGAGGTGTTTACCTACGAAGATTCCAAAAAGTTTTATGTAGATATTCTCACAGCGACCAAAAAAGCATTAGTGGTAGCAAATGCCAAAGCAACGGTTTCTTATGACCTCAGTAAAATAGAAACGCGTATAGACCCAGCGGTAAAAACCGTGTATATTACAAATATTCCAGAACCTGAGTTAACCATTAATCCTAACCTAGAATATTACGACATACAACAAGATTTATTAAACCCTTTTGGTGCCGAAGATTATAATGTAATTAAAGCGAGAGTTATGAAAACCCTCAAAGAAAAAATAGAAGTATCAAGTCTATACACGAATGCAGAAAATAGATTGATTACAGAATTACATAAAATCTATATTTTGACCAATTCGCTTGGGTGGACGTTGCAATATGACGCAAAATCCATTACCAGTATCACAGATTTTGACACACTACTCGATTAATTTTTTAATAGATTTATTCCGTTTTCTATAAGATGCGCGATTTCAGGGCGTTTTTCTTTTAATGTGATAAGATGATCTAATACCGCTTTCGCGAAACTGGTGCCAAGCGTAGTTGAAGTAATGTTTGGAGTATGACTAGAAGTAGAAGAATCAGCGCTATATACAAGTTCGTAAATCTCCAAAGAAAGTAACCAGTCATTCGGATAATGAGTTTTTACATTCTCAAAAATAACAGCTAAATTTTCTGCAGAAATCTCGTTGCGCTCTCGCATATCACGTATCTCTTTGTAAAGCGTCAGAAGATTTTTTTCAATATCAGAAAGTGTATGTTTGATAGTGGTAGAGCTCACGACGTGTTCTTTTAATTTAAAAGAAAGATAATCGGCAGCACCTGCAAAAGCAGATAAAATCTCCTGTCCTAATGCCATATCAAAATCACCCATATCTGGCGAAAACAACACCTCTTCCTTATATGTAACAGTACAATTTGTAAATTGAATAAGCATTAGTTTTCCATTGAGATTACGCATTCCAGTGACGTTAAGACCATCTACGGTAATGCCACTTTCAAACTCAAAAGAAATAGGTTTTCCATCATAAAAATGATACGCTTGCAAATCACGAGGACCCATATTTTCAATAGAAAGATTAATCCCTTTTAACTTCCCAAGCGGAGATCTAAAACCATTGCGATGCCTCAATGTCCCGTGACCGATGAGTTCTTTTTCGCGATACGCAAGTGCCGTCTCTCCTTGGGTTTCAAAATAAATCACTTCGTTATCTTCATTTTGAATCATTCGCGTAAAAATCCCACTTATTTGTAACCCAGTGCTTAACTCAATCGTCCCAATTTGTTTGGAATCAATCAGTTTTTTAAGTCCGCGCCATCCGCCTTTACGAACTGCCATCGTATTCGCAAACTCTTCTAATATTTTCATGAGATACGCAAAATCTGGTGTGACATATAACTGCGGTTGCGGTTTTGTAATATCAAATTCCTGATAAATCGCATCTATGGAATACGGTAACTTTTTAACCTGATCGGTCATACACCAAGCACTTTCTCCTATAGAAGAAAGCAATCCAGCACCATAAATTTTAGGATTTTCTACAGTGCCTATCAATCCATATTCAACCGTCCACCAATGCAAGTTGCGGATCAAAGCAATTTCAGAAGGACTTATTTTTTTGTTTTGTAATTCTTGTATATGTTCTTCTGCTTTTTGTATGGTGTCAAGATAGGCTTCTTGCTCAGGAGTAAGTATTCCCTTTCCTTTTGGGAGGGGATTAGGGGGAGGGCTTTCTTTTAAAATAGACAATTTGCGTACCGCCTCATACATTTCCATATCATGTGCACTAGAAATGGCTTTGGCGCCTATCTCTCCAAAACGTCTCAGATATTCAGCATAATCAGGGCTTGCAATAATGGGTGCATGTCCAGCGCCTTCATGAATAATATCAGGAGCAGGCGTGTATTCTATGTTTTCCAATTGGCGTATGTCACTCGCAATCACGAGGACTTTATACGCTTGAAATTCCATAAATGCATTCGGAGGTATAAACCCATCTACTGCTACAGCCGCCCATCCTATTTCTTTAAGGATGCGATTCATCCCATACATAGACGGAATATGATCTATGGAGATTCCAGTTTGTTTGAGTCCGTCTAAGTAACTTTCGTGTGCGACCTTTCCTAGATAATCTACATTTTTACGCATAACATACCGCCACACCGCCTGATTAATAGGGGTGTATTCCTCATAATTCTGAGGTTTGATATATTGCCTTAAATGCGGTGGTAAACGATCCAGCAATGGATTTGACTCAACAGGAATATTCATATAACACAAAATTAAAGACTTTAACGGGAATTTTCATCATACTTCTGATGATTTAAAATGTGGTTTTATCAAAAAGACATACTGCTAAGAGGTGTGGGGTTTTTTATGCTTTCGCGAAAGCGTATAAAGCATCCATAGAATTACAATGAAAACTAGACGTAGTCATTATACGTCAACTGCCCTATTGAATGCCTTACTTGTTTTACGGAGTTTTGGTATGTAAAAATCAAAAACCATTTCTTAGTATGAAAACACGTATAAAACAATTCGCACTCATAGTGCTTTTAGGGCTACCTTTTTCGAGTATCGCTCAAAAGGCAGAAACACCAGATTACCGATATGATGTAGGTGCAAATATTAATGATATGACGATTGCTATTTCTGGTAATATGATTGTAGCGACCAATGATGGGCTTGTAGGAATCAAGCCAGGAAGCAACGAACTCCTTTTTAATTTTACAGACTATGGGCGTGTAAAACCTGAAGAAATCACGTATGTACCTGCATCTCCTTATCTTATTGTAGATCAACAGGGACTTGCAGGAATCACCAGTAAAAAAGCAGTGATAGATCACGTGACAGGTGAGGTTATTTTCAGTACAGAAAAGAATGGATGGAAAACGGTTTGGGGAGCTGAGGTGAAAATGCCTCAAAATAAGTTGGTGGTTAACGGTTTCCGTAAAGGCGGAGAAAAATTTGAGAGTGTAACACCTCTTGTAGCAGTATATGATCTGGCTACAGGAAAAGAAGACTTTTCGTTTTTTCTTTTGGAACCAGGTAAAGTGACTGCAAAGTATTTTGCGGTCTCTGGACAAACCTTATTACTTAAAGACAAGTTGATCGTTCCTACCTCACAAGGGATGATTTGCAAATCTAAAAGTGGAGAAACACTTTGGGAGAATAAAACCAAAAATATCCAATGGATGACAGCAAGTGATACTGAAAAAGATATCTACGGATTTATTACAAATGATGCAAAAAGTAATACAAAAATCTATAAAATAGGAGAAGACGGGTCAGAGCTATGGGCAGACAATGCAAAGGTACAAGGGGTTATTTCTAACTTCCAGATCTTACCACAAGGGCTTGCCGTTGTAAGTGATAAAGATACCGCAGGCAAAAGTGTATTAGCGGGTCGTTCTGAGTCTAAAATAGCTTTATTAAGTGCAACAAGCGGAGAAGATCTTTGGGATAAAGCACCAAAGACAAAAGGATTTGTACAGCACTTTTATGTAATGGATGACGGAATCTTATTTGGCGTATATAGCGGGGGAATTAATAAAGTATCTTTTGACGGACAGCCATTATTTAAAAAACCTTTAAAGACAGGAGAAAATATCCTGACGATGGCAGAAACTGAAAACGGGCTGATTTATATCACTTCTGAAGATGCAAATATTGTCAATTTAGATACCGGAGAACAAGTATGGAAAAAACCATTGAAGTATAAAAAAGCATCAGCAGTCAGTTCTACCTATGACAGTAAAAATAACAGATATCTCATTAGTGCAGATGATGAACTACTAGCCATCGATGCTACCACAAACGATGTTGCGACACTTGCCAAATCAAAATTTGAAGGAAAGGAAGATCCTACACACGTAGAAATGCGTGATGGAGGTATTTTACTCACTAGCGATCAGAACTTGTCTTTACTAGAATGGGAAGGCGGAGAACAATGGCATGCGTATCATAAAGCACCTGGGAAAAGTCTTGCAGGAAAACTTATAGCTGGTGCTATGGCTGTAGCCTCTACAGCAGCCATGGTCTCTATGAGTTATGAAGCAGGAATGAATAAAAACCAATTAGGCCAATACAATCAACGAGGAAGAGATGCAGATCGTGCAGCAACCATGTTTGCAGAAATTTCTACGATTTCTTTTAATGAATTATCAAAGCGATTTAAAGCAACAGCAGCCACTCAAAACTCACAATTTATCTTGACAAATTTAGATAGTGGAGCAGGCTTAGTGAAGATTAATAAAGATTCTGGAAATATGGAAAAACAAATCTTATTAAAGGACAAAAAACCAGAATATCAGGTTGACGAGTGGGCTGGAATTTTATATTACAAAGCAGATAACAATTCTATATTTGCGTATGATTTAACCAAATAAAGGTCTCAATGTGTTGCCGTTTTTACGCTAGCCGAGGATACCCTAAAAATCATTCTCGACTTTTTAAAAAGAACAAAAATTATTTAATGTTATTTCCATCAGGAAATACGTATACAAGTTGGGGGACATGTATATGAGTAAAAGGCTGTGTCAAAGCAGCCTTTTATATATTATAATACAGTGAGTAACTGGTATAAATACTTAAAAAATGCTCAAAGATATTTTATATCCTAATAAAGGGAATCTGTTTATCTGGATCAATGCTGGATATCTTATCTTATTGATGAGTATTGGTTTTGTTCCACCCATTACTGTTGTATTTGCATACTTTTTAGAAAGTATCGTTGTCGGGCTTCTTAATATAGTAAAAATGACAATCACCACGCTCTTTGGGCGTACACAGAAAGCAGACAACCATCCAAGTATAGCACACTTTCAAACTATATTTTTTGCCATTCATTATGGAGGGTTTGTGGCGATCCAAAGTATTTTTGCGTTTGTGTTATTTGAAATGGATCAAACAAGTGTGATCACCAATAGTTTGGATCTTATGGGGAACTATTTGAAAGTGCTACATTTTGATGGTATGGGCTGGGTCATGATGTCTATCATTGCACAAAACGTAGGATATTTTATTAATAACTTTATCATCAAAGAGAAATATCATCAGTATAGAGCAGCAGACTTAATGATGAAGCCCTATGTGCGCATCTTTGTGCAACAGTTTGTGGTAATTATCGCGGCATTTTTTGTAATTTTTTATGAGGCGGGCATCATGGCTGCAATATTATTAATCTTGTTTAGAACCTGCATAGACCTTATGATCGTAGCCTTTAAAGAAGATGCGAGATTGACAGATCTGGTAGCGCATTTGATTAAAAAAGATGAACAAGATGTAGAGGAAGTACGACAACAATTACAGCAACTCACAGAATAGGGAGTAGGAGGTATACGCTCCTGTCTGCCAGCAGGCAGGTTTGCGAAAGCGTGTAAAGAATGATGCCTCTCGTTTATGCTGAATCTATTAGAAATATAACAAATCATGATATCAATACTCATTTTAATTGTAACATTCAGTATAGGGTTTATACTCTTTTTTGTTGTTAGAAAACGTGGTCAAAAAGATTTCAGAAAACATCAAGAGCAACTTGCTTTGTATGCTGAAGAATTCCAAGTACACAAAAAACAAATAAAAAAACGGATGATGTCTCTAAATAAATATGACTTATTAACATACAACCTCTCTGAATCTCTTATGGTTCAGCATCAAATAAAATTGTAAATTATGACATGTTCAATATGTAAGAGTAATGCACTTTTGTTATATTTCATTGATAAATAAGCTGTTTATGAAAACCTTTAGGTGGTTACTTATTTCGTTCATTCTCTCCAATTGTACATTTGTTCAACTGAAGGCTCAGAATACAGAAAGAGAAATTGATAGTTTGAGTCGTGTCGCTCAGCAAGCTCCAGATTCTTTGAAGTATGATATTTACAATAGAATGGGGTTTTACTATATTTTTAATAATCGCAAACGGGCAGACTCTATTCTTAAAAGTGCGATCAAAAGTTCAAAAGCGATAAATTATAAATATGGTACTGTTTTACTGACCAATACCTACGGAATTAGTTTTGACGTAAATAGAGAGTACGATTCTGCTTTTTATTACTTTGAAAAAGCGCGTACACTTTCTAAAGAATATAATTTTAAAGTCTTGGAGACTCGCTCCCTCAATAATTTAGGAATGAATGCTTGGGGACAAGACCAATTGAATGAGGCACAAGCATTCTTTTTTGAAGCGTTAACAATCACCAAAGAGTACTTTCCTGAAAAACGAACAGATGTATATCTAAGTAATATTGGATTGATTTATCAAGAGTTAGAGCAGGCTGAAAAGGCATTAAACTATCATAAGCAAGCCCTTGAAGAACGCATCAAACGGAACCTTAAAACACAACAGATTATTTCATATAATAATATAGGAATTACCTACAGATTAAAACAAGAGTATGAAAAAGCAATAGAAGCCTTTGACCGTGGGCTTCAGATTGCCGAAGAATTTAAATTTTACACGGAGTATCAGCGACTCTTTATTAGTAAAGCGGATGCCCAAATAAGTATGGGTAATTATTCTGAAGCTATTACCTCTTATGAAAATGCAAAAAAAGGACCACCTGACAATAATATAGATATTAGAACTTATTTTGAAGCTATAAGTGGTCTTAGTTACGCCTATTTCTTAGTGAATAATGACCAAAAAGCACGAGAAAATCTCGAAGAAGGATTTGAACTGCTAAAGGAATACCCTTCTTTTGGAGATTCGGCACAGTTTTTCTATAAAACGGCTAGTTCTATATATCTAGCAGAAGGAGATAAAGTGCAAGGAAGTCGTTTTATAGATTCGTTACAAGCGGTACTTAAAAGAAAGTTTTCTCAGGAAAATGCTCGTGCCATAGCCCTTTCTGAAACACGCTTTAAAACCGTAGAAAAAGAAGTCGCTCTTGCTAAAACTAGAGCTTCTCTCGCAGAGCGTGAACTTGAAATAAAGCAACGGAATTATATTATTTACGGTGTTATTGGATTAGCGATTCTATTAGCATTAGTAGGATATCTATTTTATAAGCAGCAACGTTTAAAAAATGCACAGCTTAAAAAAGAAAGTAAACTTAAAGAAGCGCTTTCAAAAATTGAAACTCAAAACCATTTACAAGAACAACGTCTTCGGATCTCTAGAGATTTACATGATAATATAGGAAGTCATCTTACTTTTATTATATCATCACTAGATAATCTAAAATATGGATTAAAAGATGCAGATAGTATGGTAAAAACAAAACTAGGCGAAGTAGGTGCTTTTACAAAAAACACTATCAATGAATTGCGAGATACCATTTGGGCAATGAATAAAGAAAGCATCACTCTTGAAGACATAGAAGCCCGTATTGCAAATCTCTTAGAACAAGCAAGAACAGCCTGTCCTGAAATACTATTTTCATTTAATTTTCAAAAAGATATTGATAGAAACCAATTTGTAACTTCTGTAGAAGGAGTCACGATCTATAGAATCATTCAAGAAGCTATCAACAATGCGATCAAGTATGCAAAAGCAGCTCATATCGAAGTGTCTCTGTCTAAAGACCAAAATAAGTTGTTAGCACGCGTTAAAGACGATGGTAAAGGATTTGACATCCATAACCCTGATATTGGAAACGGCTTGTTAAATATGAAAAAGAGAGCTAAAGATATTGCAGCTTTATATACCATTGATTCTGAAGAAAATGAAGGGACATCAGTAAGCGTTGCGCTTGATCTGAAATCATAATACGCCAATTGCCGTATAGGTTACAGTTGATTTCCGAGTATCTTTAGTGAAGTAAACATAGAACCCTTAGGAGGAGCAGGATGTTTCGGACAATTTACCTTACAATAAAATAGTATCTTTAAAAATATGAAGATAAAAGTAGCCATCGTAGATGACAATAGCTTTCTAGCCAAAGCAGTCAAAGAAAAACTCTCGTTTTTTGAAGACATTGACATTAAGTGGATGGCTATGGACGGAAGTCAAGCACTGAGTAAACTAGAAGACAACCATAACCTGCAAGTGATTTTAATGGATATAGAAATGCCTGTACTCAATGGTATAGAAACCACGCAGATTGTCAAGCAAAAATATCCGCATATTAAGATCATTATGCTGACCGTATTTGACAATGATGAGAATATCTTCAAATCTATTCAAGCAGGTGCCGACGGGTATTTACTTAAAGAAGTCACGCCAGATGTGTTGTACAGCGGGATCAAAGAAACCCTAGATGGAGGTGCCGCCATGAATCCATCTATCGCGATGAAAACGTTGAAACTTCTTCGAAATCCCATCACTATTGAAAATGATACCGATAGAGAAGAAATCAGTCTTTCCAAAAGAGAAGTCGAAGTATTAGAACAACTCTCCAAAGGATTGAGCTATAAAATTATAGCCGATCATCTATTTCTCTCACCAAGTACCGTACGTAAACATATCGAAAACATTTACAAAAAACTACAAGTACACTCCAAGATTGAGGCAGTCCAAAAAGCCAAAAAGCATAACCTTATTTAAATCTCCCTAGACCTCGAAGGGGGTGGGGACTCTTACTCTTGATGTTTACGATGCTTATAATACTACTAGATAGAAGCGCAAAAAATAGAGTAGCACTCTAAAATAGAGTATTGCTCTATTTTGCATTCTAATGAATAAAACACACCCTTAAACCCTTCTTTATAGAGGGGAAATACTCAATTCAAAAACAATATTGCTTTACAGTAGACTTTTTTTTAAAAACTTACCGACTCCCGACTAAAAGCTACCAGCTACATTATACGTCAACTGCCGTATTTCAAAAATCTCCCAATAAATGCAATTTTATGATGTAAAAAACAATACATGATGAGAACGCTTATTTTATTACTACTCTTTGTGAGTACACATATCATTGCACAAGATTATCCAATGGGAATGAATTGGGATGAGCAGTCCTACCGAAGCATTCCCTACAAAGCACAATTTACTGCTAGTACCTATGATAACTTACCTGCATCCTACTCGCTAGAAGAGTTTACACCCATACCTGGCAATCAAGGACAATACGGAACCTGTGTCGCGTATGCCGCAGCCTATGGACTACGTACCACCATGCTTGCCAAAGACTTTAACCTTACCGATAAGCAACAAATTACCAGCTATGCATTATCACCCTCCTTTGTGTACGAACAAATTAAAAACGAAGACGACCCAAATTGTCAAAAAGGAGCCAATCCTAAACTCGGGATGGAAGCCCTTAAAATAGTAGGCGCGCCATTATTAAAAAACTTTCCATACCAATGCGGCGCCACCATCACCACAGACGCCCAATTGGAAGCTATTGACTATCGGATTCGTGACTATCAAACCCTATTCTTTTATGACGAGCAAGATCCAGGGGTACGTGTCAATGCCACTAAAAAAGCATTGAGCGAAGGCTACCCCGTACTCATCGGAATGAAACTTCCGGAAAGCTTTTTTAAAGCTCAAAAAGTATGGCGATCTATTCCTTCAGACAAAGGAACCCTTGCTAAAAAGCATGGATATCACGCGATGGTTGCTGTAGGGTATGATGATAATTTTGAAGGAGGCGCCATTAGAGTACTCAATAGTTGGAGCACCCAATGGGGAGACGGAGGTTATATTTGGGTACCTTATAAAGAATATGATGAGTGGTGCTTGGGCGCTTTACAGCCCTACAGCTATCACAAGAAAAAAGAAGACCCGTCACCAGACCCAGATAATACCCCAGATGAAGAACCTATCGCACAAAAACTTCCAGAAGGAAACCTAAGATTTGAACTCAATACAGGCGAAGATTTAGAGGTGCGCCGTACTTCAACTAGAAATTTGGTGGTAGAAGACGACGTGAAGGAAGGAGAAGAACTCGTTGCCTACAAAGGCTCCAAAGGCTATCCATCAGGAACGCGTTTTCGTTTCTATCTGGAAAACGTAAATGAAGGTTATATCTATGCTTTTGCCACAGATAAAACACAAAAGATTAATAAAATATTACCTTACAGTGATGGGATGTCGCCACTTATTGGCGCTAACTCAACCATTGCATTTCCAAGCGAAAAGAAAGTGATTCGCATGGATAATACACCTGGATCTGATTATTTGTTGATTCTTTTTAGTCAGCAGAAATTAAATGAAGCACAACTTCTTAACGTCATGCAAAATACCACAGGCGGATTGACGGCAAAAATCAAGGCAGCTTTAGGTAATAAATTAATCGATAAGAACAAGATTTTATATAGTTCGGCAACCCCAGGATTCAAAGTAAAAGAAGGTGCTTCGGGCTATGTCGTTCCATTAATGGTAGAATTAACACACTTGTAAAATGAGAGATTCTAAGAAAACAAACAAGGAGGTTGTATACGCTTTCGCGAAAGCGTACTCCTGCATAATACCTTTAGCGATCTTTTTTTTGTTTACAGCGACAGGAACTGCTCAAAAATCTCTAACTCCTATTGTGCCTTCGCATCATAGTTCGAGTGTATATAAAATTATAACCAGCACAGACGATCAATATGCGGCAACGTTAGGTAGCGATGGAAGAGTGAAATTATGGGCTACAAAGTCAAAAAAAATACTAACCGATATTGCACTGCCAGCCGCTACCGATGGATTCTTTACAGCAGATACTAAATACTTAGGCATACGGATAGGAACTTTGCTACAACTCTATAGTTTGCCTTCGTTAGAACTGGTTTCTACTTTCGCAAATGTAGAGGGTTCGTGTGCTTCGGTAGAAGGCTCAGGCTTTTACTACTCAGAATATAAATATGATGCAACTTCGTGGCGTATTTATTATCAAAAATCACCCAAAGCCATTCCGAAAGTAGTTTATGAGGAAGCTATAGTAACTAAAAGTAATACAGAAATAGTTGCTTTTGCAAGATGGATGAGCCCATCGCCAGATGGAAAAAAACTAATGTTCACGCATTATAATCGCAAAACCTATATTCTTGATCTTGCAACTCAAGAACTCACAAATCCTATGCAACATGGGTATGCTTTTTTACCTAATGGAGAGATCCTATCCATCGCTAGAGAAACGACAAAAGAGTTTGAGTTTTTTGCTACAAATCTTAAAGGGAAAACACAGTGGAAGAAAAAAGTAACATTAGATCAAGTAAAGTCAGATCTTGAACGTTTATACGCTGTTTCTGCTCAAGAAAAAACCATTTACTTCCCCACAGAAAGCGGACTTTTTACCATAGAGTATGAAAAGGGTAAAGAGCGTTTTTACCCAGAATGGGGGAATGTATCAACGATAGGAGTGACAAGCAAGGAGTTGTGGGGAAGTAATGGAAAACAGTTTGGGATTGCGACGGCACCTCTTAAAAAACCAGCTCGATTTACCTCCATAGGATTTAGAAACCTTGTAAAGCCAGAGATGCTAACGGCGAGTGGTAGTGCGCTTACTTTTTTTGCAGGTAGTTTTACTTCTAAAGATCCCAAAATCGCAACAATTACTCCAAGAGGAATTCGTACTAGGGAAATAAGCTTTCCCGTAGATGTAGTAGGGGCTACTTTTGGCACTAAAGGCAATCTTTTTGCAACCTCGCTTCAAAGTGAAGATGCCCTTCGTTTATATGATTTAAAGAAAGAAGAATTTTATGACTATACAAATGCGGTAGATTATAATGATCGCATCGCAGTAAGCGAAGACGGGAGTGTACTTGTACATAGAGGAAGAGAGCAGCTAGGTTTTTACAACGTGAAAACAACTCAAAAAATCCTTAAAATACCTAAGGATGCTATAAATGATTACAACGCACAACACCCTATTGCGATAAGCCCAGATAATAGCTGGGCAGTCGTTATGATTAGAGTAAAGGAGAAAGGCACTATATATAACCATAATCATCTAGCCATGTTTGACCTTACCACTGGGAAACAAGTATGGATTAAGAAATATGAAGGAATTTCAGGGGTGTATGCTGTTTCTAATAATGAGTTTGTCACATTATCTACTTTTGGATTGAAGGTTGACTTTTTTAATGCTAAGACAGGTACGTTACGAGTGCGCAACTATATTCCTGGGGCAATTAATAGTGATATTAATGATATGAATGTTGCTAAAAATCTTGTCGCTACGGTTCAGGTAAATGATAATCGTATTTATGTAGGCGATATCCATAAAAGTCAGTTATTACATACATTTAAAGGACACGAATCTAAGATTCTCCACGTGCAATTTATTGGAGAAGACTTTCTTCTTAGTGCAGGAGCTGCAAACGAATTGATATTGTGGGATCTTACCACAGGAAAACGCGCAGGTAATATCTATCTTTTTGAAGGAAGCAAGGATTGGGCTTTTGTAACACCCCAAGGGCATTTTGATGGATCTCAAGAAGCTCTAAAAATGATGTATTACGTAAATGGGAACGCTATTTTACCTTTAGAACAGCTGTATGAAGGGTACTATATTCCTAATTTACTCGCCTCAGTAATTGCGCATCAAGAAATCGGAAAAACAGAGATAGATGTAGACAACCTTAAAACCGCTCCCTCTATTACGATAGCATTTCAGGAAGGTACGCGTAATCTAATTGTCGAAGATGATATACAACCAGAAGCAATTAAAACTCAAAAAGAAACAGCTAAGCTTATCCTCAAAGCCATCGCGCCAGAAGACAAAATTGTAGAAATACGATTATATCACAATGATAAACGATTGACAGACAAAACACGTAACCTTACGGTGGAAGATGCTATCAAAGATGGAGCTATGGAGAAGACCTTTGATATTCAATTATTACCAGGGAAGAATATATTTAAAGCAGTAGCTGTAAATAGTCAAAAAACAGAGAGCCCGCCTACGCTTTTGGAGGTAACGTATGATGGAGCAAAGGAGCTTCCCATTTCTCGGGGTATTGTGCTTCATACCCTTATTATAGGAATTAATGAGTATAAAAATGGGAAGTATAATCTCAACTATGCCAAAGCAGATGCAACCAGTTTTCAAGAAGAAATAGCAAAAGGAATGACAGGGCTTACAAAATCTCAAAATGCTATTTTTATTAAGGATACAGATGCAACCAAAGAAAATATCGCTGCTGCACTTGAGAAAATCGCGAAAGAGTCGCAACCGCAAGATATTTTTGTGTTTTACTATGCAGGTCATGGTGTCATGAATGCTGAGAAGGAATTTTATATTGTGCCTACCGATGTCACACAGCTTTATGGAAATGATGCATCACTCGCACAAAAAGGGATTTCTGCTACCTTTCTCAAAGATTTGGCAACAAATATTGCTGCCCAAAAGCAACTTTATATTCTGGATGCATGCCAAAGTGCAGGAGCTCTTAATACTGTAGCATCTAGAGGTGCCGCCGAAGAAAAAGCCATTGCACAACTCGCTCGGAGCACAGGAACACATTGGCTAACCGCTTCTGGAAGTGAGCAATTCGCTACCGAGTTCTCAGAATTAGGGCATGGTGTATTTACCTATGCACTTTTGGAAGCCCTTTCCGGAAAAGCCGATAGTGGTGATAAACGCGTCACTGTAAATGAAATCAAAGCCTACATCGAATCCCGAGTACCCGAAATTTCAGAGAAGTATAAAGGGAGTCCGCAGTATCCATCTAGTTTTGGATTTGGGCAAGATTTTCCAGTCTCAATTTCAAATTAAAATAGGATTTATAACGCATAGATTAGGGATTGTTTTAGGGCAGTTTCTGATCTATGTTTGATGTTAGGATTACTAGATAAAGTGTATATTGCAGGCTATGAAACTGAGTACGCTTTCGCGAAAGCAAGAAATATACAGAACCGCTGCCAAGCTTTTTAAAGAAAAAGGATATAGTGCTGTAACCATGCGTGATCTCGCGGCGGCAGTGGGGATTAAAGCAGCGAGTTTGTACAATCATATTACTTCAAAACAACAAATCCTTTCTGAAATCATACTCGATATTGCCACCCAATTTACACAAGGTATTGATGCGATTGCAAGCCAAGAAACCGATACGATTACAAAACTAAAAGCGGTCATCTCACAACACATTACACTCACGGCTGACAATCCGTATGGGATGGCAGCGCTCAATAATGACTGGATGCATTTAGAGGGAAAACTAGATCGCTATTTAGACCTCCGTAATCGGTACGAAAAGAAATTTAGAGGTATTATTTTAGAAGGAAAAGAATCAGGAGAATTAAAAGAAGTAAATACAGAAATCTTAGTCTATTCTATTCTCACGACCTTGCGTAATCTTTATCTCTGGATCCCTAAGAAAGCAGAACTCAAAAAAGATGAATTGATTGAAGGACTGTGCGTTACCTTGCTTCAAGGGGTTGAACGTTAAAGAATTGTGAGTTTTTTGGAAATCTAACTAACAATCGTTAGTTTTGTAGTAACTAAATACGATAATGGCACAATTTCATACCATACGAGTGAAGGATATTTACAAAGAAACTTCAGATTGCTCTGTAGTGACGTTTGATATTCCAGAAAATCTTTACCATATTTTTGATTTTCAGCAAGGGCAACACCTTACGCTCAAAGCACTCATCAACGGACAAGATGTTCGTAGATCCTATAGTTTGTGTTCCAGCCCTGTAGAGAAAGAGTGGAAGGTCGCTGTGAAGCAAATCCCAGGCGGATTGTTCTCTACGTATGTAAATGAGCAATTACAAACAGGCGATAAGATCGAGATCATGGAACCTAGCGGAAAATTTGGCGTTCCTATTTCAAAAGAAGAAACTAAGAATTACGTGGTTTTTGCCGCAGGAAGCGGAATCACACCCATTTTATCGATTATAAAAACCCATTTGGCATTAGAGCCCAATGCAACTTTCAAATTATTCTATCTGAATAGAACCGTAAAATCCATTATCTTTAAGGAAGCGATAGAACAGTTGCGTAATCAATACTTTGGAAGATTAGAGATTTTCTATTTCTTAACCAAAGAACAACGAGATATTGAGTTGTTTAATGGACGCTTTAGCAGCGAAAAATTACAAACACTCACCAAAACATTAATTCCTGTAGATACTACCGATGAAGTATTTATTTGCGGCCCAGAGGAAATGATATTTTTAATTCGTGATGAATTAATTGCCGCAGGATTAGAAAAAGAAAAAGTCCATTATGAGTTATTTGTTACAGGACTTTCTGAAGAAGATAAACAACGTACCGCAAGACTCGCCGAACAAAAAGTAGAAGGGATAGAGGTCACGATTGTAGACGGAGGAAAAGACTTCCACTTCACGATGACCGATGAATATGATACTATTCTGGATGCAGCTTTAGGCGCTGGTGCAGATTTACCGTTTGCCTGTAAAGGAGGTGTTTGTAGTACCTGTAAATGTAAAGTAGAAGAAGGAAGTGTTGAAATGAAAGTCAATTACGCATTAGAAGAAGATGAGGTGGCTCAAAACTTTGTACTAAGTTGTCAAGCAGTTCCAACTTCAGAAACTGTAAAAGTAAATTTTGATGTTTAGAACTAAGTTGGTTCAAACATGTTTATATTCTCTCCCTCTGGGAGAGATGCCCAAAGGGCAGAGAGGGTTTTCACGAAGGTGGGAATTTCTCAAGAATAAAAAAAGAAGTATAATTTAATAGATACCCGCCTGCGCGGGCATAAATTATGAGTGAAAAAGAAGTAAAAAACCTAGAAGAAATTTTTGAAGCACGCATTGCTCGTGATGAAAAAATTGAACCCAAAGATTGGATGCCAGAAAAGTATCGCAAGACACACATCCGACAGATCAGTCAGCATGCACATTCTGAAATTGTTGGGATGTTGCCAGAAGGAAACTGGATTTCCAGAGCGCCTTCTTTGCGTCGTAAAGTAGCCTTATTGGCAAAAGTGCAAGACGAGGCAGGACATGGATTGTATTTGTATTCTGCTTGTGAAACTTTAGGTATTTCTCGTAATGAATTGTATGAACAATTACATTCTGGAAAAGCAAAATATTCTTCGATCTTTAATTATCCAACCGTTACGTGGGCAGATATGGGAGCGATCGGATGGCTCGTAGATGGTGCTGCAATTATAAATCAAGTGCCATTGTGTAGTACGTCTTATGGTCCGTACGCACGTGCGATGGTGAGAGTTTGTAAAGAGGAAAGTTTCCACCAGCGTCAAGGGTTTGAGATTATGCTTAAACTCGCTAATGGAACTCCAGAACAAAAAGAGATGGCACAAGATGCCTTGAATAGATGGTGGTGGCCATCACTTATGATGCTAGGTCCTACCGATGCAGAATCCGTACACACTGAGCAGTCGATGAAATGGAAACTCAAACGTAAAACCAACGATGAGTTACGCCAACAGTTTATAGATCAAACTGTCCCACAAGCAGATTTATTAGGACTTACGATCCCAGATCCAGATTTAAAATGGAATGAGGAGACAGGTCATTATGATTTTGGAAACATCAATTGGGATGAATTCTGGCAAGTAGTGAAAGGACATGGACCTTGCAACAAAGAGCGTATGAACGCTCGAGTAGGTGCTTGGAAAAGAGGAGCATGGGTGCGTGATGCTGCCATGGCGTATGCAGAGAAGAAGGAGGCGCGCAAAAAAGTATCGAAAGCAAGTTAAATAAGATGACGTAAGACGTAGCCTTCGGCTTGACTTAAGACTAAGACTAAATGTATATCAAATGTGTCCTACGTCTTATGTCTTAAAGCAAAGCTGTTTTACCTCAATATTCACAATATTAAAAGTTAAAGACAATGTCCGATAAAAAGAATTGGCCCCTTTGGGAAATCTTCGTGAGAAGTAAAAACGGATTAGAACATAGACACTTTGGTAGCCTCCATGCATCAGATGCAGAGATGGCTTTAGAAAATGCACGGGATGTGTACACCCGCAGAAGTGAAGGTGTAAGTATTTGGGTGGTAGAAAGTAGTCATATTACTGCCAGTAATCCTGAGCATAATGGAGAATTGTTCGAGCCCGCAGCAGATAAAGTATATCGTCACCCTACGTTTTATGATTTACCAGATGAGGTAAAGCATATGTAGCTTCCCTCACCCCAACCCTCTCCCAAAGGGAGAAGGAGTAATATTTAATTTATGACAAACAATAGTACAACAGATCAAAGCTCTCTCCCTTTGGGAGAGATGTCCGAAGGACAGAGAGGGAACTTACATAACTACATTCTCGGTATCGCCGATAACAGTCTTATTTTAGGGCAGCGTTTGGGAGAACTCTGTGGTCATGGACCGAGTTTAGAGACAGATATTGCAGGAACAAACATATCGCTAGACCTTTTTGGGCAGGTGCGAAGTTATTTTCAATATGCAGCACAGGTTTCTGGAGATGATACTGTTACAGAAGATACATTGGCTTTTATGCGAATCGAAAGAGAGTATAAAAATGTATTACTGGTAGAACAACCCAATACTGATTTTGGATACACGATTGTGCGTCAGTTTCTTTTTGATGCGTATCACTTATTATTTTTGAGGGAACTAGAAAAAAGCACCGACGAAACGCTTTCGGCTATTGCTAAAAAATCAATAAAAGAAGTGAGTTATCACTGGCGCTTTTCATCAGATTGGATCAGAAGATTAGGCGACGGAACCTCTGAAAGTCATGAGCGTGTACAAGAAGCGGTCACTGATTTATGGATGTACACGGACGAACTTTTTCATCAAACCGAAGCAGATCAAGCTATGATTGCAGAAGGGATTGGGGTAGATACCTCTAAATTGAAGGATATCTATTACAAAATGATTTCAGATGTATTGGAAGAAGCAACGTTAGAGATTCCAGTAGGTAAATACTTCCATAAAGGAGGAAAACAAGGAATTCATTCAGAACACATGGGATATATTCTTTCTGATATGCAATATATGCAACGTACGTTTCCTAATATGGAATGGTAAACTAAATATTCAATAAATAATTTTTAATACTCAATTTTCAATAAAGAAATTGTATGAAAAAATTTGATTTAGAAGATAGGTTAATTGATTTTTAGTTCAATGTATTAAGCTATATGTGAATGTTGATAAGAATTATACAATAGATCATCTTTCAAAACAATTAATCAGATCCTCTACGGCAACAGCACTTAATTATGGAGAAGTACAAGGAGCTGAGTCTAGTAAAGATTTTATTCATAAAATGAGTATTGTTTTAAAGGAATTGAAAGAGTCTCGCGTGAATTTAAAAATACAAATACGAAGTAATTTATTTAAAAATACAGACATAGTAGTTAAAACTTTCAAGGAGTGTGAAGAATTGGTCGCTATATTTTCAAAAAGTATCCAAACTGCTAGATCAAAGAAATAATGATCTATTAGAAATTGAACATTTAACATTGATTATTGAAAATTGAGTATTATTCAAAACATACAACCTCATTTACTCTCCATTTTGGAATCTGTTTCAGATCCAGAAATACCTGTGCTTTCTATTATGGATATGGGCGTGGTTCGGGAAGCCATCGAAACTGATGGTATTGTTCAGGTAAAGATTACACCGACCTACTCGGGATGTCCAGCAATGGATGTAATTGGAGATGATATTGTGTCCGCTTTCGCGAAAGCGGGTAAAAAAGCAAAAATCACCTTAGTATTAAGCCCCGCGTGGACCACCGATTGGATCACGCCACGAGGTCGAAAAGCGCTTGAAGACTACGGAATCGCGGCACCTTTATCCCCAGAAGCAGATAAGGATGCATTGTTAGGAGGAAAGAAAATTGTAAAATGCACCAACTGCGGATCGACAGAAACCCACTTGGTCAGTCAGTTTGGATCTACGGCATGTAAAGCATTATTTAAATGCGATACCTGTCAAGAACCTTTTGACTATTTTAAATGCTTGAAATAATTCCCGCGTAGGCGGGGATCTCTATATGAAATTAGGGGTTTATGTTAATTTAAAAAATATCTGCCTATGCGGGCATTAGTATGAATGAGTCAATTCTCAAAGAACTAAACAACGGAGTCGCAACACTCACGCTCAACCGTCCAGAGGTTTTTAATAGCTTTAATCGTGAGATGGCATTATTGCTCCAAAGCGAATTGGATGCGTGTGCAAACGATGCCTCTGTAAGAGCGATTGTCATCACAGGAAGCGGAAAGGCTTTTTGTGCGGGACAAGACCTCAAGGAAGTCACAACCCCTGATTTAAACCCGGGATTCAAGAAAATATTAGAAGAACATTATAACCCTATCATTACTAGAATACGGGCGATTGAAAAACCAATTATAGCTGCCGTAAATGGAGTAGCCGCAGGAGCAGGAGCAAACATTGCCCTTGCTTGTGATATCGTGATTGCTCATGAAAAAGTAAGTTTTATTCAGGCATTTAGTAAAATAGGACTCGTGCCAGACAGTGCAGGAACCTTCTTTTTACCGAGATTGATTGGTTTTGGAAAGGCGAGTGCCTTAATGATGTTAGGCGATAAATTATCTGCAACCGAAGCTGAGCAAATGGGAATGATCTATAAAATGACAACCCTAGAAGATTTTCAAGGAGAAGTAGAGACAATAGCTACGACATTGGCACAAATGCCAACAAAGGCTTTGGGAATGACCAAAAGATTACTCAATCAATCCATGAGCAACACCTTAGAACAACAACTAGCTTTAGAATCAAAATTACAAATAGAAGCCGCTAGTAGTGAAGACTATGTCGAAGGAGTAACTGCCTTTGTAGAAAAAAGAAAACCCAATTTTAAAGGAAGATAGTGATTAACGATTGTAGATTGTGGATTGGAGATTTTTGATTTAAAAAAGATAACAATGAAGCCAAATCAGTTAGAAGAAAGATGGATAAAATTTACAGTAGATATTATACTTCTTTGTAAAAGGATGGGTACGTCTTTTGCTTCAGAACATCTAACAAAACAATTAATTCGTTCATCAACATCTGTGGCATTAAATTACGGAGAAGCTAGAAGTGGAGAAAGCATAAGAGACTTTCTGCATAAAATGAAAATCTCTTTAAAAGAATTACGCGAATCGTATGTAAATATGAAAATTCAAAAAGGTGTGGGATTAATTCTTAATACTAAAGATCTAGAAACACTTCTTGACGAAAATAACCAACTCATCTCTATTTTTGTTACAGATATAAAGACAGCATCCTCAAAATAATCGGACTTAATAAGCAATTAAAATCAACAATCAGTAATCAAACCTGCATCCTCTAAATTATAAATCATATAATGTCAGATCAACAATCAGCAATCAACAATCCCCAATCCCCAATCAAAACCGTAGGAATCATCGGCGCAGGAACCATGGGTTCTGGAATTGCACAAGTAGCGGCAACCGCTGGATGCTTGGTAAAGTTATTTGACACCCATCAAGCCGCGTTAGACAAAGCAAAAGTAGCGCTTGAAAAAATCCTAAATCGTCTGATTGAGAAAGGAAGAATAGACGCAGGTGAGAAAAATAGAATTCAAGGAAATATTCAATACGTAAATACTTTAAACGAATTAGCAAACGCAGATTTGACCATAGAAGCCATTATTGAAAATCTTGAGATTAAAAAGAAGGTATTTCAAGAGTTAGAAACGTACGTATCTGAAACTTCTATTATTGCTTCCAACACCTCTAGTCTTTCGATAGCTTCAATAGCAGCCTCATTAGAAAAACCAGAACGTTGTATCGGAATCCACTTTTTTAATCCAGCACCTTTGATGAAATTGGTAGAAGTGATTCCTGCTGTACAAACGTCGCAAGATATTTTAGATATCTGTACTCAAGAAATTACACGTTGGAAAAAAGTAGTGGCAGTCGCAAAAGATACGCCTGGGTTTATTGTAAATCGTGTAGCACGTCCTTTTTATGGAGAAGCCTTACGGATCTATGAAGAAGGAATTGCCGATTTTGCAACCATCGATTGGGCAATGAAAAACATAGGAGGTTTCAGAATGGGGCCTTTTGAATTAATGGATTTTATAGGAAATGACATTAATTATACAGTAACAGAAACTGTATTTAATGCCTTTTATCAAGATCCTAGATATAAACCCTCTTTTACCCAACAACGCTATAGTCAGGCGGGGTATTTAGGGCGTAAGTCTGGACGCGGCTATTATGATTATAGAGATGAGAAGGCTGATAACGCTTTCGCGAAAGCGGACCCAACCTCAAATAAAATCCTAGGAAATAAAATTTTTGATCGTATTCTAGTCATGCTTATTAATGAAGCTGCCGATGCATTATTTTGGAATATTGCGAGTGCAGAAGACATCGACAATGCGATGACCAAAGGGGTTAATTACCCTAAAGGATTACTTGCATGGGCAGATGAAAAAGGTGTCGATTGGTGTGTATCACAAATGGATATTTTGTATGACGAATATCATGAAGACCGGTATCGTTGTTCGCCGTTATTACGAAGAATGAATAGGGAAGGAAAGACGTTTTTTAAACAATAGTATTGTCACCCTGAGCTTGTCGAAGGATTTGAGAAAATAAATAGGAATGCGCTTCGACAAGCTCAGCGTGACAAAATAAATAAAAATGGACGGAGCTAAAATTCCACATAAAATGTTATCCCAAGATGCGTACAGTACTTGGTTAGGAATCGAAATACTTGATTCCAAAATAGGCTATGTAAAAGTAGGGATGACCGTTCGTAAAGAAATGCTGAATAGTATGGGTTTTGCACATGGTGGTATTACCTATTCACTGGCAGACACTGCTTTTGGATTTACAGCCAATACACATGGCAAATACGCTGTCTCTATAGAGACCAGTATTAATCACATAGAAGCATTGGTAGAAGGAGATTATATCACTGCCGAAGCAACAGTAGATCATCAAAAAACAAAAGTAGGTTTTAATATTGTCGAAGTAAAAAGAGATAACGAACTTGTAGCTTTGTTTAAAGGTGTTGTCTACAGAACAGCCAAAGATTGGGAGGAAAAAGATTAATTTGAATCAAATAGATACATATTCTCTTCCTTTGGGAGAAATGTCTGTAGGACATAAAGGTCTTATTCATGTGAAGTCTAAGTTTAATTAAAAGATACCCGCATACGCGGGCATAAAATGGAAGCATATATTATAGATGGTGTCAGAACACCAATAGGAAACTACAAAGGAACATTGAGTGCGATACGCACGGATGATTTGGGAGCACACGTGATACGAGAAATCGTAAAACGTAATCCTACCATCCCAAAAGAAGCTTATGATGATGTGATTATGGGCTGTGCAAATCAAGCAGGAGAAGATAATCGCAACGTAGCCCGTATGTCATTATTACTTGCTGGAATTCCTTTTACAGTGCCTGGTGAGACCGTAAATAGATTGTGTAGTAGCGGACTTTCGGCGATTATTCATGCCAATAGAGCTATTAAAGCTGGTGATGGAGATCTCTTTATTTCTGGTGGTGTAGAAAATATGACCCGAGGACCCTACGTAATGGCAAAGCCTTCAACAGCTTTTGGTGGCGATAGTAAAATGTATGATTCCACGTTTGGTTGGCGTTTTATCAATCCTAAGATGCAAGAAGTATATGGAGTTGATGGGATGGGAAATACAGCAGAAAATCTAGTAGAGAAATACAATATCTCTCGTGAAGATCAAGACACCTTTGCGTATCACAGTCAGATGAAAGCAGCAAAAGCACAATCTAATGGACGACTTGCTAAGGAAATTGTTGCGGTAGAAATTCCGCAACGAAAAAAAGATCCGATTATCTTTAAAGATGATGAATTTATAAAACCAAATAGTTCAAAAGAAATTTTAGCAAAACTTCGCCCTGCTTTCAAGAAAGAAGGAGGCAGTGTCACCGCAGGAAATAGTTCAGGATTGAATGATGGTGCTGCTGCAACAATTATTGCAAGTGAGGCTGCTGTGAAGAAGTACGGTTTAAAACCGTTGGCTCGCATTGTAAGTTCTGCAGTGGTGGGTGTAGAACCTCGTATTATGGGAATTGGTCCCGTGCAAGCATCAAATAAGGCTTTAGAAAAAGCAGGACTTACGATGGAAGATATGGATGTGATCGAGTTGAATGAGGCATTTGCATCGCAAGCTTTGGCGTGTATTCGTGAGTGGGGACTTGAAGATAATGACCCACGCATTAATCCTAACGGAGGTTCGATTGCGATTGGACATCCACTTGGAGTGACAGGAGCACGTATTGCGTATTCAGCAGCTTTAGAGTTGCAAGAAACAGGACAACGATATGCATTGGTGACTATGTGTATAGGCGTTGGACAAGGATATGCAGCTATTATTGAAAATGCGAAATTTTCTGCGTAATTGGGAAATTTAATACGTTAAGATATAAATAAAAAGATATTCGCTTTCGCGAAAGCAAAATAATAAATATTAATTATATTTACACAATATAAATATGATATGGCAACATTTACATCTTCACTTCCCGATGATCTTTTAAAAAAACTAGGAGATATTGCACAGCAATATGGAGTAGCAAAAAATAAAATCATTGAAAAAGCACTAGAAATCTATTTAGATCAACTCAAGCGAGCAGAGTATGTAAAGTCATATAAAGTTGCTGGTCAGGATAAAGATATCATGCAAGTTGCCGAAGAAGGGATGACATATTATTTGTCTGACATTGAAAACACCACCTTATGAAACAAGGTGAGATATGGGATTTGTATCTCGATCCTGTTAAAGGTCGCGAACAAGGAGGTAGAAGACCTGCAATAATTATAAGTGGTAATCTTCTAAATACATATCTGGAAGTAGTAATTGTGTGCCCATTAACGACAAGTATTAAAAATTATAAAGGCAATTTGATTATTGAACCAGATGAGACTAATGGTCTGGATGTAAAATCTGAGGTGCTTACGTTTCATATTCGGTCGGTATCTAAGAAAAGATTGAGAAGTAAGCTAGGCGCTGTCCCTCAAGAGTCTGTTGATTATATTAAAGATACATTAGGAGATATATTAAGGTATTAAAGCGTACTCAGAAATAAAATAATTAATAAAACACCCATAAACTCCTTCTCCCCTTAGGAGAGGGTCGGGGTAAGGGATTATGAACAAAACACAACATTATATACAAGGCGTTTGGACTGATGGTCAGGGAGAAGGAACACCTATTCTGGATTCAGTCACAGGAGAACAGTTCACAAGTGTCACTACTGATGGAATTGATACGGCTAGTATTTTGCAGTACGGACGTGATCACGGATCTGTATTGCGTAAGATGACATTTCAGGAACGTGGAAATATGATAAAAAAACTGGCGATGTATCTTACTAAAAAGAAACAAGCCTTTTATGAGTTGAGTTACCGTACAGGTGCTACAAAAATTGATAGTTGGATTGATATAGAAGGAGGTTTTGGAAATCTGTTTGCCAATGCATCTTTACGTAAATTATTCCCAAACCAATCTTATCATGTAGAAGGTGACCCTATCGATTTATCACGAGGAGGTCGTTTTATGGCGCATCATATTATGGTGCCAAAAGAAGGCGTTGCCATTCATATCAATGCTTTTAATTTTCCAATATGGGGAATGTTAGAAAAATGTGCGGTTAACTGGATGGCAGGTATGCCAGCCGTAGTATTACCGGCACCACAAACTGCCTATTTAACAGAAGCGGTGGTGAGAGAAATTATAGCTTCTGGAATCTTACCAGAAGGATCTTTACAATTAATTAGCGGTACGGCTAGAGATATTCTAGATACCGTACAATCTCAAGATGTAGTTACCTTTACAGGATCTGCAGCAGTAGGGAGAAGGTTACGGAATCATCCGCAGTTAACAAAAGAATCGGTGCCATTTACCATGGAAGCAGACTCCTTAAACGCTGCTATTCTTGGCGAAGATGCTGTGCCTGGAACTCCAGAATTTGATTTGTTTATCAAAGAAGTTCGTAATGAAATGACGGTAAAATCGGGACAGAAATGTACGGCAATACGTCGTATCATTGTTCCTGCAAATCTTGTAGAAGATGTGCAAATTGCCCTAGGGAACGCATTAGACAAAGTGACCATAGGAGATCCTCGTTTAAAAGAAGTGCGAATGGGCGCATTGGTAAATGATGCACAACGCAAATCGGTAAGAACACAAGTACAAGAAATTACGAAAACAGCTGAGATTGTATATGGAAATTTACATGAAGTAGAAACTATTGGAGCAGATGCGCAGAAAGGTGCCTTTATGAAGCCCATCTTATTAAGAGAAGATCATCCGCTTACCAATGAAAATGCACACGTCACAGAAGCTTTTGGCCCCGTAAGTACCATCATGCCATATAATAATCTTGAAGAAGCGATTACATTGGCTAAGATGGGGAAAGGATCTCTCGTAAGTTCTATTGTCACAAATGATAATCAGATCGCAAAAGAATATACTATAAATGCCGCTTCGCATCACGGACGTATTTTGATTCTGAACCGAGAAAGTGCCAAACAATCGACAGGACACGGTTCGCCACTTCCTAATCTGATTCATGGAGGACCAGGGCGTGCTGGAGGTGGAGAAGAAATGGGCGGAATGCGTGGTATCAAGCATTATTTACAACGTTGTGCGATTCAAGGATCCCCTACCACACTTACCGAAGTGACTGGCATCTATCAAGCAAAAGCCGATTATAAAGAAATAGAAAAGCATCCGTTTGCCTATCATTGGGAGGATATTCAACCGGGAATGTCTCTTAAAACACATAACAGAACGATCACCGATGGAGATATTGTCAATTTTGCAAATCTCACATGGGATCATTTCTATGCACATACAGATATCACCTCTCTAGAAGGAAGTATTTTTGAAAAACGTACGGCTCACGGTTATTTTATTTTAGCGGCCGCTGCTGGGCTTTTTGTATATCCTAATAAAGGTCCTGTTGCTGCAAACTACGGATTAGAAGAATGTCGTTTTTTACGACCTATTTATCATAATGATACGGTGTATGTACGATTAACCTGTAAGCAAAAAATAGAGCGTGATGTTGCTGGAAACGAGCATCCGTGCGGAATTGTAAAATGGTTTGTGGAAGTTTTTGATGCGACTATAGAACCCAATTCTCCAGAAGCCGAAGAGAAAGATCCGTTGGTAGCTGTAGCAACGATTCTGACGATGGTTCAGAAAAAACAAACGGTCTTTACAGAAATTACAGACACTGTTTTTGAGCAATCACTAGCAAAACTTGCGGAAGATAGTATGCCACAATGGGGAACGATGACACCGCAACAAATAGTGGAGCATCTAGAATTGACATATCGCATTGCCATGGGAGAAGTACAGGATTTTGAAATTGCTACTCCAGAAAAAATATTGGACAAAGTACATGCAACCTTGTACAACTACGATAAGATGCCGCGCGATTATAATTTCCCGTTGTATGAGGCTGGTATTCAGCCAGCATTGAAGCATGAAAATCTTGCTTTCGCGAAAGCGGAATTAATAAGAATCCGACAGGAATATTTAAAATATTATAAAGAAAACCCTGAAGCCACTGCAAAAAATGCAGTCTTCGGAGAACTTAATAAATATGAGTGGTATCTAATGGAACGAAAACACTTGAATCATCATTTTGAGCAATTTAATCTTTTAGATTAGATAAATGTAGTAATCAATACTCAACACGTGCGCATTGACTATTTCAGAGATATAAAGTACTCGCGAATGCATTGCCCAAAAGATTTAAAGATAAAAGAGTATTAAATAATTTTAGAAATAATAGATAACCAAATGCGCAACAGTGTGCATTGATATTTTTATGAATATGAGCGATCCATACGTAAAAGAAGACATACATAACGGAATTTCAACTATCACGTTTTTCCATCCTGCACACAATAGTTTGCCGGGAGATATTCTAGCAAAACTAACAGCGACCATCACAGAAGCGGGTCAAAATGATGCGGTAAAAGTAATTATCCTAAAGAGTGGAGGCGATCGTACGTTTTGTGCAGGGGCAAGCTTTAAAGAATTAATTAATATTAACGATGCAGAAACAGGACGTGTGTTCTTTTCTGGATTTGCCAATGTGATTAATGCCATGCGTACCTGCCCTAAATTTATTATAGGTCGTGTGCAAGGAAAAACAGTTGGTGGCGGAGTAGGTGTTGCTAGTGCAACAGATTACTGTATGGCAAGTAAATTTGCGAGTATAAAGTTAAGCGAACTCAATGTAGGAATTGGTCCTTTTGTGGTCGGTCCTGCCGTAGAACGTAAATTAGGTTTGACTGGAATGTCACAAATTGCCATTGATGCTAATACCTTTTATGATGCTGAGTGGGCAAGACAAAAAGGATTGTACACACAGGTATATGACAGCACAGAAGCACTAGATGAAGCAGTACAGGCATTTGCAGAAAACCTTTGTACTTATAATCCTGAAGCCATGCGTGAAATGAAAACCATTCTCTGGAAAGGAACCGAAGATTGGGATACACTTCTTGCTGAAAGAGCTGCTATTTCTGGACGTCTTGTATTGAGTGATTTTACAAAAGAAACACTCAAGCGATTCAAATAACTCAATCTATTTCTAAAATACTTTTTATAGGGATCGTGACTCCCTTTTTAAGGATGATATCATCTTTTGTAACACCCCATATCGTAGTGTCTATAAAAATGATTCTATCTAAAGAATCCCTAAAATAGATCCGTACTTTGTTTTTCAAAACATTGCCTAAGTGCATGGCTCTGTTTATAGAATACATACGAAATTCTTGTTCTTGACGATTTTTGATCACGTCTTCTTCAGCAAATTTAAGAGCATATAAAAACTCTTTTTTGGTAGGGTGGATTTTTTCTGAAATCTTCATGCGGGGGAATTGTTTTAAGTTGGTTAGTAATGATAACGAAAATTATTGCATGAATATGATTTAATTTGCTAAGCTTTAACGTTTTTATCAACAAAAATGTTAATAATATGCGATATATGTTATCCAGTATTCTATGTACATTTGGATCTAAATACAACACTTCTTAAGCATGATTTATAGTTTTAAAGGGCATATTCCCGTGGTGCATCCTTCTAGTTTTGTACATCCACTTGCGGCAGTGACGGGCAACGTGATTATAGGTAAAGACTGTTATATCGGTCCAGGTGCTGCGATACGTGGAGATTGGGGAGAGATTATACTAGAAGATGGTGTGAACGTACAGGAAAATTGTACTGTACATATGTTCCCTGGAAAATCTATACGCTTTCGCGAAAGCGTACACATAGGACACGGCGCTGTGATTCATGGAGCTAACTTAGGACGCAACTGCCTCATCGGAATGAATAGTGTGATTATGGATGATGCACACATAGGCGATGAATGTATTGTAGGTGCTATGGCGTTTGTAAAAGCAGAAACCATCATTCCCAACCGAAGTCTTGTGGTAGGTAATCCAGCAAAGATCATTAAAGAAGTAAGTGATGAGATGATCGCTTGGAAAACTGCAGGTACCAAGTTATATCAACGTTTGCCAGCGGATTGTCATGAGTCATTAAAAGCGGTAGAGCCATTAAGAGAGATTCCAGAAAATCGTCCTGAACAAGAAGATTTTTATAAGACACTTAACGCATTTCTAAAGAAGTAGATTAAGCTAAAAAAGAAAGATCTACCTCATTAGTTTCCTTACCTGTAGAGAGTACGATATGACTTTGCACATTCCCTAAATAGGGGAGTAAGGTCAATTTGGAGATGATAAATTTTTCATAAGCTTCGATATCTTCTACGACGAGTTTGAGTAAATAATCGAAGCCTCCACTCACCCGATGGCACTCCACTACTTCTGGAAAGTCATTGATTTCTTTTACAAATTTCTCAAGATAACTTCGGGTATGACCTTGCAAAGAAATAGCCACGAAAACCGTTTGCTTAAGACCAATTTTCTTAGCATTTAATCGAGCTGCATATCCTTTAATCAATCCTTCTTTTTCCAGTTTTTTAATCCTCTCAAAAATAGGTGTCGTAGATTTTCCTAACTTTTGAGATAATGATTTTACCGTTTGATTAGAATCTTTTTGTAATAAATCCAATAATTTTTGATCTGTGATATCTAGTTTCATGACAAATAGTTTCCTGTTTTTATAAGGAAAGAGAATCAAATATAGAATAAAAATCTTTTTTAAGTATTATATCAGAATAATATTCTGCTATTAAGCTATAAGGTAGAGTTTAAGGCTTGTTTAATTTTGTTTATTAGTATTTTTAATTAGTTTTAAATTAAAGTGTAAATGACAGAAGATCAGCTTTTGATGCCTAAAATGGGTGAAAGTATTACAGAAGGAACCATATTAAATTGGCTTGTTTCGGAAGGAGCTTCTTTTGAAGAAGGAGATATTTTGGTAGAAGTCGCTACAGACAAGGTTGATAATGAAGTGCCTGCCCCATCTTCTGGAGTGATGAAGAAGCATCTTTTTGAACCTAATAGTGTAGTTGCTGTTGGAACAGCTATCGCTAGCTATGAAGTTATAGAAGAAAGGACAACTTCTGGGAGTAGTGAGAAAGAATCATCAACGACTACAAAGTCAGAAACTACTACCCAGAAACCTACAAACAAAACACCAACAATATCCAAGCCCACAGCTATTCAAAGTTCAGCGTTTACAATGCCAAATGGAACGCTATTTATAAGTCCGCTTATTAAGAGTATTGCCCAGCAACATCATATCTCTTATGAAGAACTTGCTCGAATACCAGGTACTGGAAAAGACGGTCGTCTTCGTAAAAGTGATTTGATGCACTATATAGAGGAAGGGAGACCGTATAAATTTGCACAACCCGCAGTACAAACAGACCCAACAGCATATAGAATTCCGCAATTAAACCTAGACAAAGGAACTGGAAAAATAGTAGAAATGGATCGTATGCGCCAGATGATTGCAGATCACATGGTGTATAGTAAACATACAAGTCCGCACGTGACTGCCTATGTAGAAGCTGATCTTACAGAACTTGTTGCATGGCGTAATGCACATAAGAAACCCTTCTTAGAAAAACACAGTCAAAAATTAACCTTTACACCGCTGTTTGTAGAAGCAGTGGCAAAAGCAGTAAAGGATTTTCCGATGATCAACGTGTCTGTAGATGGTAAAAATATCATCGTAAAAGAACATATCAATATAGGAATGGCAACCGCATTGCCTTCGGGCAATTTGATCGTTCCCGTAGTAAAAGACGCCGATCAAAAAAGCTTGCTAGAAATAGCATCTGAGGTCAATAGACTCTCAGCACTTGCAAGAGAAAATAAATTGAGTGGTGATGACATTAAAGGAAGCACTTTTACTATTAGTAATGTAGGAACTTTTGGAAGTGTGATGGGAACTCCTATTATTAACCAGCCAGAAGCAGCTATACTCGCTACAGGCATCATAAAGAAAAGAGCCGAAGTGATGGAGCGACCAGAGGGAGATACGATTGAGATTAGACACATGATGTACCTATCATTAAGTTTTGATCACCGTATTGTAGATGGATATTTAGGAGGTAGTTTTTTAAGAAGGATTGCAGATTATTTAGAACAGTTTGACATAGATAGAACATTTTAGAAACAAGACCCTTTTCTCTCATTTTGAAAGAGATGTCCGAAGGACAAGAAGGAATAATGAATATGCTTGCTATGAATATAAAAATCACAAAAACAACCACATCAAAACTAGAGAACATTGATTTTGATAATATTCCGTTAGGACGCACTTTTACAGATCATATGTTTATGTGTGACTATACAGACGGACAGTGGCAAAATGCTAGAGTAGAACCGCTACAATTAATTCCGACGCATCCTGCCGCCATGGCGTTACATTATGGGCAAGCTATTTTTGAAGGGATGAAGAGTACACTCCTGTCTACCGACGAGGTAGTTTCGCGAAAGCGAGAACCGCTACTTTTTCGTCCAGAAGAAAATGCTTCGCGTCTCAATGCTAGTGCTCGACGCATGGGCATGCCAGAATTTCCAGAAGATCTTTTTGTAGAAGGACTCAAAGCGCTAGTTGATGTTGAAAAAGAGTGGATCCCACCCACAGACGGAAGTGCTTTGTACTTACGTCCCTTTATGTACGCCGATGAGCCTTTTATAGGAATGCGAGCCGCCACCAGTTTTAAGTTTATTATTATCGCCTCACCAGCAGGTCCTTTCTTTAGTAAACCTGTAAAACTATGGGCAGAAAAAAATTACATTCGTGCCGCTTCAGGGGGAACAGGAGAAGCAAAAGCAGCAGGAAACTACGCAGCGGCCATCAGACCTACTGAAATTGCCAAATCAAAAGGATATGATCAAGTACTTTGGCTAGATGCAGAGGAGCACAAATACATTCAGGAAGTAGGAACGATGAATATTTTTTTTAAGATCAACGGACAGTTTATTACGCCCAATCTTGACGGATCCGTACTCCACGGAATTACTCGAAAAAGTGTGATCGACCTTTTAAAACATAAGGGATACTCCGTGACCGAAAGACCCATTACCATCGATGAAATATATGAAGCATCTCAAGATGGAACTTTAGAAGAAGCTTTTGGTACTGGTACAGCCGTAGGGATTGCCTATATTCAAGAGATTGGTTGGGGAGACGATACGATTAAAGTATCAGATGCGTATCCCGTAGGAAAAGAAATCAATGATACTCTAAACGCTATAAAAACAGGAAAAACAGAAGATGTGTTTGGATGGATGGTGCCTGTGATGGATGAGATACCTGCTTGATTAGGTATGAAGAAAAGTTGATGAGATTAACGATTGAGTGAGAGGTAAAATTTCATGAGATACCCGCCTACGCGGGTATAAAAGAATAGTTATGAATAAAGAGATACTTAAAAAAGGATTTAAAAATCTATGTACAGCAAAGGCAATGACCGAGTTGTATGAAGAGAATTTTAAAGTAGTTTCAAAATATGTACACGCCACAAGTCGGGGCCATGAAGTAATTCAAACCGCCATAGGGATGCAATTACTGCCTCAGGATTATGCATTTCCCTATTATCGTGATGATGCTATGCTACTCGCTATAGGAATGACTCCGTATGATTTAATGTTGCAGGTACTCGCCAAAAAAGACGATCCTTTTTCAGCGGGGCGTACGTATTACTCGCATCCTAGTTTAAAAGATGATGATAAGCCTAAAATACCACATCAGAGTAGCGCTACTGGAATGCAAACGATTCCCGCTACAGGAGTTGCGCTTGGTTTTTATTATAAAGAAGGGTATGTTAAAGATCCAGCATTTGATGTTCCCCCTTTGGGGGATAGGGGTCTTGTCGTTTGTTCCCTTGGAGACGCATCAGTAACCGAAGGAGAAATCGCTGAAGCTTTTCAGATGGCAGCGCTTAAACAACTTCCTATTCTATATTTGGTTCAGGATAACGGATGGGATATTAGCGCCAATGCCGCCGAAACTAGAGCGCAAGATGCTTTTGAGTATGCACGTGGTTTTAATGGTTTGGAAGCAGTGACTATAGATGGAACCGATTTTGAAGAGAGTTATAACACCTTGCAAGAGGTCATTCATAAAATACGTACAGAGCGTCGTCCATTCTTGGTACACGCCAAAGTGCCATTGTTAAATCATCATACTTCTGGGGTACGTATGGAGTGGTATCGAGATGATTTAGAAGAAGCACGCAGTCGTGATCCGTATCCAAAAATGCTACAGTTACTTCTGGATAACGGAGTTGCTCAAGAAGAGATTGATGAGGTGATCGCTTTCGCGAAAGCGGAAACAGAAGAGGCCTTCTCTAAAGCACAACAAGCCGAAGACCCGAAGCCAGAAGATTTATTTACACACGATTTTGCGCCAACACCCATTACCGAAGAAGTGGGAGAGCGATCTCCAAAAGATGGCGAAAAAGTAGTTATGGTCGACTGTGCCTTATTTGCCGTTGAAGAGTTAATGCGCAAGCATCCAGAGTGCTTGATGTACGGACAAGATGTGGGTGGCAGATTGGGTGGTGTTTTTAGAGAAGCGGCGACACTTGCACAAAAATTTGGCGATAATCGGGTGTTTAATACGCCTATCCAAGAAGCATTTATCGTCGGCTCTACAGTTGGGATGAGTGCTGTAGGATTAAAACCTATTGTTGAAGTGCAATTTGCAGATTATATCTGGCCAGGATTGAATCAGTTGTTTACAGAAGTATCGCGTTCTTGTTATTTGAGTAACGGGAAATGGCCTGTATCTATGATTTTACGAGTGCCTATTGGAGCGTATGGTTCTGGAGGTCCGTATCACTCCTCTTCTGTAGAAAGTGTGGTGACCAACATCCGCGGTCTTAAAATTGCGTATCCTTCTAATGGAGCCGATTTAAAAGGACTTTTGAAAGCAGCCTATTACGATCCGAATCCAGTAGTGATTTTTGAACACAAAGGATTGTACTGGTCTAAAGTCCCAGGAACCAAAGGTGCTACTTCTATTATGCCAGATGAAGATTATATACTTCCTTTCGGTAAAGCATGGGTGCTTCAAGAAATTTGGAAACAAGAAGACGTGGAGACCATCTCGATCATTACCTATGGAATGGGAGTACATTGGGCAATGAATGCCAGTGCCGAATTAGGGATGAAAGATCGTATTGAAGTGGTAGACCTACGTACATTACATCCATTGGATTATGATACAGTTTTTAAGTCTGTAAAAAAATGTGGAAAATGTCTTGTCGTCACAGAAGAGCCTTCGGATAATGGATTTAGTCGCGGTCTCCAAGGAAGAATTCAAGAAGAATGTTTCCGTGAATTAGATGCACCGGTAATGCTCATAGGATCAGAAAATATGCCTGCCATTCCACTGAATAGTACGTTGGAACAAACGATGATTCCGAGTACAGCAAAAGTGAAAGTTAAGATTGAACAGCTTTTTAGCTATTAAACCCTCTTCTTATAAAAAAATAGGCCCATTAAAATTAATTTTTAATGGGCTTTAGCTTGTATAGTCATTCTTTTTAGAGGATTTGTTTTTTTGTTTTGTCTTCTTTTAAATAACAGATTGTCAATAGCTTTCTATATGAAATAACGAGCATAATGTATAGGTCAATACGTAAAAACCATACAAGCAGTACGTAAATAACATACTGATAATCAAGTTTTTATACGATTAATAATTTGGTTTTGTCACACACTTAAAGTATCTTAGATATAGAATAGCGTATACCCCAAATTAATAATTATTTTTATTTATTGATACATGTGCTATCATTTCAAGCAGTTAGAAAATCGTAATCCCCCAATTACTTCTACCCTTGAAATAGATCAATCCGATGGATTTTTCCATGATTGATTATGTAGGTTTATTTCCAGTGATTCTTATTTAGGACTACTGGAAATTTACTTTTAAACGTATAGATTCTATACGTTGATATAGGATCAAGTGTAAAAGTTGTGGGATTTTCTGATTATGCAAAAATAGTTGAGAGTCTGTATAAGAAGAAGTCTACATTTCTAACACCTCTGAACTGTGCTCTAAAGGCTTTTATTTTCGCATTGAAAGATTCTGCAGATGCATTAGTACTTCGATTATCAAAGTAGTTGAGTATATTCTTGTAGTGTATTGACATTGTTCTAGCAATTGTATTGAAGCTTTTGAA
>NZ_CALEMI010000139.1 GCF_937910895.1 uncultured Dokdonia sp. | reverse complement strand
GAGGTCCCTTTAATAAGTATGTTTACGTACGCAATCGGACCATTTGAGTCCTGAACAATTCCTGTGACTTTTCTTACTGTAGGATTGTATTTATAGCTGTAGGAACTAGTACTTCTACTTGAATTTCTATAGTAGTTATTTACAAATTGTAAGTACTTGGTGTTAACTTCCGGTTTTATATTATTGGTATTTGGGTCTCCTGTGGATATGATAAGCGATACATCTTCCCAAGAAGTTCCTGTGGTTTGAAATACATGTGCTTTATAGGCGAGATCCAACGGAGTATTAATCGTTTTTGCTTTCAAATCATAGATAGGATACCAGCCTGCATTCGCTACGTTATATTTTAAGACGAGTGGAAGTGTCGCTGGACGTTCACTATTTATTTTTAACGTAATTTTTCCTGTACTTTTTTCTTCGGTAATGTTTAGTTCGTTGAACTGTTTTGTCAGATCTTGGTTCTTAAGCTGAAGGTCATATCTTTTGCGCTCTGCATCCAAGATTTCGTTCTTGATTTCCGTCACACGTTGTCTGTAATAGGTCGCAAGAGCTTTTACTTTTTCGAGACTGACTTCTTGTGTCGTACTTCCTAGCTTTTGGTTAAGGCTGATAACCTCTTCTTCTTTTTGTAAACCGATGATGCGGTTGTTGAGTTTTTTGATGCTAAATTCTACATCCTTTTTTTCTTTTTGTAAGGCTTCAACGGCTTCTGTGTTTTTCTGTTTTGTTAAGAAATCAATGCCATAATTGATAGAGAGAATCGAAGCTTCTCCGAGTCCAGATACTTGAATGCTATTTTCATCTATGGTATTAGAAAGGTTTTCAAAAATAAATGTGGTGGTTCCGTCTTCTACCAATACACTGCTGTTTCTTTCTACTTGCGCTCCGTTCAGGTACACGGTAACTCGTGAGATCTCAGAATCGGCTTTCTTTTCAGATACATATACGTCTTCAGACGTTTCTGTACAGATTACGTTTATTGGGTTTGAGTCCGCTACTGCGACTACGCTCAGCACAGATTTCGCGAAAGCGTAATTAGCAACAAAAAAGGCTAGCAGGAAGAGTGTTTTTTTCATGGTTTCATGATTTATAGGATCAAAATTAAGGTAAAATAACAGATGAAGAAACCTACAATGAGGGATGTAGTGTTATTAGTTCGTTAAATAGTCTATTGAGGTAGGGAAGAGGTTCTCGACTTCTCGGGAACGCGATATTATCCTAAAAACTTGGCTTTTAATTCTGGCGTAGGAATCATACAGGATTCTTTTTTACCGTACCATTTGTAGCGATTTTTAGCAATGAAGTCATACACTAGATTTCTAAGAAATGCAGGGATGATAAGAAAAATGGCGAGTAGGGGATAACCACCAGACAGCGACCGAGCAATATGTAAGGCTGCCGAAGATTTTGTATATGCCTTTTCTTGATCTATAAGAATAATGGAATCTGTTTCTTTAGGATCAATCTGATGTTTCTCCATCAGTGATTTACCAATGTCGCTTTGTAACGGGGCATATCTAAAAAGATCTTTTGGATCATGCTTGATGACAAAGGTGATGGAGGAATTGCATAGGTTGCAGACCCCGTCAAATAGAATAATTTTTTTATCTTTTACTTCTTCCATTTCATTCCCGTGAACCTACCTGTCGGGAGACAGGGGCGGGAATCTCATCCCGTCAGTCACAATTTTTACTTTAACAATACAAAGATACTACCCGAATTCTAGAGTTGTTTTAAAATCTTGTTAAGCTTCTATGTCCGCTTTCGCGAAAGCGTTATTTTGCCTTTTTTACACCTCGATAAGCTCTGTATGACATCTTATGGTACAATTTATTTCTTCTTTTTTGTCTGTACCAATTCTAGTTGATCTACAGAGACCTTAGTCGTAAACATACCGTAATCTACGGTGGCTTTTCCTTTTTCTATAAGATCAATAACGCCAACGGCTTTACCATCATACATCCGTACACGATCTCCTACTTTTAAGATAGGTTTTGGCTTTTCTACTTTCGGAGCTACTTTTTTTGATTCTTCTTTCTTCTTCCGGATCACAGCCACTTTCTGTTCCACCTCTTTTTGAACTTGAACTTCTTTTTGCTTTTGAACTTTAGCTTGCTTAAGGGACTGTTTTTTACGTTTAGAATTTTCTATCTGAATGATTTTCATGAGCTCAGCAACGAGTTCGCGTTTTTTCTTATCGTGATAAAACTTCTCACTTATCGTATCTAGTTTTTGACCTAAATAAATAAGCCGCTGATTACTATCATAAAGTTCCTGATAGTTTTCTAATTTGGATTGCACCTTTGCATTGACCTCCTGAAGCTTCTGATCTTGCTGTATGGCTTTTTGCTCTTTCTCTTTAAGGGTAGCTGTAGTTTTAGCAAGTTTGCTACGTTCTTTTTGAAGATCAGCGATACTCTTATCAAAACGAATTTTACCACGCTCTACCTTCTTTTTTGAGCGATTGATGAGTGAGTAAGGAATGCCATTTTTTTGAGCGACTTCAAACGTAAATGAACTTCCTGCTTCTCCTAGATGTAACTTAAATAAGGGTTCTAGCGTTCTGGCATCAAAAAGCATATTGGCATTGACAATCTCTTTGGTTTCATTTGCCATCATCTTGAGGTTGGCATAATGCGTCGTGATTATCCCGTAGCTTTCACGCTCATGAAAGACTTCTAAGAATGTCTCAGCTAGCGCACCTCCTAATTCTGGATCTGAGCCTGTACCAAATTCATCAATCAAAAAGAGAGTGTATTTATCACATTTCTTAAGAAAGTAGTTCATATTCTTAAGACGATAACTATAGGTACTCAGATGATTTTCTATACTTTGATTATCACCTATATCAGTAAGGATTTTATTAAAAAGACACATCCTAGAATACTCGTGAACAGGGACGAGCATCCCGCTTTGGAGCATGAGTTGTAAAAGTCCTACGGTTTTTAACGTAATACTTTTACCTCCAGCATTGGGGCCAGAGATCACAATAATGCGACTTTCTGAGTCTAAGTGAATGTCTTGCGGAAAGGTTTTTTCTCCTTTGGCGGTATTGCTTAGGTAGAGTAGTGGGTGGTAGGCATCTTTAAGCGTGATCTCTCTATCTTTTGTAATGGTCGGTAAAATAGCATTAAGCTTCTCTGCATATTTTGCTTTGGCAGCAATAACATCGATGGTACTTAATAGTTTTTGGTATTCTTGAAGTAGAGTAATGAACGGACGAATAGTATTGGTTAACGCTTTTAAAATACGTTTGATCTCCTCGTCTTCTTCAAAAAGCAAGTTGTTGAGTTCTCGTTGCGCCTGCATGGTTGCTTCAGGCTGTATGTATACAATACTTCCTGTTTTAGAACTCCCCATAATAGAACCTTTCACTTTACGACGATGCATCGCCGTGACAGCCAGTACGCGTACGTTTTCCACCACAGATTCTCTTATATCATCTAGATATCCATAGCCGTGATAGCGTCCTAAAGCAGAAGCAAAACTGGAATTGATCTTTCCTTTCACTTGATTGATACTTCTTCGCGTGTTTTGTAATAGCGGAGAGGCATCATCTCTTAATTCTCCATATTTATCAAAAATGGCATTCACTGCATCTTTGATCACAGTGGTATATTCTGTATTGACAACGGTGTTATAAAGTGTAGGATAGCGTTCTTGATACTTATCAAAAAATTTCAGATGAATATTTACAGTTTCTGAAATACTAGATAGTTTTTTAAAGCTTCCTCTTTCTAACACGCTGTCTTCTATATCCAGAAATTTAATTTCGCGATCTATTGGGTCGTATCCATGATTAGGAATGACGGTTTCGTGAAATCTAGATGAGACGTATTCATTGGTTTGATGTAATCCAAAAAGCACCTCTTTTGATGCGGTATATGGAACAATAGCGAGCGCTTTTTCTTTACCATGTTCTGTAACGCAACGCTCTGCAACATGTTCACAAACAGTATGGAATTCGAGATCTTTAAGTGTTTTTTGATGTATGTTTATCATCTTATGGATACTGTGGCGATTAGGTCTTTACTAATGCATCACAGGATATTATTTTTCTTTATAAATTATAGGTCATAGCTTTTCTAGCAACACAAAAGTACAGAATAAATAAGCTGCATACTATCATTTATATCATAAGAAAGGTCTTAAGTATGTATTCTAACACTCCTAAGACCTTTTTGTATATTAATGTTGGTATAAATGATTATCCAGAAACTGTCGTGAGAGATAGACCAAGACATTTTAAGGATGATCTTATGACGGTGAATGAAATAGAGTCACATGTGGTCTCTTGATCTTCACTAGTCTCTTGATCTTGACCTCCTCTTATTAGATTCAAATCATTGCTATTCAATCTTGCAATGGTTACTTTCTGAAATGCTACAGGCGAATTTTGGTTGATTTTTCTCATGATTTTTCTATTTAGTTTAATGGTACCTAAAGTTAAGAGAAATAAATCATTATGATATACTCTTAAAGGCTTTGGTCATCTTCATTCATAAATAAAGACTAAATAATCAATCTAATTTGTTTAATTTTTTAATAAAGTAGGAAGGGTAGATACTATATACTTTATAAAAAGTCTTTGAAAAAGATTCGGCACTTTTAAAACCACATTCTTCCGCAATGGCTTTTATAGTGAAGCGACGTAATTTAGATTGAGATTTTAATTGATTAAAAGCATATTCAATACGAAGTTCCTTTATATATGTAGCAAAACTTTTTTGTTTATAATGGTTAATTACCTTGGACAAATAATTACTATTTGTATTCATTTTTGAGGCAAGGCTATGCAGAGTGATTTTAGAATCTATATAGGAATGTGCTACTTCAAAATCAGATAACTTTATTAATAACATATCTAGTATTTCTTTAGGAATATCAGGTGGTGAAGTATCAAAAATTTTAGGTGTAATCTTCTCTTTAGGTTTTTCCGTTTTAATTAATTCTTTAAACCTCTTTTTATAAAATGTTTTCTTTTTATATTGGTACGCAGAGACTCCTATAATCCCAGATATTACAAGTAATAAAATAATCGTAGATGTGTTTGATTTTTTTTTGTCAAGCTGTAACTGCTGTATAAGTTGCTCCTTACTACTTATTAAACTAGGAATATCTAGTTTGTTTGTTATTTCTTGGTTTACATATTTGTAGCGATTATCTAAGATACTATCTACTTGAATAAGCTTTCCTGTGTACGTTAGCTGTTCTTCTATATCACCCTCTTTTTTATAGTATTTTATAATTTGTTGGTAGGCACTGGTAAATTCTGGAGAAATATTGTTTGTTTTTTGAAAGATGCTATCTACTTTTTTATAATTTAAAATAGATTTTTTTTCATTCTGTAAATAAGAGTACGCTTTACCTAGATAGAAATATCCACTTGTAATGGTGGTTTGGTCTTGAATTTTTTCAATGTAAGGTAAGGCTCTTGCGATATTGATTTCTGCCTCTACATATTCTTGATTTTGTAGTTTTAAGATACCATCTAGTAATAAAAAATGATAATAATTGATAGAGGTGTCAGACTCATTTTTATCTAATAGCCCTAGCCGTGTATAGACTCTAGCTGAATCCAAATAATTCATTTTTCTATAAGCGTCTGCGAGTGAGAATAATACATTGTAGTATAAAGGAGAGTTTTCATCTCTATAGTTTTTCTCTACAACATATTTGTAGCATTTTTTTGTGATAGTGAGTGCTTCTTGGTTCTTATCAATGGTAGATTTTAGCTGTCCGAGACTTTGGTTAATCAAGAATTCTAAATGCTCTTTTCTACTACCGTGATTGTAATATGCTGCTTTGATATAATTGTCTAAAGCATTTTTATAAAGGTATTTTCTATGATAGATAACCCCTTTGTCAAAGTAGGCTGTTGCTGGAAAGTTTTCATTCTTTAGGTTTTTTGAGATCTCTATAATAGTATCATAAAGATGAAAAACATCTTCTATATCTCCTTTAGAAATGATCCTTAAATAATAGCTTTTTACAATTTCTAAAGAGTCATTTTCTTTTCTAGCTTTATGTAAATACGCCTTAAAATAGGTATGATTAAGAAGAGAGTCATTGCCTGGTTTAAAAAATAATTGTTGTAATTCTTGATAATCTAAGTTACTAAGAGAATCTATAGCACGCTCTTGTGATAAAAGTGATTGAGATATAAAAACCAATAAAACAAAGATATTTATATTCTTTCTTGCTAGCATTGGCACTTTGGTTAGAATCTTTGTTAATAGCTATATAAAAGTCTTTTAAAGATAGGGTATTACTACTTCTTTAGCAAAACACATAAAATGCAATTTAATTTAGAATTTTCTAATTAATAGATGGTTGCTATGTTTTATACACTTTTTAAGAACGTATAACCCAAGAAACACATAATTTACAAAGAAGATTAAAGCGCTTGTATTTGATCCCTTATTATGGTATTTCAAGCGGAAGCACGTACCTTTATATCTTAGTAAGGTACAGCATTTATGAATATACAAATACACCCTAGTTGGAAAAAAGAACTCCATGAAGAGTTTGAAAAAGAATACTTTAAAAGTCTCACTCAATTTGTAAGGGAAGAATATACATCGCATACCTGTTTTCCAAAAGGAAGTCAGATTTTTAATGCGTTTGATCATTGCCCTTTTGAGGAGGTAAAAGTGGTGATTTTAGGACAAGATCCGTATCACGGAGTTGGTCAAGCCAATGGTCTTTGTTTTTCTGTCAACGACCATATTGCGATGCCGCCATCATTGATCAATATTTTTAAAGAGATCGAGACCGACGTAGAAATTCCGTTTCCACAAAATGGTAATTTAGAGCGTTGGGCATCACAAGGAATTTTATTACTCAACGCCACCTTAACCGTGCGCGCTCATCAAGCAGGGTCTCATCAGAAAAAAGGATGGGAAACCTTTACAGATGCTGTGATAAGTACGCTTTCGCGAAAGCGTGAAAACATCATTTTCCTTCTTTGGGGTGGGTTTGCTAAAAAGAAAGGAGCAAAAATTGACACCACAAAACATCATATCCTCACCTCAGGACATCCATCGCCATTAAGCGCTAATCGAGGCTATTGGTTTGGTAATAAACATTTTAGTCAGACGAATGCATTACTGCGTTCTTTTGGTGAAGAAGAAATAAAATGGTAAAATGAAGTTGTATGTATCATCATTTTATGATGAGTATATTCCTAATGTTGACATCTTAAAATAGACATGGATTTACAGTATAATTTCTTTAATATCTTAATTCTTTTTGGAGCGATCCAAGGGATAATTCTATGTATTTTTTTACGTCAAAAAAGAAAAGTAAATCCACTTTCTGTAAACTTCTTTTTATTATTCCTGTTTTCATTATCGTTTTTTAATTTGATTTATGCTTTTTTAGATATGGATGTATTTGCCTATTATAGACCTTTACACATGTTTCCATTTCCTTATAAATGGCTGATAGGAGCAGGATTTTATTTTTATATAAAAAATCAATTTCCAGTAGTAGAAAACCAGTCATCCTATCATAAAAAAGAATGGTATTTATTAGCACCTGCTTTTCTGTATTTAGTACTACGAATCTATTGGTTTTCTATAGCAATTCAAGAGAATAGTTACCGAATTACCTCCGTAGTTGTCAATTCTGATTTTTTTAGAATTCATGAATTCTTTGTCTTGTTTTTTACGTTTTTTATGGGGATAGCCTCCTTACTTTTTTTACATAAAAATAAGAATCAGATACTTTTAAAATCAATGTTTACGTTGAAATGGCTTAAGAAGTTTACGTGCGTATTTATAAGTATAGCAGCTGTAGACCTTCTACTATATACAGCAGATTTAATGTTGAATGGTGGGGTTGAAAGTTTTGGCTTTTACTATGCAACCTTACTTATAAATGCCGCTTTCATTTATTGGATTGGTTTTATGGGGTTCACAAAATCAAAGTTATTTTTTACTACATTTAAATACACACAAGAAACGCCAAGTGTTGCTTCGAGTGGTATTTCTGAAAAATTAAAACAAGCGATTCAAACAGAAAAAGCCTATCTCAATCCAAACCTTATGTTGTCAGATTTGGCTACAGAAATGAATATCACATCCAAAGCACTTTCTAAACATATTAATGAGTCCTTGGGTATGAATTTTTCAGAGTTCATTAATTTTTATCGTGTGCAAGAAGTCAAAGTATTAATGGCATCTGCAGAAGCTTCAAAATACACCTTAGTAACTTTGGCAGAAAAGGCTGGGTTTCGTTCTAAATCCTCTTTTAATGAAACGTTCAAAAAAGTAACAGGTATCACACCTTCCGCATATAAAAAGGAAATAAAGAATTTATAAAATTTGTCCAAGATGCAGTTTTCTGGACATTTCAAATTTTAAAACACTCTCTTTGTTACAGGTTTAAATTCATATTTGCAGTAACAAATCCCTATATATTTTATGAGGAGAATGTATAGTAGTCATAAAGATATATGATAGTCCAATTTAAAATGATGAAAAGTAGTATTGCATTTTTAATTATTTGCTTGATTATTGGAAGCTGTAAAAGTTCTAGTCAAGAAGAAGTAATTGTTGAAACAGCTAGTCATACCAATTCAATAGCTATTCTAGATTCAATTATTCAAATCTCTAAAACCAATGCTTATAATACTAAGAATGTCAATTGGGATATCTTGTCTAAAGATATGTTTGCTATCTCAGAACGTCACGATTCCATTGATAAAATTGGAAAACCAACAGAATATATGTTTAAAACATTAGGAGATTTTCACGGAATGTTGATGTATGACTATAAGGTTGCATTTAGCTATAAACCAGAAAAAGAAGGAGTACCTAGAGATAGTATTTGGGATGCCATTACAACGACTAAGATTACATTGCCTTATGAAGTGATTGGGAAAATAATAGAAAATACCAATATTGCTTATATTGAAATCGTTGGCACAGGTGTAATGCAAGAGGAGGATATAATACAGGCTAGAGACACCATAAGAAGTGTTATATGTTCTTTAAAAATACAAGAGCCTAATGGATGGATTTTGGATTTGAGGTGTAATACAGGAGGTAATATGCATCCTATGATGGCAGGTATTGGTGAATTAATTCCAGATGCTGATTTGGGAGGAGATACAACTGATGATATAAGCTTTGATTCCTTATGGTCTTTGAAAGATGGAAATTTTTTAGAAAATGGATATGCACATTACGGACAAGAATTACAATGTTCAGAAACAAAAAATACCAAAAAAATAGTAGTGCTTACAAGTAGATTTACAGCAAGTGCAGGAGAGGTGGTAGCTTCTAGTCTTAAAGGACAAGATAATATAGTATTGATAGGAGAAAAAACCGCAGGGCTTTCTAGTACAAACGGATGGTATGTCTTACCAGAAAAATGGGTGTTAGCTCCCATGCAAGCCTATTTTATGAGTCTGGATAAAACAGTACATAAAGATGGAATAAATCCCGATATTATAGTAAATGAACGTTTGGATTTATCTAATTTATTTCAGGGAAAGATGATAGAAAGAGCTATTAAATGGATTCATACGGGATCTTAAGAAGATCAAAATTTTTGAATCATAGCTGTATAGAATAAAAAGAAAATACCGCATAAAAAAATGACGCCGAAAATTTGAATTAAGCTTCAGCGCCATTTTGTATTGTGTTATATATACATCTAAACTTATTCTTCGTCAGACTCAGGTTCAGGGACTTTATTGCAACTAAATTGAAGTAGTAAAAAGTTAATTACTACGAGAACACCGATTACTATAAAAAATGTAGTCATACCCCAAGTTGTTAATTATATTCTATAGATGCGTAAAATTACAGAAGGTTGCGTCTAAAGTTAAAAAAAATACAAATTAGTGTAAATTAACATAAAACTCTTTCGCATCCATCTCTTTTTCAATCATTTGGAGTTCTAATAATTTTGATTGAATTTTATTAATTTCTTCAGAGGTGATTTGTTCTTGAGACCAAACCGTACCTGATAACCATTTTTGGATATCTTCCAGCTTTTGCTCGTATCGATGCGCTAGCGTACGATCTATAGAAGGAATCTTTTTAAAATCACGAGTCATGTCATTAATGACATCAAGAACAATTTTTATTTCATCACGCTTCGCAGTAATAGCCTCAAGATGACCCGCAATCGCAAAGCAACTCCAAGGCGTAGGAAAATCACCTAATCGTCTAAAAACGCCTGCATCTACAATAGGTTTGGTAGTAAAATGCTCCCACATAAAGTAATCTGCTTTTCCATTAATCAGTGCTTCAACTGCATTTTCGAGCGTATTTACGACTTCAAAATCTAGTTTTGACGTATCCCATCCTCTTTGTTTTGCTTGGACGTGTGCCATGACATGAGATCCAGATCCATACCGACTGATGGCAGCTTTTGCAAATTGAAGTTCGTCTATCGCTGTAAAAGGGCTTTCTTGTGATACGTGTACTCCCCATAGGAGTGGAGAAGAAACATATAACTGTAAAATTTTTGAAGGATTTCCGTTGGCAATATCCTTAATAACACCTCCTGTAAGAATTACAGCAAGATCAATTTCTTTGGCACGCAACGCTTTATTCATCGCACCCGTACCTTCTGGAATATCAATCCATTCTACAGATACACCCGCTTTTAAAAATAATCCTTCTTCTAAGGCTAAGTGCCAAGGAAGATTAAAATGCTCAGGAACCCCCCCGATTTTTATGTTCTCCATCTATAATTGTACTATGGTGTAAAATTACATAAATCCGCTTACATACTCGTAATACGGTCTAATGTATATTGGATTAAACGGTCTATGGTTTTATGAGGTTGCGCACTAAATTGCCCCGTAACTCTATTGGCTAAAATAGCATTTAGAGAAATGGCTCGGTGTCCTAAAAGTGCAGCCAAACCATAAATACCTGCTGTTTCCATTTCTAGGTTGGTTATTTTGCTTTCGCGAAAGCGGAATTCCCCCAACTTCTGGTTCATCTTTGCATCTGAGGTTTGTAAACGCAAGACTCTGCCTTGCGGACCATAAAAACCAACATTGGTAGCTGTAAATCCTTCTACAACCGAAGCTGAGAGAAAATGACTCGCAAGATCACGATCACAAATAACTACATAAGGTTCGCTCTTTTGTGCAGACCAACCCATGTGTTTTACAAATGCCTTTTGAATCTCTGGATGCTGAATATGTGTACTGTCATAAAAATGAAGTAGCGCATCAAGTCCTATTGCCATATCACTCAAAAGGAAGGCATCTACAGGAATGTCTTCTTGTATAGAACCACTAGTTCCTATGCGTATGATATCAAGTGAGGTATGTCTTTCTTTTATCGTTCTTGTTTCTAAATCAATATTAACAAGGGCGTCTAGCTCATTAAGAACAATATCAATATTATCGGTACCTATCCCTGTCGAAATAACAGTAATGCGTTTTCCCTTATAGGTTCCTGTCGTCGTTTTAAACTCTCTACGTTGGGCGGTGTGTGTAATGGTATCAAAATATGCCGTTACGGTATCTACACGATCCGGATCACCTACAGTAATCACTGTTGGCGCTACATGTTCTGGACGAATGTGTAAATGATATACACTACCGTCAGGATTCAGAATAAGCTCAGAAGCAGGAATCACCATATCGTATTATATTTTTATCAGTTGATGGGTTTCTTCATGATATTGATATGCATATTTTGAAACGCCTCCAAAATAGCAGGTTTCGTTTTGACCAGGCGCTTGAATATCGTTGCCAGCTAAAGCATATTCTCCTTTTTCATTAACAATAAAATAGCCATCTTGCTCTTCAAAATAGGAGCGTAGTCTTTTAATCATTTTTAATACCTGCATATCTCCATATCCGTAATATCCTTGATAATTTAAAACATAACCACATAACTGATGTTCAGACGAGATTTTATGCTTTTTAATGAGTTTTAGAAGATGCCTTTCTAGGGTGTTCAATCCAGAATGCTCTTCTGGAAAACGCTTTTTATGTGCACTAATACAATTAGATAAATAGATGAAATTACTGTCTTTTGCTAATTTAGGCTGTAATGGTACATGATCATCACTACAATATAATCTCCAGATTTTATCAGCAAGTATTAGATCATTTCCAGTCAGTACTTGTTTATTTTGATAATGATTATCTAGTTGTTTATCGGTAAGTTCAGATATCCCCATCAAATTTTTCTCTCCGTCAACACGTCCACTACAGACTAAAAAAAGTGGTTTATTACAATAAAGCTGAACCATATAACTAATGCAAGCCATCATATTGATATGGCAAAAGAGGTCATATTCAAACCAAAGAATGATCTCATCATACTCCTTCCACTTTTTTATAATCTCGAGCTGAGAACCGAATTTTTCTTCATAATCAAACGTGTCAATAGCGTAATCTGTTTCTAAAAACGCTTTGCGAGTGTTTACAAAATCTTGATCACCTATGATATAAGTAGTTTTCCCTTCGCACAACATTTCTCTCCAAACAGCAAAATCTCCTGTAATGTCAAGTTTGAGCAGTCTATCATTCAGGCTATCGCCGTTGGTGATGTTAAGTGTTTTTGTAGACAATAGTATGATGTTTTTGTATGTTTAAAGTATTTTTTACTAAAGACTAAAGACTAAAGACTAAAGACTAAAGACTAAGGACTCAGGACTAGAGAAACTCACCCTCCAACGCGTTTTACTTTAAAACCTTTATCTTTTAGGAAGCTCATAATTTTATCACGGTAATCACCTTGTATAATGATTTGCTCATTTTTAAAACTACCGCCTACGCTTAGGAGTTTTTTAATCTCTTTAGCGAGGAGTTTAAAATCGCTATCTGCTCCTGTGTAGCCTTCTATAATCGTAATAGGTTTCCCTTTACGTTTCTCGTATTTACAAATCAGCGGATCGTCTTGCATCCATAACGTATCATCTACTTCTTCCTGAATTTCGGGTTCAGTTGGCGTATGATCTGGAAAAAGATTTTTCAGTTGGTCTTGTAGATTCATGGGTTATTAATTAATTAGATATCTAGTTTTTGTTTTTACTATACTATCTAATATTTTTATTTGATCTTCGGAAAATAAGTAATCTCGAACTTTTAGAGTTAATTCTTTTCTAGTCGTACTTCTAACAAGAAAAAGATAATACTCTGTCAATCCAAAATCATTTCCAACACATCCTAATTGAAAATGAATAGTCCCTTCGTCATCGACACTATTTATGATGTAATCAAAAACTTTTGAGTCTTTTCGTTCTAATAAACCTTCGAATATAACACCTTTTACGGCACTATTCTTATAATTCATAAGCTGATGTAATTCAGATTTTTTTGCATTATTAATAAGCCATTGTTGAGTTTTCCATAAACTTGATGAACTTCCAGAATATCCTGTATATTGAGTATCGATACTATTTCTTTTCTCAATGTACAACACTGTATCTTTAATCTCTGGTCGTATCTCAGACCAATCAAAATGACACATAGGTTTTTTGAACTCATTAGAATAGATAAAACTCGAAAAGAGTACTATAATAAGTATACTAGAGAAAAAATAATATGTTGAATTATTTTTGATATGTATTATTTATATTATTCTTTAATCAATCCTATCTCCACCAGACGTTGGTGTAAAAATTCTCCAGCGGTAATATTCTCAAAAGCTTTAGGATGCTCTTCAGAAATACATTCCTCCAGACAATTTAATTTCATATCACTACGTGGGTGCATAAAAAACGGAATCGAATATCGAGGCGTACCCCATTGCTCTTTTGGTGGATTCACCACGCGATGAATTGTAGAACGTAATTTATTATTGGTAAGACGTTCAAGCATATCACCTACATTAATCACGAGTTCATCTTCATTAGGAATGGCATCAATCCATTCTCCATCTTTACGTAATACTTGTAATCCTCCCGCAGAAGCTCCCATAAGAAGCGTAATCAAATTGATATCTCCGTGTGCTCCAGCACGTACAGCGCCTTTTGGTTCTTCGGTAATAGGAGGGTAGTGTATAGGACGTAAAATACTATTGCCATTACGCGCCCAGTGATCAAAATAGAACTCATCGAGTCCAATATATAACGCCAAAGCTCTTAATACATAAATCCCTGTTTTTTCAAGCATTCTGTAAGCTTCCATTCCTGTTTCATTAAAGTTTGGAAGTTCGCTTACGATCACATTTTCTGGGTAGTCTTCGATCAGATTTGCATCTTCATCAGCTTCTTGTCCAAAATGCCAAAATTCTTTTAGGTCTCCTTGTTTTCTTCCTTTGGCGTGTTCTTTTCCAAAAGAGATATACCCACGTTGACCGCCTAATCCTTCAATCTCATATTTGGCTTTCTCTTCTAGTGGTAAGTCAAAAAAGCTTTTTATTTCTTTATAAAGTCCGTCGACAAGCGCATCATCTAAGAAATGATTTTTTAAAGAAACAAAGCCTATTTCTTCATAGGCAGTTCCTATTTCTTGTACAAATTTTTGTTTTTTATGGGAATCGCCGCTCAAAAAATCAGCGAGGTCTACACTTGGAATATTATTCATTGCTGTTATCTTAAAAAGGTGTGTTACAAAGATACAAATTTTAGCCTGTGGGCGTACGCTTTCGTACTTCGACATTGCTCAGTATAAACTTCTGCTTCACTTTGTTTCGCGAAAGCGTATAAGAAAACCATCGATCTAATGACCTTTAGTTTTTCAAAGGCGTATTCATCCAATAATCATCTATGTTTTCTAGTGTATTCATGGGTTGACCATGAAAGATAGGCCTGTACTTTGACATATAACTAGTCCCGAGGAGTAAATTTTCATTTAATCTTAGTTCTTGCACAAAAAACTCTCTATACTGATAATAGGTAGATGATTCTTGATTATTGACGATGTTACCGTCTATATCTTCAATTTTTTTCACTTTAATAAAGAGGTTTTTTTTATCGGTTTCTTTGGATACAGTTATTTTTTCAAAAAAAATAACTTCAGGGTCTTTAGGATATAAGAGAACCGTATTTTTCCTTACGGAAATACTATCAAGATTGATTTTTTCGTTTTTATACGTTAGTTTATAATTTTTTTTTCTAAGTGCATCGGTACGAAGGGGTTCATTGTTAAAGGTAATTTCAAATCTTTTTTTTGCAATATCTGCAATGGCGCCAGTAAGTTTGAATTTTGGAGGGTGTATGACATCAAAAGAGTTATTAAATGAAATGTAATTGGGATACATTTTATAATCATCAGACTGATACTCTACAATGATTTCATATAGTATTTTTTCTGTTTTGTCTTTATCCATTGATGCTGTTCCATAGAGACTTTGAGTTATATCTGTTTTTTTTCTAGGCGACCTAGTATCAAATACAGCATATTCCATTTTATAAATTTTGAAATCGTCTTTACTTATGTATATCTTTCCTGTGGCTTTATAATTTTCTTGGTTTTTAATCATTTGGATAACGTATAATTTGATGTCCGTTATCGAAGTTTCAGGGAGCAGTTTGAGTCGGTGATTTTTGATGATGTCTCTATCAAAACGATTAATAAAATCATAGCTGTCAATGTTGTAATTACGTATGGCATCGTGTAGGCGGAGTATGGTATATTCATTACCACCTTGACCATCTAAGGTGGCATTTGGGATGACTTTATTTCTATTCACATAGTCATAAGGTCTCGCCGCAATAGTATCTACTGGGAAATTAGAATTTCTTTTGTAGGTGTATAACTGTATGCTAGTATACTTTTTGTCTTGATATCCAAACCCAGGATCAGAAACCCCCATAATGGCTTCGCTAAGGTTTACATATTCTCCTTTTTTTATTTGGTAATCTCTGTAATATCCCACATAAGAAAATGGATCAAATGGATAATTATCAGGGATTTGTTCTACAGCTTTATGTATGATGGCTCTGGCGCTAAGTTTCTTTTTCCTTTTCTTTTTAGAACCTACAATGGTGACGGTGCCAAGTGTTTCTACTTTAGCTGCTAGCTTTATAATATTAACTTTTTCTTTGTAGAGTTTTGATAATACGATTTCTTGTGATTCATATCCGATAGATGAGATCACTAGCGTATCTCCTAATTTTTGCAATTTCTCAGGAATTTTAAACCCTCCATCCATATTGGATATCAATCCTTTTGATTTATTCTTGACTCGTACGGTTGCAAAGGCTATAGGAGTTTCGTCTTTAGAATCTAGTAACCGACCTTCAATAAAATCATCTTTTTGGGAATAGATAAAAGGAGATATTAGAAGCGCTATTAAGATTACCAATGATCGTAGTATAGGAGAGAGTGAGGACATCGGTTTTTATGTATAAAATTAGGAAACTTTTTGTTTATAAAGCACTTCTAAATAGCCTAATTGTTGTTAAAGTTATATGGTTTTATGTGTGAC
>NZ_CALEMI010000138.1 GCF_937910895.1 uncultured Dokdonia sp. | reverse complement strand
ATACGAAGTTTGTATCCCATTTTTTTTGATAAGAGTATTTAGTTCGCTTGTTAGATTGTTTGTAAGTCCTCTTTGTAGATATACTTTATCAATTTCTTTTCCAGCTTCAATAGCCTCTATAATAGCTCTAGTGCCAAATATTTGAAGATTTTTTTCCATGAGATAATGTTTTAGAAACTAGCTTTTTTAGTTTTTGCAAAGAAACTACATCTTATGTGTAGTTTCTATTTTTATGGTACTAAAATCTAAGATTTTTGTTTTACCCTAATAGAATCAAATTTTACGGTACGTATTACTTTTAAATCACTCTGATTAAATTTAGAATAGAATTGTTCTAACGGTGTGATCGTATCATTTGCATGAAATAAGATATAATCTTGAAATAATATACCCTTGATTTTTCGAGGTTGTATCATTCTTCTAAATTGAGGTTTTGACCCACTAAGATCGTGTTGTAGTGCTACGTAACCTATTTCATAAGAATCTATATCGATATACAGTAAAAAATGATCTTCAGGGAGATCTGGTATTTTTGTAAACTGAACATCTAAGGTATAATATTCTTTTTGACGAATCGTTACGTTAGCTTGTTTAGAAATAATGACATCATTAGCCGTTAAATTAAATGGAATCGAAAAAGTATATAAGAAACCAAATAAACTTATCTCTGCCATTCTTTTAGAATAGGATTCTTCCGATTGTAGCGAATCATTTATAAAGTATTGAATATTTCCGTATTTATATGATAACGTATGCGTATCTGAATCTAGCTGACGTATTTGCTTAAAATTTGCTCTACCAGTATCATATTGAAGACTAAAAGATGTTTTATCAATTTTAAATTCAATAAATGAATCTTTAAGCAATTGTTCACCTCCATGAGCATCTATTGTTTTTTGAAGTAGCTCATTTGCGGATATCTCGCTTGTTATTGATTTATTTGATGTGGAATTGTTTTTAGGTTTACAGCTAAGTGCTACCAAAACAATTGCAATGGTCAAGTATCGTGTTTTCATAGGAAAAAAAAAGGCTACCTAATTTTAATTAGGTAGCCTTTGGTATTTATGTTTAGAAATAAATTCTATTACTGTCTTGTTAATGTAAGAACAGATGTGTAAGGAGCACTTGGACAAGTACTTCCACTATCTCCAGCTGTAATTATAAATCCAAGAGTGAATTCACTATCATCAGCAGGATCGTAGGCTCCAAAGGTAGTTCCCATAGAATCACCTTGTACAGCTCCACCACATCCTACTCCTCCTCCAAGGGCTTGATTAGGTAAAAGTGTTTGACCACAAACTAAGTTAAAGTTAATAGGTCCAACAAAAGTTCCAAATTCAGGTAAGAAAGGAACAGCTAGTATAGTTCTTGCTGTATCGCCTCCACCACTAACTACAGAATATACACCTTCAGAAAAATCTTGTGTAGCTCCGAAATCTGGAAATACACCAGAAGTTACTACAAGATTATAGTCACCTATAGCAAAAGCTGAGTCTACTGGACATGTAACTGTCGCAGTATATTGGAAAGGAGAATTAAAGAATCCCCCAGTAATGATTCCACCAGCATTGTTTGATGAAAATACACGACCATCCGTTAAGGTTAATGCAAGGCGTATTGTAAATGTATCACCTCCAAAAAGTTGATCTCCAGTTACTCCAGCACCTGCGTTTAAAACATCAGCAGGAACCTCTAATGTGTATCTAGGTAAACCAAAAGGTCCATCTTCAAATTGCTCAGCAGTGATAGTTGTTATAGCAAATTCATTAAAATTTGCTCCAGCAGTATCACCATCATTTTCAGAGTTATCAGCAAACGTAGCAAATACATCTACACTTTGTAATAAATCTCCTCCAAATTCATCTTGCTCCTCTAATTCAACAGCAAAACCTGCATCTAATCCAATAGGAAGTTCGTTTGAGATTATTTGAATTGTACGAAGTACAGCTCCAGTTTCTACAGTGTCTTGAACAACTACTGTAACGTTTTCTTCATCATCATCACAAGAACCTAGACCTAATGCTAAGATTCCCATAAAGACATATTTATATAAGTTTTTCATATTTAATTTTACTTTTTAAATTAAAATTTAGTTTGCAGCAGGGAATCCAGTAAAATCAGCTGCAGATGGAGGATTGTTATCCCAAAATACCTGAACATTCTGATTTGGCTTTTGACTAATATTTGGATTTGCTACAACTTCATTTGCAGGATATGGTACTGAACGTACAAATGGTCCTGGGTTTGGCTCTAAGTTAGGAACTAACGTAGTAGGGTAACCAGTTCTTCTGTAAAAGTTATATACTTCTGCTCCGCCACCATATTGAGTTACATATAAATTTTCAGCAAGTACATTCCATTGATCATCTCCAGGAGCAGCAGCGTTAAATGCAGCAACTTGAGCATCAATAAATGCAGTTACATCAGCAGCAGAAGCTTCAAAAGAAGCATCACGACTTGCATCTAATGCAGCAAAACCTAATACTTTATCAGTAGATTTTGTGATTGCACTTTGCATTAATGCAGCTGCAGCAGGCGCGTTGTTTTGAGCTAATCTAACTTCTGCTCTCATAAAATCAACATAAGAAGCAAGGATAAAAGGCTCTATACCAGCACCACCACCACCTAGACCTAAACCTACGTTTTTGAATGTATTATCATCAAAGAACCCAGCAGCTGGGTAAACACCTACAGCAGTTCTAAAGAAGCTATCAGGAGGAGTTCCTTGATCATCTCCATGTGGACGACCCCAATACCCATCTTCTAAGAAACAAAAGATATCACCAAAATTACCATTTGGATTATTTACATAATGTACAGGAGGTGCTATTAAAGAACAAGATAATGTTTGTCCGTCTCCATCAGGGTCACAAGAAGCACCTGGTGTACAATCGTTTTGTCTGTAGAAGTAATAACGGATTCTTGGGTCATCACTTTCTATCATTTGATTCATTAACCAATTTGATTGGTATAACGCAGCTCCAGAAGGAGTATAATCAGCAGCATAATCAGGATGACGACCATCAGGATTTACATCATTCGTAACGTAGTTATACTGAAAATCATCATCGTTAGACGATATGAAATTTCCTGTAGACTCAATAGATGTAAAAGTAGCTAAATCTCCAGTTGTCAATGCAGCCTTCATTCTTAGCGTTCTGATAAGTTTTATATATTGATCACCATTAGCAGCAGCGCCTGTATTATAAAATAAATCCGTACCGACAGCACCTCCTGCAAATAAAGATTGTGCTTCAGTTAAAAGTTCTAAAGCTGCCTCATAAACAGAAGCTCCTGGATCTACATTAGGTGCAGGGAATTCTTCTGGATTGTTAGCTTCAGAAAAAGGAACGTCTCCAATAAAGTCAACTAAAAGCATCATATTATGAGCTAAAAGTGTTTTTGCAACCGCTTCTTGATAATCTAAAGAACCGTCGCCAGCAGCAGCATTGAGAGCTTCTATTGCAAACGTATTAGGAATCATTCCTCTAGTACCTGTCGTAGAATATGTTCTAGTCCAGACAGCGTTTACAGACACAGGTGTAATTCCATTGAAATAATCTCTAGAGAAAAACACATTAAGCCTCGTTAATGAAGATGCTTGACCATTAAAATAGCCCATATTAGATAAATATCCAAGTTGTACTGCATTTAATAGTAAATCAGGATCAGCTTGGTCTTCGCTCAATCCATTAGGATTTTCTACCAGTTCAAGCTCTATAGTCTCACACGAGTAAAACATAGCAGAACTTGCAACTGCAATTGCCATTATATATTTAATTATTTTTTTCATAATTATAATTTAAATTTTTTCAATTAAAATGATGCTTTAACACTTACACCGTAACGCTTAGATGATGGTCCGTTAAGGAAGTCAAATCCACGTCCGTTACCTACACCTACACCTGCTACGTTTGGATCAAAGTTTGCTCCATCTGGTGTATTGTATGCGTCATACCAAAGGTTAAATCCACTAGCCGTAATGCTGAATGAACCAAATGGTGTTTTCTCTAAATATTTCTTAGGTACATTATAACCGAAAGAAACTTCTTGAAGTCTAACGACAGATCCATCATATACTTGTAATTCAGATGGGCCGAACAATATGTTTGAGAAGTAATATTGTGAGTTGTTAATCTGAGTTTGGTTTGGAGTTGAATTTCCAGCAGCATCAACATTTACACCAGGAAGGATAAATGTATTTTCTCTATCTTCAGTTTCAACAATCAATCCACGTCCTAGAAGTACAGATATAGTTGATGCATATATGTCTCCTCCTTTTGTATGATTAACTTGGAATCCTAAATTAAAATTCTTGTATGATAATGTATTGATAAAGTTCATTACATAATCAGGTTGTGGATTTCCGATGATTGGTTGGATATTACGTCCGTCGTCTAAAGTAATGTCAGTTTGGCTTACATAATTACCCGCTGCATTTACAACAAAATTACCATTATCATCTCTTAAGATACGATCTCCAACGATTACACCTAATTGCTCACCTTGGATAGCTGCATTTCCTAAATTTCCAAATCCAGCATATACAATAATGTCATCAGCTTGCTCAGTTACGATTTGCTCAGACTGTGTAAAGTTAACTCTTGAATTCCAGTTGAAACCATTGTTTTCACTTTGAAAAATGTCAACACCTAAATCAACTTCCCATCCATCACCTTCTACTTTACCAATGTTAGATTGTGTTTGAGTAAAACCTGTTGATGGTGCTAAGTTTTGGAATACAATTAAGTCTTCAGTTGCACGATCAAAATAAGATACATCAAGACTGATTCTATTTTTCCATAAACGAGCATCAAATCCTACTTCAAATTCACTAATAAGCTCAGGCTTTAAATCTAGATTTGCTCTAAAGTTATCTATAGAGTTAGTTACTAAACCTTGTTGTTGTATATTCAATGTTTGTATAACATTTTGAGTTGTAGGGAATCCTCCAGGGAATCCAGCAGATGTTCCGATACCAGCTCTTAATTTCAAGTAGTTGAACGCATCACTTTTTAAACCATCAAACGCTGCTGTTGGTAAGAAAGAAATACTAGCACTTGGGTAGAACTGAGAGTTGTTCTCAGTAGGTAAGTTAGAAACCCAGTCATTACGCCCAGAAAGTGTTATGAACGCAAAATTATCATAATCAAAATCTGCTTGAGCTAGTACCCCAACAATATTTTGAAAATCTAAATTTTGTGTAGCCACTACTTGTCTGAAGTTTTGATGTAATTGAACTCCAAATACGATTTGATCTGTACTATTGATACTGAAACGTTCTCTTTGTCTAGATCTAGACGTAGCACCAGCTATAAAAGTAAGTCCAATTTTGTCACTAAGCTCATAATCACCGCTTAAAGCGACATAATGATCCCAGATTCTAGTATTAATATCACCAGTATTATACTCACCACGGATATCATCACGTGCAGCACCTAATACTCCTCCTTTATTAATATAGCTTTCGTTTCTTTGGTTAAAGAAATCAACACCCGCTCTATACTGAACATTTAAGTTATCAGATATAGAATAATCTAGCGTTGCAGTTCCAAATACACGATGTGTTAATTGAGAATCTTTTGCATTAGCCACAATCCAGTTAGGGTTGTTAATGTCATTACCATCACGATAGTAGATGCTTCCACCTGTTTCAGGAATCTGAAAAGGAAGATTTGCTAAATCTACGTTACGAGGTGTAAAGAATACATTTGCAAATACAGAGAATCCTGTAGTACCGTTTCCTAAAGAAGCTGCTACTGGAGGGATTGAAAAGTCAGTTCTAGCAAAGTTTAAAGATCCTGAGATTGTAAACTTGTTAGATAATTGAGCTCTACCACCAATAGATAAGTTATTTCTTCTTATTGTGTTTCCAGGGATAAATCCTTGATCATCTAAGTGTCCGTAATTTACATTGTAAGATACTTTTCCGTTTTCTGAACTTCCATTTATATTTATAGAAGTATTAGAAACAGCACCAGTTCTAAAGAATGCAGATACGTTATCATAAGGTCTCCAATCGTATCGTTGACCTTGGAATTCTTGAAATAAGATGTTGTTACCATTCAAAAATCCTTGTAAGAAAGAAGAAGAAGAGTAAGGGTGCTCTACAGTACCATCAGCATCAATTAATTGAGCAGGATCATTTAAGTATCCATCAACCCCACCAGCAGTAAAAGAAGGTCCCCAGTTTGAGAAGAACCATCCAAATGATTGATCAAAACCTCCACCGTATGTATTTTGGTAATCAGGTAAAGAAGCGATTTCATTTGCAAAATAAGACTGGTTAACTGTGATTTCTGTTTTCTTAGGACCTTGTCCTTGAGCAGAAGCAGATTTTGTAGTAATTACGATAACCCCATTACGTCCTTGAGTACCATATAGAGTAGCTGCTGCTAATCCTTTAAGTACGTTTACGCTTTCAATATTGTTTGGGTCAAGATCTAAGAAACGAGAAGATCCGTTGTTACCGTTTGCAAAGTTTCCATCAGCGTTTGTGTCACTACTAAAAGGAACACCATCTACGATAAAAAGTGCTTGGTTGTCACCATTAATAGAGTTGTACCCACGAATAACAACATTTGTTGCAGATCCTGATGCACCACTCTGAGAAGTAATAGCTACCCCAGATGCTTTACCTGAAAGTATACGTCCTACATCACCTTCTGTACGATTTTCGATTTCTTCTGAAGAAACTTCACTTACAGCATATCCTAACGCTTTTTTCTCACGCTTAATACCCTGAGCAGTTACGATTACTTCTTCAAGTTGATTGTCTGAAGCAAGAGTAACATTAATTGTAGTTTTATTACCTACAGTAACTTCTTGATTTGAATAGCCTACATAACTAAAAACAAGCACATCATTTGGGCTTGCTTGAATAGTATAGTTACCATCAAAATCTGTTTGAGCTCCAGTCTGAGTTCCTTTGATTAAGACACTTGCCCCAGGCAATGGTCCGTTTTCTTCAGAAACAGTTCCGGAAACTGTTGTTTGTGCAAATGAAACTTGCACGACAAACGCTAACAAGAGCGTTAAAATTCCACTAAACTTTGTTTTCATTTTTATAAATTATTTGAATTAGCCAATGTCAAAAATCACAATAAAAAGTTAATTACACAACTATTTACTCCTAAATTTTAGAATTTTTAAATATATCTGAATATTGTATGAGACGTATTTAAAATTAGAGTTCCAGCTATACAGTATACTTTGATCTGCAAACTGGCCTTTATAAAAGTACGTATTGTAATGAATAAGAATTCCTAATTCTTTAACAATAGCCTATAAATAATCATATTTGTTGCATATTAACTTTTTGTTAACAATTTGTGATAGTGGTGTTTATGAAAAATTATAGACATAAAAAGTATGCTTAACTAGTATCTCTACGGCACCTGATCTTAGAGATAAAAAACCCCAAAGAAGTTAACTTCTTTGGGATTAATCTATTTTAGATAAATTTTAAAACTGCTTTAATGCTCTTTTTATAGCGTGAAAATTACTTTTTAAGAAACTGTTGTACGTATGTACTATTTTCTTGTAAGATGCGTATAAAATAATTTCCAGTAGCAAGATTGCTTACATCTATCGTGTTTGTTTCACTCAGTCTAGCATTTAATACACGTTTTCCATCTACTGTAAATACAGAATATATGGCGTTTTTTAATTGAAATGTAGTTTCTAAGTTGATAACGTCACTAGCTGGATTTGGATATATACGAAGATTGTTCCCTGTGATATCATCAACACTTAGAGCTTCATTCTCATTTATGATCAACGTTTCATTAATATTTGGTTCTTCTATAACTGTAATCACTCCAGAAGGCCAATACACAGTTACAGTCTCTATAGACTCATCTTGTCCCAAGCCAAAATGTGTATTAAGTGTACTCATATATCTGAAACCTTCTCCGCTCCTAACATCTCTTATTTGTGTTCCTAATCCTGGAGATGTTATTTCTACACGTGCTCCAATACCATTTCTATTACTTTGATCTCCTATTGTTACAATTTTAATCCAGTTATTATCGTTTCCGTTGTTGAGAAAAAGGCCATTACTGAAAATATCAAGGAATCCATCATTGTTTACATCGCCTATAGCACCACTTTGGGGAACAGTCTGTGAGATGACATTAAAAGATAATCCATCGCCACCATTAAGAAGAATCTGACCATTTGAGAATATATCAATATGTCCATCGTTATTAAAATCGGCAGGTGCGTTTTCTATCCCTAAGGGTGTTCCAGATAAATCTACAGAACCAGAAATATCTGTAAATGTACCATCTCCGTTATTACGCATATATTTTGTAGGTCCGTCAGATGTAGAGCTTGCTCCTATATATCCATCCATGTCTCCATCATTATCATAATCACCCCAAGCAGAAGACCATGTCTGTACAGGGTCAGCAAGATTAACACCCGTATCTCCAGCTACGTTTGTATAGGTTCCATCTCCATTATTTCTATGTAGTTCATTGATTTTTGCTTGCGTATCACCACCTCTACATTTTGCTATAAAGAGATCCATGTCGCGATCATTATCATAATCAATCCACACCGTACCATAATTACCTCCGTTAGACACAAGTCCTAGTCCAGAAGGAATTCCGTCAGGATCTGCTCCTTGATAGAAAGTAAGGTTGCCATCCCCATCATTAATATAATATACATTAGGTTGTACATCGTGACATACAAATGCATCTAAGTTTCCATCATTATTAAGGTCTACAAAATTAGATCGTTGAGAGAAAACATATTCTGGGCCTGATATTTCTGTAAATGCAGTGCCATTATCATTAGCAATCATAAAAGTAACGCCACTACCGCCTCCATATAAAAGATCATTATAGCCATTACCATCTATATCCCCAGCCGCAAGACTCCATGATGGAGTGTTGTCTGCTGCAGTTGTATTAATATTTACAGTGTTAAAACCACCTCCTTCTAATTGATAATTGATATTGATGTTAGTAGCAGAAATAGATACGAGATCATCAAGATAATCTCCATTCATATCTACTACGGCTAATCTAGATCCTGACGTAGAAACCCCTTGAGCGGTAAATGTAAGTTGACTTGGAGGTGGTGCATCTGCTTCACTTATTTCAAAGTCAAAGCCATTAGAAGACCATCTGTTATCCCAAGCAATGTAGTAAGACTCTCCAGCCACTGCTTGAAATGATGCAATAGATAAAAAACCATTTCCTACATCTCCTCCGTCATCATCTCCCACGATACAATTTAAATCACTACAGCTACCTCCATATATTTGAACACGTGTATCACCTCCTGAGTTTACTTCTAGGTCTGATGTTACGGTAACGTATACATCTTCTCCAGCAGGAGCGGTATAGAGATACCATTCTCCATTATTAGCAGGATTTGTGGTTTCTGTGCTACATACGGGAATTGGTGCTTCTCCGTCTATAACGTCTACGGTATGTATTCCAGTGCTTACAGGGATTGCTTCTTCGCAATTTTGACCTGATTGCGCTACTAATACCATAGGTATACATAGCAAAAAGGTGTAAAGTAATTTTTTCATGATTGGTGTAGTTTAGTTATTCACATTCTATGTCTAAGTTGTTTATAAATTCTTCGAGAAGTACTATTGCTTCATCGTGTATAAGTGTTCTTCCTAAAAGTGGCATGCGCACTTCTTCGGCAGTCGTATTCAATCTAAAATACATAGCAGATCGCCCTATGTTGTTAGGCCTAATAATGTGTGAAATTCCATTTCCTAAATCTTCTTCAGGTTCTACACATATTCCAATATTCTCATCAAGAATAGATGATGTATAGTCTAAACGTATGGGTCTGTATGAGCAATGCCCCTCGTCTATATGGCAATGTGCACAATTAATCTCAAAATAACTACGCACTCTCTCTTTTAATGGAGCACTTGTATCTTGCCAATCTACCAAAGCATTTATATCTGTTGGAGCAGATTGTAAATACCCTTCTTCTATCCATTTGTCTAACTGATTTGCTGTGGTGCCGTCTGTGTATGTAAATTGTCTATTAAGGTTTTGAGGTCTTGGTCCAATGGGAACAGAGGTGTCACCTGTCTTATGGCAGGTTTGACATTCGGCTTCGCTTGGTATTCTATAATTAACAGATCTTGTTTCGCCATTTAATTCCCACATGATATCCACATTACTTCCGTCAAGATTGTAGATAGCTTCTGTTTGTGATTCATTCCAAATATAATCTGCAAATTCCCATCCGTTTATCGTGTTTATAAGAAGACGTGTTTCAAGAATACGTCTTGCATTTTGGGGAAGTACATTATCATAGAAGAAATTTTTTATAATAATTGTGCCAACAGGAAAAACTAATAATGTATCATCTGCATCATAAGTAGCTGTAACCCCTTCTGGCATCCATATAAAGCGCTTTTTTTTAGAGTAGTCAGAAAACAGGGTATTTATAAGTGAGTATTCAAGAACGCCATCATTAGGGATTAGGTTTTTTAATTCCCCATCAAAAAAACCATATTCAGATAAGGTTGTAAATGGAACCGCGGTAAGGTCAATAGTGACGCCCATATTATCTGTGCCTCCTTCATCATCAGTCATTATAGGATCATCATCGGTTTCACTTATTGGGATGTAATTGTCATCATTTCCACAGGATAGTAATAGTGTAAAAAGGAATGTAGTAAGTGTTAAATAATATTTACTCATAAGTGTGTGTAATTTTGAGAAATATGGGTTTTTAGTTTATAATTGGTTAAAGAACTAGTAACAAATATAGGAATAGTATTATTTCTAGCATGTAGTCGGTGATGCGAGAGACATAGCGTAGAAAGTGTTATTGTTTTAAATATTATATTGTCAAAGTGTTAAAAATGTATCAATCTGTGATAGCTTACTAAAGTAACAACTTAATGCTAAAAATCCCTACCTACGGTTATGAAAATTAACTTTGATTTTTTGTTCTTATTTTAAATATTAATAATTCTTGTTCTACAGATGATGCAGGAGTATTTTGTCTATTTATACGCTTTCGCGAAAGCGTACTCAGAAAAAGGATCCTTCAGATAGTGTTAATTTTTATGGTTATTCTATGAATTTGTAGTATTTTAATCCGTAAAAAGAATGCTATGTATACGCCTAAAAGATTAGAACAAGCAATTACAAAATTATACACCGCTTTTCATAAAAATACCTTACATCCAGAATGTTGTAAGTCTTGTGCAGTTGGAAATATTCTTGATCATACAGAGGCTTGGAAGCATCTTTCTGATGGTCATGGTTCTATTGTGCTCAACTATGTAGGGAAAGTACATCAAGGATTAGGAAGGAAATTTAATGGATATTCACCTCAAGAATTGTTACAAATAGAAGCTGTGTTTTTAAAAGCTTGTGGTTATACGCTGCCACTTCATCATAAAGGGGTAAAACCATCCAATCCAACAGATAAAGATATGCTGTTTCAAGGACTTTCTGAAACTATTGCTTTTTTATGCACACTTGACGGTGTTACTAATGTGATGGATTATTCAAGATTGTTTGAGTTCAAGGAGGATGAAACTCCTGTGTATGAATTGGTATTTTAATTTTTGTAATACTCTCTATAAGTGTTGATGTATTTTTTAAGGGCTTCTCCTAAAGGCACCGTATCCCATAAATCAATGTCATTTTCTATCACAGTAGGGTTGTAAGAAGACTTGATATCCTTTTTTAAGGAAGCGATGTAGCGGTTATCTTTTGTTGGGATTTTAATAATAGATTGTCTTTCCGTGATTGCATAGTCTCCCTCATAAGAAACATGAAATAAAGGATGCTACTCAAAACCAATAGGCTACTCATTTTAGTACTATCTTATACACGACAGAATCTTTATAACTCTAAGCTACTACTAGTCAAAAAAATATTTGTGTATTTGTGTTAATAAGAATCTACTTGTGTATCGGTTAAGGTCTTTACAAAATCAACAAGTGCTCGTTGCTCTTTATCTGTTAATTTCAAATTGTCAAAAGGTAAAGTTTGGTGTTCTAGATCAAAACCTAATCCACCACCGCCGCCTTTGTTATAGAAGTCTATCACTTCTTCTAAAGTATTATATACGCCATTGTGCATATACGGTGCGGTTAATGATGCATTACGTACGGTAGGGGTTTTAAACATACCTTTGTGTAGGGACTCATTAAACTTCCAGTAATACCCTAAGTCATCATCAAGAGCTCTATTTTCAGAGGTATTAGGAACGCCTATTACTTCGCGTTCTGTCTCTTGAAAAAACGGAGGTACTGTACCATTGGTAAGTGGTATAAAGTGACATGTAGCACAAAGTGCTTTTCCCATAAACAAGTTCATACCTTCTTTTTCACTTTGCGTAAATGTGTCTTCCTCTCCTCTCATATTGCGATCGAATTTTGAATTAAACCCATTAAGAGTTGCTACATACGCAGCAATCGCTTTTATAACATCAATATTTCGATTTGACACTCCGCGGTAGGCTTCTTGAAAAAGATTTTTATATGTAGAATCCTGTAAAATATCTTTTGAAAACGTATGAACATTAGAGTTAAATTCGTCTGTATTTGTAAAAACAGATGACACTTGATCCATCAATGTATGTGAGCGTCCATCCCAAAAGAAATTCTTTTGAAATATGGTATTTATTAAAGTTGGGGTGTTGCGTTTTAAATTATTTCCTTTATTTCCCTTATTTAGCATAAGACCATCCGTGTATGCTTTGGAAGGAATGTGACACGTAGCACATGCCATTTGATTGTTTGCAGATAATTTTTTATCAAAGAATAGTTTTTTACCTAATTTTATTTGTGCATCAGTAGGTTTTTTATTAGTTCCTGAAATAAAGAAAGAGACATTATAACTATCATTTTCAAAGAAAGTAGGTGCATCAAAATTAAATGGTTGGGAGTTTGTACCCTCCCATAATTTAGATGTTTTTCTAATAGCGACCCAAGAGCGTGTGATAGGGTTTAGATATTCTTTGATAAATGTATAGCGATCAAAGCTGTCAAAGTCTGGATTTGATGCGGTATAGTATGTCGCCGCTTCTATCTGTTTTTTGAACGTCATATCTAAATCTTTATTCTTAGATTGAATAATCTTCTGAATGCTTATAACATAGCTATCATATAGGTTTTGTAGTGAGATCCTACTTTCTTGAATTCCTAATTGGCTTACAGGAGTGTCAAATCCTGAGATAGAAAAACTTAATACACGAAATAATTGTTGGTGTGTTGCAATGAAATAACGTTGCGCTGTAAGCTCTCTTTTTTCAATACTTTTTTTAAGACTATTCAATAATCCAATAGTTGTTTTTAACTCGTTTTTATACTGTTTTTTAGAGCTTTCTCCTTCATAAATACTTTCCTCTATTTTTTGTAATCCTATGGGATATAAAGTTTTACCATTGTCTTCTTTATAAATAGGTAGGGCGGGACTGTTAATGCGATGTCCTACTTCAGGATTAAGATACGAAGCATAAGGTTCTGCTTTTTTAAATGCAATACGTATCTTTTTAAATATTTCTTTGGCTTCTGGTGCGTTAGGAGATATGTCTTTTAGGCTATCTAATAAGACAATCGTTTTATTGATTTCTTGTAGATATAATACTTGTGTGCTTTTCCAATCAGGTTCTAAGGTTTGTATGTAAGAAGTATCTTTTGAGTTTTCGTTACAAGAAAAGAAAAATCCAAAAATAAAAATGTTTAAAAGAGAAAATTTGATTTGTGAAGAGTAGTTTATAGTGCTCATAAGAAATAGACATATATGTTAAGAAAGCAACCCTTATAAAGGGTTGCTTGATACTAAAACGAGAATGAAATATAATTGGCTAATACTAGATCTTGTTATCTTGGAAGCCCCCTTAAGATAACCACTTGAGATGCTTGGCGATCTTCATTTGTAGCGTTGATGTGTCCATCTAATCCTGCAAATTCGTCACTTGTCCAATAATGAGGCTGTATGTTTAATAAGAAGGTATTAGGTTCTCCTATTTTATCAGAAATATCGATAAGTGCTCCAAATTCTCCGTTTAATCCAGTGCTATTATTTTCAGCAAGATCCATACGTACAACTAGTTCAAGAACGACTACGGGATTATTTCCATTAATATCTGTTTGATAAATGTAAGCGGCATGCCCTCTACTGAAAGAGTTAGGATCTTCTTGAATATATACAAAGTTTTCTGTTACTGTAATGTTGTCTGGGCTTTGAAGCTCAGGAAGATTACCATCTGCATTGTTAGTATCTGTATTCCCACTTACAATTTGTGTAAGGGTTCCTTCTAAAGGATTTGAAGGATCTAATGTCAATTTATAAACGGTTCCCCAATCGTTGTATGTTCCTTGTCCAGGTCCCCTACCGGTAACAGCTACAAATAGATTTCTTGCATTTGAGTCACTTCCTTTTTGATAATCAATATCTTCTACACGCATAAATTGTGAAGCAAATACATCATTACAGGCAGTTTCCATTTCATTTTTAGTAAGAGAAGCACCGTTTGGAATTTCTACAAACTCAACATCGTATGAGCTCCCAAAATCTAATGACGACTCATTGTATTGCGTATTTGCTACAACATCTTCTACGCCTCCAGCGCCATCAGATATTTGTTTGTAACGTAATACATAGATACTACCGTTATTAAAATCAGCATCTCCATTTGTAGAGTAATACATCGTTATTTGACCTTCTGAACCACTAGAATCATCGTCTCCTCCTATAATTACAGTGGCATTAGGATATGCATTTTGAGGAAGTGGGACTGCATTTTCCCAAGAAAATTCTCCTAAAGCATCTAAACCAAAGTCAGCTTGTGGTGTAGGTGTTGTTACACGGGGATTAATTGCTTTTACGTCGTGACTAATGCTTTCTGAAGCAGATAAAAAAATATCTTCAGAGCCTCCATGGATATCAGCTTCCCACATTGTTGCAGAACATTGTCTTGCAAAATCGGCAACACCAGAGTCTAATAAATAGTCGCCAGAAATAGGAATAAGGTTTTGATCTAAACGGATACGAGCCACAGCATAACTATCCTCACAGTTTGTAACGTATATATATTCATCTCCATCTACTAAAAAACCAGCACCATCGGCAGATCCTGCAAGTTGGAAATTCTCCCCAATTACATCTGGAGTAGAAATTAAAGAATACGCTTGCACATAATTAAATTGAGGTGTAATTGCTACCAACGGAGGAGTAGGGGATTTGTCAGCAAAAATAGTTTCTTCCATAACAAAGTCGTCGCCATCCTGTCCGTCTTGTCCATCGACACCATCCTGTCCATCTACGCCATCTTGACCGTTTATACCATTAAGTCCATCTTCACCGTCTTCACAGCTCGTTATGTGGGTTCCTACAACTACTAACAGTAGTATTTTAAAAAAAAGTAATTTGAAAGTTTTCATGAGTTTTTTGATTTAATAAAGTTGATTATTAATGCTCATAAAATTAATTTCAAAGTCTTGAAAGCTTGTTACGTTAGTATATATTCTAGTTTATAAAAAGGTTGATTTTATGTTACTGATTTTACAGAATCTTAACTTGAAATTTTACAAATCCTTAATCATATCTAAAATTTAGATTCCGAAATTTATAGGTTTTGCTGTAGTGTGCAAGAAACAAATAAGAAGCGCTTTATGAAGACATATTATTAACAATATTTCAAAATCAAGCCTTGTTAAACACATAGAGATAAAGAGTAACGAGATAAGGTACTAAAGAACGACATATGAAGTTTTTAGAAGATTCACAAAAGAGTTGTTTGGATCTTATGGTTTAGCTATGACAGACGGAGATGAGGCTAAAAAAATCATCCAGATATGTAGTAACTTGCACATATCTGAATGATGTTCTTATTTCACTAAACCCTCTATAATTTACTTACTTATAAAGTAGCAGGTAGCTTTTAAAAGCCAACCCAACTATAAAGTTTAATATTATATTTTTAAACTGGAGAATCGCAGTTTTGTCCAACATTCTCTGGGCAGATTCCACCACCGCCACCACCGCCGCCACCGCCGGGCATGATGCATTCTCCATTTACAATGTTACAAACCAATCCATTAGGGCACTGTCCTACTTGACACTGATCTGAGCCGTCAGAAATAAAAGGATTTCTACCTGCGGTAATTCCTTTTAATTCAACACTGTTTAAACTTCTTCCAATTTTTAATAAATCTCTCATAATTTAATTATTTATGATTACTAAAATACCTTGATCGTTTAGAGACATTCAAGGGGTCTGTCTGTTTACTGTGTGTATATCTTTAAACTAAAATGCTATTATTTTTGTACGATCTCATATATTCAAACTTCACTTTTTTTTTAGGGAGATACAATAAAAATTTACAGGAATTCGGCGAATTCAAGTACTTAATTTTAAATACAAATATTTGAAATTTAGTAATTTGAAGTGTTTTTGATTAGAATGTAATAACTGTGGTAAGTTCGTGTCGGTACGATACTATGTTACAGATTTTCTAGTAGGAATTTTTATTTTTTGTCTTATACGAATTGGTTTTTAAATCTTAACTATCGAATTGAAGGAGTCTATGTTGTGTACGCTTTCGCAAAAGCGTACTATTAAAACCATCATTAAGTGATGTGAAATGTGACTATTCAGGCGTCATAGCAAATAGATACTTTTGATTTAACTATTTTAGATGCAAAATTGTTTGCACCCCTAAGTCTCAAAATTAAATATGCGTTCAAATACAAAGTTCTATTTCTTATTTTGGTTAATTTTTAGTTTCAATTCTCTTTTGTTAGGGCAGAAGAGCGCTTCTATAATACCAGATTCATTGGCAAACGAAAGTTATGAGTATCTATACAAAAAATATGCGCAACACGCAGAGGATACGACCTCTTCTATACAATATCTTAATGCATATCTACATAAAGCGACTGCGGCCAATGATAGAATAAAACGATCTATTGCGTTGAATTATCTTTCTTATTATACAGACGATAGAGAAAGACAGTTTGATCTTGTCAATCAGTCATTAACAGAGAGTAATAGTGTCGATTCTTTATACTCTATAGCCGCATATAATAGGTTGGGGTTGTATTATCAAAATGCGTATGATTATGAAAATGCGCTACAGCAATATCTTAAGGTGTTGAGACTTTCAAAAAAGAAGAATGATAAAGATTATGAAATTATTGGTCTTAATAATATAGCAGATATTAAAAAGGATATTGGAAATTATAAAGAGGCATTGATATTATATAAAACGTGTCTTGACCTTGAACAAAAAAGGAAATTTCCAAATTCTAGTGTGATAGTTCAAATCTCTTTAAACTTATCAGAATCATATAGGAATGAAAAAAAATATGACTCGGCTTCTTATTACTACGATTTGGTAATTGATAAGATTTATAAAGATCATACCTATGCATTAAGCGTTGCTATGATTAATGAAGGGGTTAATTTGTTCTATAAAAAAAACATAGATAAAGCATATTCTTTTTTACAGAAGGGGGCATCTTTAGCAAATCTTACTTCTCAGTACGATTTGAAATATTATATCATTGCTCAATTTTATTTAGGTAAAATATCTCTAATTTCTAATGAAAAAGACGATACAGGTTATTTTTTAAAAGTTGACTCTTTGCTTACAAAAACGGATTTGATACTTCCAGAAGTAAGAGATGCGTATGTTTCTCTCATTAAGGATTATAAAGCAAGTAATAATTACAAAGAACACTTAAGTACAATTAATAAATTAATAAGATTTGATAGTATTACGAACGCTAGGAAAATTCATACAACAAATACATTAAATTCAGAGTTTGATACTCCTGAATTAGTTAAAAGTAAAGAGCTTTTAATTCAAAAATTAAAGAATAAAAATCAAAGTCTTAGCACAAAAGTACTCTCCCTGCTTATTCTGTTTGTTATTATAACATTCTTGTTTTTTCTTCAAATCAGGAAACATAAAATATACAGAGAGCGATTTGATACTATTATTGCTGCGTTAAATGAAAAACCCACGAAAAGTAGCAAAGAATCGGCGTCATTAAAAACATCTTCTCAAAGCCTTAATATTGATCCAGACGTAGTCGCTGTGATCTTAGATAAATTGCTTGTTTTTGAATCTAAGAATGGATTTTTAAAGAGTACTATAACTATTAGTTCTTTGGCAAGGAAGCTGTCAACAAATACGAAATACCTTTCTAAAATCATTAATACGTATAAGGGAAAGACATTTATTCACTACATTAATGATTTACGTATTGAGTATATTCTTAATGAGTTAAAAGTGAATCCAACACTACATCGTTATACGATTTTAGGAGTTGCCAAAGAAGCAAGTTTTAACTCTGCCGAGTCGTTTACAGCAGCTTTCAAGAAAAAAACAGGCATCACTCCTTCATACTATATAAAAAATTTAAAAAAATCTGCATAAAATAATAAAAACCTTACATGTTTTAGTGCGTAATAGTTGATTCATACATCGCTTAAGATTCATTTTAACTTGGTTTGCTATGTATTTTTTGTATCTTAAACCCTAAAAAATAAAAGATGAGAAAAGAATCTTTAAAAAAATTATCCTTAGACAAGTTGACAATTTCTAAGCTCACAGATTCAGAAGCTATTATGGGAGGATCGGGAATATGTGATATAAGTGATCGGCCTATGGGTTGTCCTCCAGCCAAAACGTATGATCGTCCAATTTGTCCTCAGACCGATCAAGCAAATGGTTGTTAACCTATTAATTTTGAAGATGTACTTATATGCAATTTTAATATGAGCCTATAAATTACTCCAAATATCTTGATAAGAAAATTATAAAACATACTCTTCGGGTATAGCCATAAATAATGATTCGTGAAGAATATGTATTTTTTACTCTAAAAAGTCTCTAAGCGTTGCTAATTAGATAGTTGTATTTTTATCGTTAATAAATCATTACTTTATTAAAATAAATTTCAAAAAAAAATAATCAATACATTTTTTTAGTATGTTTGTTATGATAATGAGTTCACATTAAAGAACGAATTGCCTTTAATTAAATGAAAGATTTTTTCAGATTTGGGCTCAGGAGTATAAAGAAGTCTACTCCAAAAGCTACCCTAGGGATAGGGAACCGAATTATCAGGTTGACTTCTGAAATTAAAACGATGTATCGTCTGTTGGAGCAAAAAAGCTTTGATCCTTCTACTATTTTTATCTTTCGTATTTGAGTTATTAGAAATATATCTTCAATTGCTTTACAAGCAACATCTAACACATTCTAATTTTTCAAACATACACTATAATGAAAACAAAATATATTGATCTTATAGATCAAACTTTTGATTTCCCACAAGAGGAGTTCACACTTAAAAATAATACACTCAATTTTCATGGGATTGATCTCATGGCGCTTACAGCAAAATATGGTACGCCATTAAAGTTTACATATCTCCCTAAAATATCTGAAAATATAAACAGAGCAAAAGGATGGTTTGCAAATGCAATTAAAGAAAATGACTATAAAGGCTCATATAATTACTGCTATTGCACCAAGAGCTCACACTTTAAACACGTGTTAGACGAGGCTCTTAAAAATGATATTCATATTGAAACCTCATCTGCTTTTGATATGGATATTGTTGAAAACCTGAAAGCACAAGGAAAAATAACGAATGAAACTTATGTTATAAGCAATGGTTTTAAACGTGATCAATACATACAAAATATTGCAAGACTTATCAATAACGGACATAAAAACTGCATACCTATTATTGATAACTATGAAGAAATTAACTTACTTAGCGAAGTCATAGACGGCACCTATACTATAGGAATCCGAATTGCATCAGAAGAAGAGCCTAAGTTTGAATTTTATACGTCCAGACTTGGGATAGGATATAGAAATATTGTACCTTTTTACAACAGTGAGATTAAGGACAATCCTAAGGTAACGCTTAAGATGCTACATTTTTTTATTAATACAGGGATACGTGATACAGCTTATTACTGGAATGAACTTTCTAAGTGTTTGAAGGTGTACGTAGCTCTTAAAAAAGAAAATCCAAAGCTTGATAGTCTCAATATAGGCGGTGGTTTTCCTATAAAAAATTCGCTCGCTTTTGAGTATGATTATGCGTACATGATTGATGAGATCATCCGACAGATTAAGCAAACCTGTGATGAGGCTGGCGTTGATGTACCTAATATCTTTACAGAATTTGGTAGCTTTACGGTAGGTGAAGCAGGAGGCGCTATTTATGAAGTGCTCTATCAGAAAAAACAAAATGATCGAGAAAAGTGGAATATGATTAATTCTTCATTTATCACCACAATGCCAGATACTTGGGCAATTAATAAACGGTTTGTGATGTTGCCTATTTCTGGGTGGGATAAAGAATATGAACGCGTTTTATTAGGAGGTCTTACCTGTGACAGTGATGATTATTACAACAGTGAGCAACACATGAATGCAATCTATTTACCTAAATTTACTCAAGAAAAACCACTCTATATCGGCTTTTTCAATACCGGTGCTTATCAAGAGACCATCGGAGGTTTTGGTGGATTGCAGCATTGCTTGATCCCAACACCTAAACATATTTTAATAGATCGCAATGAAGATGGAGAGATCACAACTTCGGTGTTTGCAAACCAGCAAACCTCGGAGCAATTACTGTCTATTCTTGGATATGATTATGATATTAATAACGCTTTCGCGAAAGCAAAAAAAACCATACCTGAAGTTAGTGAGCCTATTTAAACCTCTTACTAAGTCAAAACAAATTAGAACAAAATACAATGAAAACGTTTAATACATACGCAGGGATTCCAGAAAAATATGCAAGCCTTGATGCTTCAAAAATAGTATTAATTCCCGTTCCTTATGATGGAACAAGTACTTGGGGTAAAGGAGCTGATAAAGGTCCAGAAGCATTTTTACACGCTTCGGAAAATATGGAGCTTTACGATATAGAAACCGATACTCAAGTATACAAACAAGGAATCCACCTAGCAGATGCTATCACAGAAAGTAGCTCTCCAGAGGCTATGGTGAATACAGTACATGAAATGATCAAGGATCATATAAAACGCAACAAGTTTGTCACTATGTTTGGTGGAGAACATTCTGTGTCTATAGGAGCTATACGTGCTTTTAATGAATGCTATCAAGATCTTACAGTACTGCACATAGATGCACATGCAGATTTAAGAAAAGAATACGAAGGTTCACCTTATAACCATGCGTGCGCTTTACACGAAGCAAACGAAACTACAAACCTAATACAAGTAGGGATTCGTAGTATGGATATCTCAGAAAAGTCTGTAATGCGTCCAGATAATGTGTTTTTTGCACATGAGATGGCAGTAGATGATTATTGGGTGGACAAGGTTGTAGAATCATTAGGTGACAACGTATATATCACTTTTGACTTGGATGCACTCGATCCTTCAATTATGCCAAGCACAGGAACACCAGAGCCAGGAGGATTATTCTGGTACGAAACCTTAGAATTCCTTAAAAGTATATTCGAACAAAAAAATGTAGTTGGATTTGATATTGTAGAACTATGTCCTAATGAAGTAGATAAGTCTTCAGATTTTCTTGCCGCAAAACTTTATTACAAAATGTTGAGCTACAAATTCAAAGAGCAAGATCAGGATCAAGAAAATGACAATCTTTATAGTTTTCAAGAAGAAAATAATATCAATAAGTTAAAATACGATCAAGATGAAGACTAAAGGAGCTATTTCTCAATTTTTGTCTACATACTATTTGCATTTTAATGCAGCCTCTCTGGTAGATGCTGCCAAAGGATATGAAGATCAACTCGCAAAAGGTTCTAAAATGTTAGTATCTCTAGCAGGCGCTATGAGTACAGCAGAGTTAGGGAAGATATTTGCAGAAATTATTCGTCAAGATAAAGTACATATTATCTCTTGTACTGGGGCAAACCTAGAAGAAGATATTATGAATCTTGTCGCACACAGTCACTATGAGCGTGTACCTAACTATCGCGATTTAACTCCTCAAGACGAATGGGATTTGTTAGAACGTGGTTTAAACCGTGTGACAGATACTTGTATTCCTGAAGAAGAGGCCTTTAGAAGGATTCAAGAGCATATTGTCAAAATATGGAAAGATGCTGAAGCTGCTGGTGAGCGTTATTTCCCTCATGAGTTTATGTACAAGCTATTACTTTCTGGAGTATTAGAAAAACATTACGAGATAGATATAAAAGACTCTTGGATGTATGCCGCTGCAAAAGCAAACCTACCGATTATTGTTCCTGGTTGGGAAGATAGTACGATGGGTAATATTTTTGCTAGCTACGTGATGAAAGGAGAACTTAAAGCAAGTACCATGAAGTCAGGGATAGAATATATGACTTACCTGGCAGATTGGTATACAGATAATTCTACTAATGGAATTGGCTTTTTTCAAATAGGAGGAGGGATAGCTGGTGATTTTCCTATTTGCGTAGTACCTATGTTATATCAAGATATGGAACGTACCGATACCCCTTTCTGGAGTTATTTTTGTCAGATAAGTGACTCTACAACAAGTTATGGGTCTTATAGTGGTGCTGTACCTAATGAAAAAATCACGTGGGGAAAATTGGATATGAATACACCAAAATTCATTATAGAATCTGATGCTACTATCGTAGCACCCTTAATATTTGCTTACCTATTAGATATGTAATTATGAAAAAGAATCAAAACCCTAACCTTAAAAGAGTTATCGTAGATTTTAAAAAGCTAACGCCAGAAATTTTAGCTCTTGTAGTGCAAAAATATCCTGACGGCTATGATGATGCAGATGTTATTAGGTTTAGAAATGCAAACTATGATTTAATAGAAGCTATTGAGATTGTGACAGAAGACACAAAATATTTGGTAAAAGTAAGTGCTAAGCTTGAAAAAGTAATGGAAGATTATGATGAGGAAGAGTATGAAGACCTTGATGCAACTGATCCAGACGCAGTTCAAGATCCTTTTGAATAAGGATTAGATTTTACGCAATGTAACGTAAACCATTCTTGAAAACTTTTAAAGCAATTCATAAATCACGTCTTATAGCCTTTAAAGAGGACAATATCTTGGTGCTTGAAAAAATAGATGCCAAGAAAAAGTACACCTTAGCAGGAGGAATTCAAAAGAAACAGGAATCAGATTATAGATCGCTTATAAGAGAAACCCGTGAAGAAATAGGTGTCAAACTAAAAAAGAAAGAGCTTACTTATTTTATTTCTATAAGGAATATTACGAAAGAAAAAAGAGTCGTCTACAAGCACTACTTTATCACAACAAAACCTATTGTAAATATCGAAGTATTAGAACCTGAAAAGTTCAAAAACGCAATTTGGGTATCGTGGTATGACGCTTTAGAATTTTTAGACAAAGAAGATCGTAGTGCTGTTGCGTTGTATTGTGATCAATTTAGAAAAAAAGCAAATTAATAGGTGTCTTATTAAAGCAGCCGCCTATTGAGCAGTTTGACCCTAAGGAATCTAGAAAGTAACTAAAGTTCTATATAAATACGCTTACGCGAAATACGTAAAACGTGTTGATTTACAAATCTATATAGACCTCTATAGAAATCAATATGCTTCTATACTTCCAAAGAGTATATACTATAAAACAAGTTAAAAGAAAGCTAAAGGTATCTTTGGCAACTAAAATATATGAAAACAAAAGATATAGAAAATATCGAATTAAAATTTCTTGATTTAGATGATTATCAAGAGCTTAAAACTACAATGATTTCTGCATATACAAATATGCCAGATTCGTATTGGAAAGAACATCACATAAAATCGCTTATTCATAAATTTCCAGAAGGACAAGTAGTCATAAAAATTAACGGACAGCTAGCTGGTTGTGCGTTGTCTATTATTGTAAATTATGATGATTTTAAAGAAAATCATACCTATGTAGACATTACAGGTAACTACTCTTTTAACACGCATACAAATGATGGTGACGTTCTATATGGCGTTGATGTATTTATCAAACCTGAGTTTAGAGGATTGCGTTTAGGAAGAAGACTTTATGATTATCGCAAAGAAGTATGTGAAAAATTGAACTTAAAGGGAATTGCTTTTGGAGGAAGAATGCCTAATTATAGCAAATATTCAGAAAATATTTCACCTAAAGAATATATAGAAAAAGTAAAGCGTAAAGAAATTAATGATCCCGTATTAAACTTCCAAATATCTAATGATTTTCATCCTACTAGAGTGATGAATGGCTACTTAGAAGGTGATAGAGACTCAGGTGATTTTGCGATATTAATGGAATGGGATAATATCTACTACAAGAAGCCGAGTAAAAAAGCAGCGACAAAGAAAAAAAATGTTCGTCTTGGGTTGATACAATGGCAGATGCGTCCCTATAAGGATTTAGATGAATTATTGAATCAAGCTGAGTACTTTATAGATGCTGTCGCTGGATATCGATCAGACTTTGTCTTGTTTCCAGAGTTCTTCAATGCACCCTTAATGGCAAAAGACAACCATTTAAGTACACCAGACGCTATTAGAGAACTAGCAAAACATACGGCAGCAATCGTACAGAAATTTTCAGAATTCTCAATCTCCTATAACATCAATATTATTTCAGGGAGTATGCCAGAAATGAAAGATGGTCGCTTATATAATGTAGGCTATTTATGTCGTCGAGATGGTAGTGTAGATCGATATGAAAAACTACATGTAACACCAGATGAAGCAAAAGTATGGGGAATGCAGGGAGGAAGTCAGATCAAAGCATTTGACACAGACTGTGGTAAAATAGGTGTTCTTATTTGCTATGATTCTGAATTTCCAGAACTAAGCAGATTACTTGCAGACGAAGGAATGGATATCTTATTTGTTCCCTTCTTAACCGACACTCAAAACGGATATTCTCGTGTGCGTCATTGTTCTCAAGCAAGAGCTATAGAAAATGAATGCTACGTTGCCATTGCAGGAAGTGTAGGTAATCTACCTAATGTAGAAAATATGGACATTCAGTTTGCGCAATCGATGGTCTTTACACCTTGTGATTTTTCATTTCCAACAAATGGGATCAAAGCCGAAGCTACCCCAAATACAGAAATGATCCTTATCGCAGATGTAGATATAGATTTGCTTAGAGAATTAAATCAGTTTGGGGCTGTAAAAAACCTTAGAGATAGACGAAAAGATTTGTTTGAACTTAGAAAAAAATAAAATCAAATACATATATAAATAACCATTTGGATGTTTATTTGTATCATATTAAAATTCATTTATAAAATATTAGTTTGGAAAACTTAAAAATAATAGGAAGTGAAGAGTGGTGCTCTTTTGAAACCTTTGGGATACCAGCAATAAAAGCGCGTGTAGATTCAGGTGCTAAAACCTCGTCTATACAAGCGAATGCTATCAAAACATTCTTTAAGGAGAATCAAGAATGGGTAAGCTTTGAGGTGAATCCTTTACAAGTGAATAGAAGCATAAGTATTACCTGTGAGGCAAAAGTACACGCAAAGCGATCTGTAAAAAGTTCGATGGGAATTTCTGAAGAACGAATTGTGATTAAGGCTCCAATTACCTTTGGAAAAGATACCTTTGAGATAGAGTTAACCCTGGCAAACCGTGACTCTATGGAATTTAGAATGTTGCTAGGACGTGAGGCATTACAAAACCGTTATTTGGTAAACCCCTCTGCTACATATCTGGTTTCTGAAATTTCAGAAGAAGATTTGGAAAATATGTACACTATGATTCATAGTGAGAAAACAGGTTTAAAAATTGCTTTACTAGCAAGTAACCCAGATTTGTTTAGTAATAAACGTTTGATGGAGGCTGGTCGTATGCGAGGTCATGAGATGATATTTCTTAATGTAGAGCAGGCATATATGAAGTTTGATGCAAGAGAACCTCAAATACGATATCGAGGAGGTAACGTGATTGATGAATTTGATGCGATTATTCCTCGTATTAAACCCTCTGTTACGTTTTATGCCTGTGCTCTTATTCGTCAGTTTGATGCCATGGGTACCTATTGTCTTAACTCTGCCGATGCCATCACACAATCAAGAGATAAATTACAAGCAACACAGTTATTTGCCAAAAACGATATTCATATCCCTATTACAGGTTTTGCAAATTCTCCTTTAGATACAAAAGATCTTATAAAAATGGTCAATGGGGCGCCACTCATTGTTAAATTATTAGAAAGTACCCAAGGGAAAGGAGTTGTTCTAGCCGAAACCTCAAAGGCAGCAGAGAGTGTAATCAACGCTTTTAAGAGCGTAAAGACAAACATCTTGGTACAAGAGTTCATTAAAGAAGCAAACGGTCAGGACATACGTTGTTTTGTTGTAAACGGGAAGGTTGTAGCCTCTATGCAACGACAAGCTGCAAAAGGAGAGTTTAGGGCAAACATACACCAAGGCGGATCTGCTTCAAAAATTAAGGTAACACTAGAAGAGCGCAAACTTGCTGTAAAAGCAGCAAAGATTTTAGGACTTCCTGTAGCAGGCGTAGATATCATACGTTCTAATAAAGGACCTTTATTATTGGAAGTAAATTCATCTCCAGGCTTAGAAGGGATTGAAGCGGCAACAGGACTTGATATCGCAAATATTATGATAGAAGCCATTGAGAAAAAACTTAAGTTTAAGAAATAGTATTGAGACTTTAATTTCTGAAGGAATAAGAGATTCTCAATCCAATAAATCGTATACATAGAAAAACCTGATTACACATAAATGTAATCAGGTTTTTCTATGTATATCTTCCAGATACTTATGTCGAGGTAGTATATTTAGTTTTTCTTAGTAATCAAATATTGATAATCTTCAAAATCAATATTACCGCTAAAAATCTTAATAGATTTTTTGATTAATTCGTCAGCAGCTTCTGAGGAAGAACCTAAACCAATAGCATATCTATGTATGATCTTCATCTCGTGTTCATCAATATTATGATCTACAAATATCATTTTAAAGAGATCATATAAGTATTCTAAGCGTTCTTCTTTTACGCTAGGAGGATTTATAGGATATTTTCCTGGATTTTTTATTACTTTATCAAAGGTATCTGAAGGGATCGATAACTTATGCGCAAATTTAAGCAGTAATGCTTTTTCTTGTTCATTAGCTTCACCATCTACAATAGCAACGTTTGCAATAGCAGCAAAATGGGCTATATTATTCTTTTGACCTCCAGATTCGTATAATTCTGAAATTGACATTTTTCTTTATTTAAATTGTTTATAGTATGTAAAACTCAAATGAGATATAAAAGTAATAAATAACGGGTGCCTATATACGTTTAAATTTACTCTTTTATGATTTCTATTTTGGTTTCAACAATATCTCTTATAGGAATCACTACATTACCTGTGTTTGTAGCTAATATCATACATATATTGTCTATAGAAACGACAGTGCCTTTAAGGTTCTCTATTTTAATAACGTCACCAACTTCGAAATTTTTTCTTGTATAAAATGTACGTAACAAGTCACTAATAATCTCTCTGGATCCTAACCCAAATCCAATAGCTATTGCAAGTAAAAAAGCACCTAGAATAACCGTCACATTATTTGTAATCACAGTGGTATCAATTCCTGCTTGATTTAAGGAGGTAATGGTAATGATGATGGCTATAATATAAAACACAAGTGTGCTTATAATTTTTGATCCTGCTAGATCAAATGTTTCATAAAACCCTTGTATGGCTTTCTTGACAAATTTAGCGATATAGATACCTACCATAAATAAGGCTATCGCACTGAATAATCTTGGCAAATATCGAAGAAGATTCCCTATTTCCAAAGAGACGATCTCCCAATTCATAATATCTGCAGCAATAATAAGGAAGACTAACATCATAATCCATTTTACAAAGACGGTAACTATTTTTGTAATATTGAACTTGATTTTTGAATTCCCAAAAACTTTTAAGTCATTGAGTTTTTGGGTGAGTTTGTCTACACGTGCAATCTTCAATACTTTTTTAATCAGATAGACTATAAATTTAGTAATCAGCCATCCTAAAAAAAGGATGATGATGGCTCCAAGAATATCAGGCAGTGCAGTTACTATCTTTTCTCCCATTGCTTTTAATGATTGAAATGTAAGGTCTGAGAATTTGGCAACTCTATCCATAAGTATATGCTTTAATTGGTTTGGTTAGATCTCTTTTCAGTGAAGAAGATACTAGAGAATGTGTTTTTATAATTTGCAGTAAATAAGGAGTTCATATCTATAAGCAGTTTAACCGCAGCCACATCATTCAAGACTTTCTTACGGAGTTCCTTTGGAACTTCTTTTTTAGGATAGCCTATTTCTTTAAAAGGATTTTTTCTTCCCATACAGCATAGATATTTGGAATATCTATTGAGACACAGAAAAATAATGTAAGTCACTTATATTTATTTTTTCTTAGTAACAGCTTCTTTTGATGGTTTTAAGGCACTTTCGATAACAGCAGCAAATTTTATTGAAAAAAGATCTACCATATCACTTAGCAAACCTATAGACGCAATCTCTCCCAGCACCTTTTTTTTAAGTTCAGGAGGTGTCTCTTTGTGAGTAGCTATTTCTTTAAATGGATTTTTTTTCAAGTTTATTCTATTTTATTATGTTCTTCTACTACACGTATGCGTGCTCTTTTAAGACGCATTTTAACAGCACTTTCTCCAATTTTTAATACTGCTTGAATTTCTTTTACAGAACTATCATCCTGATATTTTAGTAATAAGATCGCTTTGTCTTCAGGATCAATACGATTAAGTGCTTTTTCTAGCTTAGATGCTTTTAAATCAAAAAGTTCCTCTTCCTGAATGTCTTCTATATGAGATAAGTGATACTCGTGGTCATCCATCGTATCAGATTCCTTACTCAGTTTATGCTCCTTATCTCTATTTACGTAGTTAGCACAAAAATTATAGGTAAATGCATATAGCCAAGTAGAAAATTTTGCAGTTCCTTTAAACGTATTCAGCTTTGTAAATAATTTTAGAAAAACATCCTGCGTTAAATCTTCTGCTTCGTCTTCATTACGAGCAAAACTGTAACATTTATTATACACTTTCTTACTATAGCGATCGTAGAGCGTACTAAATAGTAACGTGTTGTTTGTAGCGACAATTTGAGCGACTAACTCGGCATCAGAAAGTTCTTTAGACTTCTTTAAAACACTAGTGGTTGTGCTGAAAAGAACCAGAAAATTTTTGTTTAAAAAACCCATGATATTGGTTGGAGCGTCGTGTTATTTAATGATCTAAAGGTAAAAAATAATAGACCGTATCAAACAAAAACACCTCATTTCTTTTATAGTGTATTACCACTTGATTATTCGATTTTAAGGCGATTACTTATAAAGAGAAGGGTTTTGCTTTCGCGAAAGCAAAAAAACCAAACTAGAAAGTGACTTTTTAAAATATATGGTGTCTTAGATGTGTATAGACCCTAATATGGTTTTTAATAATTAAAATGAACATGAAAAAATCAATAATACTTATCGTATTTCTTATCATATCAACAAGTATATACGCACAAAAGAAACCTAAAATAAAAGGTGATAAAGATGTGGTCACTATGACAAACACCATAATGGCTAGTTTTAATTCTTTAGAAATTGATGATGCACTTGAAGTAACCTTAGTGCAAGGTGAGCAAAATGGGTATACATTAACGACAGATAAAAATCTTCAAGATATTGTTCAGTTTAAAGTAATAGATAGTGTTTTAAGAATTTATACATCTAACGAAATTACAAGCAGTAGGAAACTTGAAATAAGCTTAGATTTTATGAATATAGAACACATTACCCTAAAAAATGATGCTAAGATTGAAGGGGAAGGACGAATTGAATCTGAAGTATTATATATTAATGCCTTTGATTCTAGTGTATTTGAAATAGATATTGAAGTAGAAGAATTAATCATTATGATGCAACGCAATGCTGGTGGTAAATTAAAGGCAAGAGCTACAAATGCAATAATTACAATGAATGATAGGACTGATCTTAAGGCGGCGATTGTTGGAGAAGAAACAACAGTTAATTTAACAGATACAGCACAGTTAAAGTTAGAAGGAGATTCAGACAGTGCTGCTTTTAATTTGAAAGATGGAGCAGAACTTGATGCTAAGAAAATGAAAGTTTCATCTGTAAACTTATATGCTTCAAATAATGCAGATGTGTATGTATATGCAGGAAAGGATCTAGAATTATTTGCAGAGGGGAAAAGTAATATTTATGTGTATGGAGATCCTAAAATTGAAGTGAAAGGATTAACAGATAAATCAAAAATCATAAAAAAATAGGAGCGGGTATCTTTGGTAATTCTAAAAGTATATCTCTTCGGGAGCCTTCAAATTTGAAGGCTCTTTTTTTATAAAACAGTATAGGATTACTGTGTATTAGAACTTTCTGTAAAAAGATAACTAGTTGAAAATTAGTATTTAATCGTGATCTTCTTCATCGCCAGTTTCCAGTTTATCTAAAATCTCAATCCCTTTTTGCATGACTATAGAAGTGGGGATCGTGATGTTTTTTCCTGTATCTGTTCTCATAAATAAGAAAAATCCTGTAATGTCAATAATAATACCAGTATAGTTATAGTCCTTATCTATAATTGTTATTCTATCTCCAATACGAATAGGGTGATTGAAAAAGAGAATAACACTTGCTGTTAAATTAGATAGGATAGACCATTGTGCAAAAAAGCCAACGCCCAAAACGGCCAACACAGAAGAAAGTGCAATGACAATTTGTCTAAATTCAAACCCCCAAATAAATGCCAAAGCAGAACCAGCAATAAGGTAAATAATCATGTAGCTTAGGTAGTAAATAACCTTTCTTCGGTTCACTTCAATAGATCGAACAAGACCAAACCTACTAATTGCTTTTTTTGTGATAAGTATAACCACAAGTACTGCAATTAGAAGTATAAAGGTGTACAGTAGTTTCTCTTGATAAGGGCTCATTTTAGTTGATGCATATTTTATGCAAAGCTATTTCTTAATTCAATAATATAAACGTTTTTCTTTGAAAATTTAGTGAGAAGTGACTTTTTTAAAAAATAAGGGTCTCATTCAAATATAGGTTTTATCTTTAAAGAAAATGTTGTACAAATAGGAACCCACACTATGCAGGAAAATCAATCATTAGAAGTAGATGATATAGTTGCTTCAGAAATGTTTCTCAAAAAAATGGAACACTACGTAGCCACCTTATCTACAATAGGTTCCAGCGAAGCATTACAACAGTACATCAAAGAAGATTTTTTACAACTTTCTAGTGATTACTTAGCAATAGGAAATCAAGAATTTGATCGTATAAACGCATCTCATGATGTTCCTACAAATGAAGTGTACTTGCTACACTATGCTTTTTCCAAAATATATAAAGACGTATTCTTATTGCATAGAGATGTGATGCTTCAGTTAGAAATTGCTGAACTTAAAGAACTTGAAGGAGGTATAGATAACGTTAGCGTAAACAATCATGTAGTCGCTTCTGTACAGATCATCACAGAAGCAACGCAATATGCAATACAACATCTCAAAGAAGAACGAGCAGCCATATATGATTCTCAAAAAACGAATGAAAAATTACGTGATAACATTAGGCATCAAAAAAATGCTTGGCCTGTCTACAGCGAACAGTTTATAAAAACTACCCAGCAAATTAAAGAAATCATACAAAGTCATGGTCCAATGACGAGGACGATTACTTCATTTAAAAAAATTGGGCAATATACTATAGATACTGCTTTGTATACTAGTGATACGTCTAAAAAAGTAATTAAATTGCTTGGAGAGACCATTGGGTCTATCAATGATATGACGACCACAAGTGATATTCCTAAACGGATCACTTGGATAACTCATGCCATTATAGAAAACCCAAAAGACCTTGTACAAACCGAGTATACAAAAAACTTAGAAGAAAAGGTAAAAGTACTCACCACAATAACGCTACCCGTCGCTACAGAAAATGGTCTGTTACTTACGAGACATATTGATTTTAACAAAGCCGTAAAAAAATGGTTTGATTTTGAGATCATTCCCTTATTTATGGATTTGTGGGAACAAAAAAATACGATGGAGACGCTTTTTAATCATAGCTTATTAAATCTTAAAAGTAGTCTTCTTGTAGAGAAAGGCCATGATACACTTGGTGCGATGCCTTCTCAATTACAAGCATTAAAAAACGTGCATCAAACGCTTACTATTCAGGATGAAGAGTTACATAAAACTATTGAAGAAATCACAGGTAAGATTGAGGAGCAATTTCAAGCAACACTTATATACAGTGATGAAGATTTTTTAGATGTTTCTATACAATCTTCATTATCGCAATTTGCAAGTAGTCAAGGATCTATTTTTACAGCTGTAAAAAATAGTATCACAAAACGAATAAATGCACTGAATTCTAAATATGAAAGCGGTACATTATTTTCAAATCAGAGTCTCATAGATCAATCCATCAGTTGTGTTTCTTACAGGATGTTTAAAGAAGCAAATGCACACTATGACACCTTATTTTTAAATAAGAATTTTATAGGAGACCAATTTATTGTTAGTAGAGAATCGCAAGAGTCCGCTTTCGCGAAAGCTAAAACAGATTGGGACAACGGTTTTAATAAAGCGGTTTTGTTAGAAGGAAGTCCGTTAAGTGGGAAGTCTACATTCTTAGAAAATATCTCACAGAAACACTTTAAAAGACATACCATTTTCTTAAAGGTAGACAGTAGTATCCCTTTTGAAGGAAGAAAAATACAGACCACAAAAAATATTAGGGAAGCACTCCGAAACATCAAAAAAAATCTGTCAGGTATCCGACCATTATTAGTGATTGATGATTTAGAGTTTTGGCAAGATGACACGCATTCATTGCTCGAAAATATGAGAGCGTTATTACGTTTTGTAGAATCTGAATCAGATAGGGTACTGATCATTGTTAGTATTTCCAGACAAATGCGAAAACTATTAGATCAGCGTTTATCATTTACAGATAGTTTTAGTACACACATTACCTTAGAAAAAGCTTCTTTTGAAGAAATTCATAAAGCATTTTTAATACGACATGGTGCCTCACATAAAGTGCTTGTTTCAGAAAAAAAAGAAATACTTTCAAAAAAACAAATAGAATCGCAGGTATTAAAACTTGCTAGAGACTGTCACTATAATATAGGTGAAGTACTTCAATCATGGACCTACGGAACTACGCTGATAGAAGACAACCAAGTTATTTACAACCCTAAAGGATACTCTTTTTATGACTTCTTTACACTTGAAGAGGTTATTGTTTTAAAGTTTGTATTTCTTCATAAAGAGATGCACGAACTACGGTTAAAAACCTATGTAGAAACGCACTTTGAGAGTAACTACAAATCAAGTTTAAAACGATTGACAAATCTCAAAGTACTTCTTAGAAATCAAAGATCACAACTCTATATTAATCCAGTCATCATAAATGATGTAAAAGATATTTTAATCTATAGAGGAACCTTAAACTAATGGAAACAATGGATACCATAAATACCTGGGAGGGCTTTTTTGCATTACTTATCTTGCTGATACTCTGCTATTGGTTACTAAAAGCGTTTGTGTATGCTGTGAAGCGTTTTACAAAGAAAAACGCTACCAATAGAAAAATTACAGATCAATTGAAAAGAGCGCTTTTGTTTTTTAAGCCTTTTGCCGTACTCTTATTATTACTAGACCTTATCTCTATTAATCCCTTAAACCATACCATATTTCTGGTGGTCATCGGAGTTTTTGGCTTTAAGCATATTAATAACTATATAAATGGGATTGTTTTAAAAACCAATCCTTTAATTAAAGAAAGAGCTGTATTAGAGTCCAATACATTTCAAGGAGAAATCAAACGGATGCTTGCTTTTGGTATTGTCATGAATACGGAAAGTGGTGAACGTTACATGAACTATTCAGAGATTGAGCAAAAAGGATTCTTAGTAAAATCAATTGAAAATAGCCTTCTAAGGCAAACCTTATATATAGAATCACAGCTACCTAAAGATACGATTCTAGATATTTTATTTGACAACCCGATATTAAATAATGAAGAGTTTCCTACGATAAAATCTTCAGGTCAAGATCACGTATACAAGCTTCAGTATTCATTAGAAAAAGGAGCCTCTTCAGAAGATCTCATCGCCTTCCTTGAAGAAAAAAATATTATTTCTAACAAAACACTCAACACAACCAACTAATGGAAGTATTATCATCCTATAACCTCATCATTGAGGTGTCTGTCATTATTATTGTTTCATTTTTATTCAATAGTATTTCTAAAAAAACGAATATTCCTGCTGTATTGATGCTTATTATATTTGGGGTAGGATTACAATATTTATTAAAATATTTTAATGCTGGAGAAATAAAGTTTTTACCTATTCTAGAGGTACTTGGTATTGTAGGTCTGATTATGATTGTGTTAGAAGCTGCATTAGAATTAGAGCTTAAACGAGAGAAGTTAATGCCTATCCTAAAGTCGTTTGCTATTGCTATTATAGGACTTATCGTTTCTGCATGGATTGCAGCATTGATTCTCTATAACTTTATTCCCGGAATGACAATGGAGTCAGCTTGGCTATATGCCACCCCATTATCTATACTTTCTAGTGCGATTATTATTCCAAGTGTGAGTGGTCTTAAAGTAGCAAAAAAGGAATTTCATATCTATGAAAGTACCTTTTCAGATATCGTTGGCATCATGATGTTTTACTTCCTGACGGGCAAATTAAACCCTGCAGAAGACTCAGGGGTGATTGGTTTTACAGGTAACATTATATTGACTATTGTGATTTCTTTAGTAGCTAGCTATGCTTTGATTCTTATTTTTCAGAAAATAAAAAGTCATGTTAAATTATTCCTACTAATTGCAGTACTACTCTTACTGTATGCATTAGGTAAAAAAATGCACTTGTCATCACTTCTTATCATTTTAATCTTTGGATTGGTGATTGCTAATATGAAATTATTTTTTGCTGGAAAGTTAAAGAAGTTTTTACATTTTGAAAAAGCACATTATATCTATCACGAGTTACATACAATCACAGCAGAAACCGCTTTTGTTGTGCGTACGTTTTTCTTTGTTGTTTTTGGAATTACGATCGTGGTATCTTCCCTTTTTAATTTTGATGTTGCGATTATAAGTACGTTAATTATTGCTTCTATTTATGCTATACGTTTTATTATACTTAGAATATTTGTAGGAAAGGATATTTTGCCACAGTTATTTATAGCACCAAGAGGTTTGATTACCGTATTACTTTTTTATGCCATTCCTGTAGAAGCACAAATAGCCGCTTTTGAACCTGGAATCTTATTATTTGTGATTATAGGAACTAGCTTGATTATGACAGGCGCTATGATTTTTGACAAAAAACGAAGCTCTAAAGCGTTGAACATAGCAAACCAAAATGAGGTAAAAACAATCAAATGGAAAGCACCTGCGATAGAGCAAGATAATAGCTAGGCATTTATAGCACTTGTATTTTCTAAAATAAGACATATAAAAGTTCACTTCTTTAAAACCTGTGGATTATTCGGTTGTTATAAAAACAAACATTCTTACAATTTATAGTTCTTATAAAATTACAAGTAGTGAAAGAAAATTAGCGATTACTCTTGATTTTATAAATCTTGAGTACAGTACTCTTCATAATGATGCTCGTGTAGAAGGTAAAAGTCTCGTCGAGTCTGAACAATTGGATATTCAAGTATATTAATCTAATATGTTTGAGTTAGATGTCAAAGCAGATAGGATGACAGTGACTATGCAAGATAATTCAGGGGGTAAACTAAAAGCCCGTACGGAGAACACCGTAATTTCTATGAGTGGTAGATCAGATTTTAAGGGAGTGTCATAGCGGTTTCTACAACAGTAATACTCACCGATTCTACATAGCTATCTCTAGAAGGGAATTCAGATAGTACATTATCTGACTTACAGGACCCAGCCTCACTTGATGTAAAAAAATGAAGATATCTCACGCTAGTCTTAGAGGTTCTAATAATACAGATTCCTTTTTCTATTCTTTACGATCGCTATTCAAAAAAAATATACAATCAATGCTACTATTTTTCAAAAAACCAATCAGAAGCAGAAGACCTTATTCATGATGTTTAAAAAAAAATAATTAAGCTATCTACTTTTCAGGGAGAGTCTAAATTTTCTACTTGGTTTTATGTATAACTTTTGTGTAAACTATGTGAATAACGTGAGTTCGACTTAAAAAATTAGTAAGTCTTTTAAAGTGATTACGTTAAAATTTAATGTAATCAGCTTAAATTCAGGTTATTTTTTCATTTTCTTTGCTCGTTCAAAGAAAACCGAACCAAAAGAAAAGACGCTTTTTATGCGTGTGATTTCTATCTTAAATTTTGGAACTTATGAATCTTCGATTTCTTAGGTATTTTTTCGCTTGAAGCGAAAAACCACAAGAAGTTTCTGCCATCGCTTCTCCTCGCCCAAAGCTAACACTTTGTCGTTTCCAAGGCTTCAAAAATTTTTTAACGGAAATTGCCCCGCCTCATCTCGCCCAGAACTTACATTCTGTCGTATACTGGAGAAAAAGAAGAAAAGCTTATATCGAACTCACGTTAAATAGAGATCACAAGAAAAAAATCTAAAATAACCTATTTAATAGATTTTCATATGTATCGTATATCTGGAATAGAAGATGTTACAGATAAAAATCTCTTTGAACTTTGAATTGACTTACTTAAAAAGGTATTAGATATAATACCACTTCAAGAAAAAGCTATTTAACTATTAAAATATCAAGATGATACTACTCTAAGGACAATTAAAAAGATTATCAAATATTAGTAAAATACTGTAAAAATGCGATTGAAAAGAGCTCGTAGCAAGCTAGTCGAAGCTTATCAAAAAATAGTTGATAAAAAGTAGAAAACCCTTAAAAAAAGTGCTTATTACTTATTAATTTGTATAGGTTTTGAGACAGTATCAACGACTATAGAGTCTTTTGTTACAGGAGCTTTATTATTTATTAAAATAGAATCTTTTCTTTTTAAATGGTATACATAGGTAGTATCTGTTTGTGTAAATAGTGTAGCTTCTTGTGATGGCATTTCTAAAAAAGATGCACAAGGAAAATAATCAAAATCATATTCAAAATTCGTCAGTATTGGAGATTTCCATAAACTAAGTCCTTTAAAAACAGATGCCACCATAGGCATAGCTGTATTTGCACCAGAGCCCATATACGTTCTTTCAAAATGTACTCGTTTATCTCGGGTTCCCACCCATGCACCTATCACAATTTCTGGAGAGGCTCCTATAAACCAGCCGTCACCATTATTTTGTGTAGTACCCGTTTTTCCAATAATATTGAAGTTGATGTCATACGCTTTTATTCCTGATGCAGTCCCATCTGTAATAACCTCTTCCATCATTTTTTGAAGGTTTTTGATATTTTTAAGACTTGCTACTCGGCCTTCATTTTTTGTTTTACGTTGATAGATTATTGTACCATTTTCATCTTCTATACGTTCAATGGCATAGGGGTTTATGCGTGTCCCTCCATTAGAAATACTAGCATAAGCCGTCACCATTTCAAGAGGTGTTAAATATGAAGTTCCTAATACCATACTAGGGACATTTGGCAATGAGGTGGTTATCCCCATTTTTTTTGCCTGCACTTTCACACGTTCAACACCCACTTTTAACTGTAATTGTACCGATACGGTATTTACCGAATTTGCCAATGCGCCGTGCATGCTATAACTTCCCCCATAGCGACCATTTGAATTTTTTGGTCTCCAATTTTCATACTTTGTGTAGGTTTGTAAAGTATTGTCATAATATTTACATGGATCTTCTCCTGTTTCTAATGCTGCCAAATAGGTGATGGGTTTAAATGTAGACCCTACTTGTTTTGGGTTTGTGATATTATCTATCTGACTAAAACCATAATCAATACCTCCAACATAACCCATGATAGCACCAGACCTGCTATTTATGGCAATAATGGCAGCGTGTAATCTTGTAAGGCTTGTCGCAATAGAGTCTCGTAATGATTGTACTCTTGGTTCATACCCTTGACCAATTTTCCAAAACTTTCTTTCTTTTGGAGTTGTAGTAAATGTAGTAACATCAGCTTCACTGGTACCTTTAGATTTTAATACTTTTACAGAGGGCAAATCAGCTACGAGTTTATCTAGGAGCGCTTCTTTTCCTCCTTCTGTTGTAGTCGCTGCCCAATAGGTATCCATAAGCTTTTGTAAGTTTTCTACCTGTCTTTGTAATGCTTTCTCAGAACTGTTTTGAATAGACTTATTGAGTGTGGTGTAGACTTGTAAGCCATCGCTATGAAGATTATAGGTATGACCATCTGCTGCAGGATTATTTTTGGCCCATTCATTAAATTCGGTTTCTACATAATCTTTGTAGTAGGTAGAAAATGAAGATGTTTTTTTAGGGGGTTGATAGTTGATGACCAAAGGGATTTTTGCTTTCTTTTTTTCTTCTTCTGTTAAAACGCCATATTTTTCCATTTGTGATAGAACAACATTTCTCCTGCGTTCTGCTCTTTCTGGATGGTTACGCGGACTATAATAACTAGGGGCTTTTAATACCCCTACAAGTGTAGCACTTTCTGCCAAGGATAAACTTTCTGGGAGCTTATTAAAAAATCGATGAGATGCTTTTTCTATACCGTACAGATTTTCACCAAAAGAAACCGTATTAAAATACAGTAGTAAGATTTCATCTTTGGTATAAACAGATTCAAGTCGCCTTGCAATAAACATTTCTCTAAACTTATTAATGGGGGTACTTAAAAAAAATTGTTTTTTTCTTCCAAAGAGATTTTTTGCTACCTGCTGTGTAATGGTACTACCACCTCCAGCGTTTTCTCCCATTAAAATAGATTTCACAAAAACACGTCCATAGCTTTTGTAGTCAATTCCTTTGTGCTCATAAAAACGTACATCTTCGGTAGAAACAAGGGCATTTTTTAAGAATTCTGTAATTTGATTGCTATTTACATTAGATCGGTTTTGTAAGAAATAATAGCCTATGGCTTGATTTTTTGAATCGAATAGGGTAGACGTTACAGGGTTCTTAAGTTTTTTTAGTGCTGCTTTTGTGGGTAACTTTCCAAATAATCCTATATAAATACTAAACAACAATACCAACACCAATGCTAAAAAAGTGAGTAAGCTATATATAAGTGCTCTAAGTGGTTTTTTCTTTACCCAAAGCCACCCATTTTTAAATTTTTCTATATAATGAATCAACAGTAACGTTTTTGAGAATTAGTACCCTAGTTTTTTGCACAAAGTATAACATTGTATAATATATAAAGATTTATCATATCAAAGGTATTTAAATTCAGTATACACAACAGATATTTTTACAGTCGTAAAAGTTATACAATATAATGTCTACACTTTTTAAAAGAGGCATAGGAGATAGTAAGGATTCTAGTAGTAAAGCCTTGTTTTACAAAATATATAAGTTCTCGTTGTATCTTTTACAAGGCAGACAGAAGATAGATAAAACATGCTGATGATCATTATTGAATTTAGAAAGAGTTTATAGAAAAATGAATGTGACCTATTTTTTTTTATGTGTCTTAATGTTAAGAGAGAATTAATAATCTCGATATGCCACTATGTTATTACGAGATGGAGTAAAGAATGCTGAGATTAAAGTATCATCAGAAACAAGAATATTAAGTGATTTTGTAAAAGATAAAACGAAGTCGCTTAATGATCGTTTAGAAAGTTTTGAAGATATTATTAATATAGAAGTGGGGGATACAGGATTAACACGTGCTAAAACCATAGAGCGTGAATTTGATATCCGCCAACTATATATTAAGTATGAAGGAGATAACCCAACAGGAACTCAAAAAGACCGTATTGCCTTTGCACAAGTATATGATGCCTTGCGTAGAGATTATGATACTGTATCCCTTGCTACGTGTGGTAATTATGGTGTGGCTGTAGCGCTTGCCGCAAATCTTGCAGGGTTACAGTGTAAAATTTTCATACCTGAATCGTACCATACAGAACGTATCAAGGAGATGGAAGCACTTCAAGCAGAGATCATCCGATTAGAAGGAAGTTATGAAGATGTGGTTAAGTCAAGTACAGACTATGCCTTTGAGTATGACTGGTATGATGCCAATCCTGGAGGTGCGAATACGCCTTTGCAAATTAGTGCCTACTCTCAAATAGCAAATGAGATTGTAGAAGATCTTGGAGATGCACCTAAATACTGTGCCATCCCTGTTTCTAATGGAACTTTATTTGCAGGAGTTTACAGAGGTTTTGTATCTCTTTACAAACGAGGGAAGACTTCACGTATTCCTAAAATGATTGCAGCATCTTCTACACGTAAAAACCCAATCATAAGCTCTTTTAAGGAAGGATTAAAAAAATGTAAAGACCTTAACCCAGAAGATATCAAAGAGACAAAATACAATGAGCCACTCATTAACTGGCATAGCTTTGATGGGGACGACGCACTTTACGCCATTCGGGAATCTGACGGAGAAGCCTTTCACGTAAGTGATAAAAAATTAAAAGAAATGGCAGCCTTCCTCCTTAAAAAAGAGGGGCTTAAAATATTACCTGCCTCCACCGCAGGACTTATCGGGCTCTTAGAGCTTGATGAAAAACTCAACTTTGAAGCAGATCGCTTTGTAGCGATCCTAACAGCAAAAAATTAAACAACATGAAAAAAAAGATAGACGGGAAAGCATTAGTATATTGTGACGGTGCCTTTAATACTCCTAACGGAAAAACAGCACACGGACTTGTACGCTTTACGGGTCGTTACGATATTGTAGGCGTGATAGATGCTACTTATGAAGGAAAAGATGCAGGAAAAGTTCTTGATGGAAAAAATAATGGAATTCCCATATTTAAAAGTATAGAAGTTGCTGTCAAAGAATTAAAAGAGATAGGAAGTATGCCAAAATCTCTAGTGATAGGTTTAGCGCCAGATGGTGGAAGACTACCTGATACTGCAAAAGTTTCTATAAAGAAAGCGCTCACATTAGGATGGAATGTAGATAGTGGCTTGCACGATTTTTTAACAAATGATGACGCATTAGTCGATCTAGCCAAAAAGCATGGTTGCCGTATTCGTGACGTTCGTAAAACACCAGATAGAGACACCTTACACTTTTTTTCTGGAGATATAGAAAGCGTAGACTGCTTAAAATTGGCTGTCTTAGGTACAGATTCTGCTATTGGGAAACGTACAACAGCTTGGCTGATAGTGCAAGGTTTAGAAAAGATTAGTCGTCGTGCAGAGATGATTGGCACAGGACAAACGGCATGGATGCAAGGTGCAAAATACAGTATGATTATGGATAGTTGTATTAATGATTTTGTGTCTGGAGAGATTGAGCATGCCGTAGTAAGTGCCTACAAACATGAAGAACCAGATGTGATTGTAATTGAGGGACAGGGGAGTTTAATGAATCCTGCCTATCCAGGTGGTTTTGAAATTCTTGCTGCGGGTCGTCCTGACTTTGTGATATTACAACACGCACCTATGCGTAAAGAATATGATGGTTTCCCTGGCTATAAACTACACTCGTTAAAAAAGCAAATTCAAGCGATTGAAACTATTTCGGGAGTGAAGGTCATGGCGATTACCATAAATCACGAGGGGATGAAAACAGAAGAGATTTTACCTGCATGTAAAGCTATTACTGAGCTCACAGGATTACCTGCTTTTGATGTGCTAGCACACGGAGCAGATAAATTGGTGAAATTAATAGATGCAAAACTATGATGCATATTACAAACGTCTCTTATGAACGTCTTGATTTAAAACTATCTGATCCGTATACTATTGCTTATGAAACCATTGATAAGGCAGTCAATTTTATTCTTAAAATTGAAACAGCTACAGGATTTGTGGGCTATGGGTGTGCGGCACCAGATCTAGTAGTTACGGGAGAGTTGCCAGATGAGGTAGAAAAAGATATCAAAGATATTATCATTCCTTTTTTAAAAGGAAGAAATGCCTATATGAGTTCAGAAATATTGCAAGGCCTGAAGTTGTTGTTAAAAAGGAAATCTTCTGCATTGGCAATGGTAGACATCGCGCTTCTAGATCTTGTTGCTAGAAAGCTAGAAACACCTATGTATAAGTTCTTGGGTGGTTATCGTCATAGCATTCCTACCAGTATTACGATAGGTATTTTGCCTATAGAAGAAACATTACGTATCGCACAAGGCTATGTAAAAGAAGGCTTTTTTATTCTAAAAATAAAAGGCGGACTGTCTCTGGATGAAGATGTAGAAAAGATGGTACGCTTACGCGAAATGTTCCCAAGCACGCAATTACGTTTTGACGGAAATCAAGGATACAACGTAAAGGAAGCAATTTCTTTTTTTGAGCGAACAAAAAAGGTAGGTATTGAGATTTTTGAACAACCTACCAAAGAAGGAATGGATGAACTTTTAGGGCAAGTAACCGAAGGAACAGATATTCCTGTAATGGCAGACGAAAGTATTAAAACATTAAAAGATACTTTCCGCTTGGCTCAAAATGAACGTATTGATATGATCAATATAAAAATTATGAAAGTAGGCGGTATTCGAGAAGCCATGCACATTAACTCTGTGGCACAATCTGCGGGACTAGAGGTGATGGTAGGCTGTATAGATGAGTGTAGATTAGGAATTTCTGCAGGCTTACACTTTGCATTATCAAGACAAAACATCAAGTTTGCAGACCTAGATGGTCATTTAGATATGATCGCAGATCCTTTTAAGGGCTTGTTCAAATTAGACAAAGGTATTTTATATCCAAGTGAAGCAGCTGGCTTAGGAGCCATAGCAGAATCATAATGAGCAATATAATTATATACCTAGGATTTATTATTACTGCTTATGCTGTTATTGCAAATGATGTGATACAAACCTTAGGGACTTTTCTAGCCTCAAATAGTAAAAAGAAATGGTGGGTGCTCTGGGCGTTTGCAGCTACGATTCTTACAGCAACATTATTCTATGGTTGGTATCATAATGGGGGCGATGTTTCCTACGGAAGACTCGGTAAAATACCGCTCCCAGAAAACCTCCAATGGTGGTATTTACTAGCGCCATTATCATTATTAATTATTACGAGATTAGGAATTCCTGTAAGTACTACATTTATGATATTGAGCTTATTCTCCTCAAGTGTTATTATTGAAAAAATGATTTTAAAATCAGTATTGGGATACGCATTAGCTTTTACATCAGCAATTATTATATACTATATCATCGCTAGAAAATTTGAATCTAAACGAAGCTTGGAACGTCTTGAAAATGAAAAAAAGGATCAAAAAAAGTATTGGTTAGTAGCACAATGGGTCTCTACAGGCTTTTTGTGGTCTCAGTGGTTGATCCAAGATTTTGCAAATATTTATGTGTTTTTACCTAGAGCTTTATCACTTCAAGAATTACTTGTTTCATTAGGGATTATACTTCTTATTATGATGTATATCTTCAAAAATAAAGGAGGTAAAATTCAAGATATCGTAACCAAAAAATCCAATACAACCAACATACGATCGGCTACCATTATTGACTTTATCTATGGAATCTTATTATATTTTTTGGGTACACTGAGTTCAATTCCTATGAGTACTACTTGGACGTTTATAGGCATTTTAGCAGGTCGTGAACTCGCGATTAATTATCTTTTAAAATCTGACCAACTCAAATATTCGTATAAAGTAATTATTAAAGATCTCGCAAAAGTAAATATTGGTCTCGTTGTAAGTATTCTTATCGCCTACATCATTCAGTTTATAAAAGAGTGAGATAAACATAGTATACATTTCTTTTTTAGAGATATGTTAGCTCATTTTAATAATTCATTTGTTTGAGTTATTTTTTTAATATTTCAAATTTTAGTAGGGGTAATTCCGCTTTCGCGAAAGCGTATGTAGCAACATAAGAACCATACTCGTGTAGATTTATAAAATAATCAATTTAAAATGCTGATAATCAAAAGCATAATTATATAAAATATTTTAAAATAATTATATAATAATAGTGACGTATTTCTGTTGTATGGGTCTTAATATGATACTATTTAATCCTAAAATTTATGAAAAAAATTTGTGTTTTTGTTTTTGCATTCTTTTTTTATCAACTTAATCATGCGCAAGATTTGCCAGTGGTTATTCCCAATGATAACACGCCTTTAAGAGAGCTTATAGATGTTTCTCTTCAGAAGGATTTAACACGTATGGTACGTAACAATCCAAAATGGAAAAAGCTCGTTGATCAAAAAAAGATGGCGATAGGTGTTGTTGATTTATCGGATGTAAATAATATTCGATTTGCCCGAGTTAATGGTAATCACATGATGTATGCGGCTAGTTTACCAAAAATTGCAGTATTACTCGCTGCGATGGATGCTATAGAAAAAGGGGAACTTGTAGAAACTTCAGAAATAAAAAATGATATGAAGTTAATGATCAGTAAATCTAATAATCAAGCTACAACGAGAATGATTGATCGTTTGGGGTATGATAAAATAGAAGCTGTTTTAACAAGTGATCGCTATAGCCTCTATGATGAGGAGTTAGGAGGTGGTTTATGGGTAGGAAAACGATATGGCTCTGGAGGAGCTGTGAATAGAGATCCTTTAAAAAATTTAAGCCATGCAGCAACAGTAACGCAGGTATGTAGATTTTACTATTTGTTAGCACAAGGGAAACTAGTAACAGAAGATCGTTCACAACAAATGCTAGATATTATGGAAGATCCGGCATTACATCATAAATTTGTAAATACATTGGATAAAATTGCGCCTAATGCACGTTTGTTCAGAAAATCAGGTTCTTGGAGTACCTATCATTCAGATTCTGTATTGGTATGGGGAAATCCTTCAAGAAGATATATTTTAGTTGCTTTGATAGATAACGGTAATGGAGAACAGATTATTAGAAATCTTGTACAACCTATAGAAGAAGTTCTAAGCAAGAAAAGAGTTATAATTTAATTTAATATGCAATACATAATAGTAACCAGTTTAATCATTTTATCAGCTTGTTTTAGTGGACTCACATTAGGTTTTTTTAGCCTTAATGTGACTTCTTTAGAGCGAAAAATGAAATTGGGTGATGCCAGAGCAGCAAAGGTATATCCCATTCGTAAACGTGGAAATTTACTATTATGTACACTACTTATAGGAAATGTAGCAGTAAATGCTGCGGCTGCTATATTTCTTGGAGAAATAGCGAGTGGATTAGTCGCTGGTATTGTGTCTACAGTACTTATTGTGATATTTGGAGAAATCTTACCGCAAGCTTTTTTCTCAAGATATGCGTTGACTTTAGGAGCCAAATCAGTTTGGCTGGTGAAGACTTTTATTTTTTTAATGTATCCTATTGCATATCCCTTATCTTGGATTTTAGATAAGTTACTTGGAGAAGAAATACAAACCATCTGGAGTAAAAGAGAAATCAAAGAAATCATTAAGCACCACGAGAACAATGAAAACTCAGATATTGATAAAGATGAAGAGCGTATTCTCATAGGAGCACTTTCTTTTTCTGAGGTGAGTGTGAAAAAAGTAATGACTCCAAAACCCGTTTTATACACCTTAGAAAAAAGCACCATCCTAACCCAAGAGAAGTTATTAGAGATCAGAGATAAAGGATTTACACGAATCCCGGTGTATAGCGGTGTTGAAGACAAGTTGATAGGAATACTCTATTCTAAAGATCTCATAGGCATCGTTGATAAAAATAAAACAGTAGAAGATTTTTTAAGTAAATCTAAACCTATTACTATAAAAGACACCATGTTACTAGATGGTTTAATGAATCATTTTATTACCCAAAAAGTACACATCGCTTTTGTATATGATCTATACAGTACATTTATTGGAATTGTTACTCTTGAAGATGTTATAGAAGAAATATTAAAAGTTGAAATCATAGATGAGGTTGATGTTGTAGCTGATATGCAGCACCTAGCTATGGAACAATCAATAAAGAATCTGTTAGACCAATAGATAAATGCTAAAAAATACAATTAAAAAGGTTTTTGACATTAGAGAAGGTGAGCTTCCTGTAGCTTTCTTAATGCAGGGCTATATTTTTTTGGTTATTGCTACACTACTCATTATTAAACCTACGGTTAATGCACTTTTTATTTCAGACTTAGGTGTTGAAAATCTTCCGTTTGGTTATTTAATGGTTGCTGTTGCAGCAGTGATTACTTCTTATTTTTATGCAAGAATAACGGAACGTTTTTCGCTTCTGCCCATTATTAAGTTTACACTTATATTTTCACTTATCGCCTTACTTATATTAGGCACGTTACTACATTTGAATCTCATTGAAGGATGGATTTTGTACGGATTTTATATAGGAGTCGCGATCTATGCGGTCCTAGCAACTTCTCAATTTTGGGTATTAGCAAATCTGGTTTTTAATATTAGAGAGGCAAAACGATTATTTAGTTTTATTGGTGCTGGTGCTATTATGGGAGGTATTTTTGGAGGATATCTCACATCACTTCTGGCTCCATATATAGGAAATGAGAACCTTATTTTTGTAGCAGCTTTTTTACTCTTATTATGCTTTCCAATTTTGAATAAACTTTGGAACGTACGCGTTTCTCAACTTAACAGTTTTAAACGAAAAAAACGTACAGATATCGTCACAGATAATCCAATACGACTTATAAGAAAATCAAAGCACCTCAGCTATTTAGCGATTATTATTGCCGTGGGTGTTGTTATTGCGAAACTAGTAGATTATCAATTTAGTTTTATTGCGTCTAATAGAATTACAGATAGTGATGATTTAACCGCTTTTTTTGGGTTTTGGTTATCAACTTTTAATGTGATTTCATTAGCACTACAGTTATTTTTAACTCGTAAAATTGTTGGAATTTGGGGTGTTGGTTTCTCCCTCTTACTATTGCCTATTCTTATCTTTTTTGGTGGACTTTTGTTTCTATCCTTTCCTGAATTATGGGTCATTATTATATTGAAAGCTATAGATGGAAGCCTAAAACAATCGGTACATAAATCTGCAATGGAACTGATCGCATTGCCATTACCTTTTCAACTTAAGAAAAAAACAAAATCATTTATTGATGTTGTAGTAGATAGTATTGCGACTGGAATAGCGGGTTGTATTCTTATTTTTCTAATCAAAGGATTAGATGTTTCAGAAAACTACATTATGCTATTAATCATAGCGCTCAGTTGTATTTGGGGCTATTATATTTTAAAGGTACGGAAAGAGTATTTTTTATCCTTCAGAAGAAATTTAGATCAAATCAATCCTATTCCTGTAAAGAGAGAAAAAACGATATCTAAGGAATCTTTTCTGAAAGGCATGGAACGTGTTTTTCGCGAAGGCAAAGAGAAAGAAATTCTTTTTATGCTTACAAAAGCTCGAGAAGTAAATGATAAAAGACTCATTGAACCTATATGTGCTTTATTACAGCACCCATCCAATGTGGTGAAAACTGCAGTTTTACAAAACTTATTTTATCTTAATGAAGGCAGTATCGCTATTGAAGTACAAGCCTTGCTAAAAACCAAAGATGATGATGTTGTCATGGCTGCCCTTGAATATTTACTATTGCATGCAGATAGGGATGAGTCTATTGTCTTTGATAGCTATCTAGATGACACTAGTGAATACATATCTGGTGCTGCTCTCATTTGCTTAGCCAAAGAATCTAGGGATAACTCTCTTCTTAGAACTCGCTATGAACTTTATAAAAGAATAGAAAAAAAAGCTTTCCAAATAGAAGCGTTACCTAAAACAGAACAAGAGAAAGAATTTATTGAATTGGTTACTATTATTGGATGGGCAGACTATAAAAAAAGATATGAATATATCCTAAGAGGTATGGATTCATCAAATTTAATACTCCAAAAAACAGCTATAAAGGCGGCTGGGAATACCTTAAATGATTTTTTTACAAATCATTTATTACAATTGCTTCCTAACAAAATACTCAGAGAAACAGTACAAGAAGCTTTGGTTAATTACGGTCCATCTATGATTGCGGTGCTTCATCAAAGAATCTATCAAAAAGATATTTCTATAGATATAAAACGCAACGTCCCTAGTGTTATAGAAGCTTTTAAATCTCAAAAAGCAGTAGATACCTTATTTGATGTTTTTATGGTTTCTGACGATTTAACCATCCGTTTAAAATGTATCCAGGGGCTTTTAAGACTCAAAGCGAGTAATCCCATACTGTATTTTGATAAAAATAAATTAGCACAACTCATTCTTGACGAATGTAAGATTTATGATCAAACTCTTGTTTCTATGCATACACAGATTATTGTGCATTATTTAAAGCGTAAAAAGAGTAAGCAATCCATATCTGATAAAGAACTGAATGCACGGGAAAGTTTAATGGAGCTATTAGAACGTAGAGTAGATGCTGGTTTAGAACGAATATTTAAACTCTTGGAACTCAAGTATTCTGAAAAAGATATTCAGATAGCGTATAAAGGGATTTTAAGTGATAGTCAAGAAAAGAGAACCAACGCTATAGAGTTTTTAGATATCATACTAAACCCTAATCTTAAAAATAGATTAATTCCTATCGTAGAGTTAACCATCTTGGATACCTCGTCAGAGGAAGTGATTGCAGCTATAAGTAAAAATAGGTATACAGAATTTGAATGTTTTGAAACTATATTAAAAGGTAGAGATTTAAAACTTAAGCTAGCAGTACTTTTTTTAATTGAGCAATTGGCAGATAACTCCTACTTATTACTTGTAGAAAAATCACTAGATGATGATAATGAAAAAATAAAAAGTTTTGCTGAAAACGCATTTCATGCGATAATATCATAATACATTTGTAATGAAAGGAATTCGTAAAAAGGTAATTGTTTTTTTGAGTATTGCTACTTTAGGATGCGCTACTATATCTGCTCAGACTAGTACTGTAGATGTAGATGCACTTTATAAACAGGCTCGTGATTTATATAATCAAGAAGAATTTACCATCGCTTTAGATAGACTAAATCAAAGCTTATTAATAGCTCCTGAGTATGTAGAAATAAGACAACTTAGAATTCGCGTGCTACAGCAGTTAAGGTATTTGAAAAAAGCAGAAGAGGACATTCTTATACTTTTAAAAACAGATAGTTTACAAGACTCAAAAAATCGAGTTCTTGAGCAGCTAACACTTATAAATGATGCTAAAGAACTCGAGCGCTTTAGCTATTTAACACAGCCTTTTTTTGTGAATGATGTAACGTTTTTAATCGTTAAAGCTGAGCAACTAATTACGTTGAAAAGTACACAGCTCGCTAAAGAAACTATCAGTGAGATTTTGAACTTAAAGAATCTAACAAGTGACCAAAAATACAGATTACAATTATTGATTAAAAAAACATACTCTAATCAACTAGGAGTTAATCATGAGGTCTTGTCTTTTCTAAAAGATAATCCTGTTCAAAAATCTTGGAATACTACAAGTGTTCAATACCAGCATTATTTTGGACACCATGCAGTGATTGCTCGTATAAATTATAGTGATAGATTTACAAATGAAGGAGCGCTTTATGAACTAGAAGCATACCCTGTTTTTTCTGAAAAATGGTATGGTTTTATAAATCTTAATGCTTCTAATACTGATTTTTATCAAAACTACGGGGTGAGTATGTCGTCATTTCATGCATTAGGAAAGGGTTTTGAGGGGGAAGGAGGATTTCGATACTTTGATTTTGATACAAATGATTTTTTCTCAATGGTTATTGGTGTCACAAAATATACAGGCAAATTCTACCTTAATGGGAGGGCTTTTTTAGGACCAAAAAAAGAAGATACCTTTATACAGAATTATCAATTTAATATACGCTATTATTTAGAGAATCCAGAAGACTATCTTTTTGTAAGATTAGGAGTAGGGATTTCTCCTGATGATAGAACCAGATTCACACAAATTGCAGCAAACCCTGATCTTACCGCTAGATATGCTTCTTTAGGAATACAGAAGAGTATAAAAAAATATAGTTTTCAGACAAGTGTAAGTTATCTTACGGAAGATCTATCAAACAATCGTAATGGCAATCAAATCGCTTTTAATCTTGGGATTAATTATAGATTTTAAAGCATAATACTAAACAAATCTCAAACAAAAATTATATCACTTAGTTGTGAACCCTTTTCTTGTCATTGTTCCCCAAGTAGATTTAATACCAAATATCTTTTTAAAATAGCCCTTTATTTCTGCATAGAGCATTATAGGGTGAGATATAAAAGATTCTAGATATGCTGCTAGAAGTAATTTTATAACCATGGAGCCTTTTGCATAATGTTTAAAATTAACGGTATATAATAATATAGCTGCGGTAGAAAATATACAGCCTATTAAATATACTACTACAAATAACGCAATAGCAACAGGCCAATTAATTAATCCGAATACCGTAAGTACAATCAAGCAAATAAGCCCCAAAAACTCTACAATGGGAGCACCTAATTCAAAAAAGACCCAATATGGAAAGAAAAGCATTCCCATAGTACGGTATTTTGGATTAAAAAAGAGCTGACGATGTTTTTTGATAGTTTCCCACAAACCTCGGGCCCAACGATCCCGTTGAGTGATATACACTTTACGTGTAGAAGGAGCTTCTGTCCAACATAGTGTTTCGGGAATGTAAACCACTTCATAAGGTTCACGTAATTGTTCCATATGACTACGCAATCTGATGCATAGTTCTAGATCTTCTCCTACTGTATTTTTATCGAAACCACCTACTTCTAGAACTCTTGACCTAGGATATAATCCAAAAGCGCCAGAAACCAGCATCAATCCATCTATGTGATGCCAAGCCATTCTTCCTAATAAAAAGGCTCTTATATATTCTACAACTTGAATTCTGGCAAGAATACTCTTAGGTATTTTTAATTCTTTCAATATTCCATTTTCTATAATTGAATCATTAGCGATACCTATGGCACCTCCGCAGGCAATAATCTCTTTGTCTAATTCTTCAAGATAAGGGCGTACCATTTTAAGTAAGGCATCTTGTTCAATAATACAGTCGGCATCTGTACAGAGGACTAAGTTCGTTTTCGCGTAAGCAATACCACAATTAAGAGCATCTGCTCGACCCCCATTTTGTTTATTTATAATGGTAAGATGCTTGTATTTCGGATCAGTACTTTTATAAATACCAATAACAGTAGCGTGTTGAATATGTTGGTCACTTTGATAAAAAGGGGCTATTTCAAGTTTAAACTCTGCGATAAGTTGTTGTAATGAATCGTCTTTACTTCCATCATTTACAATAATGAGTTCATAATAGGGATATTGGATAGATAGTAATGAGTATACGTTAATAATAATGGATTTCCCTTCATTATAGGCAGGTGCAATGAGACTTATACTAGGTAAGTCAATAGCTCCTTTCATATCATTTTCATTTAAAAATAAGCTTCTTTTCTTATTTTTATGAATGGCAGCTATTGCAAATAAAATTAAAAAGAAATAGCATATAAATAGTGCGATTCCATATACGAGAAAAAAATAGTCAATCCCGTTTTTAATTATTTCCATGCTGCTTTTCTTTATTTGTAGGTACTTGTTGCAAAGCTATCAATTGTGAGATTCTTATGGGTTGATTTGCTGTTGGTAGTAATGTTAATAGATTTTCTATTTTATAGAGTTGGTCTGCATTTAAATCAAACGTTTCAAGTACTTCTATAGCTGTTTCTGATACATTTTTATTAGGGTGCGCTAATTGTTCAATCACATAATTTTTATATGCATGCATTTCAAATCGCCGTATAAGACGTATTAAAAGTTCAATACCAAACGGATTTTGAGTTTCCAACGCTTTATTCATATACGTTAGGTCTGGAATAGGAAAATAATCCATTAGGTTTTCAATAATGCGTATTTGTTGCCATAAAGAGATGGGATATTTTAATTGTGGTAGTATTTTGAGGCTTTTCCAGCCCCAAAACCGAACCAATCCTATTTGAGCTTCTCGTCGTACCAGAACATTCTTATGGCTTATTAGTGGTTTGATACACGTTAGATGGCTCTTCAAATCCAGTTCATAAGACAACCAAATAGCCATCGCTTTTGGATACCAATTCTGCTTTTTTATCTTTTTATTTATCTCTTTATAAATACCACTTTCTTTACAAACTTGTTCGATCATGTTGTCATTTTCAGAATAAAATGTATCCTGAACTCTTATAAGTATACTTGATGCATATTGTAGTTTTCTCCCATTATTTAGTTTGATAGCAATAGTTTGATCATTATGTAAGTGCGTTGGCACGTTCAGTGCATTGCTTTCTGCGTATTCCATGGATAGTTTTTGTATAAAGAATGCATCTATTTTGGAGCGAGTTACATATCTCGATTGTCTGATAATAATAGAATACCCAATTACGACCCATAAAAAAACTAAGAAAATAACTAAACCTAAGGCTATAGTGTATAATAATTGTTCCTGCATCATAAATAATGTTTTAGTGTAGCCTTCAATTTGCTTAACTTTAAAGGGAATGGTATAGACGTGGTTGCTCCTAATAATTCAATTTCTGCTTTTATAGATGTATGATCCATGTGACATGTCACAATAATAGGCACATTAGGTAACTTCTTATTTAAAAAAGCAATGTATTCGTTTGTAGATAAGCCGTCTATAATAAGATCTGTAATTACCAAATCAACGTTCTGTTTTTTAAGTAATTCCTCTACTTCAAAAAAGCGTTGTGCTAAACTAAAAGTTAAGGTATCAGCTACCAAGTATCTTTGCATTATAGAAGAAACAATAATATCCTGATTGACAATTAAAATATATTTTTCTTCCATTTTCTATCTTACTTAAGAAATATCCTGTTTTGATTTAAGAGATGCCAGAACACCTATACTTAAGGATAAAATAATAAAACTTAGAGATACCCATTCAGGAAAATGAAAAAGATGAGTCATTATTAGTTTGATTCCCACAAATACTAAAATGGCTACAAGACTATATTTTAAGTAATGAAATTTTGTTGTCATATTGCTTAGAAAAAAGTACATAGATCGTAATCCCATGATGGCTAATATATTGGATGTAAACACTAAAAAGGAATCTGATGTAATCGCTAAAATAGCTGGAATACTATCTAATGCAAAAAGCACATCTGTAAATTCAACAATAATAAGTACTAAAAATAAAGGAGTTGCCACTCGCAGATATTTCTTCTTTACAAAAAAGCGTTCATCTTTAATTTCGGAAGTTATCGGGAATACTTTACGTACCATTTTAAAAACAAAAGATTGCTGTGGATCATATTCTTTTTCTTCTTTAGAAAAAAGCATTTTCAATGCTGTAAAAATCAAGAAAGCTCCAAAAATATAAGTAATCCAACTAATTTTTTGAATAAGTAATACCCCAAAAAATATCATGAGTGCTCTAAAAAACAGCGCTCCCAAAATTCCCCAAAAAAGAACTCTATGCTGAAATTTTAGCGGAATTTTAAAAGAGCTAAAAATGACAGAGATTACAAAAATATTGTCCAAACTTAGAGATAACTCTACTAAATATCCTGTCACGTACGTAACAGATGCATCCCATGGTGCTAAGTGATTAGGATTTGCTACCCAATTATTTTTAAAGATAAAAAAGATAACAAATGAAAAAAGTAATCCAATACTTACCCAAATACCTGTCCATATAGAAGCTTCTCTGGTACTAATTACATGAGGAACTTTATTAAACACTCCTAAATCTAATGCCAGAAATACTAGAATAATGCTAATAAAAATGATCCATACTACCATGCTTTAATTTCGTATAACTTTATCTATTCTACTCGCTAATGCTAAGTGATCTCCCGCTGAGTTTTTACGCAATACGTTAGTCATTAAGCAGACCATGTATTTTGAACCATCTGTATGCTCTATAATGGCAACAGAGTTCATATAGTTAAAAACATTTCCTTTGTATTTACCACACCCCTCGCCCTTAGTTTTATCACATTTATACAAACTCCCTGATTTAAAATAGACAGCAGCATCACGCAATTCTGGGGCTTGTGCATAGCGTATTCTTCTATCGGTCATATACATTAAACGCTTTATTTCAAGACTTGATTTTTCGTCTACAATCTTGCCTTGTTCTAGTTGCAGCATCCATTTCATGAGACCTAATGGAGAGCCTATGCTTCCTCCTTTACTACCCACGTACGGGTTTACGCCTCTTGTAAAAAAAGTTCCTAAACGCCACTCCTCTTCTGTAATACCCAAATCTCTTAAGGGTTGGTTTACAATAGAAACGGCTAGGTCTGTAATCTCATTTTTAGGTCCTGCTTTAAAGTATGCATCAGCATCTTCTTGAGTCATAGTTGGATATTTATCTCCAAAAGCAGCCATTAATAAAGCCTCTCTCCATACCACACTTGCTGCCCCATTATTACTTACAGATAGCGCGTGATCTGCCCATTCAAAGAGTGAAAAAACGTCACTAGCTACAGCTTGACGTTTTACCAATTTATTGGTTTCTATATTAAATACTGGAATGGTATGCTCATCTGTTAACACCCAGTTTCCACCTTTTACTATTTTCGTTTTTAAAAGAGATACACGTTTGTCATAATCAGTAGGATATATTTTTGCTAATTGATCAAACAAAGCGGTCACTACTACTAATTTGCCAACGCTCCCAGGCTGATATCCTCTGCTCTCATTTTGCTGTGCATATCGTAAACTGTCAGGCTTAGAAATATCCAATACAGTCACCGAGTAGCTATTGTCTAAACGAGGGAAAAGTGCATCGATTTTCTTTTGTAATGCGGCATCTTCTACTAAAATACTTTCTGTTGTATTTTGCTTTCGCGAAAGCAAATTTAGCTTGATATCATTAATGCTTTTATAAGCACCAGCAGGCAATTTAGCATCAGGCAGATCGCCAGAAATACTAAGCTGTAAATGCTTTAAACGTTTGATTCCTGAATATTGATACCCGTCTATTGGATAGACCGTATCATTTACAGGAAGCGTAAAAGCCATGCAAATAAAGGCGAGGACTCCTATTTTTAATGTTTTTATCATGGGATTATACTATGGTGTTTAAGAAAATCTCTTTTTGAGTATATATGTTTGGTATTATCGTTTTATTCAATAGTTGAGACACTAAATTATGATTAGGTCACATTTTATTTTAAATAGCAGTAATTTTGTAATACGATCTAAAATGAGTGACTTTTCTATTTTCTGAGTGTCTGTAATAGTGCTAAACACGCGCTACTATATAGAGGTTTATCAAAATCGAATATACTTCATCGACTTTAATAGTTCTGGATTGATTTTATTTGGAAGTCTTTTGTGGTTTTTACCATACATCTCCAAGAGCGTTTTTAATGTTTAAATAATTTAAAATATGAAATTAGTAATACTGTCTGCAAATCCAAATCTATATTCAACTAAGAGGTTGGTGGAAGCTGGCGAAAAAAAAGGTCATGAAATGTTGGTCATTGATCATACAAAGTGTGATTTAGTTATCGAAAAAAAGAAGCCAGGAATCATTTATAGAGGAACTGAAATTACAGGTATTGATGGAGTAATTCCTAGAATAGGTGCTTCTGTTACGTTTTTTGGAACCGCCGTAGTAAGACAGTTTGAGATGATGAAAGTTTTTAGTGCTACCGAGTCACAAGCGTTGGTAAGATCTAGAGATAAACTTAGAAGCTTGCAAATATTATCAAGAGCAGGTTTGGATTTACCCAAAACAGTCTTTAGTAATTATTCAAAAGATGTGGGCAGTGTTGTCGCTAAAGTAGGCGGTGCGCCTCTAGTCATAAAGCTGTTGGAAGGTACCCAAGGGATTGGGGTCGTATTAGCCGATAATCAAAATTCTGCGGAGTCTATGCTAGAAGCTTTTAATGGTCTTCAAGCCCGTGTAATTGTTCAAGAATTTATCAAAGAAGCAAAAGGAGCAGATTTAAGAGTATTTGTTGTAGATGGGGTTGTAGTAGGAGCTATGAAGCGACAAGGAAAAGAAGGGGAGTTTAGATCCAACCTGCATCGTGGAGGTTCTGCCGATATTATAACACTTACAGATGAAGAAGAGAATGCAGCATTAAAAGCAGCAAAAGTATTGGGACTGGGTATCGCAGGGGTAGATATGTTACAATCTGAGCGCGGTCCTTTAATATTGGAGGTGAACTCATCACCAGGATTAGAAGGTATTGAAGCTGCTACAGGTAAAGATATCGCTGGGCAAATTATTAAATATGTCGAAAGAAATGCAGAATAAAAAAATCGAAATATTAGGCCGTGCCATATCTAATGGAAAGGGAGTACAAATAAATCTTGATATTGCAAAGTTGCACACACGCACCAAGATCGAAGTGCCCATTATTGTAGAGAGGGCAAAGGAAGATGGGCCTACCTTATTAATAACAGGAGGGATTCACGGCAATGAGGTAAATGGTATCGAGATCGTTAGGCAGCTGGTGTCCAAAGGATATAATAAACCTCAGCGAGGCATGGTTATCTGTATTCCTGTGGTCAATATTTTTGGTTTTCTCAATAAAACACGTGAGTTTCCAGATGGACGTGATTTAAACAGAGTCTTTCCAGGCAGTCTGCGTGGTTCACTAGCAAGTAGGTTTGCTTATCATATCATTAAAGAAATATCTCCATTAGCCGAGTATTGTATTGATTATCATACTGGAGGAGATAGCCGTTTTAACGCTCCTCAAATAAGAGTAAGTCAAGGAGATGATGAGAGTATGAAATTGGCAGAAGTATTTGGATGTCCTTTTATATTACAATCAAAAAATAAAGAAAAATCCTTCAGAGAAACTCTACGTAAATTAGGTAAAAAAGTATTGTTATTTGAAGGAGGGAAAACGTTGTTTTTAGATGACGACGTTACAAAATCAGGAGTTTCTGGAGCACTTAGAGTGATGCAACATCTCGGAATGAGAGATTTTACAAAGGAGTTAGAGACAATGGAAAGTCCAACCATAAAGCCTACCATAATTAATCATTCTTCTTGGATCAGAGCAAAATATTCTGGAATGTTTCATTCTCACGTGCAGCTAGGTGCACACATTCATAAAGGCGATAAACTAGGTAGTATTTCAGACCCTTTTGGAGATTTTGAAAAACCTGTGAAAGCACTTTATGCGGGTTATGTGATATGTATTAATCAATATCCAATTGTAAATCAAGGAGATGCGATCATACATATATCAAAAGATACCCCATAATCGTATGCGTATTTTTCATAGTGCGCTTTCGCGAAAGCGTTACGAAGTAATAAATTCAATATAGCTAGTTGAATGAATCTTGCGATTCAGTGGGCGCGAAGGTTTTTAAGGATTTTAAATTAGCATCTCCTATATCACTTGCTTTGGAGATTAAGAACATATATTTGGTTGAATACCTAGTCAGCTTTTTCCAAAAATTATTTATACGCTTTAACGCTTCGTTCTCCCTATAGTCGTGAATCTCACAAGTTCGATTTCGCGCTCCTGTCTGCCAGCAGGTAGGATCGTACACAGCTTTCACTACTTCAAGAGTAAATTGTATTTTAAAATTATAGAAACTATCCCATTGTGACTTTTCTAAAAGTGATGTGTCATAACAATCAGTAACCTATTTATAGTATTATAGAAAATGAAAACACTATTTAACGTCGATATCACTAAATTTAAAACCATTCATGAACTACAAAATGCTTGGACGGACCAGAAGTATATAGCTCTTCTAGATCAAATGGAATATGGTGATACTTCAGAAATTGCACCATCAGATTTAAAAGAAATGTGCATGATGGCGCTCACAGATAATGAGCCAGATGAAGCTGCAAAAATAATGCTAGACTATGTTTTTGGTGATCGATTAAATGAGGGGCAAAAGAACAATCTCTCTCACGAGATGATTGAAGAAAAAATCTGGGAAGAATACGCAGACCTTTCCATGCATGAAGAATTCTTTAATGTTGGACAGTTTCTATATCAAGCATATAATGGGAAATTTCCTCATCCAGAAGCTGTACAATTTCAAGTAACTATTACAGCAAAAAACGCCAATGAATTAGCTGTTTTTGAAGGAGAAAATGAAGCGGCTATCTTAAGATTGCTTATTAAAGGGATGCCAGTAAACACTCTTATTCATCGACTTTTTAAAGAGGAGTTAGAGGGAGAAACATTTACAGAGGCAAAAGACATTATCTGGCAAATCAGAAAAATAGGATCAGAAGGCAATACGATCACTTTTGAAGTCATTTCATCTTTATACTGGTTTCATGATTTAAAATTTATTGAATCTTTTGAGGCGACAACACATAAAGATGAAATTAGTATTGATTAATTATATTTAAGTTAGATCTATAGCTTTTTAATAGCCAAATCTCAAAAAAGATACTATTTTAAAAACCAATGAATTTATACTTCTTAACACTTTTAACTTCTTCTACTGCTATTGATGGGATTATCATTTTGGTATCTATCCTTGCGTTAGTCGTTATTGGTTTAAGTATGGTGTTGCGTAAATTCAATCAAACCTACATTATAGGGTATATAATTACAGGAGTACTTTTAGGTGAGCATGGAGCTGGTTTTATAGAAGATAAAGAATCTATTTACTTATTAGGCGAACTAGGTATTATACTCCTTCTCTTTTTTATAGGGATGGAAATTAATATTATTGATTTTGTAAAACGATGGAGGGTTGCTGTCTTAGGCACATTAGCACAAATATCTTTTAGTGTCATTATCGTTTTAACTATCGGTTATTTTATAGATTGGACCTATGCACGTTCTATAGTGCTAGGTTTTGTAATCGCCTTAAGCAGCTCTGCTGTAGTTATAAAACTGCTTCAAGACAAACAGCTTATTACGACTAAAGTAGGTAAAAACGTATTGAGCATTTTATTAGCTCAAGATGTAGCTTTAGTCCCCTTGTTAATTATCATCTCTCAATTGGGAGGAAAAGAACAGTCTACTCAAAGTCTTGTTTTGATGATTATTGGGGCAACTATGGTTGTGGCAACGCTTATTTATATATATGTAAAAGGACGCCTGCATATTCCATTTGCAAAGCATATTGAAAGTGATTATGAGCTACAGGTGTTTATGGCAATTTTTCTCTGTTTTGGAGGTGCTTTATTCACGTTACTCTTTGGCTTGTCTGGAGCGCTTGGTGCTTTTGTAGGAGGTATGATTATCAATGCGGCAAAAGAAACAGATTGGATTCATGATACATTACATTCCTTTAGAGTATTATTTGTATCCTTCTTTTTTATAAGTGTAGGCTTACAAATTGACCTTGTTTTTCTAGAAGAGCATTTGTCTACAATTTTACTCGTCTTAGTGGTTGTGTATGTAACAAACCATTTTTTGAATTCTGTCATTTTACGCTTCTTTTCCTGTACTTGGGAAGAAGCCTTGTTAGGAGGTGCTTTACTAGCTCAGATAGGAGAACTTAGTTTTTTATTAAGCTCTACAGCGTTAAGTTTAGGTATCATTGCTGATTATGGCTATAAGTTTACGATTAGTTTGATATCGCTTACACTCGTCATTAGTCCTTTCTGGATTGTTATTACAGAAAAGTGTCTTCAATTGAATAACAAGAAAAAGGCGCTCAAAATAAAAAGCTAACAAAAAGTATAAAGCAAAAACATCCTAGAGTATGGTTGTTATAAGTAATCCTATGAAAATAGGTTTACGAGTATCACTAGATGATTTGGGGTTTATGCTGGGTACGCTTTCGCGAAAGCAAAAAAAAAATGTGACCTTATACTACTTTTAGTGTCTTAAAAATGTAGCCCAATAGCAATAGACGATTTTGGGAAGAAAAATAAAATAACATAAATACCTATACATCATGAAAACATTAAAATTAGTACCGTTATTTTTAATTGCATTCTTATTTTGTAACTACAGCGCTGTAGCTCAAGAAGACGATGACGAATTTGAAGAAGAAAGCTCACTTACTACTGTAAAAGCCGTTTATTTAGGTATGGTAGGTGATGTATATACATTTAGCTACAAGGATGAAGACGGAGTGGAAGATAAAATGACCTTTGATAAAATAACTGATGAAGTAAAAAAGATGTATGATCTTACAACAAAAGCTTTGGTAGGTAAAACATTTGAGCTTACTTTTTCTACAGAAAACGTACCAGATGAAGATGATGAAGACATCCTTACAAGTGTAAACACGATTATATCTTTAAAACAATTATAACCTATTTTTGTTGTAAATTCTAAATAGCAAACTTTATATTAAAGCTGAATAATGATCATATTGTTCAGCTTTTTTAATGTGTAATTTTTCTTTTACATAGTTACTTTTAATTACTTTTCTACCAACAGTTTTGAATAGTTTCATAAAACAAATTATCTTGTAGAAGAACAGAAACAAAATAATAAATAGTTAATGGCAAGATTTACAAAAAAGAAAAGAGACGAAATAGGAAGACCCCCTGATGAGTTATTCTTTCGTGGAGAAAAGAAAATAGCTAGTGTAAGATTAAAAATCATTGATTTTGACGCTAGTAACTATGAAGAGGTAAAATTATCAAAAACCAAAGAAGTTATTAAATATAGAGATAGTAATTCAGTTACTTGGTTTAATATTGATGGGTTACACAATGCAGATGCCCTAAAGAATATTGCGATGACCTTCAAGTTAGATAATTTAATTCTAGCAGATGTAATGGATACGCAAGCACGTCCCAAAGTGCATAATTATGATAATTGCGTAGCATTATCTATAAAAATGCTCAGACAAGATGAGACATCCTATGAAATTACAGTAGAAAACTTAAGTATCATTCTTACAAAATCAGTATTATTATCATTTCAAGAGCGTGATGGAGATGTATTTGATCCTGTAAGAGAGCGCATTAGAAATGAAAAAAGACGTATTAGAAAATCTGGAACAGATTATTTAATGTATGCTTTATTAGATATAGTAATAGACAACTACATCTTTATTATCAGTAATCTTGGGGAGAAAATAGAAGACTTAGAAGATGAGTTATTAGACAATCCTAGCCGAGATATATTAGAAAATATTAATTCGTTAAAAAAAGAACTTAACTTTTTAAGAAAGAATATTAATCCTGCTAAGGAAATGATATTAGCGCTTTCTAAGATAGAGTCCGATTTTATAAATGAAGCAAGTTTAGTACATTTTAAAGAGCTTGTAGGAAATATTGATCAAGCGATAGAATCTTCAGATAGTTACCGAGAAATTCTTTCGGATCAATTAAATATTTATCATACAACCATAAGCTCTAAGCTGAATGATGTCATGAAATTATTGACGGTATTTTCTGTAATTTTTATACCATTAACCTTTATTGCAGGTATTTATGGAACCAACTTTGATTTTGTTCCAGAATTAAAATATAAATACAGCTATTTTGTCATGTGGGGAGTGATGTTTTTCCTAACCTTAGCCATGTTATTTTATTTTAAAAAGAGAAAATGGCTTTAATACTTTTATAGCTAATAAGAATAGCTATACATAGGTTATAAAAAGTAAGAATAAGGTATTTAAAAGCTAGTAAAGCGTATCATAATCATCGTATTTTTTATCATTTCTTTTTCTGCATCTACACAGGAAAACGATAGTATCGCCATTGCATTTAAGTTACAAGTACAATAAGCTAGTTCAGATTCTATTAGAATCCCGCCGCAAATGAGACATAAGAGGCAGGAGTCGAAAAATTAAAAGCAGATCTTGCCCTAGTAAATCGGGAACGTGAGCTAAAAAAAGTGGTGGTAGAAAATTCTGTACGCGAAGAAATTATAAAAAATACATTGGATGAGATCAAACAGGTGATCTCGTTAGAAAATGAGAAAGAACGCCAGGCAACATTACGGTCCCTGTCTGCCTCACTACTTTCAGAGAAAGTATCTCAAAAAACATCCTCTACACTTCAAGCGTATCTCGATGAGATAAGTATCGACTTTAAAGTAGTATTAGATACGCATTTTCCACAGTTAAAAGCGAATGAAAAAGAATTGTTGTGTTTGATGAAAATGGGACTGAATACAACAGAAATTAGTAAACTTCAAAATAATACGATAGCCGCTATAAAGTCTTCTAGATATCGTATTCGTAAAAAAATCGGGTTAGATTCTAAGCAAGATATTATTGCTTTTATTAGTGAGACGCCGTTTTAAAAAGTTGTGAAGCAACAAATTTAAAATGGCTCGTTGAACTGATCCCTCTATTTACTGAACTTGTTTCAGTAAATAGAGGGATCTAATACTTTGAAGCATGCTTCGGAAACTAAAAAAAATATTCTATTGAATGCCTCATGGACTTGCCTCGAGGATTATTTTCTGATCATCAAGACGCTACTTCTTAATGATCTTAAGAGAATAGTGTTTTTATACGCTTTCGCGAAAGCGCACCAAACCTGAATACCTATAGCAAGGTTTTTATATTGCGATTGGACTGAATAGTTATATACCGCTGGTTATAAGCGATTTAAAGATGTTGCTACCTTTTTGCTACCCTAGTTTGTTTGACTTGTAAGCTCAACTACAGTTACTTTGTTATTGTCTTAAAAAAGTCCGAAACACTTATATTTTACATTTATTTTTAATGGATGTAGAAGAATAAAATAAGGGGCACAAACGAGCAAAAGGCACTTTTATGAAACCCTCTATACAATACACAAAAAGCGGAAACATTAATATTGCCTACCAAGTTTTTGGTTCAGGACCTATCGATTTGGTGTATATCCCAGGATGGGTTTCTAATATTGATTGGATGTGGGCGTGTCCTGAGTTAGTCAATTTTTTCCAAGAATTAGGGAAGGTAGCCAGAGTGATCCTTTTTGATAAGCGAGGTACGGGACTTTCAGATCGTGTTGTGGAGATCTCTACCTTAGAAGAACGCATGGAAGATATCAAGGCAGTCATGGATGCTACAAGATCTGAAAAAGCTGTGCTATTTGGACACTCTGAAGGCGGGAGTGTGTCTGCCTTATTTAGTGCTACCTATCCTAATCGGGTCTTGGCATTGACAGCTTTTGGAATTTTTGCGAAGCGACGCTATTCTGCAGACTACCCTTGGGCACCCACAGATGCCGAGCGTCAGAAAGTATATGACATGATTGAGAATAGTTGGGGGAGTGGTCAAATGAATCTAGAAACGCTAGCACCTTCTAAAGCCAATGACCCACAATTTATGGGTTGGTTAGCGAGTTATTTTAGATCTGGCGCAAGCCCTCAAGCAGCGATGCAGCTTACCAAGATGAATACACAAGTAAATATCATCGATATTTTAGAGTATATAAAAGTACCTACCCTTCTCATGCAACGCACCCATGACATTGATGTAAAAATTGAAGAAGGTCGGTTTATTGCAAAACATATTAAAGGGGCAAAATTTGTGGAGTTTGATGGGAATGACCACCTTTTTTGGGCAGGAAATACACGAGAAGTGTTGGATGAACTAAAAGATTTTATTAAAGGACTAACACCCAGTGCAACACCTAAAAAAGGACTCATCACGATACTATTTGGTAAAGTGATCGCTACCTCATTGGGAAGAACAAAATCTACAGCTATAAAACAATGTATTGCTAAACATTCTGGGATCCTATTAGATATAGATGATGAACGTTTTATCGCAGGTTTTAAGGTTCCGGGAAAAGCCGTACAGAGTGGTCTCGATATACTAGATAGTTTTCAACATGAAAATAACTACTTAAATTTAGGACTCTATGCTAAAGAAGACTGTTTAGCAGATGGATACAGTATAGATAGGAGGGATGTGTATATGTATAACACAATACTTCCTCATTCTGTATCTCATAACCTCATCATAACACAAACCATTAAGCACTTGCTATCGGGATCAAAATTTCACTTTACAGAAGAAACGTCTATATTACACTATACTTTTGGAGCCTTGTGTAAGCTCTACCAAGTAAGTAATACAGATAGCGTTGAGAATGTATCATTGTTAGCACACTCAAGTAGTTTTTCTAAATATGATTCGTTCTTAGAAGACCTCATCACGATTATACATCAGCACATTGATAATTCTTCTTTTGGTGTAGAAATGCTCACGAAAAGTCTTGGGATGAGTGAGCGCCAGTTACAGCGCAAGGTAAAAGAAGCAACAGGCAAATCACCAGGACAACTGATTACGTGTACACGTTTGAGTAAAGCCAAAGAGGCATTGACACATCATAGGTATACAGTAGCTGAAATCGCATTTTTATGTGGATTTTCTAGCCCTTCCTATTTCACAAAATGCTTTAAAAAAGAGTTTGGCTTTACGCCAACAGGCATCGCTATTTCCTAATACATATTCTTAAAAAGTACACACAGATACAAACGTATTAAAAATGCAAAACTGTATGTAATATGTCGGTTTTGTACTAGCATTGTGCGGTATTGTGACAGCCTTATATCGTAGCTAAAAGTATTTTTACCCCTGTTTTAACACACATTAAATAGATACAATCAAGAAGAAGAATTGCCAAGTTCTAATATTCCTGTTTAGGGTCGTTTTTTCATCTTCAGTTATATTTTTTTTATATAAAAGCACCTAGACCTTAGTATTGCATCACATACATAACAAAGCATTATAACATGAAACAACACTTATTAAATTTCGTTTTTTTTTTAGTAGCTGCAACGAGTTTTGCGCAAACCACCTTTACAGCAGATGGGTTAAACTACGAGGTAATAGCTATCAACCCTAACGAGGTAACACTCACAGGAAGTACTACTGCTATTTCCAGTTTAATCATACCTGCAACCGTATCAGATGGGGTAGATACTTTTACGGTAGTAGCTATAGCAAATGCTGCCTTTGAAAGCGTAGGCTTAACGAGTGTGAGCTTTCCCAGTACACTACGGGATTTGGGTCAAGTAACATTTCGTTTTAACGCTTTAACGACAGTGGTTATACCAGAGGGAATAACTGATATCCCACAACGTTGTTTCTCTAATAATGATTTAACAAGTGTTACCTTACCTAATAGCCTTGAAACGATTGGTTTTAGATCTTTTGAAAATAATGACCTTACAAATCTTGTTTTACCAGAAAATATTACGAACATTTCACAATTAGCTTTTAAAAGTTCTCCATTAAATGCTATTAACTCTTTAAATCCTATGCCGCCAAGTATTGCTATAGGAGGAAGCAATGACTCTTTTGCTAATGAAGGAAATATAGATTTAACTGTACCAGATAGCACAGAAGCGGCTTATGAAGCAGCAGGTTGGGTAGGTTTTAATTCAGTGAATGGAGTGGTTAACTTTGAAGTAGGTGATACCTTTATCGAAAATAATTTGAATTACACGGTAACCTCATTATCTCCTAATGAAGTGAGCGTTACAGGGGGGAATTCAGTTCCTCAAAATCTCACAATCAATGAAACTGTGAGCAACGGAGGATCAGATTTTGTAGTTACTGCTGTAGGAAGTAGTGCGTTTATTTCTAATGGTTTAACAAGTGTTTCGTTGCCTAATACAATCACAACGATAGAAGGGCAGGCATTTCGTAATAATCAATTAACGAGTATTACTATTCCAGAGAATGTAAGCCTTGTCGCTTTTCGAGCATTTCTAGGTAATCCGCTCGTTGCGGTTACTGCTTTGGGAAGCACTCCTGCAAATATCACGACAGACGTAACTACCGATTCTTTTGGGGTACGAAGTAATATCGATTTAACCATACCATCAGGCACACAACTAGACTATCTTAATAATGGATGGACAGGATTTGCAACGATCAATGGAGAATTACCACTAGAAGTAGGAAATACATTAGAGGTTGGTGGATTTTCCTACACGGTTACAGCCTTAGATCCTACAGAAGTTGAAGCAGCGGGAGGAACTACCATACCAACCAATTTAATAATTCCTGAAGCCGTATTAATCCAAGATGTTAGCTTTACTGTCGTGGGTATTGGCGATGGAGCTTTTGAATCTTCTGGTTTGACAAGTGTAACTTTTCCTACTACGATCCGCGCTATAGGTACTGAGGCATTTCGATTTAATGCACTTACTTCTGTAGTTATACCAGAAGGGGTTACAGACGTACCTAACAGGTGTTTTTCCAGCAATGATTTAACGAGTGTTACATTTCCAAGTAGCTTGGAAACAATAGGTTTTAGGTCTTTCGAAAATAATGAATTGGCAAGTCTTCTACTGCCAGAAAATGTAGTAAGTATTGGTCAACTTGCTTTTAATAATTCGACTTTAAATAGTATTAACTCTTTAAATCCAACACCACCTAGTGTTGTTTTAGGAACTAGTAACGATTCTTTTAGTAACGAAAATAACATAGACTTAACAGTCCCAGAAGGCACAGAAGCAGCTTATGAAGCTGTGGGTTGGGTAAATTTTAATTCGGTAAATGGAGTGATTAATTTTGAAGAGGGAGACATCTTTACTGAAAATAATTTGAACTACACGGTTTCATCAATATCCCCTAATGAAGTGACGATTACAGGAGGAATCGCTGTTCCTCAGGACCTTGTTATTGATGCTATGGTTAGTAGTGGTGATTCAGATTTTACAGTCACCGCAATAGGAGGTAGCGCGTTTGATGCTAGCGATTTAACAAGTGTGATCCTTCCTAATACGATAGTGAGTATTGGAGCAAGTAGTTTTCGCAATAACCAATTAACGAGTGTTATATTACCCAATAATTTGGTGTCTATAGGTGGGCAAGGCTTTCGTAATAACCAATTAACAAGTATTACAATTCCAGCCAATGTTACTCATATAGCTTTTCGTGCTTTTGAAGGAAATCCATTATCCGAAGTTACGGCACTAGGCAGTTCACCAGCTAGTATCACAACAGGAAATAACGATACGTTTAGCAATCGATCAAATATAGATTTAACGATACCCACAGGAACTACACAAGATTATCTAGAAAGAGGTTGGATTAATTTTAATTCCATTATAGAAATAGATGTAAACATTACCGTAGCTCCCAAAGTGTTCTTACAAGGCGCTGCGACAAATCCTATTACTGGAGAAGAAGACTTAATGCGCGATGATTTACGGGCAAATAATGTACTCCTAACAATTTCCCCCTATGGTGATGGCGCAACCGTAGACCCAACTGTTTTTACTACTACGGGCGCCAATGCCATTGTAGATTGGATACTGGTTGAACTGCGCACTGGAGCTGATAATGAAAATACGACTGTTGTAAACAGTACGTCTGCATTCCTACAACGTGACGGCGATATTGTAGGACTAGATGGAACATCAACGATCACTTTTACAGAAGAAAATGGAGACTATTTCATAGCCATTAGACACCGCAATCATATTGGTGTGATGGCAGCTGTACCTGTTTCATTGAGTAGCACGGTGATTAGCTTAGATTTTACACAAGATGCCGCTTTCGCGAAAGGGGAAAACCTCGCCCTTACCCAAGTCAATGGCACCTTTGCCATGATTGCCGGTGACGCAGACGGCAGTAGCCAGATTCTCAATACAGATATTACAGAAGCCTTAAGCCTTGCTGGAGGAGGAGAAAGCTACTCCAATGCAGATGCAGATATGAATGGCTTTATATTGAACAGTGATATACAACTACTGGTGCTTGCAAATTCTGGTACGGTGCAGCAGTTTGATTAGTGAAACGCTGTTTTGTAAAGTCTGAAAGACGCATACAAAATAGGTAGTTGAACTCCTGTCCATCCGGCAGGCGGGAATCCGGCTGTTTGCTGAACTCGTTTCAGTATCTAGCGGGAGCTATGAATTGTAAAGTTTCTGGTTGTGCTTTCGCGAAAGTGTTAAATACGCATACGTTAAAAATAGTAAATAGCACTTCTTTACAAAATCTTAGTATCTTTATCTTGAATTACGAATTACAAATTAATGTATTCACTTATTTTAATTTAACCATTTGAGACACTTCGCCCCCTGTAGTATTAAAACGTTTTTAATCTCCTTATTCTTTTATATAAAAATTTGTCCTGCCCATGCTCAATTACAAGGTAAAAAGCCAGATGTGCGAGTACAAAGAATAGAGAAGATAAAATTAGAAATCGAGAAGGCAGACTCAGATTCTTTAAAGTTGCCTCTTAGAACAGAACTAGCAGGTCAATTATCGTATTTTGATGGGAATATTGCTAAAGAAATCTTTCTAGATGTTCAAAAAATTATTAAAGATAAAGGCTATAAGAGTGATCATTATCAAAAGCTAGAAGCAGAATTATTGTATAGTCTGTCAAGTGTATCCTTAAACCTGCAGGATACTGCAGAAGCCTTGAAGTATGCACGTGAGGCATTAGCTATTGCTACAGAGATTGAGTATGATATGATTATAGGTAGATCTATAAGTAACCTGGGTAATATTTACTCAAGACAAATGGATTTTGAGAAAGCAAAACAATTTCATAAACGTGCATTAGCAATCCAAAAAAAGGCAAACTCAACGTATGGACAAGCACTTACTTTAAATCGAATAGGAAGAGTATTTAGTAGACAGAAAATGATGGATTCTGCTGCATATTACTACAAAATGGCAATAGAAGTTGATACCTCTAAAACGCATAGACTACAGATAAAGGGAAACTTAGCGGGTGTCTATGCAAAAGCAGAAAAATACGATCTAGCTGCTAGCATCTATCTAGAAAATTTACAACTGTTAGATCCAACTGCGTATAATGTCAGAGCACAGAACCATTTAAGTCTAGCGAGAATATATGACAAATATAAAGAGCATAGCAAAGCAAATGCACATGTAGATAGTGCTATTTTCTTTGCAGAAAAGATTAACGCCTTGTTTTTAATACAAGCTGCGTACCACGCTAAAGTTGGAATAGCCCATAATGACAAAAAATTTACAGAATCTTATGAAGCTTTTTTAATCCAAGATAAATATAAGGATTCTATAGTACAAGAAGATACTACAAAACGTTTTGCAGATCTGGAATTTTCCTATCAGTATAAAAATGAAAGGGAGCTTACGGCAAGTCAATTGGAAAATGAAACTTCAAAGAAGCGTTTGTATTTCATATTACTTTTTGTAGTAGCATTACTAGCGTTAGTATCCATATATTTTATTCTAAAAGGTAAAAAACAAAAAATTGCCTTAGCCGAAAATGCTGTAGAGCTTAAAGAGATGGAAAAAATAAAGTCAGATTTAGTGCTGGCTAATCGAGAGAATGAGTTAAAGAAAGTAGTGATAGAACATTCTATTACAGAAGAAGTCCTGAATAAAACACTAGATGACATAAAAGAAATTGTCACCTTTCAAGATGAAATTGAACGCAAGAAGGCCCTGAGATCCTTATCATTATCCTTAATTTCAGAGAAAACCAGACATACTTCTACATCAAGTCTACAATCGTATCTAGATAAAGTAGAGATAGATTTTAAAATACATTTAGATCAAAACTTTCAACAATTTAGTGCTAAGGAAAAAGAATTGGTATGTCTTTTAAAATTAGGACTTACGTCCAATGAAATTAGTAAAGTATTAAACACCTCAATTCCATCTGTGAAGTCCACAAGATACCGTATCCGTAAAAAACTAAATATTGACCCCAATACAGATATTATTGAATACATCGAAAAGAAAGTATAGGGACCTTTCTTCTAGTACTTAGTATGCAATAGCGCTATGAAAACTACAAAGGTTAGTTGACAAACACATACTACCTTAAATTCGTACTATTCTCATTACTTTCTGTTTGAAAAATCACTAGTGTCCGATTAAAATTAATACACATCTATTAGCACTATACTATAGCAAGTATTGTAAACGTTTTTAATAAATAAACCCTGGATGTCCTTTACATTAGTATTTTAGGTAGAGGTGAAGAAAATCTATTACATATTGTAGGTTTAATAGATATGCGCTCCTGTCTGCCGACAGGCAGGTTTACAAAATCGAGCTTGCGAGACTTACTTGCAGGTAGGTCCACGACCAACGGGAGAGCGAAGCGGTAAAGCGTATCCCAAATTCATTTCTTGAGGCGTACTATTCTCTTTTCTAAAGCTATTATTGATGCCAAATACGAGTAACATTTCCTAAGCGTACTGCGCATCGTTGACGTTTTTGCTCAAATACACATTGATTTATAGTCGTCAAATTAAAAACTCTCTTTTAGATAGCGTGCGTTTTTCAGCTTCAGGTCTCATTTTTCACACTGCGTATTTGAGTTTTTTAATCAACACAAATGTAAATATTTGTAAATCAGTAATTTGTAAATTAAGAGGGGGTTTTGATACCCCATTTTTTTAGGTAAAAAAGAGAATCCCAAGTAGTTTTGAATTCAAAAGAAGACCTATTTTCAGAAGAGGTTTTGAACACATATCAATTCTTAAAATTAATACGAATGAAGAAGTTTTTTATTGCTACAACACTCACACTGTTTTTTATGACAGTAAGTTTTGCCCAAACCTTTACCGTAGATGGTTTAACGTATACTGTAATCGATACAGACACCAATGAAGTGGAAGTTACAGATGGAGATGTAACTACAGGTTTAATAATCCCGTCTACGGTAATAAATGATGAAATTACGTATACAGTTACGGCAATAGGAGAAGATGCCTTACCTGCAAAAGGATTGAGGAATTTAACACTTCCTAATACGTTAGTAACTATAGGATCAAGGGCTTTTGAAAGAAACAGAAGACTCCCAGTATTAATTATTCCCAAAAATGTAACTAGTATTGGTAATAAGGCTTTTATAGAGACTGACGATTTAGTATCGGTTACTTCTATTAATACGACACCGCCCACTTTAGGAACTACTGTTTTTGGGGGAAACAATAATATAAAAAAAAATCTTACAGTTCCTGTAGGAACTGTACAAGCCTATTTAGATGCGGGTTGGACTGCTTTTTTTTCTGTAAATGGGGTAGCTACTATTGGTAAAAGATTTAAAATAGATGGAATCACCTATGAGGTAGGCTCTAATACTCCAAACGAGGTGAAAGTTAGAGGTAATACAAATAGTGGTGCTATTGTTATTCCATCTCAAATTGAACATCTTGGCTTTACATTTTCTGTAACCGAAATAGGTGTTGAAGCTTTTGAAGGAGATGGTATCACAAGCGTCAGTATACCTACTAGTGTGACTCAAATAAGAGGAGAAGCTTTTCATGATAATGAGTTAACGAGTCTTGTAATTCCTACTAGTGTAACAAGTATAGGCACTGGTGCTTTTAGACAAAATAATCTGACAGACCTTAGTATTCCTACTAGTGTAACTAGTATAGGTAACAATGCTTTTAGAGAAAATAGTTTAACAAGCATTATCATTGGAAATAATGTAGCCACTATTGGAGATAATGCTTTTAGGGGTAATCAATTGGAAACCGTCACCATTCCTGCTCAAGTTACTACTATAGGAGGAGGAGCTTTTGCGGGAAATCCTAACGTATTAACCGTGGTGTCTCTGGCTACCACACCTCCATCAATAGTCCAGGATACACCCGATGTCGTTGGAAGTTTTGGTGAAGTTGATCAAATAGAGTTAACGGTACCTACGGGTACTACACAGGCGTATTTAAATGCAAGCTGGACAGGTTTTAAATCTATAAATGGAGCAATTGATGCATTTACCATAGAGGGCATTAGTTATCAAGTAACCTCCTTAGATAACAACAACAATACTGTAAAAATTACGGGCAATATAAATAGTGGTGCTATTACCATTCCATCTCAAGTGACTGATAATGAAGGTGAAGGTGGTATTACGTATACTGTAACCGAAATAGGTGATGGTGCCTTTCGCGACGATACTGTAACCAGTATTGTGATTCCAGATGGGGTAACCCACATAGGTAACGGTGCTTTTAGAGAAAATACTATAACAGCGGTTAGTATTCCTAGTAGTGTCACCAGTATAGGTAACGGTTCTTTTGCAGAAAATAATATAACAACCCTCTCTATTGGAAATAATGTAACCACTATCGGCAATAATACTTTTAGATTTAATCAATTGGAAACTGTTACCATTCCTGCTCAAGTTACTACTATAGGAGGAGGAGCTTTTGCGGGAAATCCTAACGTATTAACCGTGGTGTCTCT